>JAFUTH010000013.1 GCA_017484285.1 Treponema sp. | reverse complement strand
GGCACTATCCGTGTCAAGAGGTTTTGAGAAAAAATATGCACTTTTTTCGCTGATTGTACTCCGCATACAAAGAGTATAGCACACTTTGCGGATTTTGTGGGGGAAATTTTAGGAATATTTTTGGGATTTTGTGCGGGAAAACGGCTATTTCTTGCTCTTGGTGATGTCTCAATTCCCGTTCTTCATGCCTGCTTCCAGTTTTCTATCGTGATGTTTGGGAGCCGCGAGAGATGCTTTTCGTTGTCGGTCACCATGACCAGATTGTTCACAAGGGCGGTCGATCCGATGAGTATGTCAAAGTCGTCAATGCGGTTGCCGTCCGTTTCAAGCTCCGCTTTGAGATTTCCGAACAGCTCCAACGCGGGAAAAATCGGCAGAACTTCGAATTTGCTCGCGATGAATTCCACATCTTTTGCCCGTTCCGCCTTGCGCTCGCCCTTTGCCGCGCCGTAGTAGAGTTCCGCAATCGTAATCTCGGAGATGAAGCAGTTTCTCGGCTCTGCGGCTATGACCTTTTCGCGGATGCCGTACTTGTTTTTAAGCAGTGAAATACAGATGTTTGTGTCGAGTAAATATTGTGCCGCCACGCTAAAAGTCCTCCAGAACGCGGGTTGCACCTTGAGTCCGCGCGGAGCGGATAGAGGCTGCTTCATCTTCGGGAGAAACGCCGTCATCCCATGCGCCCGTCAGCCCGTTGAAAAAGTTCCTGTCGGTCTTGGCGGCTTCGTTTTCCACGAGCGAGGCAGAAAGTCTGCTGATGATGGTGAGTTTTATGTTCCTTTCAAGTGGCATGAGCATCCGCGTATACCAAGCCGCCGTCTTTTGTGCCGTTGCGTTCATTCGTGCGCCTCCTGTTTGTGAGATAGGGATAGTATAGCATAAAATAATTGATTTGCGGGGAAAATGTGCAAAGATTTGCGGAATGTCGGGGGATTTTAAGGGGGCTGCCGCCCCCTTAGGAGAAGGGGTAGCGGAAAAGCCGTAGGCTTTGGAGCGAGGGGGAGACTTCCCCCTACAATGTTTCTATCGCATCTTTGAGCAAGTCGATTTCCGCGTCCGTGCCTGTGCCGTCAAGCCGCGCGAGGACGGGAACATTGTACTGCGTTCCGATGGTGTCCGCAGCGAAGTTGAAGGTGTCCGCGTGGCTCTTGGCACGGCTTCCGCTCCCCACCACCGCCTGAACGCCCGCGTTGTGCGAAAGAAACGCCTCGACCTGCTTGGGAACTTTGCCCTTGCCCGTGGTGTAGGTGAAGATGACGAACTCGCCGTCTATCGTTTCCGTGCCGTCGGTGATTCTGAGCGCATCCGCCAAGCCCAGTTTCCGCACGATTTTTTCAACATGCCCTGTCTTTGATGCGTAGGCGTATTTCATGCCGTGTTCTCCTTATGTTTTTTGGGTGAATTTTCTTGAGCTTCTGTTACATCAACCGCTTTTTTAACTCCGTCCTTACATTCTCCAAATCCCCGCTTGTCAGAATCGGAATGAGTGCGTTGGTTTCCTCAATCGGCTTATCCCACCATTTGAATCGCTCCAAAAGGTCAATCAGTTCGTCGTCAAAGCGTTTGCGGATTATCCGCGCGGGATTCCCTGCTGAAACCGTGTACGGCGGAATGTCGCTTGCAACCGTGGCATTCGCTCCGATTATCGCACCGTCGCCGATGTGAACGCCGGGCAGAATCGTTGCGTTCTGACCAATCCACACATCGTTTCCGATTACCGTGTCGCCCTTGAGCGGCAAATCCTCGCGGGCAGGCGGCTGCATATTCCAGCCTTCAAGCGTGTAGAACGGAAATGTCGTCACAGCGTTCATCTGATGGTTCGCTCCATTCATCACGAACTCTACGCCCGTCGCAATCTGGCAGAACTTGCCGACGATGAGCCTGTCGCCGTTCCAGTCGTAAAGGTGCGTAACATGGCTTTCAAAGTCGCTGTCTGCAATGTAGGTGAACTCGCCCACGATGATGTTCGGGTTCGTGACCGTTGGCTTCACATAGATTTCGTTTTCGTAGCCCGCAATCGGGTGGATTGTATTCGGGTCGGGATTCTTTCCGTCTTTCATTTTTCACCTCGTTGTGCGAACAGTATAACATAAAAATAGTAGTCGCAAACAAAAAAAGCGCACCGCGCGTTTCCGTTCGGTGCGCTCGATATATTCTATGCCTTACGCCGGCTGCCACTTGCAGCGCACGGGCGAGACTATGCTTCCGTCCTTTTTCATCGCGTCCATCGCCTTGTCCACTGTTTTTCGGTCAAGCCCCGTCAGCTCGGCGATTTTGCCTGCGTTGAGCGGAACGCCCGCGTCGCGCATCGCTTTCAGAATCTGCTCTTTTTCGTCCATCGTTTCCCCCTTACAGCTGCCGCAGAATCCAGTTCTGTGCGCCGATGCAGTCAATCAGCTCAAGCTGCTGCTCGCCCCAGAACATGTCCTCTTCCTCGTCCAGATAATACGCCTTGAGGATGTCGAATGTGGCGTAGTCATCGCGGGCTTCTTCGGTGAGCGTCTTGAGCCACGCCAAGCCGTCCTTCGAGACCTGCAGGTCGTATTTGAGCCAGTCAATCGGGTTCTTGCAGACGGGCGTTTCCTTCTTTGCGCCGCACTTCACCTCGCCGCCCAAGTCGATGATACGGTCGGTGCATTTATCCACCCACCCGCGCTCCTCGGTAGCATGCTCGGCGTACTTTTCCGCGAGTTTCGCAAAGCCCTGAGAGGCGAACACGCGGGACTGAATCGCATGGCTGTCCGCCTGCTGCGCCAAGTCCGTCACGATAATCTGCAATCCTTCGATGATTTTTGCCTTGTCTGCCATAATTCCTCCAAAATCTGTTGTGTCGATACTCTGATTTTAACATTGGAGGGCGCAAAAGCAATTTACAGTTTCGATGCGGTGTTAAGAGGGTTTACATTTTAGGGTGAAGTGTAAAGAAAAAAAATTATAATCGTAGACTTTCTCTACTTTTCAATCATCTGATACATATACACCCAGCCTTCCTGCCATAGTTTTGAAGATTCACGGCTCAAAATTTCATAGGCGGGAGAGTTGTACAGTTTCAAAATGCTGTCATTCAGCGAAAGGTGTTCGGAGCGGTTCAGTTCACCGCAGATTTTTGCGACTTTGTGCGGAATGAAAAGATGGACATTTTTCTGCGTTACTTGCGGTCGTGTCATTTGAAAACCTCCTTAAAAACTCCGCGTTAGCGGTGCCGCAAGGATGCGGCAAATCCATAATTGCGAAGCAATTATGATGTGACAAAAATACACGGATGTGTTTTTGTCACACCTCCTCCGACTTTAAAAATCGTAAATAGTGTAACGCTTTTTCCGTGTGAAAGCAAATTTGGTCTACATATTTCCATGTCATCAGTTCTTCGAGCAGTTCACGCTTGCTCAAAAATCCCGCCTCATACAAGTTCAGGCTCTCATACACATTGTCATTCGCAACCGCGCCCATCACGACATCGTAATCGTAGGTAAAATGAATGTCTTGACGGTTCGACATGACAAAATCGAGCCATTCTTCGTCCGCATGGTGAAACACTTTGCTTTTCAAGTCGGTTGTTTTGAAAATTAAGTTGTCCATTTCAAAAGTTGATACAACTGCTCTCTCGTAATTGAATCTGTCTTTCTTTATAAGCGACCATTTCTTTGCCTGGTCAAAATCAGTTGTCGTGTAGAAACCTGTCCCAAAATCCATTGAATGTGTTGCGTTTAAGATTTTTGGTTCTGAAACTTCGGAAAATCCGCCGTAAAAGATTGTCATTTGCCCGCCCTCGTTCTGATGAAATCCGCGATTGTCTCCAATATGTAAGGCTTTCCCTGCGTGTGCAGAATCTCGTAATGCTCGCCCAAAAAATCAAGTACTTTCTTCTGCGCAAAGTCGTTCGCCACATCGCGCCCGTTCAAGTCGTTTTTTGCCGCATATTCTTCTATGCACCACGAGATGAATTCGGCTTTCTTTTCAAACAGTTCGTCCGGCATTGCGTTCTCCAACAACAATATATCATAAAATACAGAAAAATTATAGTGTGTAGAGCCAAGACTGGGTCTCCTGCATTCACCCCAAACACCCCGCAATCGGTGGCGGCAGGCTGTCGAAGAGGATTTTGGCGAAATCGTCGGGAGGGAGGGGCGTTTCAGCGGTGAGCCAGTCGAAGCAGAGGCACGAAAGCCCGTAGCAGTAGAGGCGGATTGCGCCCTCAAGACCGGGGACAAACGGTTTTGCGCCGAGCCGTTTTTTGACTTCGGCGGTGAGCAGGTCGATGTTGATTTTTTGCATGTGGGTCAGAAAGGAGTCGTGTCCGCTCGTGTGGCGGAGCGCGTTTAAAAGAAAGCCGCGCTCGTCGGAAAAGTACCGCACCCAGTCCCACAGCGCGTCCTGCCAGCGGTAGCCGTCCGCGCCGATTTTTTGCATGATTTTGAGCGTGTTCTGCGCGTAGCTCCACACAATCAGGTCGTATTTGTCGCGGAAGTGGTTGTAGAAGGTGACGGTGGTGATGGCGCAGTTGGCGGCGACCTCGCGCACGGTGATTTTGTCGACGGGCTTTTGCGCGGCAAGCTCCATAAACGACGCGGCGATGAGTTCTTTTGTGGTCGGGCGGGTCTGCATAGGGTGAGTATAGCAGATTTTTGGGAAATTGTGCAGCAGGCGTTGCGGGCGGCGTTTGAGCCCGCAGAGGGGGTAGCGGAAAACGGTAGCGTAGCGGACGGTTGGAGCGAGGGGGAGTGACGCTTCGCTAACGAGTTTTGCGTTCGATTACAAATCGAATGTTCGCAAAACTCGCTTCCCCCACCCTAACTCCTAACTTCTCCCTTCTCACTTTTCATCTTCCCATCTCAAACACGAGGTTCAGCAGCTGTGTGCGCGAATTTACCCCCGCCTTGTTGAAAATGTTGTACACATGCTTTTTCACGGTGGAAAGGCTCACATGAATCTGCTCGGAAATGTCGTTGTTCGAGCGACCGTCGGCAATCAGTCGGAGAACCGCGCCCTCGCGCTCGGAAAGAGAAAATGAAGTGACGGCTTCCGAAAGACACTCCGCGACATATTCCGTCTTATTCAAATCTTTTGGAGAGCGCAAGAGAAGTTCAAGCCGTTCCTTCAAAACCGAAAGCGTGCAAATGTCCTCGTCCGAAAACGACTCCAGCTCGGAATCATCGGAAAGTTTTACGATTTCTGCCTGATTATTTTTCTGCACCACGATTTCAAAAGTATCCAACGAATCTGAATAATCTGATTTTTCGCACATAGCTTCCCCCATTCCGCGCAGAGTCGGTCGCACATAAAAAAAGCCGTTCCAAGAATTCTGAAACGACCCCATTGCCAAAAAAAGAGCCTTTCCGCACAAACGAAAAGGCTTCTTTGCTCATAATTTAGTTCTATTTTACTGATTTTTCGGATTTTGAGAAGCGGTTTTCGGGAGAATTCCCCGTTTGGCGATGGAACTAAAGTTCCTTTCGGATTTATTGACTAAAGCTCTAAGACGAAGTATAAGTTCATCAAGATTTGACGAAGAGGTCGCAGGTACACAAACTTGCGGCCTTTTTTGTTTGAAAAGTTTGGAGGCGATTTATGGCGTGTTTTTTAGTTCCTCTGGCGGAAGGCGTTGCGCTCACGGCGGCGAAACCACTGCTCAAAAAGAATGGGCTTAGCACTCGGCTCGGGGATTTACAGAAAATGCTTTTCGGCGGATCGTTTCTGCTCGGCGTTGAGCATGTCTATCACGGCGAAATCGTGTTTTATCCGCCCTTCCTCAGTGCAATGAACAATCCGGAAGACACGGCTCAAATGCTGCACGAAATGGCGACCGTGGGAACGGCGATGGCACTCTGCGTTACGCTTGTGTGGGCGATTCTCTGCCTTGTCGCAAAAAAACGCGCTTCAAACACGCAATCCGAAGAAACGAAACATCGGCGGAGAGCGAAAACGATTCTGCATGTCGCGCTTGGAGCGGCGGTAATGTTCGGCGTTGACGGAGCGTTTGCCCTGCTTTCATAAGTCAAAATCAAAACGCTAATTATTAAAAAACAAAAAAATGACAAAGGTGTTTCTGGATTCAAAAATACATCCGTGTATTTTTGAATCCTACGAGAAAATTCTGTTCACCTAAAGGCAAACAGAATTTTCTCTCTTTTCTTTTTCCCTACATCCTGTAGGGCATAAATCAATATGTTTTTTCGCACACTTGTTTGCCGGCAAACAAGTGTGCGAAAAAAAAATGGAGGCTAATCATGAAAAAAACACTGAAATGTACAATCGCGGCTGTTCTTGCCGTTACGGCGACGGGATTTTTCGGCTGCTCAAAAAAGGTAGAATCAAAGACCGTAAAAGTCGGAATCTTGCATTCGCTTTCAGGCACAATGGCAATCTCCGAGACCTCGGTACGGGATGCGGAACTTCTCGCAATCAACGAAATCAATGCGGCGGGCGGCGTTCTCGGAAAGCAGATTGAAGTCGTGCAGGAAGACGGCGCGAGCGAACCGCAGATTTTCGCCGAGCGGGCAAGAAAGCTCATTCAGAATGACAAGGTTGCCACGATTTTCGGGTGCTGGACGAGCGCATCGCGAAAAGCGGTCAAGCCGGTCGTTGAGGAGACAGGAGCGCTTCTCTGGTATCCCGTTCAGTACGAGGGCATGGAAGCAAGCCCGAACATCATGTACATGGGCGCGGCTCCGAACCAGCAGGCAGTTCCCGCGGTTGAATTCTGCGCAAGCACTTTCGGAAAGAACATGTTCCTTGTGGGAAGCGACTATGTGTTTCCGCGCACGGCGAACAAAATCATCAAGGCACAGCTCGCAAATATCGGCGGCTCAGTTGCGGGCGAAGAATACACCCCAATGGGACACACCGACTTTGCGACAATCGTGAGCAAAATTCAGGCGGCAAAACCCGACTGTATCATCAACACGCTCAACGGTGACTCAAATGTCGCTTTCTTCAAGCAGCTCACCGATGCGGGAATCACGGCAAGCGTTGTGCCCGTCATGTCGTTCTCAATCGCGGAAGAGGAAGTCGGCGGAGTCGGAATCGAAAACCTTGAAGGTCACTATGTCGCATGGAACTACTACCAGACCACAAAAACGAGCGAAAATGACGCGTTCGTTGCCGCGTACAAAAAAGCCTACGGTGAAAAGCGCGTGACCGACGACCCGATTGAAGCCGGCTACATCGGAGTTCACTTGTGGGCGATGGCGACAGAAAAGGCAGGTTCTTTTGATGTCGAAAAAATCCGCGCGGCAGCAAAGGGAATCGCGTTCGACGCACCCGAAGGAAAAGTCACGCTCGATGGCGACAACCAGCACATTTACAAGCCCGTCCGAATCGGCAAAATCAACAAGAGCGGTCTGATTGACGAAGTATGGGCAACGAGCACAGCCGTCAAGCCCGACCCGTACCTCACAACCTACGACTGGGCAAAAGGACTGTAAGGAAATTGAAAACGGAAAATTGAAAGTTGAAAATTAAGGGCGTTACCGCCGCTACTTCGCTACGCTTCGTGGTACGACGGTCAGGCTTTTCGGGGTTGCGCTTCGCTCCATTGCCTAAAGGCAACGGCTACGCCGCCCCTACAATCCTTAACGCAGAAATTAGGAGTTAGGAGTTTGCTGAGAAATCACAAATAACTCCTCACTCCTAACTTCTCTCTTCTAACTTCTAAAATTCTATGGAAACATTTTTTACTATTTTATTTAACGGAATCAGCCTCTCCTCGATTCTTCTCTTGGCTTCGCTGGGGCTTTCGATTACTTTCGGGCTGATGCGCGTCATCAATATGGCTCACGGCGAGTTCATCATGATTGGCGCGTACACGACTTACCTTGTGCAGAACTTTTTTATCCGATTTCTTCCGAAAGCCGCCTTTGACCTGTATTATCCAATCGCGATTGTGCTTTCGTTCTGCGTGGCGGCCCTTTTCGGAACGCTTTTGGAGCGGCTTGTCATCAAACGGCTCTATGGCCGCGAAACGGACTCGCTCCTTGCGACTTGGGGTGTGAGCCTTTTCTTGCAGCAACTCGCCCGCTCCGTATTCGGCGCACCCAATGTGAATGTGAGCGCACCGTCAGTCTTAAACGGAAACCTTGAGATTGCGGGTGTCGTCATGACTTACAAGCGCATTTTCATCATCGTGCTTGTCGCGCTCTGCCTCGCCTTTATGTACATTTTGATGTACCGGACACCCTACGGCAAAAAAGTGCGGGCAACCATGCAGAACCGCTCTATGGCGCAGTGCCTCGGAATCCGCACGAACAAGATTGACTCGTTCACTTTTGCCATCGGCTCAGGTCTTGCCGGAATCGCGGGCTGTGCCTTGTGCCTGCTCGGCTCGGTCGGCTCAACGCTCGGGCAGAACTACATCGTTGACACTTTTATGGTCGTCGTGCTGGGCGGTGTCGGACGGCTCGCGGGGTCGATTGCGGGCGCGCTTTTAATTGGAATGAGCAACGCGGCGATTCAGTTCGGCACATCGGCGAACATCGCAAAGGCACTCGTCCTCTTCCTTGTGATTATGTTCCTTCAAAAAAAGCCGCAGGGCTTGTTCACGATTCACACCCGCTCGCTCGACGAAGGAACTGGCGAATCGCTCGGCTCTGCCTTGAACGAAAAGCGGAAGAATATCGCATTTGCGCTCACAGTTTTCATCATCGCGCTTCTGCCGCTTTTTCTCTCTCCGTTCCGCGTTACGCTCGTCGGAAAATTCATCACCTACGCGATTGTCGCGCTCTCACTCGACTTAATCTGGGGCTACACGGGAATTTTGAGTCTCGGGCACGGTGTTTTCTTCGGGCTTGGCGGCTATGGAATCGGCATGTACTTAAAGCTCCTCGCAAGCGGTGCTTCCCTCCCCGACTTCATGAACTGGAGCGGGCGCACGACGCTTCCCTGGTTCTGGGATTTTTATAAAACCGCTCCCACCGCCTTTTTCATGATTCTCGCGGTTCCATCTTTGCTCGCCTTTGCGCTCGGTCTTCTCACTTTCACGAACAGAATCAAAGGCGTGTATTTTTCGATTCTCTCGCAGGCACTCGCGCTTGTCTTCGTCACGCTTTTCATCGGCTTGCAGCAGTACACGGGCGGCACGAACGGCATCACCGATTTTTCAACGATTTTCGGGCTTCCGATTGCGAGCATGAAAACGAAATATCTCTGGTATTATGTCGCGCTCATCGTCCTGATTCTCACTTACGCGCTTTTTTCGCTCGTCCTGCACACTCGATGCGGAAAAGTCCTCGTGGCAATCCGTGACGGCGAAAACAGAACGCGCTTTTCGGGCTATCAGGTGGCGAACTACAAAACTTTTGTCTATTGTCTGAGTGCGGTCTTTTCGGGAATCGCGGGCGCACTTTTCGTTCCGTTCTCGGGAATCATCTCGCCTTCAGAAATGAGCATTTCAAATTCAATAGACATGGCAATCTGGGTCGCCGTGGGCGGTCGGGGAAACTTAATCGGTGCTGTCATCGGCGCATTCTTGGTCAACATCACGAAAACGCTGATAAGCGAAAGTTTCCCTGAAATCTGGTCGTATTTTATCGGGGCGATTTTCGTGCTCGTCGTGTTGTTCCTTCCGCGCGGACTTACGGGAGTTTTCACAGATTTGAAAGATTTTGCCGGAAGGAAACGATTATCGGGTCTAACCCAATAATGACAGGAGGATTTTATGGGCATCGAGCAAGTAAAGGCAAAGATTACACCGGTCATCGAGATTTCTGACATCTCCGTCACTTTTGACGGCTTTAAGGCTCTGAGCGATGTGACGACAAAAATCATGCCGAACAAAGTGCATTTTTTCATCGGTCCGAACGGCGCGGGAAAGACAACGCTGCTCGACATCATCTGCGGAAAAACGCGACCCTCTGCGGGGAAAATCATCTACCACGGCGGAATCGATGTGGGCTTACGAAAATACACGAACATGGATTTGACAAAAATGCGTGAGGCGGACATCGTGAACGAAGGAATCGGGCGGAAATTTCAGGCTCCGTCGGTTTTTACGAGCCTTTCCGTTTGGGAAAACATGGAAATTTCGCTCAAAGGTCAGAAAAATGTGATTTCTTCCCTGTTCTTCAAAATCTCCGAAACGCAAAAAGCACGAATCGAAACGATTCTCGAATTCATCGCGCTTTCCGAAAAAAAAGACGAGCTTGCTTCTTCGCTTTCGCACGGGCAAAAACAGTGGCTTGAAATCGGAATGCTCCTCGTTCAGGAGCCGGCAGTCCTTCTTCTTGATGAGCCGGTCGCGGGCATGGGAAAGGCGGAAACAGAAAAAACGGGCGACATAATCAGAAAAATCGCCAAGCAATATGCGGTCGTGGTCGTTGAGCATGACATGGAATTCGTTCGTTCGGTCGCAGACACGGTGACGGTCATGCACGAAGGAAAAATTCTCGTGGAAGGCACGGCTGATTCGGTTCTTTCGGACGAAAAAGTGAAAGCCGTGTATCTCGGTCGCGGGAAATTCCACAAAAGCGGTGAGGTGAACCATGCTTGAAATCAAAAATCTAACTGCGTGCTACGGAGAAAGTATCATAATCCCGAGCCTTTCGATGAGCGTTCCCGACGGCGAAATCGTCTGCCTTGTGGGGCGGAACGGAGTCGGAAAAAGCACCACGCTCAAAAGCATCATGGGAACGGTAAAAACGCCTGTCGGAAGCATTGAGCTTTCGGGCGAAGAGATTATCAGCAAAAAGACTTATGAACGCGCAGCCCTCGGAATCGGCTATGTGCCGCAAGGACGGGAAATTTTTCCGCAGCTCACCGTCGAAGAAAATCTGGAACTGGGGCTTGAAGTCAACGGCGGAAAAGGCACTATCGGGGAAGAGATTTTTGAGCTGTTCCCGATAATCAAGACTTTTTTGAAGCGCAAGGGCGGAAATTTAAGCGGCGGGCAGCAACAGCAGCTTGCGATTGCCCGTGCTTTGGTTTCCCACCCGAAAATTCTGATTCTCGACGAGCCGACCGAAGGAATACAGCCCTCGATAATTGAAGATATTGCGACGGCGATTCAGCGCGTGAACAAGGAACTGGGAATTACGGTTCTTATCGTGGAGCAATATTTGGACTTCGTGCTTTCGGTAAGCAAGCGCTACTATGTGATGGACAAAGGCGAAATCACCTTAAGCGGACTCTCCGTCGAAGCCAACGCCAGCACGATTCAAGCAAAAATGTCGATTGGATAAAAAAGAAAATATTCTTCCGCACTGACTCCAGAGACCTCCTTCATGGTGTCAGTGCGGTCTTTAAGTTATTTTATATTCATTTTAAACTCTTCCGCCGTTGCCGAAGGTCCGTCCCACCATAATTTTGTGGAATCGTCATAAAGCATTTTTGCGGTATTGGATTCCATAAAATCAAGCAGGACTTTTTCCTGCGGTTCGTTGGTCTCCGTTGAAATCTGCTCGACAGCCATCATCGCCGTCAAGTCCATCGCAAACAAGGTCTTGTCACTCGGTTTATCGCTCATACACTACTCCAATGCAACTTTCTCGCTTTTCAAGAATCTTAAAACCGAAATTGCCTTATCGCTTCTAAAGCAAAATTGGTCTTTCAGCCGCTCTGGGAGCAAAAGACTGATGCACATCTTATCCGCCTGCTCGCTTCCCATCGCACCAAACACATTTCCCATATAGGCAAGAATCGTCGCGTTGGTGTCATCATTCGCAATCTTTCCCGAAATGACATCGTACTCCTGCATGGAAGCCCGAATCTCAGGAAATGCACCGCTCCGCCTGTGTGAAACAATGCAGTGAAGCCAGTCCACATCGGCGGTCTCAAAATCGAAAGTCCTCAAACTCTCCAGCCCCGCCACCTTGAAAAAAGAGATATACGCGAACTTTTCAGAATGTGAAATCGTGCCCTTTGCCTTAGCCTTGCTCGCAGAGATTTTTGCGAACGATTTAGCCTGTTCCTTTGAAGTCGTAAGATAAAAGCCCTGTCCGAAATCTTTGTACAAAGCGCACTTTTTCAAATCCGGATTTTCCACAACACAGTAGCTCCCGTGATAAAGAACCATTCCTTCTTCCAGCTTTTTCATACCGACGCCCCTTTTGAACGCAAAAACGACTTCACATCCTCAAAAACCGCTTCGTCGCCTTCCACATGAAAAATTCCGAAGCCCTCGCGGATAAAGGCAAGCACACCATACTGCCCGAAAATCTCCGCCGCCTGTTTCAAAGAAAGCGAACATTTTTCTGCCGTCATGCGTAAAATCCGAATCTGCATAAACAAAATCTGCTGGCTCTCACTCATGGAACGCTCCTTATGGTTATTATACCACAGATTTTATTTTTTTGAACTCATTTTCTATCGCTTCCGCACTCAGAGCGAGCGCACGCACTACGATGTCGCTTGAATCAGTTTCGTTTGCCTCGATGAGAAGCCGTGTTTTTCCCGCATTTTTTTGCTCCATGTACAAGAGTTTTTCTTCGAGGCCGAGTATTCCACGGATTTCAGAAAGAGTTTTTCCAAACCCGAAGAGAAGCAGCATCCCTGAGTGGGTGAACGAGCCGAACACTGACGGCGAGCGCAAGAATTCCTCTTTTTCGGGATTTTTTCCGCCGTCACTTCCTTCAAAATATGCGTTGTCGCGAAAAATGAGTTTTTCTTTCCTATAAATATGAATCAGATTATGGTAGGAATGATAGTCAAAGGCTTCGCCATGCGCGACTCGCCCTGCACAGAGAATGTCTTGGTATACCAAGCGGGAAGTTTCGTTTTTAAGAAAAATTTCCGTCCGTGAAGAAAAACTGCTTTCAGAAAAGGGAATGCACGGAAGCGGCGCGTAAATCAACGCGGCATTTTCTTCGACCTGCGCGATGATTTTTCTTTTTGCTTGCTCGCCTTCTGCCATTTTAAAGATTTTTTCGTAGGACTGGCTCACGATTTCGACTTTTGTACCCTTTTTCACTATAAACGAATGTTCTTGCTCGTCTCCTGCCAAAAGACCCGCCGAAGAACTCTGCTGGTAAATCGTCACGCTTCCATCATCATTCGCGAATGGCTTCATGATTTTCAGCGGAGAAGTAAAAAAACTGTCTTGGATAAAGGTTTTTCCGCTCTGTGAGACTGCCGCCGTAATTTCAAGTTGTGAAATTTTCCCGAATTTGTTCATTGCATGTCCGAAAAAAACACATCATGTTCCAAAAAAGCAATCACTTCGTCAATCCCCTCACCTGTGCGGATATTCGTGAACACAAAGGGCTTTTTTCCGCGCATTTTTTCAGAATCCCGCGCCATCACTTCAAGGTTCGCGCCGACAAACGGAGCCAAATCGATTTTATTGATGACGAGCAGATTGCTCCGCATAATGCCGGGACCTCCTTTCCGTGGAATTTTGTCGCCTTCCGCAACATCAATAACGAAAATCGTTGCGTCCACAAGCTCGGGGCTGAATGTCGCCGAAAGATTGTCGCCCCCGCTTTCGATAAACACAAGCTCCAGCTCGGGAAAGCGGGTGCGAAGCTCTTCCACCGCTTCAAGATTCATCGAAGCGTCCTCGCGGATTGCCGTGTGCGGACAGCCGCCCGTCTCCACGCCCAAAATCCGCTCTTTGGGAAGCACCGAGTGAGCCGTCAGAAATTCAGCGTCTTCTTTTGTGTAAATGTCGTTCGTAATCACGCCGATTGCATATTTTTCTGCAAGTCGCCGAGTCAAAGCCTCGACCAAAGCCGTTTTTCCAGAACCGACCGGTCCTGCCACTCCGATTTTCGTGAATTTCATTTTCTTCTCCATAAAAAATTGGATTTTAGCTCATGTAGAGCCGCGTATATAAAAATTCGTGTTGCATCGCACGGATTTCGCTCGCCGGGCTGGAACGGCACAAATCGCATTCCGAAAGCCGACCCGCTTCTTCAAGAATCCTCGGGAATTCCGCAAAGAGACGATGAAGCATATTCTGACCATCAAGCTGGCTCAAAGGCACGAGTTTTACAATCGTCGTCACGCGCGCGGAAATCTGACTATATAAAAACGCCTGCAAACAAAGATTTTTTGTAATACCAGATTCCGCACAGTACGCGCCATACAGAACGGGAAAATGGGAAAGATTCCGAAACCAAGCACTTTTGTTATCGTACTTGGTTGAATTCGGAATGACAGGCGCATTTTGCAAATTTTCCCAAACTCCGACCGTTTTTAGAAAGCGAGCCGTGATTTTTTTGCTTCCCTCCCGCGTTTCTTTTGCCGTTTTGCTTGCGTTGTAGATTTCATCTATTTTTAGTAAATGCCCAAAGTCGCCTTTTTCCGTTGATTCATACGCGAGCCGAACAGGAAGAAGTTCGTTCGTGAGGAAATTCGAGTTCAAGTCCGAGCGAAGGAAATTTTCCGCGCTCACCGAATCACAGATTTCCCCCTGCTGAACGAAAGTCTCAAGCCCCCAGGAAAGCGTGTAGCTTCCAATCGGAAAAGCACTGTCGTTGATTTGCAAAAGCGTGAAAAAATCAGTTTGTTCAGTGTTCATGATGCTCGTGGTTTTCGTGATGATGAGAATGCCCCACAACCGAAGAAATTTGCCGTGAAAAATCGAGTTTTTCCGTCCGACGCTCGATTTCAAGTTCATAGCCCGAGAGATTTTTCAAAAGCCGTTCCACCGGCTCAGTGTAAATCGTAATCAGCTCGGAATCAGAGTTCCCTGAGAACAAGGGGGCATGGCAGTTCCCGATTTCATACGCGATTTTTGCCGTAGTACGAAAGACGGGATTTCCTATGCGCACGCTCAAAATCTCGCATGGAAGGACATCACAGGCAATCACCGTGCCGTCAGAATCAAGACCAAGCACATCGCCGGGTTTGATTCCGATTTTCAGAATCGAATCATCAAGGCTTATCGCAATGTCACGCCCGAGCCGCGAAGTTTTTCTGTGCCGTTTTGAATAGGTTTCATGCCATTCAAAATCAACATAGTCGATTTTTTTTCCTTTGAAGTGCTCATCGCTCGTTTTTCCAAGAATTTTCTCGCACAGCATCGTTTTCTCCTAAAAGACCCCGAATCAAAGCGACCGCGACAACGAAAGCGGTCGAGTTCGGGGTGACAGGTTTTTCAGAACAAAAAGTAGCGTTGCGTAAGCGGAAGTGACGAAGCCGCCTTGCTTTCAATCAATTCGCCGTCCGCTGTCACTTTGTAAGTCTCCGGGTCAACTTCGATTTTTGGGAGCGCGTCGTTAAAGGGCAAGTCCTTTTTCCCGATATTCCGACAGTTTTTGACCGGCAGGCAGATTTTTTGCAAGTCAAGTTTCTCGGGGATTTTTTCATCAATCGCCGCCTGAGAGAGAAAAGTCGCACAGGTCAAGAATTTCGCCTTTCCGTAGAACGCGAACATATTCCGATAGTACACGGGTTGGCAAGTCGGAATCGAGGCGTTCGAGTCGCCCATTTTTGAAAGAACGATTGCCCCGCCCTTTATCACCATGTCGGGTTTCGCGCCAAAAAACGCGGGATTCCACAGCACGAGGTCAGCCATTTTTCCGACTTCGACCGAGCCAACATACGAGGAAATGCCGTGCGCAATCGCGGGATTTATCGTGTATTTTGAGACATAGCGTTTTGCGCGGAAATTGTCGTTACCGCCGTTTTCTCCGCTCAAAGAACCGCGCTCTTCCTTCATTTTGTGCGCCGTCTGCCAAGTGCGCGTAATCACTTCACCCACGCGCCCCATTGCCTGACTGTCGCTTGACATAATGCTCAGCGCGCCCATGTCGTGAAGCACATCTTCCGCCGCAATGGTCTCAGGTCGAATACGCGAATCGGCAAAGGCGACATCTTCAGGAATTTTATTGTCAAGATGATGGCAGACCATGAGCATATCGAGATGCTCGTCAAGCGTGTTTTCGGTGAACGGCATCGTCGGATTCGTGGACGCGGGAAGCACATTCGGAAACGAGGCGACTTTCAGAATGTCGGGTGCATGACCGCCGCCCGCGCCTTCCGTGTGGTATGTGTGAATCGTGCGCCCATTGATTGCCGCAAGCGTATCTTCCACACAGCCCGCCTCGTTGAGCGTGTCCGTGTGAATGCAAACCTGCACATCGTATTTGTCGGCAATCGTAAGGGCGGCATCAATCGCGGCGGGAGTCGTTCCCCAGTCCTCGTGGATTTTTAAACCGCATGCGCCCGCCTTAATCTGCGCGACAAGCTCGCTTTGAGCCGTTTTGTTCGAGCAGTTTCCCTTACCGAGATAGCCAATGTTCATCGGAAAATCTTCCGCCGCTTTGAGCATCATTTCAAGATTCCATTTTCCTGGCGTACAAGTGGTTGCGTTCGTTCCATCAGCGGGACCTGTTCCACCGCCAATCATCGTCGTCACCCCGGAACAGAGAGCCGTTTCAACTTGCTCTGGCGAAATAAAATGAATGTGCGAGTCGATTCCGCCCGCCGTCACGATAAGTCCTTCGCCCGCGAGAGCTTCCGTTGAAGCCCCCACCGTCATTCCCTCCGTCACGCTGTCCATTGTATCAGGGTTTCCCGCCTTTCCGATTCCTGCGATTTTTCCTTCCTTGATTCCGATGTCGGCTTTGTAAATTCCTGTATAATCAAGAATTACGCAATTCGTAATCACCAAGTCCAAGTCTCCGCCTACGCCCGTCGTGTTCACCGATTGTCCCATGCCGTCACGAAGCGTTTTTCCGCCGCCGAATTTCGCCTCGTCGCCATAGTGCGTGAAGTCTTTTTCAATCTGAATCACAAGATTCGTGTCCGCAAGCCTGATTTTGTCGCCCGTTGTAGGACCGTACATCATCGCATATTTTTTTCCGTCGATTTTATAGCTCATTTTATTTCACCTTTCCGTTTGTGAGATTGTTAAGTCCGTAGATTTCAGACTTTCCGCCGAATGAGCAGAGCTGCACGGTTTTTGTCTCGCCCGGCTCAAAGCGAACGCTCATTCCCGAAGGAATATCAAGCCTGAATCCGAACGCCGATTTTCTGTCAAAAGAAAGAGCCTTGTTCACTTCAAAAAAATGAAAATGCGAGCCGACTTGGACAGGACGATCACCCGTGTTTGAGACTTGCATTGATTTTGTTTCCCGCCCCGCATTAAGCTCGATTTCCGAATTGCACGAAATAATTTCACCGATTTTCATAAAAACCTCGTTAAGATGTATGAATTTTCACACAGATTCGACTTCTCTAATCGGGTTGTGGACGGTGACAAGCTTTGTTCCGTCGGGAAAAGTCGCCTCAACCTGAACTTCGTGAACCATATCGCTCACTCCGTCCATGACATCGTTGACTGTGAGGATTTTCGTGCCGTCGCGCATGAGTTCCGTCACCGTTTTTCCGTCACGAGCCGCTTCCAAAAGCTCAGAAGAAATATACGCCACCGCCTCGACATAATTGAGCCGAAGCCCCCGCTCTTTCCGCGCCCGAGCAACAAGCCCCGCGTAACTCAAAAGCAATTTTTCTGTTTCCCGTGGAGTCAGCCTCATTCAATTCTCCTCGCATCGCAAAAATGCATAAAAAAAGGCAAAGACATCCAAAACGGACATCTTTGCCTTGCGTTAAAAACATAATAACTCAAAATGAGGGATTTCTTCTATAGAACTTTGGTTCTACACTGATTTTTCAAACGCATACCCGCGCAGGGTGACGAGTTTCTTCCCCTGCGGTGTTTCAATCACCTTCGTTTCGCTATTCCCGACAAAAACAGTGGTGAACATGTCAAGTTCGGCGGTCGCAAGTTCTTTGAGTGTGAGAATTTCGCACTTCTCGCCTTCTCGTCCGATGTTCCGCGCGTAGCCACAGGGCGTGTTTTCGCCAAGCGTTTTGAGCAGAACCGCGCAGGCTTTAAAAAGATAATCCTTTCGCTTGTGGCTCATCGGGTTATAAATGACGATGCAAAAATCCGCACGAGCAGCAGAATCGAGCCGTTTTTCGATTTTTTCCCACGGGGTCATCAAATCGCTCAGGCTGATGACGGCAAAATCGTGAATCAAGGGCGCGCCGAGCAAGGCTGAACCACTCAGAGCCGCCGTAATGCCAGGCAAAACGGAAATTTTTATGTTTTTGAATTCCTCGCCCCGCTCCTCGCAAGCTTTAGCAAAAATCTCGTAAATCAAGCCCGACATGCCGTACACGCCCGCGTCGCCCGAACAGATGAACACAACGCGCTTCCCTTTTGCCGCCTCTTCAAGCGCGAGCCTGCACCGTTCTTCTTCCTTCCGCATGGGCGTAGTGATGAATTCTTTTTCGCCGAAATGCGACTTCACAAGTTCGATGTAGACTTCATAGCCGACGATACAGTCACAATTTTTCAACGCTTCTGCACACTCAACGGTCATCTGCTCGAATTTTCCAGGCCCGATTCCCGCGACGATGAGATTTCCTTGTGTCATTGCTTGCCCTCCGCTTGTTCTATTAGGAATTTTTTTAACTCTTTTGGGATTTTCACTTCGATTTTCCGCACACCTGCCGCAAGTGTCATGCCATCTTTTACGGTTTTAGGGATAATGATTTCGCTCGCTCCTGCCGCCCATACTGCCCGCTCGCACACATTGTCCGTGCCTGTGATTTCCGAAACGAAGTCAGAATGGCTCACTTTTTGGGGAACAGCGTTCAATTCTTCGGCAGAAAAGGTAACGAACGGTCGTTTGAGCGACTCTGAGAGCGAAAGAATCGCGTTTTCGTCTTTTTTGAGATCGATTGAGGCGATTTCTTCTACCGAACGATAGTCAATTTTGTGTTTTTCGAGCGTTTCATAAACGAACGATTGTAATTCTTCCGCTGGTTTTCCCTTTTTGCACCCGATTCCAAGCACCACGCACTGCGGAATTAAATTGAGTATATCATTTTTGATATATACCGAGATGGAAAATTGGGGAAGCGATTTACTTAGGGATGCTGAAACAAGTTCAGCATGACAGTAGTTTTGTGTCATCCATTGATGATGACTTTCCAACATTTGTGCGGCGAATTCTTTGGCTTTCTGCATGTCGTTGATTACGAGATTGTTTTTTTTCGCAAATTCGTCGATGGCGGGGAGATTGTTCACATCGCTTGCGGTCGTAATCACGGGCGTTGCCCCAAGCACACGGGCGATTCCTCGCGCCAATTCATTCGCGCCGCCAATGTGCCCAGAGAGAATCGGAATCACAAAGCTACCCTTCTCGTCTATCACGAGCACGGCGGAGTCAGTCGTTTTGTCGCGGACGAATGGAGCAATCGCACGCACAGCAATTCCCGCCGCCCCAATGAAAATGAGCGCATTTCCTTCCTTGAAGTGAACTTTTACCCATTCCGAAAGCGAGATGGAATTTTTCCGCGTTGAAGAAGCGCAATCAACCGTGATTTCAGAAAAATCGAGTTCGCCAAACTCACGCGTGTCAGATTCTTTTATGAGCGAGCGAATCCGCTCGGCGAGAGAAAATCCTACTTCGGTGAATGAAATGATGTTAATTTGCATGCGTTCTGTGACCTGCAACAGTAAAAAATCAAGAATTCTGCGCGGTGCGAGCCAAATCTGCGTCCCAAGTTTTGAGCGGAACATCTTTTCGGCGGGCAAGCTCCAAGTAAGTGGCATCGTAATAGGTGAGATTTTCTGCCTGTGCAATCGAAAAAATTCGGGCGCGGATTTCAGAATCGGGCTGCAAGTCGGTGTAAATCGGAAGCTCGGCAATCGACATAAAAATCGCGTCTGTTTGGGCTTTGGTGATTCGTGCGGGAGAACCATTTTTTTGCGGTTTTGCGGCATTCAAAAGGACATTCCCGATTTCAAACCAAAACAACTGTGGCACAATAATCTGCCCGTTTTTTTGAATTAAATCTTGCAAAAAATCACGCGAAACCGATGACTCATCGCTCGTGAATTCAGAGAGAAGTGCACTCGCAAAATAGGAAGTGTCAACGACCGCAAGAGGAAGCGAATCTTCGAGATTGCCGTTTGAATCGATGACGATGTGATTTTTTTGCATTTACCGCCTACCCTCATTCTTCCACTGCTGAATCTGCGACACCGTAATGGGCGCAGTTTTGTTCTGCGCGGAGATTTGCGACGAAACCCTCATGAGCCGATTCCACGCATTGAGAGCCTGTGTAGATTCTTTTTTTTGAGGGCTCTGCATGACGGCAACATCATGCCCATTCCGCGTGATAGTAACGACAATACCTTCCTCGACCTTGCGCAAAAGCTCCGCAAAGTAAGTTTTTGCCTGAAACGACCCGATTGAAACTCTGTTGGCTTGAACAGCACCTGCCATTGGCATCATACGCACCTCCTTGCGAGTATATAATAGCAGATTTTTAGAAAAAGTCAACCAGTTTACAGACTAGTTTTTATCGTTTTTTACCGCTCCGCCCATTTTCTGCTTCCTAATCGAATCAAAAACAGCACGCCGCGAACGCAAAGTTCAAAGCTCATCGCTGCCCACACGCCTTCAAGACCGTACCGTGAGCGCAAAAACAACGCAAGCGGAAGGCGCACGCACCACATCGACACGAATTTTAAGACGCTCGGCACAAAAGTGTCGCCTGTTCCGCGCATTGCCCCACTCGCGACAAGGCTTGCCCCATAAAACGGCTCACAAAAGGCTTCGATTCTGAGGATTTTTCTTCCGAGCGCGATAATCGCAATTTCTGGCGAAATAAAGCGAATCATCTCACCCGCAAAAATGAACATGAGCGAGCCAGTCACGACCATGAGCGCCATTCCCACAATCGTTGTAAGCCAGCCGAACCGCCAAGCCAGTTTTTTCTGCCCGCTTCCGTAACACTGACCGCAAATCGTGGTCGCCGCCGCCGCAAGTCCGTACGCGGGCATGTAGCACAGGCTTTCGATCGTAATCGCAAATGAATTCGCCGAAAGTGCCGTCTGACCGAGCGGGCTGACAATCCTCGTGAACGCGACTTGCCCGCCGCTCATAATCAGCTGTTCGAACGCCGTCGGAACTCCGATTTTGAGCGCGGTCGAAAAATATGACTTCTTGAAATAGATTTTTTCGTTCTTCCGCAAATGAAGCGTCTCGCTTTTTAAGAAAAGAAAAACAACGAGCGGAACAGTGGTCACGAATCGGGAAATGAGCGTTGCAATCGCCGCACCCGTCACGCCCATCTTCAAAAGGTAGATGAACACATAATTCAAGACGACATTCAAAATCCCCGAAAGAATCTGCATTGCGCTTGGAATTTTCATGTTCCCCGAAGACTGCAAACTGCCCGCCGCAAGGTTGTTGAACTGAATAATCGGAATGCTCAGCGCAAAAATCAAAAAATAATGGAACGCGTCCGAATAAATCTCTTCGTCACCGCCAAGCCACAGCGGAACGAAGGGCGACATCGCGCACACAGAAACCGTAACGGCAAGCGCATACAGGCTGTTTACAAGCACAGAAACTTTGAGAAGATTCCGCGCCTCGCTCTCCTTCCCCGCTCCAATCAGATGCGCAATCTGCACGGTAAAGCCCATCGAACAGGCAAAGCAGATTCCCCAGATGAGCCAAGTTGAGGAAGCGACAAGCCCGATTGCCGCACTCTCCCTTTCACCCAAATGCCCGACCATCGAAGCATCAATATAGGTCATTAGTATAGAAGAAAGTTGCGCAAGCACGGTGGGAAGGCTCAATTCAAAAATGAGTTTGAGCTGCTCTTTGAGCGAAAGTTTTTCCCCACCACGCATTCGGGCGAGCAAGAGTGATTCCATAGAAGATTATAGTATCAGTATGAGAGAAGATTTTCTACTGAGAGTTTTTCCCTTTCCGAAATTCCGTCGTGAAAGTCGGGTCGTAGAGTTTTGAGCGCGAATACTTCGTGTGCGAGACCACATCGCCCACAATGATGAGCGCAGTTTTGGAAATTCCTGCCGCTTTTGCCGATTCTGCGAGGGTCGCGACCGTGCAAACAACGCGTTTTTCATCGCTCCAAGTCGCCTTGTATACGATTGCGACCGGCGTTTCGGGGGAAAGCCCCGCTTCGAGCAATTCCGCCTGCACTTTTTCCGTCATGCCCGAACTCAAAAAAAGCACGAGCGTCGTATTGTGGCTTGCGAGCGAGCGGAGCTGTTCTTTTTCGGGCACGCTCGTCCGACCTTCAAGGCGCGTGATAATCACCGTTTGCGAAACATCGGGAAGCGTGTATTCAAGATTCAAACTCGCCGCCGCGCCACAGAACGAACTCACCCCCGGAACAGATTCGTACGCGATTCCGAGTGCGTCGAGCGCGTCCATCTGCTCGCGGATTGCGCCGTACAAACTCGGGTCGCCCGTGTGCAAGCGGACGGTGACTTGCCCGTTTTTTTTGGCTTTTTTCATCACTTCAAGCACTTCTTCAAGCGTCATTTCCGCGCTGTTATATATTTCTGCATCATCTTTGCAACTTTCGAGCAATTCTTTGTTCACAAGCGAGCCAGCGTAAATCACCACATCTGCTTCCTCAAGCAATTTTTGCCCGCGCACTGTGATTAAGTCTGTTGCCCCCGGTCCCGCGCCGATAAAGTAAATCATATTTCTTCAATGCTCCTACCCTAGTATCGTGCCAAAACAGGCAAAAAACTCAATGGAAGTCGTTTGAAAGACTACTGCGTGTCTTTTATTATTTATAACAAGAATTTCCGATTTTTTTCAAGAATTCTTGATATATTTCTTGCAAATTCAAAATACCACTTGTATTATAGAATCATAGAGAGAAAAAATCACACCAAAGTAAGGAAAAATGTATGAAAGAATCAATAATTGTTGATACAAAAAACAAAAAATCGATCATCAGCCGCGACATTTACGGTCATTTTTCAGAGCATTTAGGGCATTGTATTTACGGCGGATTCTGGGTCGGCAAGGATTCGCCCATTCCGAATATTCATGGATATAACAAAGCCGTTGTCGAAGCGTTCAAAGAACTCGACATTCCGAATTTGCGCTGGCCGGGCGGTCTTTTTGCTGACGAATACCACTGGAAAGACGGAATCGGCCCCAAAGAAAACCGAAAACGCATGGTCAACACGAACTGGGGTGGCGTTACCGAAGACAATTCTTTTGGCACGCACGAATTTTTCGGCCTGTGTGACGAACTCGGTTGCAAGCCCTATGTGTGCGGAAATGTGGGAAGCGGTTCAATTCAAGAAATGGACGAATGGATTGAATACATCACCTTCTCAGGCGAAAGCCCCATGTCAAAATTGCGCGCGTCAAACGGTCGCAAAGAGCCGTGGAAACTCGACTACTTCGGCGTGGGCAACGAAAACTGGGGCGGCGGCGGAAATATGCGCCCTGAATACTACGCCGATTTGTACCGCCGCTATCAGACTTTCGTGCGTCAGTATGGCGAAAACAAAATCTTCAAAATCGCGGGTGGCGCGAATGTAGACGACTACAACTGGACGGAAGTGCTCATGCGAAACGCGCATTGGCTCATGGACGGTCTTTCGCTCCACTACTACAGCTACGAATACCGCTGGGAAGAAAAAAAGCCCGCGACTGGCTTCACCAAAGAAGGCTGGTACAGAATCATGCGAAATGCGTGGCGCATGGACGAACTTATCCGCCGTCACGGTGAAATTATGGACAAATACGACCCCGACAAGCGCATTGCAATGGTCGTCGATGAATGGGGCAACTGGTTCGCACCAAAAGAAGGCACAAATCCGGGCTTTTTGCAGCAGGACAATTCTGTGTGCGATGCCGTTGTTGCAGGAATCACGCTCAACATCTTCAATAATCACTCTGACCGCGTGCGCGTGGCGAATTTGGCTCAGGCGGTCAATGTCTTGCAGTCACCCGTGCTCACCGAGGGCGACAAAATCGTGCTCACTCCGACATGGCACGTCCTTCATCAGTACAAGGGGCATCAGGGCGCGACCTTGCTCGGCACAAGCGCGGCGTATTCTTATTGCGGCGTGAACGATGTTCCTGATTACAACGCAAGCCTTCGCGGAATCCAGCGAAACGAAAATGTCACTGTTCCGGGATTGAGCGTTTCGGCTTCAGAAAAGGACGCACCCGCACATTCAAACGCGAAAAAACAATATCTCGTCACGGTGGCAAATGCCGATGCAGATTCTTCAAAAGAAATCGAAATCAAACTCGCGCATCTTGACGGTAAAATCGCAAGTGCAACGGCAACAGTCGTCACGGGCGAAAAAATGGACACCATCAACACCTTTGAAAAGGGCGATGCCGTAACCGAAAAAACGCTCGCGGTAAAAGTCATTGACGGCGAGACGGTTTCAATCCAACTTCCTGCGCACGCTGTTGCGGCAGTCACTGTGTTGGCATAGGGGTCTTATGAAAGCGAAAATTACTATTGTAAAAGATTTTACGGCTGGCACGGTCGATAACAAGTTGTTCAGCTCATTTATCGAGCACTTGGGGCGCGCCGTGTACACGGGCATTTACGAGCCGGGGCACAAAACCGCCGATGAGCAAGGATTCCGAAGTGATGTCATTGAATTGGTAAAAGATTTGCGCGTAGGGCTTGTGCGCTATCCGGGCGGCAATTTTCTTTCGGGCTACAACTGGAAGGACGGAATCGGTCCGCGTGAAAGCCGACCCGTTCGCCTTGACCGCGCATGGCACACCATCGAAACAAATCAAGTCGGAATCGATGATTTTGTTGACTGGGCAAAAAAAGCGGGCACTGATGTCATGGCTGCCGTAAACATGGGAACGGGCACGATTCAAGACGCGGCTGATATGGTCGAATATTGCAATTTTCCGAGCGGAACGGCATGGAGCGACCTCAGAATCAAAAACGGTCACAAAGAGCCGCACAACATCAAATATTGGTGCGTGGGTAACGAAATGGACGGACCGTGGCAAATCTGCCATTTGGATGCGGTCGATTACGGAAAAAAGGCGCGGGAAGCAATCAAACTGATGAAGTGGACTGACGAGTCGATTCAGACGATTGTGTGCGGAAGTGCTTCAAGCGGAATGCCCACCTACCCTGAATGGGACCGAATCGTGCTTGAACACACCTACGACCTTGCCGATTACATTTCGATTCACCGCTATTTTGAAAACAAGGGCGATGACGATGACTTCCTCGCTTCGTTCTACGACATGGAGCAGTTCATCAAAACGAGCGTCGCGACCTGCGATTATGTGAAGGCACTCAAACGAAGCAAAAAGACGATGTACCTTTCATTCGATGAATGGAACATTTGGTATCAGAGTAAGAGCGAGCCGCACCCGTGGATTGAAGCCCCCAGAATTCTTGAAGACCACTACTCTCTTCTTGACGCGCTCACATTCGGCGGCATGGCGATTACGCTTTTGAATCACGCTGACCGCGTAAAAGTGGCGTGCTTGGCACAACTCATAAATGTAATCGCTCCGATTTTCACTGAACCCGAAAAAGGCGCGTACAAACAGGCGATTTATTTCCCGTTCCGTGATGTGTCTCTGTACGGTCGTGGCACGGTCTTAACGCCGATTGTAAAAACACCGAACAAAGTCACGAAAGAATACGGCGAAGTTCCCGCAGTCATTTTCAGCACGATTTACAACGAAGAAAATGACGAAGTGAGCGTGTTCGCTCTGAACACGAACAAAACTGAAAGTGCAGAAACTGAAATCGACCTTTCTTCATTCGGCAAAACCGAGATGATTTTCCGCACCGAATTGAGCGGCAGCAATTTGAGCGCAAAAAATTCGCTCGAAGAGCCAGAGAATGTAAAATCAGTTGCAATTCCGCTCAATCAGAGTGAAAATAATATATACACCGTGAATCTCAAAGCAGCGTCATGGAATGTATTACGGTTCAAAGTAAAAAAATAGGAGCATATATGACAACAGAAGCGATTAAAAGCGAAATCGAATCGGGAAGCGCGATTGTCGGCATTGAGTTCGGCTCAACGCGCATTAAAGCCGTGCTGATTGCAAGCGACAATGCCCCCGTCGCGCAGGGAAGCCACACCTGGGAAAATTCCCTCGTTGACGGCATTTGGACGTATTCAGAAGCAGAAATCATTGCTGGCTTGCAGTCTGCCTACGCGGACTTAAAGCTCGATGTAAAAGAAAAATACGGCGTCACGCTCAAAAAGCTCCGCGCGCTCGGAATCTCGGCGATGATGCACGGCTACCTTGCCTTCGGAAAAGACGACACATTGCTCGTGCCCTTCCGCACTTGGCGCAACACAATTACGGGCGCGGCTTCGGAACAGCTTTCAGCGCTCTTCGGCTACCCGATTCCCGAACGCTGGAGCATCTCGCACCTATATCAGGCGATTTTGAACAATGAGCCGCATGTAAAGGATGTGGCGTTCTTCACCACGCTCGCGGGCTTTATCCATTGGAAGCTTACGGGAAAGAAAGTGCTCGGCATTGGCGACGCTTCGGGTATGTTCCCGATTGACACAAGCACAAAAGGCTTCAACAAGGATTTTATCGCTAAATTTGACACGCTTGTGGCAGACAAAAAATTCGGCTGGAAACTCGCCGACCTGTTTCCGAAAGTGCTCCTTGCAGGCGAGGACGCGGGAAGCGTCACTGCTGACGGCGCAAAATTGCTCGACCCTGCCGGCGACCTTGAAGCGGGCGCGCGCATGGCTCCTCCAGAAGGAGATGCGGGCACGGGCATGACGGCGACCAACAGCGTGGCAAAGCGCACGGGCAATGTCTCGGCGGGCACTTCGGTGTTCGCAATGGTCGTGCTTGAAAAAGATTTGAGCAAAGCCTACAACGGCTTGATTGACCTTGTGACCACGCCCGATGGCGCGCTTGTGGCAATGGCGCACGCGAACAACTGCATGGGCGAGTTCGACCACTGGGTTTCTCTCTTCGACGAAGTAATCAAAGCCACGGGCGGCACGGTGGACAAAGGCACGCTCTACGGAACATTGCTCAAAAGCGCGCTCTCAGGTGACAAAGACTGCGGCGGCTTGCTTCCGTTCAACTATCTTTCTGGCGAAAGCATCACGGGTCTTTCAGAAGGACGCGCGCTTTTCGTGCGCACACAGCACGCAAACTTTACGATGGCGAACTTTATTCGCGCTCAGCTCTGCACCGCCCTCGGTGCGCTCCGCACGGGCATGGACATTCTCTTTGACAAAGAAGCGGTCAAAATCGACAGTCTCACAGGGCACGGCGGCTTCTTTAAGACGGCGGAAGTGGGCTTGGCGATTATGTCAGCCGCGCTCCACACGCCCGTTTCCGCGCTGGAGACGGCGGGCGAAGGCGGGCCGTGGGGCATGGCGCTGCTCGCCTCATACCTCGTGAACGGCAACGGCGCACCGCTCGCCGAATGGCTTGAAAAGAGCGTGTTCGCGCAAAGCAAAAAGACCACCGTCGCGCCCAAGCAGGACGATGTTGAAGGCTTCAACGCCTTCTTCGCCCGCTACACGAAAGGCCTTGCGATTGAACGCACGGCGATAGAAAATATTGAGTAAAAGAGCGTCACACTGATTCGATTTTGCTAACGCAAAATCCAAAAAAAAGAAATCGCGTTAGCGATTTCCAATCCGTGTGACAATAAAAAACATCAATCTGGAGGAATAAAAATGATTGGATTGGACGAATACGAATTCTGGTTCCTTACGGGAAGTCAAGATCTTTACGGCGAGGACACCTTGAAACAGGTTGCCATCAATTCAAAAAAGATGGTTGAGGAACTGAACGAAAAAGCGGGACTGCCTGCAAAGCTCGTGTGGAAAGAGACGCTTTTGACGCCTGAGTCAATCCACAAAACGCTTGAACAGGCGAACGCGGACGACAAATGCGCGGGCGTCATCGTCTGGTGCCACACATTCAGCCCGGCAAAGATGTGGATTCGCGGCTTGAACGCCTACAAAAAGCCGCTCTTGCAGCTCAACACGCAGTTCAACGTGGAAATCCCGTATGCCACGATGGACATGGACTTTATGAACTTGAACCAGAGCGCGCACGGCGACCGCGAATTCGGCTTCATCACGAGCAGAATGGACTTGCCGCGCAAGGTTATCTGCGGGCACTGGCAGGACGAATGCACACAGAGCCGCATTGCCGACTGGATGCGCGTTGCCCGCGCCGTAGCTGACGGAAAGACACTCCGCGTTATCCGCTTCGGCGACAACATGCGCGAAGTTGCCGTGACTGACGGCGACAAAGTCGAGGCGATGATTAAATTTGGCTGGAGTGTGCCCTACTACGGCATCGGCGACCTCGTTGCCTACATGAACGAGGTTTCTCAGGGCGACATCGACGCGCTTTACGACGAGTACAACCAGAAGTACGAAATCAACTTCAACACGGGAAACGGCTTTGACAAGGACTTTATCGTCGGTCAGATTAAGGAGCAGGCGAAAATCGAAATCGCGCTCCGCCGCTTCCTCAAAGACAAGGACGGAAAAGCACTCTGCACGAACTTCCAGGACTTGCACGGCATGAAGCAGCTGCCGGGTCTTGCAATCCAGCGTCTGCTTGCTGACGGCTACGGATTCGGCGCGGAAGGCGACTGGAAGACCTCTGCGCTCGTCCGCACCTTCAAGGCGATGACGGCAGGTCAGACCGTCGCGGGTAAAAAAGGCAACGCTTTCATGGAAGACTACACCTACAACCTCGTCAAAGGCAAGGAAGCGAACATGGGAAGCCACATGCTCGAAGTTGACCCCGAAATCGCCGTCTCCAAGCCGAAAATCGAAGTGCACCACCTCGGAATCGGCGACCGCGAGCCGCCTGCCCGCATGGTCTTCAACACGCTCGAAGGCGAAGGCTTGGTTGCCGCCGTGGTTGACATGGGAACGCGCTTCCGCTGCGTCGTGAACGAAATCAATGTGATTCCGCCCGAAGCCCCGCTTCCCAAGCTCCCCGTGGCGCGAATGCTCTGGCAGCCCTACCCGAACTTGCAGACTTCTGCCGAAGCGTGGATTTTGGCTGGCGGCGGACACCACACCGCATTTTCAAACATCGTCACCACGGACATGCTCCGCGATTGGAGCGAGATGGTCGGCATTGAGTGCGTCGCAATCGACAAGAGCACGACGATTCCGCAAATTCGCAATGAATTGCGATGGAACGCGGCATACTGGAACGCAAAGCGTTAGGAGCGGAACATGAGCGCATATCAGACATTAAAAGAACAGGCGTATGAGGCGAACATGCAGATTCCCGCGCAAAAGCTTGCGATTTACACCTGGGGAAATGTATCGGCGTTTGACGCGGACAAGGGCGTGTTTGCCATAAAACCGTCGGGAGTCGCCTACCCTGAGCTGACGGTAGACAGCATGGTCATCGTTGACCTTGACGGAAAGGTCGTGGAAGGCGACTTGAACCCGTCCTCGGACACCGCGACCCATTGCGTGCTCTACAAGGAATGGGCAAAAAAAGGCGGTGCGAACATCGGCGGCATCGTGCACACGCACTCACCCTACGCGGTGGCATGGGCGCAATCCCAGCGACCGATTCCGCTCTTCGGCACAACCCACGCCGACCACATTCAGACCGCCGTTCCGTGCACGCCCTACATCACAAAGGACGCGCTCACACGGAACTACGAGCTTGAGACGGGAAATCTCATCGTAAAGCATTTTGCCGATGAGGGCTTGAATCCCGCCGAAACGACGATGGTCTTGGTGGCAGGTCATGGCCCGTTCACCTGGGGCGCGAACGCCGACAAAGCCGTGTACAACGCGGCGGTGCTTGAAGAAGTGGCGAAGATGGCGCTTGCCACCGTGCAGATTAACCCTGCCGCCACGCCGCTGCCCGCATACATCATCGACAAGCACTATCAGCGCAAGCACGGCCCCAATGCCTACTACGGGCAGAAAAAGTAATTTTTAAGGAGATATATATGACATTCAAAGATTTGAAGGTTGCGGTCTACGCTGACGGCGCGGACATTGAAGGCATGAAGGCGATGTACGCCTCAGGCTATGTAAAGGGATTCACGACGAACCCCAGTCTGATGAAAAAAGCGGGCGTAAAGGACTATGTTTCTTTTGCGAAGGACGTGGTGAAGGCGATTCCCGACCTGCCGCTTTCGTTTGAGGTGTTCGGAGACGACTTCGACACGATGGAAAAAGAAGCAAAAGTCATCGCCGCGCTCGGAAAAAATGTGTTCGTAAAGATTCCGATTATGCTCACCGACATGACGAGCACTGCCCCGCTCATCAAAAAACTTTCCGCACAGGGCATCCAGCTCAATGTGACGGCGATTTTCACCGCGGAGCAGGTGCAGGAAGCCGTTGACGCATTCGCGCCGGGCACCAAGAACATCATTTCCGTGTTTGCAGGTCGCCTCGCCGACACGGGTAACGACCCGATTCCTGTCATCAAAGACACGGTGCGCATCTGCAAGACAAAGCCTGGCACGATGAGCCTCTGGGCTTCTACGCGCGAGGTTTACAATGTCATGCAGGCTGACGAGCTCGGCTGCGACATCATCACCACGCCGAACAGCGTGATTGAAAAGCTCGGCGGCATGGGAAAAACGCCGATGCAGGGAAGTCAGGACACGGTGCTGACTTTTGCAAAGGACATCAAGTCGCTCGGATTCTCGATTTTGTCGTAAATAGTTGTATGCCCGCAGGAACTCTCTTGCGGGCACTTTTCTTTTCTCTATTATTCGCTTATGAAAAAAACTATTTTTATATTCGCCTTTGCGCTTTTGACGGCGGGATTCGCACGAGCGCAAGAACAATCGGTCATTATCGACGCCGCCAAAAAGAACGGGGACATAACGCACGGCGCAATCGGATTTTTGTACGGGCTTGGCGACCCCGGCATTCCTTCACAACAAATGCTTTCTGCCTTGCATCCCGTAACGGCTGCGCAAAAAGCACCTGACGGCATTCAGCACCCGAACGGTGACGCGCTCGAAACCGCTGAGCAATTCATTAAAGCGGGCGGAAAAGAAATCCAAATCTACATGCAGGACATCTACAAAGAATGGCCGTACGAAAATCTTGGCATGGCAGACTACCTCCCCAAAATTCGGGAAATGGTAAAAAAAGGCATGAACAGCCCCTACAAAGATTCGTTTGTTTGGATTCCGCTCAACGAACCCGATGTCATCTGGTACAACAACACTTCGCTTTTAAAAAGTTTTCTTGCGGACTGGAAGCGATGCTATTTGGAAATAAAAGACTGCGACCCTTCCGCGCGGATTGCAGGACCAAACACCACCGTATACAACGAGCGATTTTTTGACCAGTTTCTTGCATTTGCAAAAGAAAACGACTGTCTTCCCCAAGTGATTACCTGGCATGAACTCCAAAATGATTTTTACACGGATTGGGAAGCGCACTATTCTTCTTACCGAAATTTAGAAAAAAAATACGGAATCAAGCCGATTCCCATCACGATAAATGAATACGCCCGCTTTTCTGGCGACCTTGCAATGCCGGGGAAACTCGTTCAGTTCATTTCCCGCTTTGAACAATCGGGCGTAAACGGCTGCCTTGCGTATTGGACGACCGCAGGAAGCCTGAATGATTTGGTCACGCACAACAATTACCCCACGGGCGCATGGTGGCTCTATTATTGGTATTCCCAAATGACAGGAAGCCGTCTTGCTGCGACAGTGCAAAATCCTCACGCCGAAGGACTGCAAGCCCTCGCTTCCTACGACAAAGATTCAGAGCAAATCCGCGTGATTTTGGGCGGAAGCAAAAAAGCCTCACTCGTGCGCATACAAAGCCTTCCGAACACGCTTTCTGACTGCGATGTGCTCGTCAAGAAAACCGAAAGTTCTGGGCTTGAACCGTCACTTGTTCCGAGCATTCTTGCGCCGAAATTTCAGCAAGAAGGAAGCAGCCTCACCGTTTCGCTTCCCGCAGGGCACGAAAACGACGCATATCTTATCATTCTCGCGCCAAAAGGAAGCCTTGCCGCAGCGCAAAACGCAGGAATATGGGATTTCTCGGCGAATGCAGAACGAATTCGCGCCTCTTCAGCAGAATGTGCCGCCCAAGTCTATGAAAGCGGCTACTATCAACTTCGCACGAATGTTCCCGTCTCGTGCAAAATCAACAGCGAAGAAACATATTCGGTAAACGACACTCTCACGCTTTTTTTGGGCGAAGGCATAAACCTCTTCACCTTCACCGCTGCAAATCAAAAAAGCATAGGGGATGTGCGCGTCTCGTTGCGCAAAGTCGCTAAAAACGATGCGAAAATCGCGCACTACAATGCTTCTGATAGCTCAACAGAAATGAGCCGACAGGTTTCGATTTCAAAAAAGAACGGGTTTGCTGAGCAAAAAAGAGCGATAAATGAATCGCAATTCCTGACTTTCACCAAAATTGCGGCGGAACAGGCGGGAATCTACGCCGTTACCGTTCGATACCAAAACGGCGAACTCGGAAGCGGCGCGTCAAATTACAACACCAACATTGTAGACAGAAGCGCGGACATTCTCGTAAACGGGAAAAAGCAAAAAACGGTCTTTTTCAGAAATACGCTCGGTTGGGAGGACTGCTACACAGTGACATTCCATGTTGAACTTGCATCGGGCGAAAACAGCATTTCCTTTGTCTCGCAAAAACGAAAAATGATTCCAAGCATCGATTGGATTCAAGTCGCGCCATTTGTAAAGACTGAAACGCTCTACACGGAAAATATGCCGCCTGTCGTGCAAAACAATGTGGCTTTCGACCTCAAAGCAACCGTTCCGTTCACGCTTTCACTACGAACAAACGATGATGAATCAACTCCCCTCGCCTTTTCATGGGGCACAAAAAGCAAAGAACTTTCCCTTTCAAACAGCGGTAAGCCCGAAGTGACCGTTACGGCTTTAAAAGAAGGCTCGTATTCCCTCACGTGCGCCGTCTCTGACGGAAAAGACACTACGACGCGCGAAGTCCAGCTGCGGGTGTTTCCAGAAGGGCTGTACGAAGCCGAATCGGAAGACAATTTCCTTGCGGGTGCAGCCGTTCGCTCGTCATCGGCAAAGGCTTCGGGCGGTGGCGTTGTCGGCTACATCGGTCTGGGCGACAAAAACACACTCACCGTCAACAAAGTCCGCGCTTCCAAAAACGGCACATACACGCTTACGATTTACTACATCAGCGGCGAAGACCGAATGGTGACGGTCACTGCAAACGGAAAGAGCAAAAAGACCGTTCGGTGCCCTTCTACGGGCGACTGGACAACCGTTGGAAGCGTGAGCGTAAAAATCAAATTGCAGAAGGGCGAAAACGCGCTCACATTCGGAAATGAAACGGCTTATGCTCCCGACATTGACTGCATAGCCGTAAAATAATGCGCTTTTACGAGGTATATAATGGATTCGCTTTACAGAAAAACGCCGCTCATGGGCTGGGCTTCTTGGAACTGCTTCAAGACAGACATCAGCGAGCAAAAGATGAAAGAACAGGCAAAAGCGCTCATAAAAACAGGGCTTGCCGAATGCGGCTACACCTACCTGAACATGGACGACGGCTTTTTTGGCGGACGGGCGAGTGACGGCGCGCTCCTTTTCCACACGGAACGCTTTCCAAACGGAATCAAGCCAGTCGCCGACTACGCGCATACGCTCGGCTTACAGGCGGGCATTTACAGCGACGCGGGAGACAACACCTGTGGGCACTACTACAATGCCGAAGGTGCGAACGGAAACGGCGTGGGCTTGTACGGACATGAAGAAGCAGACTTGCGCATGTACCTCGAAGACTGCGGCTTTGATTTTATCAAAGTGGACTGGTGCGGCGGCGTGCGGCTCGGTCTTGACGAAGAAGCGCAATACTCAAAAATCGGCGCGATTATCGACGAAATCCGCCATCGCACGGGGCGGTGCATTGTCTACAATATCTGCCGCTGGCAATTTCCTGGCAGCTGGGCGGCGCGCGTTGCCGACTCGTGGCGAACGGGCGCGGACATTGCGCCCGAATTTTCTTCCGTGCTGCATCAGCTCGATGTGATAAAGCCGCTCGCCCGCTATTGCTCGCCGGGGCATGTGAACGACCTCGACATGATGCAAATCGGAAACGGTATGCCTCTTGAAGACGAACGCACGCACTTTGCCATGTGGTGCATGATGTCTACCCCGCTCATGATTGGCGGCGACCTCACCAAAATCAGCGAAGAAACGCTTTCGATTCTCAAAAACCGCGAGTTAATTGCAATAAACCAAGACAGCGCGTGTGTGCAGGCGTTTGTAATTCACGAAGAAACGAATGATGACGGCTCGATTGCGGCGGAAATCTGGCTCAAAGACTTGGGAGAAAAAAATTCCTCTGAAAAAGCGATTGCCTTCTTGAACCGAAGCCCTCTCCCGCGCACGATGACGCTCTCTTTGCGCAGCGCGGGCTTAACGGGCACAATCACGCACCTTCGAAATGTGACGGCGGAGCGCGATGAAGAGTCAACCGAATCGATTACCGTCTCACTCAGAGCGCACGAAACGGCAGTGTTCCGCGTAAAAAGCACGGCGAGCGTTCCCGTTAACAACAAAGACGACAAAGGCGAATGGAAAGTGCCGTCGCTTGTAAAGATTTCGCTCGAAGAAACAAAAAAGCTCTGCGAAAACGGCGCGCAGCTCGTCGATGTACGAGGAAAAGACGAATACGAAAAAAAGCACTTGGACGGCGCAATCAACATCTTCTACGCTGATGTTCACTCGATTTCAGGCTGGTATTTGGACAAGAAAAAGCCCGTCATCGTATATTGCGCAACTGGAAAGCGGAGTGCCCAAGCAAAGCACAGCTTGGATTACTTGGGCTATAAGACATATTTTCTTGGCGGCGTGGAATTATAAATTCTCGCCGTTCGACTCAATCACGGTCTTGTACCAATACGCACTGTCTTTGGGAATTCGCTTTTGTGTGGCGTAGTCGCAGTAAATCATGCCGAAGCGGGGATTGTAGCCTTCCGCCCACTCAAAATTGTCCATGAGCGACCACTGGAAGTAGCCGCGAATGTCAATGCCCTCACCCGCCGCATTTCGTAAACCGAGCAAATATCTGTGCAAGTAGTCAATGCGATTCGGGTCGTGCACTTTTCCGTCAAGGCTCACCCAATCGTGGCACGCCATTCCGTTTTCGGTGATGTAAACCGGGAGCTTGTACCGCTCATAAAAGAATTTTGTGCCCCAGTAGAGTGCGCTCGGCGTGACATCCCAGTTGACATCGGTGTGCGGCGTTCCCGGGAGTCGTTTTTGGGGATGCATAAGACGACCGAGGTAAATATTCAGACCGATAAAATCAATCTTCGTTTTTATGAGTTCCATGTCTTCTTTTTGAATTGAATCGGCAAATTCCGTGCATTCAGAAAGAAGGCTCTCTGGGTAGACGCCCTTCACGATTGGATCGCACCAAAACGATTCAGACCAGACGACATCTTCTTTTTTGCAAGAAAAATATGCCTCATACGCAGCACGAATCGCTTCTTCGCTCTCATTTTCGGGCAAAACAGGCTGTGTCGCGAAGGTGATTCCTACTTTTGCGTCGGGAACAAGCGATTTGATTGCCCGAACCGCCTTTCCGTGCGCCAGCTGAATGTGATGACCGATAAACAGAATATCGCGCGTATCGAATTTGTAGCCGGGCGCGTGAGTGCCTTCTTTATAGCCAAGCCCCACGAAAACTGACGGCTCATTGAACGTGATGAAATGCTTTACGCGGTCGCCGAAGTGTTTCGCAATCGTTCGGGCATAAACCTCAAACCAATCGGCGCAACTCTTGTTGAGCCAGCCGCCTTTCTGACAAATCGGGTACGGCAAATCCCAGTGATAGAGCGTAACATACGGCGTAATGTTGTGCGCACGCAGCTCATCAATCAGCGAATCGTAGAATGCGATTCCTTTTGGATTTTCTGAAAAAGCGAAGCCGCCATCTTCCGTACTTTTAAAAGTGAGGATGCGTGACCACGCGATAGAAAAGCGGTACGAATTCAAACCAAAGTTCGCCATAAGCGCGACATCTTCTTTGTAGCGGTGGTAATGGTCGCACGCAACGTCGCCCGTGTTTCCGTCTTTTATGTGCGAGCCGTCGTGACAAAACATATCCCACACGCTCGGCACTTTGCCGTCTTCGTTCCACGCACCCTCAATCTGATAGGCAGCCGTAGCCGTTCCCCATGCAAAATCTTTGCAAAATCCCATGATTTGCCTCCTGTTATAACATACAAGCGTTAGAGCGCATTAATGCCGATATAGGCAGACTCTCCGCGATACGCGGCGGGTGTTTTTCCCGTCCGACGCTTGAATTCATCAAAAAACTGTCTGCGTGAGCCGAAGCCACATTCTGCCGCCACTTCCTCTACGCTGCGGTTGCTTTCTCGCAAACGCGAACAGGCGAGCTCCACGCGGCGGCGATTGATATACTGACCGACCGGCGTTTTCATTACGTCCTTGAAGCAGCGCCCGAGATAATCCGCATTCACGCAAAGCGCGTCGGCGAAAAATTTAACCGAAGCGTTTGGGTTACTGAGCTCGCTTTCCAACAGCTCAAGCACCTGTTTGACGAGCACATGAGACGCTCCGTTCCCCTGCTCCTGCTCTGACGCCGCTTCTTCGCTCTCACGTCCCAGTTCCAAAAGCAGACGCTGAACGGCATTGTTGTATGCCATCGGAGAAACGCCGCCCGACGCAAACGCCTGCAACGCCTCGCCGCAGAGATTTCCGACAAGCTCGGGTTTTGAAAGTTCCATCACCTGCGGAATGATGATGCCGCTTTTGAGCACATCTGCCCGCGCTGCTTTTTGGGAGAACGCAGACTGGGCTTCTTCACAAGAAAGCGCATGCGGAAGAAAAATGCGAAGCTCATCGTCAAGCTCCACGCACTGATAAAAGTGAAACCACCAGTACGAAAGCGGCTGTTCCGCCGGCACGACACCCCGATGCACATGCCCCGCAGGAAGTAGTAATGAGCGCCCGGGAACAATCTCGAAGCTCACGCCGTTATCCTCGATGAGCGCGCTCCCCCGCTTTCCGATAAGCAGCACCGTCTCCGTCTCAAGGCAGCGGCGCATGTGACACCACCCTGGATTGAGCATCGCAAGTCCGCACACCGGAGAACGCGTCGCATCCACCCGCCTGAGATGGTAATACGGAATAGCATGTTCTTCGTCCATACGCTACCTCCTCACCGACACGCATAAAAAGTCGGAAATCCGCACTCTTCCTCAATTTTATGTCACTAGCGGATTTTCAGCAAGAGTCTATAATAAAATCATGAAAAAGATTTACACATTTTTAGCCATATTTATGGCAGGAGTATCAGCAATGAATGCGTCGAACCAAGTTCCCACGTCCCCCGTTCCTACAAAAATCACGCTTACCGATGGCACGTTGTTCAGCACGTCGCAAAAAACAGGTCTTGCGTATGTGCTCTCCTACGAGCCAGACCGCTTCCTTGCGCCCGCATACACCGCGCTTGGAAAAACACCAAAAGCACTCAGCTACGGCGGATGGGAAAGCCGGCAGATTCAAGGCCACATGCTCGGCCACTACCTCTCGGCACTCGCGGGATTCTACTATCAGACAGAAAGTGCCGACGCAAAGAAAAAACTCGACTACACCGTTAATTGCATCAAAGAAATTCAGCGCGACGACGGCTATTTCGGCGGCATCCCATCAACGCCGTTCGACACGGTATTCTCAAGCGGCGGAAGTTTTAACGTTGACCGATTTTCGCTCGCCGACTGGTGGGTTCCGTGGTATTCGGTGCACAAAATCTACGCGGGCTTAATCGACGCGTATGAATTCGGCGGCAACAAAGACGCGCTTGCGATTGTCACGAAGATGGCTGATTGGGCAATCGCGGGAACGGGGCGCATGTCAGACGCAGAAATGCAAAAAATGTTCACGTGTGAGCACGGCGGCATGTGCAAGGTCTTCGCCGATTTGTACGGCATCACCAAAAACGAAAAATACTTAAAAGAAGCCGAGCGATGGATTCACAAAGAAATCATGAATCCCGCGATGAGGCAACAGGACAAACTGCAAGGCTATCACGCGAACACGCAGATTCCGAAATTCCTCGGCATCGCGCGTCTCTATGAACTCACGGGAAAGTCGGAATACCGCACTGCGGCAGAATTCTTCTTCGACACCGTCACGCAGCGCAGAAGCTATGCCATCGGCGGAAACTCAAAGGGCGAGCACTTCGGCCGTGAGTACGATGAGACGCTTGCGCGCGACACTGCCGAGACCTGCAACACGTACAACATGCTTGAGCTCGCTGAGCACATTTTCGCATGGAACAAAAACGCGTCGGTCGCCGACTTTTACGAAACCGCGCTCTACAACCACATTTTAGCTTCCCAAGACCCCGACAGCGGCGCAAAAACGTACTTTGTCTCAATGCAGCCGGGCTTCCACAAAGTGTATTGTACGCACGACAACGCCATGTGGTGCTGTACCGGAACGGGCATTGAGAACCCGGAGCGATACAACCGCTTTATCGCAAGCGACATTGACGGCGTGCTCTACATCAACCTCTTCATCGATTCAACAATCATCACTGATGACGGCTGGAAGGTTCGCGTCGAGAGCCGGTTCCCCTATGAGCAGCAGGCAAAAATCACCGTGCTCGCACAGGGAAGCAAGGCAAAAACGCTCAAAATCCGTGCGCCGAGCTGGTGCGCTTCGCTCAAAGGCGAAAAGGACGGATACGTTGACTACGGTGCGCTCGCTTCAAACACCGCGCTCACGATTGACTTGTCCATGGAATTGAACATTCGTCGCGCGCTCGACCGCTCGGGCAACTTCTCTGTGAAATACGGCCCGATTGTGCTCGCCGCTGACCTCGGAAACAAGGGCATGCCCGCAGACATCGTAGACGACCAGCTCATCTACATGAATTCTGGCTCAAATGCGCCCGTCGAAACAATCACCGCTGACCTCAAGAATCCCGCAAACTGGATTACCGAGAGCGACAAGAGCACGCTCACCTTCACCACCGCAAAAACCGCGAACGCGAAGGGCACGGTCTACACGCTCAAACCGTTCTTCGCCATCCACCATGTGCGCTACGCAACGTACTTCGCGTCGGTGAATGCGCAGGAAGACAAACGAACCGCCGCGTTCGAAAAAATTACCGTTGATTTCGTTGAGCCCGGGCGACAGCAGAGCGAAGTCGAGCACAAATTCAAGACTGAAGGCACTGAAATCGGCTACATCGGCACGGTCGACCGCAACTACCGCGCTTTCACTACCGATAGCAGCTACGTGCTGTACAAAGCAAAATTCGACACGTCGGCAAAACAGAACAAGATTGTGCTCACGGTCTACGGAAAAGACACAGGTACGCTCACGGTAAGCTACGGAAGCGAAGTTGTGCAGACCGTCACACTTACGGGCGACGGTGGAGACGAACTCGTTGACATCACCGTTGAGCTTCCCAAAAAGCTCGTCAAAGCAAAGCAGAAAGGCGCGAAGGTCGTGCGCGAAGATGTGACCGTCAAGGGAAGCAGTGGCACGCGACTGTTAGAGTTCCGCGTCGTGAATAAATAAAAACCACTATACAAGAAATATGATACTGTCAAAGGAGGCGTTTGACAGTATCAAACGGGTGATATGACAGTACCAAACGGGGTGTTTGATACTGTCATATTTTTGGCTATACAAAGAAAGGGTGTTTATAAAAGAAGGCGCCCATCAGAAGCAAATTTGATTTCTTCAATCATAAGTTTACTGTGGCCTTCGTCAGTTCGGTCGTAGGCATGGTACACGAGATAGATTTTTCCGTCATCGTCTTTGAACACAGAATTATGGCCAGGCCCCGCCCATCGCTCAAAGCTGAAGGAATCGCGTAGTGTTGTTCCCCCACCCCACTTCATATCAGTTCCCGCTTCGTCACAATATGCGCCATCGATGCGCTCGCTCATTCCGTACACGATATGATATGAGCTCGCCGTTCCCCGACAGCAAAAATCGTGCGAGGCAAAAAGATAGTAGCGTCCGTTGTGCGGGAAAATAAAACCGCCCTCAACGGGATTCGGGTCTGGCTGCATTTCCCCCTCACGCTGGCGCGATGCGATAAAAAGCGGCTCGCTGTTTTTTTTGACAAATCCGTCGGAATCAAGCGGAAAGAGCACAAGCCCGCCCCAGAACGAGCCGAGCAACAGCCAGTCCTGCCCGTTCTCGTCGCTACAGACGGCGGGGTCAATCGCATTAAAATTGTCGCGCTCCGTTGAAGCAATCACCATGCCCGCGTCCTGCCATGCGTAATCGGCGGATTCCGGATTGAGCGTTTTGTTCACCGCCATGCCGATAGCGGAAACATTCTTCCCGAACGTGCTCACCGCGTAGTACAAACGCCACATACCATCCCGGAACACAACTTCCGGCGCCCAAAAATCTTTGCCGTCATTTTTTGGCACGGCGTTTCGCGTCCAAGCGGGAAGCGAGTCAAACACTTTTCCGCCATACGTCCATGCGCGCAAATCGGTCGAGCGATAAAAATATCCGTGTGTCGAAAAACAATAGTACACGCCCTTTTCTTTTACAATCACGGGGTCGTGGACTGGTACATCGGTCGTCAAAGAAATCAATGCCATAAAAAATCCTTCGTATATAAAAAAAGGGCTGCCCGTTTGCGAACAGCCCCCAAATCAATAAAGAGGTAAGATTTGAAAAAAATTATTTTAATCCGCTCATTGCAACGGAAGCGATAATCTGACGCTGGAATACCATGAATACGATGATAATCGGCAGCAAAGAGATAACGCTCGCTGTCAAAAGCAGCGGATAATCCGTGTTGATGGCGTACATTGCGTTCAATCGGCTAATCATGACTTGAACGGTGAGCAAATTGTCATCGTGCAAGTAGATACTCGGAGCGAAGTAATCGTTCCATGCGCCCATGAACCACAAAATAGCCTGCGCCGCGATAGCGGGCTTTGCGTTCGGAAGCATAATCTGCAAGAAGATGCGGAAATAGCCTGCACCGTCGATGCGCGCGCTTTCGATGACCGACGTGGGGATGCCGCTCATGTACTGGCGCAAGAAGAAAATCATGCCGACGTTACCGAGCATGCCCGGAATAATCAGCGGAAGCCAGGTGTTGACCCAGCCGATTCGCGCATAGATGATGAACTGCGGAATCATGATGACCGAGAACGGAATCATCATTGTGGCAAGCTCCGCAAGGAAGAGCTTTGCTTTTCCAGGGAAGCGCAATTTTGAATAACTGAACGCCGCCAAAGAAGAAACAAATGTACCCACGATAATCGTGCTGACCGAAACGATGACTGAGTTCAGGATACCACGCTGAAGCGCTGGCTCCATCTGCCAGACCCGTCTGAAATAGTTTGCCCACTGCGGGTTTTTCGGCATGGCAAGCGAAAGCTGCGTCGTCAAGAATTGCCCCGGGGTCTTGAGTGAAGACTCAAACATCCACACAAGCGGGATAATCATGATGACTGCACCCGCCGTCAAGAACAGATAGACAAAATTGTTCGCACGCGTCTCAAGTTGCTTTTTTGAGGCGTAGAGTGACTTTGTTTTCTTTACCGGTGTCTGTGGTTTAAATTCGCTCATCAGTGTACTCCCCTATTCAAGATAATTTTCGCTCGCAGGATTCAGCTTGAACTGAACCGCCGTGACAGCAAAGATAATGAGCGCAAGAACCCACGCTGCCGCACACGCAAAGCCCTTTTCGTCCGCACCGAACGCGTGCTGCCAAATGTAGAATACAATCGTTGCCGAACTGTAATCAGGACCGCCGTCAGGCGTCATTATCTGCGGCTCAACAATCATCTGAGAACCACCGATGATACCCGTAACGACGATGTAAAATGTAATCGGCTGCATGAGCGGCCATGTAATTTTTCGGAAGATTGTCCATCGGCTCGCACCATCAATGACCGCCGCTTCGTAATAGCTCTGCGGCATGTTCTGCAATGCGCCGAGGTACAAGAGTGCCGTACCGCCGACACCGCGCCATACACACATCACCATAATCGCCGGCTTGACCGTATGCGCGTTCTGCAACCAGTTCGGAAGCTTTTCTTTCGGAATGCCACAGAACGACAAGAACTGATTCAAAAGACCGTAATCACCGTTATAGAGCCATCCCCACAAAAGCGCGACCGCAACGATTGAAGAAACGACCGGAATGTAATAGATGACACGATAGATTTTTACGCCCGGCATTCCCCGGTTAAAAGAAAGCGCAAGCGCAAATGCCCACACCAAACCGATTGGAATGCCAATCATGTACCAGAACGTGTTCCACAGAGCTTTCCAGAACTGAACGTCGCTAAAAAGCTCCCGGTAGTTTTCGATACCACAGAAAAACCATGCGCGTGAATCTGCGTCCATCGAAAACAGCTGCGTGAGATCAGTCATGGAATCCCATCGGGTAAAGCTCGCAAAAATCGAGAACAAGAACGGTCCAGATGTGAACAGGACAAAACCGATGACAGGCGGCATGACGAAGAGCAATCCGGAGATAGCCTCGTCATTCCATCGGCGCTTTTTCTTTTTAAGTGTTGCATTAGTTGCGGAAATCGCTTCTGCCATAAAAAGCTCCTCGTTAGCTAGTACCTACTTGTTTCGTGCCGCACTCTGCTTTGCCCGCTGAAGAGCCTTGTCAAGTTCTCGCTGCATCTGCGGCTGAATCTTCGTGCAGTAATCCTTTGCAGACATTTTGCCGTCCAATACGCGCTGAATGCCCATATAGAATTTGTCGTACCACACGCTGTTGTAGGTGTAATCGCTCGGCCACGGTCGGCCTGTCTTTGAGATGATGTTGATGTACTCCTGACGGTTCGCCGGTTTGCCAGGTTTTGAGGTGTAGCGGCTTGCCAAAGACTTGAGGTTCGGAATCTGCAAATCCATGTCTGAATACATTTTGTTTGCTTCTTCATCAGCAGACAAATACAACGCAAGTTCCGCCGCCAACTGCGGGTTCTTTGATGTTGCCGCGACCGCAAAACCAACGCCACCACGATAGGTTGCCGTCTGATTTGCAGCCGTGTGCACTGGCCACGGAATGAGGTCATATTCGAACTTGATGACTTCCGGGTCGTTGAACTTTGCCAAATCCCACGGGCCTGCCGGGAAGAACGCAAGCTCGCCTTTAATCCATCGCTGATAGGTGTCAAGTGACTGTGCCTGAGTTGCCGTTGGTGTAACCGGCTTGAATTTTGAGAGACCGTCAACCGGATACTGGCTGTTTCCGAGCGTCATGTTTGCCCAATACTGCAACGCCTCGATGAATTTCGGATCATCGACCGTAACCTTGTCATGTGACGCATTGAGGAAGTCAGCTCCGTTGCCCCATACGAACTGAATGAACGCCCAATGAACATTGAGACCAGTTCCGAACACATCGTTTTGACCGTCGCCGTTCAAATCTTTGGTGAGCTTTTCGCATACGTCGATGAATTCCTGCCACGTATACGGCTTGTCTTTGCTTGGAAGCGGAACCTTGTACTTTTCGAACAAGGTTTTATTGTACGCAAGCGCGAACGGGCCAAAGTCCTTTGGCAATGCCCAGATTGACTCGCCCTTTCCGAGCTCTTTGCCATCATAGCGATATGTGTCAACCGCGCTCTCATACAAATCCTCAAAGTTTACGCCTTTGACCGACTTAACGTACGGCGCGAGGTCAAGAACTTTTTTGTTGTCGACATACTGACGGACACCACCCGGTCCAAGATAGAAGACGTCAGGCAAATTGTTTGCAGCAAGCTGAGCCTGAATTTTTGCATCGTATTCATTCTGTGTAGATGAAATGAACTTAACTTTCGTGCCCTTATGGGTCTGTTCAAAACGGGCGACAACCTTATCAAGAATCGCTTTTTCCTGTGGCTGCGCGTAAATCATGAGTGTCAGTTCTTCGCTGAACGCTGTAGAAACACACAGCACAGCGCCTGCCAGTGCCATAAGTATTTTTTTCATATACTTTTCCCCCTTTTTGACGAACGATGAACCGCTCCGTCAGTTTTTTATCTACTTAAATTGTAAGTCCTGTATTTTTATCTGTCAAGAAAAATTGATACAAATCTTAAATTCTTGATACAAAAATCTATTTTTCGCGTTTATTTCCCCAGAAGTATTCGCCTGTCTTCTCGCCATCAAAGGCCGTGAACGTAATGGTGCGGCGATTCTTGCCCTTTCGACGCGCCCAGTCGACTGCATCAAGCGCATATCCACGGAAGTCTCCAACACCGTCCAATGAAATCGAGAACGTGTATCCGTCAGCGGCGAGCTGCCATGTGCCCGTGTACGCACCCGTGACCGTGCCGTCCGCGCTGAGCGCAATCTGCTTTGATGCCGTAGGAACGCCGTCCGCAGTAGTGACCGTAACCGGCTCGTTCTGACCGAACGGCTTGTAGTCAGACATTTCGGCACTGCGCACGGTGAGAATTGCATCGTAGTTTCCCGCAATGTCGCTCGCTTTGAGCGCGGCGAGTTTTTCGGTGAAGTTTTTGTCTTCGTAGTATTCATTTTGGTTGAGGACAGGCCAGCCGTCATCCGTGAAGAAGAGCTGATGAACCTGCAAGAAGAAATAGTAGCCCGGCAAGAAATTCGTACGCGCATGGCAGGCGAAGAGCACCTTGCCGTCATTCGCGCGCAGAATGCTCTGACCGCCCTGACAGCGGAAACTGAATTCTTTTTCGAGCTCGTGCCCGCCGATGATTTTGCTGCCGATTTCGTGATAATTGCTCGCCGCCATTGCATCTAAGTACATGCTTTTTCCGCTTCCGTCGAAGTAGGGACCAGTGACTTCCTTTGAACGACCGACACCGACACGGTAATCCCAATCGAGGCTTCCCATAGAGACGAAACAATAGTAGTAGCCCGTGTTGCTGTTGTAGATGACCTGCGCACCCTCATACGCCGCGCCGTAACCGCCCGCGATTGCGATTCCGAATGCGCCCGGAACAGTGTCAGCAGGCGCGTCAATTTCTTTTCCGTCAGCAGGATTGACCGGCTTGAGAGAAACGGCATCAAGATACAAAAGCGCAATGCCGCCTTTCCATGAGCCGTACGTCAAACCGAGGCATTTTCGCCCTTTGATGTCATATTCGACGTTTTTGCCCGTTGCGACATCAGTGACGAACTCGGGATCGATTCCACCGAACCCATACGCCCAACCGCCTGCCGTGTCAGCCTCTGCCGCCGCGTGCGTGTCATAGTTCGCAAGATTGTTGCAATACTGCTCGGCAATGCTCGGGTCATCATCGTCCCATGAGCGGTCGTACCATGTGTAACGAACGATATTTGACTGCTTGTACGTGACGCCGAGTTTTGAGAGGATTTCGCCCACCTTCGCATCCTTCGCAGCAGCCTGAGCCGCCGGCCAGAACGGTCCCGTGGGGCTTGATGAAATCGTGAGCGCGATTGCCGCATCAGGATTCCCCGGAGAACGACTGTCGGTGATAATGCCGTGAATTAAATAGTAGAGACCGTTCTGCTTGATGACCGTTGGCGCCCAAGTAGAGGCCTGCGCCATGTTGAAGTTGACCCACTTGAGCCAATCCTTATCCCATTTGCGCTGAATCGCTGATTTTGAAAGACTCGTCCAATGAACCAAATCCTTTGACGTTCGGATTTGCAGACCTTTTTGCCCAGCACCGCCGATTGCAGCATCCGTTGAATACACGTAGTACGTGCCGTCATCATCTTGAAACAATTTGGGGTCATGACAATTGAGCGGCCCCCATATATCTTGAGAACCATTGAATGCATTTGCATTCGCATATTTCGTGAGTACCGCTTTGTCCACATCATTTTTTGCGGCAAACGCTCCAGAAAGCACAGAACAGGCAACGACAGCAGCTACACCGAAGCGGATTTTCTTATTCATGGCATTTTCTCCTTTTCTTATCCTAAAAAGTTGATATGTTTTAACTTTTATTGATATTTAGTATACCATAGCCTCTATCAGAAAGAAAGAAAAATTTTGATACATATTAGGAATTTTCAGAATAAATGAACGGAGTTGTGCTATACTCTTTTATATTGAAATTATTTCTTAACAGAATGTGAGGAATCATCATGAAAAAAAGCATCTGCGGCATCCTGTGCCTCGTACCTATCTTCTTTGCCTGCAAATCAGTTCCAGCAGATTTGTCGGCCTACACGCCAATCGCCATCATGACCGTCTACGGAAATCCATCCGTGCCCTGGTACAATGAAAGCACGAACACCGAGACCGTCGACGACGGAATCTTGAGCGGAGCCGTCAACCGCATGATTAACAAAAAAAATCCGGAAAATACGACCGCACAAGAACGCATCGACGAGGCATCTGCCCTGCTCTCTGAGCGAATGCGTGACTTCGGACTTGAGGTCATCGATCCAACCGTGCTCAAAGATTGCCCGATATACAAAGACACCGGCAAGAATTTTCTCGACTATCTCGGCAACACCGTTCCCGCAAAAGGATACGACGCAATCACCTCGTCAAACGGAAAACTAAACCGCAGTATGTGCAAGCAAAGCGGAGCTGCCAGCGTGCTCTACGTGAATTTCCGCTTTCAGAAAGTCATCGTCAAAGACGGCGTGCGCAACAAAGGAGTCACCGCGCGCCTCGTAATGAGCGTGTTCGGCACAGACGCATCGGGAAAGCGACTCGTCAACCGCGAATACAAGGCAGTATCATCGGACTACACGGAGCTCATCAAATCATCAGACTGGGACAAAGACAAAATCATGACGTTCTACCCCGCCCTCGAAAACCGCGTTATCACCGAATTTCTCTCTGAGTTCGTAGGCGCAAACAACGACTCAAAGCCCGAAGACTACAAGCCAACCGCCATCACGCTCAAACCAAAGCAGACGGAACCAACGCTTGCCGACGCACAGACCGAAGATGCCGTCCTCGCCGAAAAGCAAGCCACCGCAAAAAAGCTGCTTGACCGCGGCATGAGCACGCAGGAAGCCGCAGAGATTACGGGCTTGCCTGTCGAGGACGTTGAAGCATTACAGAACTGACGAATGAGCGAGCCTACTTCTTGTAAATCTTTGCTGTTTGGGTCGCGCCATTTCGGGTGATTTCGATTTTGACACTTTGGGCAGAATTTGCCGCTATAGCAGTATTTGTACCTGCTATATACGACGATTTTGCCTCACCCCAACAGTCATTATCATTATGATAGTTTATGCCAACATCTGTATTTGCAGATGCAGAATAACCTTTAAGAGTCATTGTGCAGACCGTATCTGTCGTGCTTACATAGAATGTAAGCGTTCCGCCATCTGCGATGGTGTACTTTGAAGTTTGATTCTCCTCACTACCAGTCCACCATTCACCTGCACCAGAAACACTTGCGGGCTCAGTCTCACCACTTCCGTCGTCAACAACATACGTCCATGTTCCCCATTGCGGATACAAATACCACCCCAAATCATTCTTTGCCGCGTCGGTGATTGTCATCGTATAGGTTGACTGCAATGCAGCAGAAGCGTATTTGTCGGCATAGGTCGCAATCGCTGACGAATCCTTCTTTCCCCAATAGGTGAAACTACGTGCGCTGTCATTCACACAGCCCGTATACACGATGGTCGGCGTTCGCGGGCTTGATTCCCAGTTCACCTCACGCGCAACGGTCACCACAAAGGCTGTCCCTCCGGTTGGAGAGAATGTAAGCTGCTGACTGTCCTCTGAGAATGACCATGTTCCCGAAAGCGCGCCGCTCATCGTGCCGTCAGATTGCATCGTCAGCTCGCTCGCCAGATCCATCTTTCCTTTGTCGTATACGAGATTAATGTGCTGCCATGTGCCCGGAATTTCATCAGTCGTAATCGCGCCGCCGTTATAATCCTCGGGAATCGCACCATACCGCTCTGGAAGTACCATCGGCCATACATCTGTGCTATTCACATTTTTTGGAGTCCACATGATGCGGCGCACGCCGCCCATCATCACCGCGTTTGAATACTCATTGTCCGCCACGTTCTCCGGAAGACGCTGCTGGCTCATGTAGAACCAGTTTCCTTCCCCGTCATCAAAAATCGCGCAATGGCTGATGCCTACCCAGCCGTAGCATGAGCCAAGCCCGTTGTCCGCATCGTTGAATTTGTACGGGTGCGTGACAATCGGAAGAATGGTCGTACTGTTTTGCTCTTTTCCGCTTACGTTGCTGGTCATTTCAGAGCCTTGAATTGCATAATACGGTCCCTCGATTTTTTGCGCACGCACAACGCGGGTCTGATACGGCACGTCAAGACCATCGTTCGCGAAGAAAAGCCAATAGTACCCGTTGTACTTGATAAGCTCCGGGCCTTCGGAAGGCTGCCATCGACTCGTTCCTCGGCTGAAAATGCGCGTGCCGTAGCCGTTCTTTCGCAATCCGTCTGCGCTGTCTGCCCAGGGATTTCCCATCTCAAAATCGCCCGTCACGGTTCCGTACAGATAATCGCTGCCATCAACCGCAGCGATTTTACCGGTACTCGGATTGATACGGACAAGCGCGAAGCCCGAGTGCCAGCTTCCGTAAATCATCCAGTGGGTATCGTCTTCATCAACAAAATAGGTCGGGTCAATCGCGTTGAAATAAAAATAGCCGCTCCAATCTGTTAAAGACTCCCGGCTGTAGTCTGTGCCTAAATCAGAGGAAGAGCAAGTGACAAAGCCCAAATCAGTCCACGCGCTCGGTCCGCCGTTTGGATTTGTGGTCTCCGCCACGCCGATAAAGGCTCGCTCGCTCCATGTGTTGTCGAAATTCGCGGAATTGGTCGCTGTCTTGCCGTTTCCGATGAAGTTGTCAACGACAATGCTGTAATACAGACGCACTTTCGTCGTGCCGTCGACCGTAATGACTCGGGCGACCGGTGCCCAATATCCGAAACTGATGTCAGCCTTTGCGATTGACTGCAATTCCGTCGCGGCAAGCGTCTCACCCGCAGCGATTTTTGCCGCACGGAGATTCACGCGGATTTCATTCAGCTTTGTAACAACCCAGTCGGGGGCATCGTCCATAATGCCGGGCACATAATCCCAGTTTACGAGGTCGAGCGAGCGTTTTCCCTGAAAGTGCTTGCCCGTCGTCGCTTTCTCATGCTCGTTTCCATACGATGCGTCGGTTCCGAACATGTAGTAGTACCCGTCCGTCCATTTGAACACCGTCGGGTCGTGCGTATTTGCGAGATTCCACAGCGCTCGCTTCGAGAACGAAACAAGCCCCGCCGCGACGTAATTGTCATTGTATGTCGGCGCAACGTACGATGAAGAATCAGTCGAAATAACCGCAATCGTATAGGTATCGCTTTGCTTTTTGTAAGTGACTGTGACTGTAAAAGAGCCTGCGGCAGAAAGCTTTGTCGTACCGCTTGTGTAGCTCGTTCCGCCGATAGAAAAACTACAGTCTGAGAGGGAGACGCTTCCCGTTGTGCCGTCAGAATATGTCGCCGTAACGGAAAGCCCGTCTGCGGTGAACGTGTCCCCCGCAGCGAATGACGTAGTTGCCTGAGAAGAATCAAGTGCAATTGAAGAGACCGACTTTGTGCTGCCTGTCGTTCCACCCGAGCCTTCTGGTTGGCAGGCGATAAGTCCAAGCGCAAGCAGCACGGAAAACGCACGAAGCGTGCGGAGTGCACGAAGTGCACATGCTCGTATACTAGTTTTCTTTTTTTTCATAGAGAGTCCCCCTTTTTAAAAAGAATTGCCGGACTGTGCGCCCGACAATGAGATGTTACATGAACAACGGCGTACCGTCAGAATCATAGCGAATCCGCTTTACCCAAGTGTGACGGTTCGGGTCATATAGGGCAAACGCCAAGTCAACCTCGGCATACGGGCGCGCGTGATAGATGAGGTAGTCGTCCTTTCCGTCGCGGCTCGTGGTAAAGCTGTTGTGACCAGGCCCGAAGATGCCTTTTTTCTCGTCGGTGACGAGCACCGGCTTTTCGCTCTTTTTCCAGCTTTTTGCGTCGAGCAAATCCGCGCCATCCTCTGCGGTGAGCAGCCCCATGCAGTACGTCGCGTCGGTCGCGCTCGCGCTGTATGTGAGGAAGATTTTTCCGTTCCGCTGCAAGACTGCGGGGCCTTCATTCACGCGGAAGCCCTTGCACTCCCAGTCGAATTCGGGGAACGTGAGCAAGGTCTGCGGGAGGGAAAGCTTCGTGGGGCTTTCCATCTTTGCGATATAGAGGGCGGAATTCTCCTCGCGCTCCTTTCGCTTCTGCGCCCACACCGCGTACCAGTTCCCGCGGTTCTCAAAGACCGTGCAGTCAAGCATAAAGCTGTCCCACTCGGCTTCGAGGATGCCCTTTTCTTCCCATACGCCGCAGAACGGGTCGGGGCTCGTGTTCTCGAGTACCCACGTGCGAATCCACCACGGGTCTTCCGCCCTGCCCGCCGCAAAATAGATGTACCATTTGCCGTTGATAAAATGCAGTTCCGGCGCCCAAATATGCCAGCTCATCGGACCACTCGCGTGCTTGCGCCAGATAACAAGCGGCTCGGCATCCGCAAGCCCTTTTACGCTCCAGGCGCGGCGAAGCTCAATGCGGTCATATTCGGGAACGCTCGCCGTGAAATAGTAATAGCCATCGCTGTGAAAATATACGTATGGATCAGCGCGCTGAGGAATGAGAGGCTCTGCCTCGTCTTTTTCGGTAATGTCAGTAATGTTCATATAGAAAGATAGAAAAAAAATCGGTGGTCTGAGCTTGTTAGAACCACCGCCGTATTATGCAAGTGGTCTCAAGCAAGCCCGACCACCACTACGTCCGTTTATTCAGCCTCGTCGAAAGGAACAACACCCTTGTACACAGCTGCAATTTCACCCGCAGAAAGCGCACGGTTCGCAACCAACACATCGTCCATCACACCCTGGAAGAGCGGGTCAGGCCAGTTTGAGGCACCGACATAAATGCCCTGCACGTTTGCACCAATGTGAGCCGGCTTTACGCGACACGGGATGCGCTGCGTGAGCTTTCCGTTGATGTACAGTTTTGCGACACTCCCGTCGATAGTAGCGGCAAGATGCGTCCATTCATCAATCGGTGGCAAAGGAGACAACACCGAGACCGCACCTGCCGCACCGAGTACGTCCATACGGAGCATGCGCGTCTGCCAGTCCATGCCAATCCACAAATCTTCTTTTTGATTTCCGATGTCGAGGACACGCGCCCAGACTTTCCAAGCCTCCGGGTTGAGCCATGCGGCAAAGGTGAATCCATCGCCGTCAAGCACCGAAGGATCAAGCGTGATGTATTCATCGTTTCCATTGAAATACAAACCGTCACCCGTATGCCCCTCGTCAAGCTCAGAGCCATCAAGTGCCGCCGTATATACCGAAATGTCATTGCCAGAATGGTCAACGACCTCCATGCTCTCGGTAATTTCTTCTTCGAACGTGTAGTAGCCCACAACACCCGAATTTTCCGTGATAACAAATTTTCCGTCGGCAGTTGTAGCCCCCGCCGCTCCAGACGTAGAAGCACAGCCGACAAATGCCAGAACAGCAACCGCAGCACATACCCCAAACAATACCTTTTTCAAAACAAATCCTCCTTTTATTACTTCGCTCTATATAATTACGATAAGTCCATATTCCTCCGTTGTCAAGAAAAATATTTTGTTTTTTTTGATATATATCCATTTTTTTTGATACAGTTGGGGGCTAAGGAATGGAGCAATGAGTTCATAAAAAAACATCTTTTTTCAAAAAATCCCCGTCTTCGCTGTAAAAACCGTGACTGTTTTTACAAATAAATAAGCGTGGGCACAAGAGATGCTTGGAGTGGGAAGCGTTTCTTGTGTCCGCACATATTTCATAAAGGGGGATAGCTTATGGCTACACAAACTCACAAACGCAAGTACAAGGATTCGCTCTTCGTACATTTGTTCTGTACGGACAGAGACGGACCGAAAAACTTCCTCGACCTGTACAACGCGCTCAACGGCACGAGCCTCTCGCTTGAAGACACGGAGCTCAGGGACGTGCACATCGACGGTGTGCTGTACGCGGGTCAGGAAAACGACGTGTCTTTTCTCGTGGACGGCAAGGTCGTCATGCTCTGCGAGCAGCAGAGCACCGTGAACCGCAATATGCCTCTGCGGTGTCTCATGTACATCGCGAAGATTTACGAGCAGCAACTCCCGCCTGAAATCAAGTTCAAGCGGAATGTCCAGAAGATTCCGCGCCCGCAATTCTTCGTGTTCTATAACGGGCGCGACAAGCAGCCCACGAAGCAGATTCTCTCGCTCAGGGAAGCATTCTCCGAGGAATACATCTCATTTGCGAATGCAGAAAACGCTCTTTTCGATTTGCAGGTGACGGTGTATAATATCAACGAGCCGACGGGAAAAAGCGAGTGGGAGAAGTGCCGTGCACTTCTCGACTACAGCAGGTTTGTCACCCTCGTGAACGAGGAGCGCAACTCAGACTCGGACAACTTCATGGCTCGGGCGATCAGAAAAGCAAAGTCGCTCGGGATACTCACGGATTTTCTCAGTCGGAACGCAAAGGAGGTAGAGAACATGTTTTTCGGTGAATATGACTATGACATGGACATAAAAGTCCAAAGAGGTGAGGCGGCACATGATACCGCTTGCGAAAACGCAAAGAACTTACTCCAAGAAACTGAATTGTCTCCAGAGAAAATTGCACGCTGTTGCTCGCTCCCCCTTGAAGAAGTGCTCGCCCTCAAAGAAGAGCTTGCGACCGAAAGCGCTCAGGCATAACACCAGCCACGCAACACCGCTTTTGATATAAAAAAAGCATCGCCTGTAATGACGATGCCTTTGTGTTTCCGCGAGCAGTGCCGCTCGCTTCCTCGTCCGAAGCATAGCTTCGGACGAGATTCGCTACCACCAGAAGACTACACCGAGCGGAATACGCCAGACGAAATCTTGCACAGTGCTTCCTGCTTTCAGGTGCGCATAATTAAGCTCAACGCCGATGCTCACATGTCCATTAGAGAAGTTCTTTTGGAAATATGGGTAAATATAGCCACTAATGTAGCGCCCTGGTGCGCCAGATGCCGGAGTAACTTCATCACCCTGTCGCAAAAAGTTCCAGTGAGCTCCTATTTCATCATTACAATAAGAACCCTCTCGTGACAGAGATGAACCGTTTGCGTCTTGACCATACATGAAGTATCCTTCGAAGCCAAATTCATACGGACGACCAGCAAGCGGGTGAACAGCCTTGAAACCGATTCTATTCAAAATAGCACGCTCATTAATCGCTATGTAGTGGCTATCATAGAAATTGATTGCTTCCTCAAAAGAGAGCGTCCATTCGGGAATGGTCGTCACCTTTGCAGAAACCATTGCCAAGTGTGCGAATGCGGTCGCCGACCAATCCTTACCACTTTCAAGATAAATTCCTGCTTTCTCAACGTCTCGCCAACGCAAATCATAGCTTGCATTAATCATGATTCCATAGAAGAGACTCGGCATGTCAACCTGCACAAACGCTTCCCCAAACAAACTATCCGTGTAGTCGCCACGGTCAGAACTCGTTCCGTTCGTTCCGTAGGTGTTGGGTCTGATGCCCGCGTTGAACGTGACATTGTACAAAAGCCATTTGTACTGTGCCATGACTTTTATCGCCTTGCACAAATGCTCCCAGTTGTTGAACTTTTGATAGCTGTCAGTAAACGGCGCGACAGGAAGTCCTGCGATGATTTTGAAGCCATTTAAAGCTTTTGGCAAAAACTCGATGCCGGTAAAAGCAGCATCATCCCCATCACCAGAGCCACGCATAGCAAGAGATGAGACAAAATTCTGCGCCGATACATACCCGTAGTACAAGTAGCCGGCATTGAAACCATTGCCCGCAAAGTATCCCGAATAGAATCTGAGTTGGTCATCGATAAAATGCGTTGTTAGATGCATTTCATCCCAAACACCATTAGTCGTTCGGTCTCCGGTTCGGTCAGGATACATATCACCGCCATACCACGGACCAAGACCAGCACCAAGCCAAACAGCCGCACGGAAGTCAACGTTCGGTACATGCGCATCAAAATTCAAGAAGTGGATACCGTTCTGAAACGGACCGAACTCAGACATGACATCGCCCTTATCCCAATCAGAATCAGCGGTTTTCTTTTGAATCTGCTGGGCTGCCACCGTGCTTGTGTAGTCAACGTAACCGCCAATATGCACATCTGCCATTGCAAGCGACGCGCAAGAAAGGAAGGCAGCACCAATAATAAATTTATGTAATTTCATCTATCTGTCCTCCTTATTGCTCCGCTGCCCAAGACGTGTAAGCATCATACTTAGCCTGTGCACCCGCATCATCTACAGCCGCATCTACGACAAGATACTTCATTGTATACTCGCCAGCACTCGCGTTTGCCCACGTGTCTGTCGGATGAATGCAATAAATACCGCTCTCGCTGATATCATCGATGAGATTCTTTACCCATTCGCTTGTCGAAATCGTAAACTCACAGGCAGCCCATCCATCACTTGTACCCGTTCCGTACACAGTAACTTTTGACCCGTTTTTATAGTAAGTCATCGTTCCTGCCTCATAGTCCATGCTGATGGTCACATAGCAATCAACGCCGTTGAACTGATCCCACGTACCGTTTCCAGACTGACAGCCATAAGCGTTTTTTGCCCACACTTTATCGTTACACTGATGCGCCGTGGTTGAACCCCAGTTTCCACTTGGACATTGGAAAATCATCGACCAATCGCTCGTATATCCAGAAAGATAGAAACTCAGACTCACGCCGTCGCTCGTTTTCCATGCAGAACCATCGCTTTTGGTAGATTCACCCAAAGGAGGAAGCACTGCGTCTTGAAACACGATGGTATCAGCCACAAGCGCTGGCAAGGTAGACACATCATAATCAACTGATTTCAGTACAACTTTTGCCGAGTCTGGAACTTCCAGGTCACAGCCTGCCAAAGCAAGCACACCAAATGCAGCGATGGCAGAGCAGATACGTTTAGATTTTTTCATCTCTCATGCCTCCTGTAACCCTAGAACTCAAACTTCAAGCCCACGGGAACGCGGTAGCTCAATCCCGTGTTCGTCACGTCGTCATTAGAGAAATTCGTGTAGCAGACTTCCGCGCCGATTGTGAGCGCGCCGTTCGACATATTGAATTTGATGTACGGATTCGCATAAAAGCCGATATAGGTCGTTGCCTTTCCGCTCAAGCCAGAAAGAGATGCCGTGTCCATATCGTTCAAGCTCATACCAATATCACCACTACAATAGTAGTTTCCTGTCGTGATTTTTGCTCCGCCGTCATCTGCAAGCGATGTACCCCGAGCGTCAGCACCGAACATACCCGCACAGTTCAAACCAATGCTGAACGGTTTTCCGCCGACCGCATACTCAACTGCGACTCCAAGAATATCGTACATGAACTTTTCATCAGACGTGATGTAATCATCACCCGCGAAGAAGAATCGGTCTTCAACAGCGAACGTAAGCGCGTCGCTGAGAATGCTTCCGAATTCAGCAGAGGCACCGACCATGTGCGCAAGTGCCGTGTGCTCCTTTTTTGTGCCGTCGATTTTTGTGTAATATGCATTATCACGGTAGCGCAAATCGTAGCTCACATTTGCAGAAACACCCTCGACAATATTCGGCATGAGGAACTGAAGATAGGCCTCGCCGAACATGCTTTCCGTGAATTTATCGGTAAGCCCCGCCATCGTTCCTGAATCAGCATCATCTACACCGTCAAAATAAGTGCCTGGTCGCCATCCCGCATTTATTGAGAAACTGTTCGGAAGCTCATAGCTTGCAGCAATCTTTGCCTTCTTGTAGAGGATGCTCCATTTGTCGTAATCACCGTCCGGAATTCCGTTTCCGTTCTGCGGAAGAATCGGGAAACCGACAAACATGCGGAATCCGCTCAACGGAATCGGTGAAATCATGAGACCGGTGAGATACTGACCATAATCAGAGTCGGCGAGATTCGTAATATACTGACCGCCGAGCGCGTATCCGTCAGCAATGAAATCGCCGTTGAAGTCTTCGAATTTACCGAGGTATAAAGCAGCCTGTTCGTTCAAGAACGAGACCTTCATGTTGCCCTGATAGAACGATGTATTCAATTTATCAGAGAAGTCATAATAGTCTCCGTCACCGCCGTCCGCATTGTACGACACGCCCAGATTAAACTCAAAGTTCGCCGCATGGACAGAAACATCGACCGTCATGCTCCCGTCCGGGTCATAGCCCGCAGAAGCATCGGTATTTTCTTTTTCGCCATCAGTATTTAACCTTGTCTGCGTAACGCCCCACGTTGTGTAATCAATGCCCGCATGGAACGCGACGCTTTGTGCAAACGCGCCCGCCCCAAAACTAAGAGCAGCCGCACCAAGAATAAGTGTATGTAATTTCATAGTGTTTTATTTCTCCTTATTTAAAGAATACATCTAAAAATTTATGATACGGTATAAACAGTAAAAGTTGCAGTTTGATTTGAATTATCAATTGTCAATGTCAACTTAATCTTCCCTGTTTTATATGGAGCATCAAGTAAAATATTTCTTCCAGCGGTGTAAGTAACCTCGCCATCTTTTGGCCATGTTCCAGTCGGATAACCGGCTGCAAATGCAGTAAGTCCATTATCCCACATGTCATCACGACAACAATATTTTACAGAATTATCAATATCAGTAAAACCAAAGTTGAAAACCCCCCAATAATATGGAGTTGCACCAGTTACAGTTATATCCGAGATAATATACTCGATAGTTGTCGAACTTGTACCGGGAGTTACCTCTTTCGCACAAGCTTTTATGCCAGAATCAGTATGATCCGCTGCCGTTGCATATTCGGTAATATAAACATCTGTTGTAATGTGAACAGCTGAAGAAAGCTGTTCCGTACCATCAATTTTGATACTGTCAACAGTCATGTTATATGCTGTCGCATTGTCAGTTGAATCCAAATCGAGAAATACTCCATATTTTGTAGATGTTTTCTCCAAAGTCCATTTTGTTTGTGACAGTTGTGTTACAGCAGAAGATCCACTTCCCGTATCAGAACCGCCTGTTGCGGCTCGTTCGTCTTCATTATTAAGCTCTAGCTCACAGCCGAGCAAACCAAATCCTGCGATAGAAGCGAGCAGTGCCGCAGCAATTACTTTGAGCAATACCCCCCCTCCTACTCTACTTCGTTTCATAATAAGCCTCCTTTTTTAAATACGGTTTTCTCCGTATATCCACAATTTTTGATATATACCGACTTTTCTCGGTATCAATAAAATCATACGCCCGTATTCTCTATCCGTCAACTAAAATCGTGATTTTTTTTGATATGTACCGAGTTTTTTCGATATTTATCGTGAGTGGGGGGGATACCCCGCTGAACGTCATACATCTTTGGGATTTCGGTATTCACCACGGTTGCGGATTTCACCTCCCACCCGATTGCCGCGCTTAGGAACAAGTGCTTGGTACAGTTTTACAGTGAATTTGCCTATTTTTGCGAAAAAATTCTATCGTAAAAAAATACACGTATTGTCGTAAAAAATTCAATTTTTTTCTTCTGGAAAGACTTTTGACGGGTGACATCATGAAAAAATTCAACAAAAGAACCGAAATATTCTCATGTACTTAGCACGCAGGTCGCGGTATCTTTAGACTACTTTCATATCACTATGTTCTATACAAAAAGAGGAGGAACAAAAAATGAAAATGGGAAAAATTGCTGTCGCTGCGGCTGCTGCGTTGTGTGCGACTCTCGCAATGTCTTGTAACGAAAAAAAGGGAGCTGCTCCGCAGGCAAATGCGAAGAAGCTCATCACTGTCGGTTATGCGCAGGTCGGTGCTGAATCTGACTGGCGTTTGGCGAACACTGAGTCATTCAAATCTACGTTCACAGAAGCGAACGGCTACAAATTGATTTTCGATGATGCTCAGCAGAAGCAGGAAAACCAAATTAAGGCTATCCGAAACTTCATTCAGCAGGACGTCGACTACATCGTCGTTGCTCCGGTCGTTGAAACTGGTTGGGAAACGGTCTTGCAGGAAGCAAAAAAAGCGGGAATTCCGGTTGTTCTTTCTGACCGCCAGATGAAAGTCTCTGACGAAAGCCTCTACTTGGCATGGGTCGGCGGAAACTTCCTCAAAGAAGGCCAGGACGGCGTAAAATGGCTCGAAGCATACCTCAAATCACAGGGACGCGAGAACGACACGATTAACATCGTCGACTTGCAGGGTACTATCGGTGCTTCTGCTCAGATTGGTCGAACACAGGGCTTGGAAGAGGGCATTGCCGCTCACCCGAACTGGAAACTTGTCGCTCAGCAGACTGGCGAATTCACTCAGGCTAAGGGCCAGGAAGTCATGGAATCAATCCTCAAATCAACTCCTGATATCGACGTTGTGTACGCAGAGAACGACAACATGGCATGGGGTGCAATCGACGCTATCAAAGCAGCGGGAAAAGTTCCTGGAAAAGACATCATCATCATCACGTTCGACGCTGTGCGCGAATCATTCAACAAAATCATCAACGGTGAGGAAATCAACTGCGCCGTCGAGTGTAACCCGCTCCACGGTCCGCGCGTAGATGAAATCATCAAGATTCTTGAGAACGGCGGTACGGTTGACAAAGTTCAGTATGTCACCGAATTGGTATTCGACAAGAACGGCATTGGCAACGCACTCAAAGCAGAAGAGCAGCTGCCGAACCGCAAGTACTAACAACTCACTTGTAGCCTGTATGTAAGCCGGAGATTGGGGCGTGAAATGCTTCCGCTCCGGCTTTTATTTTCTTGCATGTAAAAAGAGGTAACAATGGCAAATGATGTTCTGCTTTCGATGAAAAACATCACGATGACATTTCCCGGCGTAAAGGCGTTGCAAAATGTTGATTTTACCTTGCAGAGCGGTGAAATCCATGCGCTGATGGGCGAAAACGGCGCGGGCAAATCGACGCTCATCAAGGTGCTAAACGGTGTCCACATTCGTGATTCGGGTGATATTTTTCTTGAAGGAAAACCGATAAACAACCATTCGCCCCAAGAAGCACAACAGAACGGTATCAGTACCGTGTTCCAGGAAGTCAACCTGTGCCAAAATATTTCTGTAGCTGAGAACATTTTCGCCGGCTGTGAGCCGCTCAACCGTTTCCATGCGATTGACTGGAAGCTGATGAACGAGCAGGCGCGTGAGATTCTTGCGTGGGTCGGACTTGAGGATATAGATGTGAAGCGCGCGCTCGGGGAATACTCGGTCGCCATTCAGCAGATGGTCGCGATTGCGCGTGCGGTGCACTTCAACTGCAAGGTGCTCATTCTCGACGAGCCTACGTCATCTCTCGATGATCAGGAAGTCGAAAAGCTCTTCAACGTCATGCGCCAGCTCAAGGCGGACGGAAAGGGCATCATCTTCGTCACGCACTTTTTGGAGCAGGTGTACGCGGTCTGCGATAAAATCACGGTCTTGCGGAACGGCGAGCTTGAGGGGCAGTTCACCACGAGCGAATTGCCGCGATTAAAGCTCGTTCAGGCGATGCTTGGCCACGAGGTCGAGGCATTGGACAATCTGCGCAACAAAAACGCAATCGCCGACAGCACTGAGGCGCCGGAAATTCTGCGGGCGGTCGGTTTGACGCACACGGGCACAATCAAGCCGTTCGATGTGTCGATTCGTATGGGAGAAGTCGTTGGCTTGACGGGTCTGCTCGGAAGCGGTCGCTCAGAGATGGTTCGTGCCATTTACGGAGCGGACAAACCGGACGGTGGCGAGCTGTACTTTCAGGGAAAGCCGCTCAACGCAAAGGCTCCGATTGATTCTATCCGGCGCGGCATGGCGTATCTGCCCGAAGACCGCAAAGAAGAAAGCCTCATAGCGGACTTAAGTGTGCGCGAAAACATGATGATTGCCTTACAAGCGAAAACGGGTGTGTTCAATCTCCTGCCGATGGCAAAGCAGATTGAGCTTACCGACCGCTATATCAAGGAGCTGAACATAAAAACGCCGTCACCCGAAACGCTCGTCAAGCAGCTTTCAGGCGGCAACCAGCAAAAGGTCATCATCGGGCGCTGGCTTGTTACGAATCCTGAATTCCTTATCCTTGACGAACCAACGCGTGGTATCGACGTCGGCACCAAAACGGAAATCCAGAAATTCATTGTTCGGCTTGCGGGTCAGGGCATGACGGTCGTCTTCATCAGCTCAGAAATCGACGAAATGCTCCGCACGGTCAACCGCTTGTGCGTCTTGCGTGACGGGGCGAAAGTCGGCGAACTCAAGAACAACAATCTGACGCAGCAGGACGTGATGGCTGCAATCGCGGGAGGTGAACACAATGGAAAATAAGGTGACGCTCGGCGCGAACGGCACGGCTGTCGCGCTTTTAAAGCGGATACGAAAAAGTCCGCTCTTGTTGCCGATTACGGCGCTCATCATCATGCTGATTGTGAACGTGATTATCACGCCGAATTTCTTCAAGATTTCAATCAACAACGGCGTTCTGTACGGCTTTATCATCGATATTTTGAACCGCTCGTGCGAGCTGATTATCCTCGCGGTGGGCATGACGCTCGTCGTTGCCTCTTCGCGCGGCACGGATATTTCGGTGGGTGCTGTGATGGCGGTGTCGGGTGCGATTATCGTGCGCCTGCTCGGCGGAAGCTATGACGGCTACGCGATGTTCCCAGCCCTTGCGATTTTCTTCGGCTTGCTCGGCGGAGTGGCGTGCGGCGCGTTCAACGGTCTGCTTGTCGCGCGCTTTAACATTCAGCCGATGGTGGCGACGCTCATTCTGTTTACGGCGGGGCGCGGCATTGCGCAGCTCATCAGCTCGAACGAAAACGCGACGGGCGTTATTCTCTACGTGCGGCAGGAGTCGTTCAAGTGGATTGGCGGCTTCATTCCGGGATGTGTCATTCCGACGCCGATTTTCATCGTCATCATCTTCGTGTTGCTTACGCAGCTCTTCCTCAAAAAGACGGCGTTCTCGACCTACATTCAGACGGTCGGCATCAACCCGAAGGCAGGACGGCTCGTCGGCATCAACTCGGTGCTCGTCGTGTTCTTCTGCTACCTGTTCTGCGGACTGAGCTCGGGCGTGGCGGGCTTAATCGCCTCAAGCCGCATCTACTCAAGCGACGCGAACAACATCGGTTTGAACTTGGAGATGGACGCTATTCTGGCGGTCGCGCTCGGCGGAAACAGTCTCGGTGGCGGTAAATTCAACATGGCGGGCTCGATTATCGGTGCGATTACGATTCAGGCGCTCACCACGAGTCTGTACGCGATGGGCGTGTCGGCTGACCAGCTGCCGATTTACAAGGCGGTCGTCGTCATTCTGATTGTCCTGTTCCAGTCGCCGGCGTTCGCAAAATACCGCGCCGCCGCCGCATTGCGCTTAAAGCAAAAGGCAGCGCTCACAGCAGGAGGTGAAAAATGATTGATGTAAAAACAACGCTCGCCGCGCTCAAGAAAAAACGGCTCGACAGCTCAAACTTCCTGCTGTTCTTTACGATTTGTCTCTTTATCGTCATGTATCTTGCGGGCATCATCGTCTACCACGGCGCGGGCTTTGGCAGAATGCAGACGTTCTTGAACATGCTGATTGACAACGCGGGTCTCTTAATTGCGGCAAGTGGCATGACGCTCGTTATGATTGCAGGCGGCATCGACATCTCCGTCGGCTCGGTCGTCGGTCTTGTGTGCATGATGCTCTCCTACTCAATGGAAAAACTCGCGATGCCCGCAGGCGTTGCGGTCTTCCTCGTGCTCTTGTTCGGCATTCTCTTCGGCGCGTTCCAGGGCTGGCTCATCAGCTACATGGAATTGCAGCCGTTCATCATCACGCTCGCGGGCTTGTTCATGTGCCGCGGTCTTACGGCAATCATCAGCTCCGAGCAGATTGCGATTAAGGCGAACGCTGCGTTTCTGAAAGTGGCGAACGCGAACATCAATATCCTCCTCGGCTCAACGGTCAATAAACGCGGCGTGCGCATGTATCCGTTCATCCACCCAAACGTAGTGATTGCGCTCATTGCCGTCGTGGTGGTGTGGTACGTGCTCAAATACACGCGCTTCGGACGTAATTTGTTTGCGGTCGGTGGCAGCGAGCAGAGCGCGCTTTTGATGGGTATCAACGTAAAACGAACGAAGTTCATCGCCTACGTGACAGACGGATTCCTTGCTTCTCTTGCGGGCGTGGTCTTCTGCCTGAACACCACGTCGGGCTTCGTTGAGCAGGCGCGTGGCTTCGAAATGGAGGCGATTGCGTCTGCGGTTATCGGCGGCACCATGCTTACGGGCGGCGTCGGCACCGTGGTGGGTACGTTCTTCGGCGTGCTGATTAAAGCGACGATAGAAACGCTCATCCGCTGTCAGGGCACGCTGTCGTCATGGTGGAACAAAATCGTGCTTTCGGTGATTCTCTGCTTTTTCATCGTGCTGCAAAGCGTATTCGTCATCATAAAGAATCGAAAGAAAAGCTAAGGACATCATCGAGGGAGTCTATCAGGCTGTCTGCGTTGGCGGACGGCCTTTTTGTTTGCTCTGCGCCCTTTTTGGAGCTATACTGAACGTATGCAAAAAAAGGTTCGGACGATGAAATCAGCGGGCGTGTTGATTGTCATTTCGCTTCTTCTCACAATCTCGGCGGGCTGCAAGAACAAACAGGTGGCGCAACAAGGTGAAAATCCCGTTCTTTTGGGCTTCTCGCAGATTGGCGCGGAAAGCGCGTGGCGCACCTATAACTCAAAATCGATTCAAAAAGCCGCTGAGGAAAACGGCATTCAGCTCTTGTTCTCAAATGCAGAGCAAAAACAGGAAAATCAAATCAAGGCAATCCGCTCGTTCATTGTCTATCGCGTCGACGTGATTGCATTCGTGCCGATAGTTCAGGACGGGTGGGACAATGTGCTCCGTGAGGCAAAGAACGCGCACATTCCGGTCATTGTCTGCGACCGAAAAATCCGCACAAAAGACGAGAGCCTCTACGCGGCATATATCGGCACTGACAGCGTTGAGGAAGGCAGGAAGGCGGCGCGGTTTTTGCTTCAAAAATACGAAGGTGCGGGCGGAACGCACTCGATTCTTGAGCTGCGCGGCACGGACGGCTCTTCGGCGAGCGACGGCAGGGCGCAGGGATTCCGGGAAGAGCTGTCCAAAAACAAGGCATTCCGCATCATCTACAGCGAGAGCGGCAATTTTATTCGCTCGCGCGGACGGGAAATCGCACGGAACATTCTCGACGCGAACAACGACGCATTGCAGATTGGCGGAGAAAAGATCGACATCATCTTTTCGGCGAACGACGGCATGACGCTCGGCTTTCTTGAGGAATTGGCTTCACGTGGAATCGCAACAGGAAACCAGGAGAGCGGCATCACGGTCGTAACGGTGGACGCCCAGCAGGAAGCAATCGACAAACTGCGCTCGGGCGACATCAACTGCGTCATCGAGTGCAAGCCTGACATCGGGCAGGAAGTCATGGATGCGGCAAAAAAACTCGCGGCAGGGGAACGTGTTCCGCGCCTTTTGCACGTCGAAGAAGAGATTTTTACCGAAAACGACGATCTGCTCAGAATCGCGCCGCGGAACTATTAGGGGAAGCTGATGGCACAAAAAACGACCGGCATCAGAAACAGCCTTTTGCGCTCCTACACCATCATCTTGCTCTTTATGCTCGTTCCCATATTATACGCGATTATCGTGGCGCGTCTCCACTCAAACTGGTACAACAAAATCATCTCGAACGTAAGCGAGGCGACGGCACTCGATAAGATTGTCAAAGAAGACATTCCCAATGAGCTCTGGAACATCATCTCGGGGCAAAAAGACTTCACGCAGGGCGAGCAGTACATTCTGCTCAGAAAAATCCGCACAGGCATCAACGAAATGCAAGAGACTGCCACCGAAGAGGCAAGCAAGCTCCTCGATGTCGCAACGCGCACGGAAACCACGCTCCGCTACTACATCGACAAGCTCGAAACGCAGATACAGGCAAACGCAACGGTCGCCGAGAACGAACGGCTCATGGAAGAAATCAGAAGCATCGCCTCTCTCTTGAGCGACATTCTGCAAGAATTCATCGTGACCGAAATCGAGACGGCAAGCGCGACAAACACACGCATTCAACGGTCATTTGCCCTACTCACCGCGCTCCAGGTGCTCATCGGCGCGTTCATTCTCGCAATCGCGCTCCACACCCTGAACACGATTGCACGGCAACTCAAAACGCTCCTCGAAGAAAATGTCCGCGAACAACAGAATTTGCAGAAAGCCGAGATGAAGACCTTGCAGGCGCAAATCACGCCGCACTTTCTCTACAACACGTTTGATTCCATCATCTGGCTCGCTGAGGCGGGTGAAATTGAAGAAGTCGTGAGCGTCACCAAAGCATTCTCGCAGTTTTTCCGCATTTCACTGAGCCGCGGGCATGAGTGGATTACGGTCGCGCAAGAACTTGACCACGTAAAAAGCTATCTGACGATTCAAAAAATCCGCTATGCAAACATCCTCGACTACAGCATTGAAAGCGATGAAGCCATCGGTGATATGCCACTGCTCAAACTGCTCCTGCAACCGCTCGTGGAGAACGCCATTTATCACGGCATAAAAAACAAGCGCGGGCGCGGCAAAATAACGATTACAGCGCGACGCACCGGCGAAACTGCGCAATCACGCGGAACACTCGTCTTCACGGTCTCTGACAACGGCATCGGCTTTACTCCAGAGCGACTAAAGCAAGTCACCGAAGAGCTCGCACGCGAAAAAAACGCAGAATCTCTGTCGGCAGCATACGGGCTCTACAACGTAAACAAGCGACTGCAATTATATTACAATGGAAAGGCATCTCTGCGCATTGAAAGCGTTTCCGGAGAAGGCACGACCATCACGTGCACCGTACCGATTGTCGGGGAACAAGGGGGCGAACATGTATAGCGTGTTCATAGTTGACGATGAAATGCTGGTTCGGGAAGGACTGCGCAACAAAATCGATTGGGAAAGCTCAGGCTTTACCTTTGCGGGCGAAGCGGCTGATGGTGAAATCGCGCTCTCCATGATTCAGGACATCAAGCCCGATATTCTCATCAGCGACATTCGGATGCCGTTTATGGACGGACTTGAGCTTGCTTCGATGGCAAAAAAAATCCAGCCCTGGCTCCGCATCATCATTCTCTCTGGTCACGATGAATTCGACTATGCAAAGCGGGCAATCTCCATCGGCGTTGATGACTATCTTCTCAAGCCCTTTACGCTCGAAGATGTGCTTTCGAGCCTGAACAAAGTCGCCGAAACGCTCGACACACAAAAGCAGCAGGCAATCAACATACGACGCGCGCAAGAAGAACTCGAGAGCACCGCGAGTCTTTCGCGCACAAAATTGCTCACCGACCTCGTATATGGCACTGTCGACGCAAGCTCGGCAATTCAACAAGCGCAGGACTTTGGAATCAACCTCATCTCGCATTACTATGCCGTAAGTGCAACAGAAATTCACCGATCAGAAGTGGACAACAAAGAACTGCTGCTTGCATTCAAATCGGCGATTCTCTCACTGGGAGCACAGCAAGCGACGCAGGAACATACTATTGTTTTCTTTTTGACACCGACGATTTTTGTCGCAATTCACAAGGGAACGTCCGCCGAACTGTGCGAAGAAGCAGCTTTTTCGTTCGCAAATCTCGTTCAGCACGAGCTTTCTCAGCAAGAAAAAAACACGACGCTCACCACTGCAATTGGGCAAGTCGTTGAACACACATCGCACATCGCGCATTCTTTTAAAAGTGCGAGCAGTGTCATCAAAAAATGCCAGCTCACAAGCCGAAATCTCATCATTTCAAGCAATGACTTGCAGGAAGCGTCGGACAATGCCATCGTTCTTCAAGAAAATGATCCGCTCGTCGACCGGCTGAATTACGCCGGCGAAAATGAAATTGACCAGATTATCAGTGAGTACATCGCCATGCTCGGTGAAAACCGAAGCCATTTCTCAATAATTGCGTCTTATCTCACCGTTGATGTGATTATGGCGGTCTCCACGCTCATTGAACGCTTGGGTGGCGACGTAAAAGAAGTGATGCCCGAAATTCTCTCGCACCAGTTCGTCGAACGCGCCGTTCAAACCGAAGACAGTTTTGTGAGCGAAATTCGCAGCGTATTGACCGCACTGCTTGTCTACCGAAATGAGCATGTGCAAGGACGATACGCCGACCTCATTCTGCGTGCAAAACGTTACATCGACCAGAATTTTGCAAGCCCGGACATCTGCCTCCGCTCAGCCGCAGAGACCGTGAATCTAAGCCCGAACCATTTCAGCACCGTCTTTTCACAGGATTGCGGCATTACCTTTATTGAATATTTGACGAGAGTACGCATTGAACAGGCGAAAAAGCTCTTGCGTGCGAGCGATATGAAAAGCAGCGACATTGCATATGAAGTCGGATTCAGCGACCCGCACTATTTTAGCTTTATCTTCAAAAAAAGCACTGGCATGTCACCACGCGAATGGCGCAACAGCCGGAACACGGAGACGTAACGCTATCGTTTGGCAAGCATTCGGTTTGTAAGGCGCGTGCCCGCAAACTGAATGAGCGCGACCATAATGATAATCACCACAACCGCCGCAATCATGATTCCCGTGCGGAACCGCTGATAGCCGTAGCGGATTGCCAAGTCGCCCAAGCCACCGCCGCCGAGCGTTCCCGCCATCGCAGAATAGCTCACCAGATTGATAATCGTGAGCGTAATCCCCGAAACGACTGAGGGCATTGCCTCTGGAATGAGCACTTTTATGACAATCTGCGCGTTCGTTGAGCCCATCGCCCGCGCCGCCTGCACCACGCCGGGGTCAACTTCGTTCAGCGCAGTCTCGGTGATTCGTGCCACGAACGGAGCCGCCGCAATCGAAAGCGGGATAATCGTCGCCGTCGTGCCGATTGCCGTGCCGAGTATAAAGCGCGTGAACGGCAAAAGCACAATCATCAGAATAACGAACGGAAACGAGCGCAAGACATCGATAATTCGGCTCAGCACGAGATTGAACGCGGGTTTCGGCGTAATGCCGTATTTGTTCGTGATGTTCAGCAAAACGCCGAGCGGAAAGCCAATCAGAATCGCAAAAATCGTCGAGAAAAAGACCATCAAAAGCGTTTCAAGCGTCGAAGTTCCGACAAGAATCAAAATCTGTTCCATAAAAATCTCCACGTTTTTGTCACACGGATTCGAGATTCCTACGGAATCTCCGTATTTAAATTGATTTTGCGTAGCAAAATCGAATCCGTGTGATAGTTATTTTTTCTGTACCCTCACATTATTCTCGCTCAACCATTTCACTACTCGTTCGACTTCCGCGCTTTCGCCGATGATGTCCGTTTCCATGTAGCCAACATCTTCGTCTGGTAAGTGCGAGATTCCCGCGGCGAGAATGTTGAAGCTCACATCGAATTCCTTCGCCATTTTGCTCAAAATCGGCTCGCCTGTCGCGCCGCCCACAAAATGAAGCAGGAACGTGCCCGTTTTTTCTGACCACTTTACGATGTCGCCCTCGCGATTTCCCGCTTGTACGGCGATATTCTTGATAAAATCGCGTGTGGTCTCGGTTTTGGGATTCGTAAAAATCTCCTTGACCTTGCCCGTCTCCACGACTCTGCCGTTTTCAATCACGGCGACGCTCTCACAGGCATCGCGCACGACTTCCATTTGGTGCGTAATCATCACGACCGTAAGGTTCATCTTCTGCTGGATTTCTTTGATAAGCGCGAGAATTTGCCGCGTGGTGTTCGGGTCAAGCGCACTCGTCGCCTCATCACAAAAAAGAATGCTCGGCTCGGTGGCAAGAGCCCGTGCAATCGCCACGCGCTGCTTTTGCCCGCCGCTCAAAGTGCTTATAGGCGCGTTCTCACGGTCAGAAAGCCCGACAAGCGCGAGCATTTCCTTGACTTTTGCCTTGATTTTCTCTTTGGGAACTTTTGCGATTTCAAGCGGATAGGCGACATTCTTTCCTGCCGTCCGTGAAGAAAAGAGATTGAAATTCTGGAAAATCATGCCGATTTTCCGCCGCTGTAAAATCAACTCTTTTTTGGGAAGATTGTCGACGCGCTTTTCGCCGTAGTAGACCGCTCCGCTGTCGGGAGATTCAAGCAAACTCACGAGGCGTACGAGCGAACTTTTGCCCGCCCCGCTCTTCCCGATAATGCCGAAAATCGTGTTCTCGGGAATGTCGAGCGAAACATCGTCCACTGCGTGAATTTCGGTTTTCGCGCCATTATTTATAGAAGTATATGTTTTTTTCAAGTGTTCAAGTACTATGCGCATGGTGTAATAATGATGAGATTGTAAGAATTTTGCAAGCAGAGTAAAAAAAACAGGGCATTACCTACTGACAAAATAGGTAACTCGTGTTACACTGTTACCTAGCTAGTAAATAGGTATTTGTATGCCAGGAGACGCAAATGCTACGAATTTCAACAAAAGGACAATACGCGCTGTTAATCATGACTGATTTGGCTGAACAGGATCCGGAAAAATACATTCCGCTCAAACTGCTCTCGCACCGTCACAACCTCTCGGTCAAATATTTGGAGCAGATTTTGATTCAGCTGAGCAAATCGGGCTTGGTTTTGGGATTGCGCGGAAACAACGGCGGATACAAACTCGCGCGAAAGCCCGAGGATTACAAAGTGGGCGACATTTTGCGCGCAATGGAAGGCGATTTGTCCCCCCGAAATCCGACTGAATCAAATGCCGTGAGTTCCGTGGGAAACGATGATTTTTGGAAAGATTTCGAGGGAGTCATCAACGATTTCGTTGATTCAAACACCCTCGAACACATAGCCGAAAAAAACCGCCAGTTTAACGGCTACGATTATTGCATTTAAAGAATGAATGCCCGCGCTCATGCGGGCATTTTTTTTTACAGTTGTTTCATAAGATTTGCCATCTCAATCGCGCCCAAAGCACAATCGTAGCCTTTGTTGCCCGCCTTGCTTCCCGCGCGTTCGATTGCCTGCTCAATGTTCTCGGTGGTAATCACGCCGAAAAGCACGGGCACGCCGTTTTTAAATCCCGCCTGAGCCACGCCCTTTGAGACTTCGGCGCACACATAGTCGTAGTGGCTTGTTGAACCGCGAATAACCGCACCAACGGCAATCACCGCGTCGTATTTTTTGCTCGCCGCAAGCTTGTCGCAGATAACGGGGATTTCAAACGCACCTGGAACCCAAACGGCGGTGATGTTTTTTTCTTCAACACCGTGGCGAACAAGACCATCCACCGCGCCGCCAAGAAGTTTGTTCACGATGATTTCATTAAATCGGCTCGCAACAATCGCGACCTTCATGCCCTGTGGGGCGACTAATTTTCCTTCGATTAAGTTGATTTCGTTCATAAGATTGACTCCCATTTCTCACAAAAGATTAGCACAGATTCTGTTTTTTTTCTACTATATGATTTTCGATTCCTACTCTGGCACTTTCAGCTTCGTCACATCGACCATTTCCACGATAAGCGGCTCTCGTTTTGCTTGCATAAAGCCGAGCGCATAGAGCGGGAAAGTCTCGTAGCCGCTTCCCTGCCCTATATTTGAGTCGGCGATTTTTACGGCTTTATGCTCCCCGAACCGCTTGGGATTCGCAAGCACGAATTTCATGCTCGTCGCACGGTTGTTGCTCGCCTTGCACTCGATAATCACGACTTCGCCGCTCTTTTCAAACAAAAAGTCCAGTTCTGGTGAGCCGCTTGGCGCGTGAAAATAGAAAAGCGGCTTTCCGATTTTAGAAAAACTTGCCGCGACCATGTTTTCTGCCACCGCTCCCTTGTACGCGCCCAAATCTCCCGAAAGAATCTTCGCAGGCACTTCATCGCCCAATTGTGAGACGAGCAAACCTGTGTCAGCGAAAAAGACTTTGAATTCCGTCGCGATTTTTGCCGCCTCAAGCGGATAGGAAAGTTCGCGCGTGTTGTAGGATTTTACGACAAGCCCCACATCTTCAAGATACTGCAAGCCGTCCGCCTTTTCAGGAGAATGACCTTTAACATCAACAAGGCTATACTGGAATTTTTTGTATTCTTTGGAAAGTTGCGCGGGCAAGGAAGCAAGGCACGCCTCGGCACGGAGTTTCAAAACCTCGTTTATCTTATCCTTTCCTTCCGAATCCTTGTAGCGACCAAAATCATCTTTGATTGAATTGAGAATCTGAACCTGAACTTCGCGCACCTGATTCAAATCGTGCGTCTCAAAGAATTTGTTCACCGCCTCTGGCATTCCGCCCACAATCAGATATTGCAGATAGAGCGAGCGCATGCTTTGATGAACAGTCTGCTCGACCATTGTTTTTTCTTCAATTGATTTTTGCACATAGTCGTAGACTTTTTTGTCCAGCCCCGTGTTCAGAAGAAATTCCCGAAAAGTAAGCGGGTACATCGTCATCTGCTCTTCATAGCCCACAGGCACGCCCCGAATATACGGACTTCTGAACCCTTTTACACCAAGAAAACTTCCCGTGCAAATCACATCAAAACGACCGTCAATCGCCCAATATTTGAGAGAACTTCTTGCATTCGCGCAATCCTGAATTTCATCAAGAATAAGGAGCGTCTTTTTCGGAATAAAACGCGCCGTTTTTTCGACAGAAGTGATTGCAAGAATCATCTTTTCGACATCAAAATCACCCTCAAACGCTTTGTGAACGGCAAGATTCGAGCGGAAATCCAGATAAATCACGCTTTCATAAAATTCTTCGCCGAATTTCTTAGCGAGATAGGTCTTCCCGATTTGCCGCAATCCCATGATTACAAGCGGTTTGTGAGGTCGATTTTTCCAAGCAACAAGTTCATGTATAGAATCGCGAACAAGCATTTTTCACCCTTTAAACAGATTATATAACAAAATTGTCATTTTTCAAAGGTCTTTCGAGTGAATTTTTGTCAAATTTCAAAGGTATTTTGAGCGAATTTTTGTCATTTTTAAGAAGTATTTTAGACAAAATATTGTCATTTTTAAGAGGTATTTCGAGCAATTTTTTGTCATTTTTAAGAAACAAAGAAAATAAGGTTAGCCCCTTAGGCGAGGGGGAAACTTCCCCACACATTACCTGCTAACTTCTAACTGCTAACTTCTAACTGCTCACTAAATATATGCCCCATCCTGTCGCGTTTTGTGCGCAAATAGAATGCGTCGTACTGCTGTGCGGGGATTTCAATCGGTACGCGCTCGCTCACTTTGAGACCAAAGCCGTCAAGACCGTAGATTTTTTCGGGATTGTTCGTGAGAAGACGGAGCGATTTACAACCCAAGTCACGCAAAATCTGTGCGCCAATCCAGTACTCGCGTAGGTCGGGTTTGAAGCCAAGTTTTACATTCGCTTCAACGGTGTCCAAGCCTTCTTCCTGCAATTTGTACGCTTTGAGTTTGTTGATTAAGCCGATTCCGCGCCCTTCCTGCCGCATATAAAGAATCACTCCCCGCCCCTCGTCATTCACGCGCTTCATCGCGGCTTGGAGCTGAGGACCGCAATCACAGCGGCGGCTTCCGAATACATCGCCCGTGAGACATTCTGAGTGAACGCGGCACAAGACATTCTCGCCGTCAGTCAAATCGCCTTTTACGAGAGCTACATGATGCTCGCCCGTGATGTCGTTTACATAGCCGTAGATGTCAAAATCGCCGTACTCGGTGGGGAGTTTTGCCTTTGCCTCGCGGACGACATGCTTTTCGTTCACGCGGCAATAATCTTGCAAGGCTTTGATTGTGATGAACTTAAAGCCGAATTTTTTCGCCATTTCCTGCAATTTTGCGCCGCGCATCATCGTGCCGTCATCGTCCATGATTTCACAGCACAAGCCGCACTCTTTTAAGCCTGCAAGACGGCACAAATCAACCGTTGCCTCTGTGTGACCGTTTCGCACCAAAACGCCGCCCTTTTTCGCAATGAGCGGGAACATGTGCCCCGGTCGGCGGAAGTCAGTTGCCACGGAAGCCGGGTCGATGCACTTTTGCGCCGTGATTGAACGCTCTTTTGCTGAAATTCCCGTTGTGGTGGAAATATGGTCGATTGAGACCGTAAATGCCGTTTCGTGATTGTCGGTGTTTTCGGCGACCATCGGGTACAACCCGAGTTTTAGGGCAAGCGACTGGCTCATCGGCATACAAATCAGTCCTTTTGCGTGGCTTGCCATCATGTTCACATTTTCTTGCGTGGCAAATTCCGCCGCACAAATCATGTCGCCTTCGTTTTCGCGGTCTTCGTCGTCTGAAACTAAAATGATTTTGCCCGCTTTTAAATCAGCGAGTGCTTCTTCTATTGTGTTATATTGAAAAGACATAATTGTAAACCCATGCTAACAGATTCAATTATATTGTGCAAGAGGTAATTTTTACTCCCCGCCGAGCCATTTTAAGAATTTATCGTCTTTTTCAGAAGCTGTCTGTTCCGCAGAACGCGCGCCGCCGAGCAATTTTTCGACATACTTTCCCACGATGTCGTTTTCAAGATTCACCGTGTCACCCACTTTTTTGGAAAGAAGCGTGGTTTCCTCTGCCGTGTGCGGAATCACGCTCACCGCGAATTCAGTTTCGTTCACAAGCGCGACCGTGAGGCTGATTCCGTCGATTGCGATTGAGCCTTTTTCAACAATGAGCCGCAGGATTTCCGCGCTCGTTTTGACATGCACCCACACCGCGTTTTCTTCGCGCACGAGGCGGGAAATCGTGCCCGTGCCGTCAATGTGACCGCTCACGATATGACCGCCGAACCGCCCGTTTGCCGCCATTGCCCGCTCCAAGTTCACGCCACTTCCCACAGAGAGCGAGCCGAGCGAAGAGCGACGCACGGTTTCCGCCATGACATCCGCCGTAAATGATGAAGAATTCATGCCCGTGACGGTGAGGCACACGCCGTTCACTGCGATTGAGTCGCCGACCGCCGTTCCTTCAAGCACTTTTTTTGCGCCGATTTCAAGCGAGCCTGACTTTCCGCCGAGCGAGATTTTTTTGACCGTTCCGATCTCTTCGATTATTCCTGTAAACATTTCGCTTCTACCTCTTTAAGCACAGATTTTTATATTCCAACAGAACATCATCGCCGAATTGCGAGATTTTTTCGAGCATGAATTCAAACGCTTCTTCAACGAGATTCACGCCCGCACCCCCCACGGGAGATTTTGCCTGCCCGCCGAAGATTTTTGGAGAGACGAATGAGTAGATTTTATTCACGATGTCTGAGCGTAACGCGCTGTAATTTATTGACGCGCCGCCCTCAACAAGCACGCTGTCTATTTTCTTTTCGCCGAGGATTTTCATGAGTTCGCGCAAATCAACCGAAGACTTTGGGTTTTGTTCCGTCACAGTTGCTTTTTCAGACGGAACTTCAATCACTTCCACGCCCGCGTTTTCGAGCGCAAGTTTTTTTTCGCTAAAAGATTGCTCGCCCTGCCCTGCCCCCACGCATGCAACAATCGTCGGGATTTCTTTTGCGCTCTGCACGATTTTGCTCGCTAAAGGAATTTGCAAATGGGAATCGCAAATGATTCGCACGGGATTCTTACCGATTTGCTCGCCGTTTTCGTTTGTGAGGCGGCAATTCAGCATGGGGTCGTCGGCTTTTACCGTGCCGATTCCAGCCAAAATTCCCGCATAGCGATTGCGAAGCACATGCACGAATTCCCGAGATTTTTCGTTTGAAATCCACTGAGATTTTCCGCTCTTGGTGGCGATTTTTCCGTCAGCCGTCATTGCATATTTTAACGCAACGAAGGGCATTTTTGTCGTAATGTAATGAAAGAAAATCGGATTCAGTTCGTCACACTCAGAACGCAAAAAATCTTCTTCAACTTGGATTCCGTTTTCGCGAAGATAAGCATTTCCCTTTCCATGCACGAGCGGATTGGGGTCACGGCTTCCCACCACCACGCGCGAAATTCCTGCTTCCACGAGCGCATAAGTGCACGGCGGCTGCTTTCCGAAATGACAGCACGGCTCAAGCGTCACGTAAATCGTAGCGCCCTTTGGATTTTCGCCGTTTTGGTAACAATTTTTCAACGCATCGCGCTCGGCGTGCAATTCTCCGTAGGCATGGTGAAATCCCTCGCCGATAATGCGCCCGTCTTTTACGATGACCGCGCCCACAAGCGGATTCGGGTTCGTTTTGCCTTCGCCACCGCGCGCAAGAGCAATCGCACGGCGCATGAAATCTTCTGAAAGTGCTTCCATTCGCTGTTATTTTACCCGTCTCACGGCTCGTTGTAAATCAGCGGGAATCAAAAGAATTCAACTTGTTAGCATAAGGCAACAATTTGCATATGTTTTCGTTTTGCGTTATACTTATTCTAAACATTGTTCTTCAAGGAGTTTTTATGAAAAACTATTTTGACTTAACAGGTCAGGTCGCAGTCGTTACAGGCTGCTCTACAGGTCTTGGCGTTCAGATGGCAAAGGCACTTGCAAATCAGGGAGCAAAAATCGTCGCAATCGCGCGCCGAAAAGATAAAATCGACGAAGTCGCAAAAGAAATCGCCGACACATACAAGGTTGAGACGCTCGCCGTCCAGTGCGACATCACCGACACGGACAAAGTAAATGCCGCAATCGATGAAGTCGTGGCAAAATTCGGCAGAATCGACATCCTCATCAACAACGCGGGCACAGGCGCCGTCGCTCCCGCAGAGGACATCACCGACGACCAGTTCAACGGCGAGCTTAACGTCGACTTGGGCGGCACGTTCAAAGTAGCGCGCGCGGTCGCAAAAAAGGCGATGATTCCGGCAAAATACGGCAGAATCATCAACATCGCGTCAATGTACGGCTTGGTCGGAAACAAGGTCGCTCCCTGCTCTCCGTACCATGCGGCAAAAGGCGGCGTGGTAAACCTCACGCGCGGCTTGGCTGCTGAATGGGGCAAATACAACATCAACGTAAACGCAATCTGCCCGGGCTATTTCTACAGCCCGCTCACCAAAGAAACGCTCGACTCTGACTTCTTCCAGCAGAACGCGCAGACAATGATTCCGCTCTCTCGCTACGGAAACGAGGGCGAGCTTGACACGGCGGCAATCTTCCTCGCAAGCTCGGCTTCAAGCTACGTCACCGGCGTTGCTTTGCCAGTTGACGGCGGATACACGTCAATGTAACAAACGCCACTGCACGCAAACAGGGCTGCCCGCTTTGAGCATATCTCTCAAGCGGGCAGCCCTGTTTTTTTATTCAGCGAGATGCAAGCACGACATGGGGAAGATTAGCGTGCAAGATTCCACGCGACAATTTGACGGGCAGAACATTCGGCATTAAAATAGTCTTATGAATGATTCAGTTGATTTCCGCAGGAAAGTGCTTGTCGTCGATGACGAGCAGGTGAACCGCCAAATGCTGGGCGAGATTCTCAAAGACACATACGACGTGCTTTTTGCTGAGGACGGCACGGACGCGCTCTCCCAGATTCATAGCCAGCGTGAACGGATTTCTTTGGTCCTGCTCGATTTGCTCATGCCCGAAGTTGACGGCTACACAGTGCTCACGAAGATGCGAGAAGACACGGAGTTGTCAAAGATTCCGGTCATCGTACTCACGAGCGAAAAATCCGCTGAGGTCAAAAGCCTTCAGGCGGGCGCGGCAGACTTTCTCACTAAGCCCTATGACATGCCGGAAGTCATCCTCGCGCGCGTGCGCCGCTCAATCGAGCTTGCCGAAGATTCAAAAATCATTCAATCCACTGAAAAAGATGTGCTCACGGGGCTGTACACAAAAGAATTTTTCTTTGAGTATGCGCGCCAGCTCTCTAAACGCAATCCCGACACGCTCATGGACGCAATCGTCATCAACCTCACGAATTTCCATCTTCTAAACGAGTTATACGGGCGCACGTTCGGAAACACGGTCTTGCAGACCATCGCCGCAGACATCATCCAGCTCGCACGGGAGTCCGAGGGCATCGGCTGTCGCTACAACGCAGATGGCTTCTATCTTTACATGGCGAACCACTGGAACTACGACAAGCCGCTTGAACGAATCAAATACCACCTCTCAAACCTGCTCAAAGAAACAGAAATTCACGTGCGCATGGGTGTATGCAAAGGCTCATACCGTAGCGAATCGATTGAGCAGCGTTTTGACCGCGCCCTCTATGCGTGTAACTCACTCCGCGACACCTATGGCTCCGCATTCGCAGTGTACGACGACACGATGCACAATCAGGAAATCCGCAAGGCGCGAATTCTCGGGGATTTTGCCGAGGCGGTTGATCAAAAGCAATTCAAAGTACTCTACCAACCGAAATACAGCATTCAGGGAAAATTCCCGGTCTTATCGAGCCTTGAAGCACTCGTCAGCTGGAATCACCCGAAATTCGGCATGATGAAGCCAGACTCATTCATCCCTCAGTTCGAAAAAAATGGTCTCATTCAAAAACTCGACCGCTATGTATGGGCGGAAGTCGTCGCACAAATGAAAAAATGGATTGCCGAATTCGGCTCAACGGTGCCCGTGTCGGTGAACATGTCGCGCGTTGACTTGCACGACCCCAAACTCGCCGATTTTCTGCTTGAGCTCACGAGCAAAAACGGTATCTCGCCCGAGCAGTTCCACATCGAAATCACGGAATCGGCATACATAAAGGAATCGTCCGTCATCGCACAGACTGTCGCAAAATTGCGCAAAGCAGGATTTTTAATCGAGATGGATGACTTCGGCTCTGGCTACTCAAGCCTCAACATGCTCGCGCAGCTTCCGATTGACGCGCTCAAACTCGACATCGGCTTTATCAAAAATATCGCCACTGACCGAAAATCACTCTACCTCGTGCAGGTCGTCATAACCGTGGCACGACAATTCAGGATTCCCGTTATAGCAGAAGGTGTCGAAACAAAAGAACAGTTCGAGCTCTTAAAAAAGGCGGGCTGCGACATCATTCAAGGATTCTACTTCTCAAAGGCAATCCCGCCCGAAGAAGTGGGCAAACTGCGCAAAAGCGGCATTCGGGTCTGACGTTTTTGATACCGGTGCGCCCCTACCGCTCCGGTCTGATGACATCTTGCTCAACGCTCACCGAGAAAATCGCAGAGGCATCGGCATCGTTCCAGTTTTGCAGGACGCGCTCGCTCACGACGGAAATGTTCTGGAATGAGGTCTCTGGCAAAAGGACGATGAACTGATTCTTTCCGTTCTGCGTTATAATGTCGCTCTGCCGAAGCGAAGACACGAGCACTTCCGAGAACTGATCGGCGGCATCCTCAATCGGGAGCACGGCTCGGTCTCTTTCTTTGATTGAGAACAGCAGAATGCAGATTTCTTTTTGATAGTTCGCATTGAGCCGCACGAGGAACTGATACGTGGTGCGGAACTGCTCGAAAGAGAGCAAAAACGCACCGCGCGCGCGATTCCGTTCGCTCAGAATCTTGATGGCATTGCTCAAATCGGTGGCTTTTGACTCCTCGCTCTTCTCGGAGTGCGCTGTTTCTTTGAAGAAACTGAATCCGTGCTTTCCGTTTTGCTTTACGGAATAGAGCGCTTTGTCGGCTTTTTTGTGCAGGCTTGAGAAATCCGTGCCTTCGTCGGGAACAAAGACGCAGCCGATTGACGCACCGAGCGGAATGGTCATGTCATCGCCCATGAATTCTTTTGCCGCCTCAATGATGTATTTGTTGATAAAGCGCGATTTTTTTTCGATGACGACCTCATCGCCCACATTCTGGCAGAATGCGATGAATTCGTCGCCGCCGAGTCGCCCAACCACATCGATGGGGCGCACCACTGCCTGCAAGATTTCAGCAAAGCGAATGAGTATTTTGTCACCCATCGCGTGCCCGTACATATCGTTGACGAGCTTGAAGCTGTCGAGGTCTATCATCATGAGCACGCCATGAGCCGTGCGACAGAGCGAGGCAATCTCCGCCTCGGAAGAGGATTTATTCAAAAGCCCTGTCATTGGATCGAGAATCGCTGCTTGCTTGAGGTCCTTGATTTTTTCGACGGTTTTTAAGATGTTGCCGATTCGCTGGAGAAGAATGTCGGCACGGAACGGTTTTCGGATAAAGTCGAGCGCACCATTTGCAAAGCCCTTGCTTTCTGTTTCGTCAGACGTGTCGGCGGTCATAAAGACAAAGGGAATCTGCGCATTATACATGCTTTCGATTTTTTGCTGGAGCTCGTAGCCTGTCATGCCCGGCATGCGCAAATCTGACAGCACCAAATCGGGATGCTCCTTTTTGAACACAGAGATTGCCTCAGCACCAGAGGAAGCACAGACGGTCGCGTACTCGGTGGAGAGAATGTGATTCGTCATCATCAAGGAAATTTTTTCGTCATCAACAATCAGTATTTTGTGCATTCCGAACCTCTTCTTGCAAGGATTGTACCACAGAAATTGTGTGCGCTCAAGGTTTAAGATATTTTACAGAAATAGTAATTTTAAAGTGTCTTTTTTTGAAAAGTGGATTTATAATAACGAGATAAGGATTATATATGGAGAATCGTAAAGCAAGCCGTTTTTTCAAACGAACTGTTTTGGTCGTAGATGATGAACGTATAAACCGCCAGATGCTCGGCACTATTCTTGAGCAGGAATACACTGTCCTGTATGCCGAAAATGGAAAGGACGCGCTCGAACAGCTCCGTCTCCACGCTGACTCAATATCGCTCGTCCTTCTCGATTTGCTCATGCCCGAGGTCGACGGTTACGAAGTGCTGAACTTCATCGAGCAAAGCACGGAGCTCAAAAAGATTCCGGTCATCGTGCTTACGAGCGAAAAATCCGCTGAAATCCGAAGCCTCAAGCTCGGCGCGGCGGACTTTCTCACAAAGCCCTACGACATGCCCGAAGTCATCCTCGCGCGCGTGCATCATTCGATTAAATTGTTCGAGGACGCGCAGATTATTCAGGCAACGGAAATCGACCTGCTCACGAGGCTTTTTACGCCCAAATTCTTCATGGAGTATGGTCATCAGTACGATACGCGCCACCCCGACTCAACGATGGATGCCGTGGTCATCGATTTCAGCCGCTTTCACATGCTCAACGAGCTGCACGGCAAAGAATTCGGCAACAAAGTGCTCTGCCTGATTGCCGACGGCATCCGGGAATTCTTAGACAAAACGGAGGGAATCGCCTGTCGTCAGGATGCTGACGTCTTCTATGTCTACACCGCGCGTCACGACGACTACACCCCCTGCTCGAAATACTCCGGCAAAAATTGCTCACTCTGCTCAAAGCAGCTGAAGTCCGTCTCCGAATCGGCGTGTTCACTGACGAAACACGCGCTTCTCCCTTTGATCAGCGTTTTGACCATGCATTGCAGGCGTGCAACTCGCTTCGAAACCAGTACGGCACGTCAATCGCCGTCTATGATGCCGACATGCACGAAAAGGAGCTTTTCTCAGCCCGTCTGCTCAAGGATTTCGAGGTGGCAATCCGCGAAAAACAGTTCAAGGTCTATTTTCAGCCAAAATACAACATCACGGGTAACACGCCCGTCCTCTCAAGCGCGGAAGCACTCATCCGATGGCTTCACCCAGAGCTTGGCTTTATTCGTCCCGACCTGTTCGTTCCCCTCTTCGAAGAAAACGGTCTCGTCCAGCAGCTTGACCGCTACGTGTGGCAGGAGACCGCCGAGCAGATGAAGCGATGGCACGACACATTTGGCATTTCCGTTCCCATTTCGGTGAACGTGAGCCGCGTCGACATAAACGACCCCGACATGTCGGATTTCATCATCAGCCTCGTCGAGCGCAACGGGATTCCCAAGCGCGACTACCTGCTTGAAATCACCGAGTCTGCCTACACGGATAACTCGAATCAAATCATCGCGGTCGTGAACAATTTGCGCGAAAAAGGGTTCCGTGTCGAAATGGACGATTTCGGCTCTGGCTATTCAAGTCTCAACATGCTCACCACGCTGCCGATTGACGCACTCAAACTCGACCGGGCGTTCATCAACAACATCGCCCCAAAAAACAAAGAGATGCGCATGGTTGAGCTCATCCTGGAAATCGCCGAATTCCTCAAGGTGCCGGTGATTGCAGAGGGCGTCGAAACAAAAGAACAGTACGAGCTTTTAAAAGCCGCGGGGTGCGACGTGATTCAAGGCTACTATTTCTCACGTCCCGTGCCACCAGAAGACTTTTCAAAACTCATCGAAAAAGATACATCAAAACGTACCACATAAGAGGAGCTGCTATGATTACCATTCAAGCATTGCGCGATTTCGGCGCAGATGTCGATGCAGGGCTTGCCCGCTGTCTCAACAAAGAGGATTTTTACCTCAAGATGGTAAACCTCGGTCTCGCCGATGAACGATTTGAATCGCTCAAAGGCATTCTCAAGTCAAAAGACTACGACGCGGCGTTTGAGGCTGTCCACGCGCTCAAGGGCGTTATCGCAAACCTCGCGCTCACGCCTATTTCTGAGCCAATCGAAAAGATGACGGAGCTGCTGCGCGCGCGTACCGACACCGACTATTCAGATTTGTGCAAGGAAATCACCGATCAACGAAACAAGCTGCTTTCGCTCTAGCCGTAGGAATCAGCTGGCATGAACGAATGGATTCTCGTCGTTGATGATGATGTCACAAATCTCCGTATCGCGAACCAAATTCTCTCCTCAGAAAAAATGCGCGTCAGCGCGGCAAAATCGGGCGAGCAGGCTCTTGAGTTTTTAAACGAGAACACGCCCGACCTGATTCTGCTCGACGTGCACATGACGGGCATCAACGGCTTCGAGACCCTTGCGCACATAAAAGCAAACAAGAAGACGCAGGAAATTCCCGTCATTCTTCTGACAGCCGACGACGACAAAGAGACAGAAACAAAGGCATTGCGTGTCGGTGCGACTGATTTCATCAAAAAACCATTCGTTCCCGACGTGCTTTTGTTGCGCGTAAAACACACGACAGAGCTCACCCGCCTGCAACGAGACCTCACCACAGAAGTCGAAAAAAAGACCTCCGAAATAATCGAACAGCACGAGCGCATCGAGCGCATGACGATGCAGATTGTGCAGACGCTCTCCGGCGCAATCGACGCAAAAGATTCTTACACGAACGGCCATTCCCTGCGCGTTGCCGAATACTCTCGACGAATCGCGCGGCGGGCAGGTCTGAGCGAAGAAAAAGTCAAAAACATCTACATGATGGCATTGCTCCACGACATCGGAAAAATCGGCATTCCCGACACAATCATCAACAAGCCGGGAAAGCTCAGTTCCGAGGAATTCGCCATCATCAAGGCGCACCCCAGCATCGGCGCAAAAATTCTTGAGAACATCACCGAATTTCCCGACATCGCGGTTGGCGCGCACTTTCACCACGAACGCTACGACGGCAAGGGATACCCCGAAGGGCTTAAGGGCGAGGAGATTCCCGAAAGCGCACGGATTATCGCCGTCGCCGACTGCTACGACGCGCTCACCTCCAAACGCAGCTACCGTGACCTGCTGCCGCAACGAACCGTCCGCGACAAAATCGAAAAAGACAAGGGACTCCAATTCGATCCCAAATTCGCGCAGATTATGCTCGAAATGATTGACGAAGACAAAGACTATACCATGCGAGAGGACACCACCAATGGACAAGAAACTCCGTGAAAAAGAACGACGGCTGGAATCTCAGCTCGTCCTCGTCTCGATTTACACCACTCTGTCACTTGCGCTCATCGGCGTGACGATTCTGTTCAACTGGGAGCTTTGGATGATTCCGATTCTCATCACGGGTATCATCAGCGTCTGGATTATGCATATCTCCCAAAAATTTCCGGAGCGGCTTCGCATCACATACTATCTCGTGCTTACCCTGCTCTCCTATTTCTACTACGGCGGTCATCCGCAGGGCATCTTCGGTATGCCGATTGTCCTCTTCATCATCATGCTCACGTTCATGCTCGTCGACAACCTCGCGGCAATCTATCTCGGTATCGCCGTCTACATTCTTTCGCTCGGCTACCATTTTTTCATCATTCATTCCCTGTCGCTCTCTGAAGCGCCCGAACATATTCTGCGGCTCATCTTCGGAATTCTGGCGTCATTCATCGCAGGTTACATTTTCCATTACGTCATCCTCAAAAAACGCACCGAAAAATACGACTATGCGCTCGTATTCAGGGAACTGGAAAACACGACGCGGCGCGCGGAAGATTTCCTTACGAACGTGTCGCATGAGCTCCGCACCCCCATCAATGCCGTAACGGGCATCACCGACATCATGCTCAGAAACGAGGAAAATCCCGAAAAACGAAGGAATCTGATTGCGATTCAAAAGGCAGGCCATCGTCTCTTTTCGCAAATCAGCGACATCCTCGACTACACGGAACTCGACACGGGCAAAATCAAAATCAGCTCGGAATCATACATGATTTCTTCCACCATCACGGATTTGGCTTCAGAGCTTCGCTTGCTTGAGAATCCAAACAACATTGAGCTTATTTTTGACGTGAGCCCGCAGATTCCGTCGATTCTCAAGGGAGACGACGCAAAAATCAAGAAAATCATCCGCCATCTTGTCGACAACGCATTCAAATTCACAAAAGAAGGCGGCGTTTACGTCGAGCTCCACGCGAACAAAAAAGACTACGGCGTAAACCTGAACATCTGCGTGACCGACACGGGAATCGGCATCGACAACAGCAAAGTGGACAAAATCTACGAGCGCTTCTATCAGGTTGACGCGGGACGAAGCAGGCGCGCGGGCGGCATGGGGCTCGGGCTGTCAATCGTGTACGGGCTCGTCCAGGAGATGAACGGCTTCATGCACATCACGCGGGAAACGGAGACTGGTACGAGCGTCCGCATCAGCATTCCGCAGGGTGTCATCGATGACACGCCGTGCATGTCAATCACCAAAAACGAAAGCACCTGCATCGCGGCGTTCACCAACACACGCAAATATGCAACGCCCGAAGTGCGCGAATTCTACGACATTGCGATTGAGCATCTCCGCGCGGGGCTCGGCGTTACGCTCCACAAAGCAAACACGCTCACCGAGCTCAAAAAAATCCAAAAAGCCTACTCCCTCTCCCACATCTATATCGGGCGAGAGGAATACGAAGAAGAGCCCGCCTATTTTGACTCACTCGCCGAGCACATCTGCGTCATCGTCGTTGCGACCGAAAAATACCTTCCGCGCGGGAACAGCAACATCATTCCCGTTCAAAAACCGTTCCTCGCATTCCCCATCACGAACATTCTTGAGAACGGCAGCAAAATCTACATGAAGAACACTTTCTTCGCCGAAAAACGCATGATTTGTCCGGGTATCCGCGCGCTCGTCGTCGATGATGACGAGATGAACCTTATGGTCGCCACCGGAATTCTGCGCGACTACGAAATGGAAGTCACAACAGCAATCAGCGGCGCACAGGCAATCGCGCTCTGTGAAGAAAACAGCTTCGACATCATCTTTATGGACCACATGATGCCAGACATGGACGGCATCGAGACAATGCGGCGGCTCAGGAACATCGTCCGCTACACAGACGAGAACATCGTGATTGTCGCCTTCACCGCAAATGCCGTCTCGGGCGCACGCGAAATGTTCCTTGACGAGGGCTTCGACGAATTCGTCGCAAAACCGATTGAGACAAGCTCATTTGAACGCGTTCTTAAAAAAGTGCTTCCGAGTTCGGCAATCCAGCACGTCGCAAAACGCCCGCTCGCACCAAAACGACGGCTTGAAACCGTCATTCAGGAAGAACCGCCGGCACGAACAGCCGAAAGCACACAACCAGCTCCCGCACTCCAGACGCTCAGCGATTTTGGCGTCAACACAGACGCGGGGATTCAGTATTGCCGTGGTGACAGCGCGTTTTACATCAGCCTTCTCGCGGGCTTCATCTCGAGCGCAGACGAAAAACACGACGAAATCAGCCGATACTACGACGGTGAGGATTGGAAAAATTTCCAGATACGCGTCCATGCGCTTAAAAGCGCGGCGAGAACCGTCGGACTGGACGTGATTTCATCACAGGCGGAAAGCCTTGAGAACGCCGCAAAAAAAACGGACATATCGTTCATCAAAGAAAACACGGAGACGCTGCTTTCCCTACTCAAAGAGATGAGCGAAAAACTCAAGCCAGTGCTCATATCCAGCGCGCCACACGAATCCGAAGCGATGAGCGCCAAAGAACCTGAAACGCCACCGCCCAGCACCGCAAAAGAAGACCGCTCGGACTGGCTTGAAAAACTCTCGGAGCTCAAGGCAAGTCTCGACACGCTTGAGGGCGAAAAAGCCGAGTCCATCATTCACGAAATGGAGTCACAAACGTTCAACGGAAAGACGGGGGCAGAGCTCTTTAAAGACGTGAGTGCCCATATACAGAATTTTGACTACGAGCTTGCGGCACAGCTTGTCGAAAAAATGGCACAAGAAGGAACGGGAGACGGCAAATGAAAATAAAAGAATGGGCTTCATTTTTGTCTGACAGCACGATGACTATCCAAGAACGCATGTTCCGAATGTTTACGATGACCGGACTGTTCGCGCTCAGCCTCATCACCATCGTCGGCGTTATTATCGGAGAGCACATCACCGACATTCTGGTTCTCGTATTGAGCCTGATTATCGTCTCACTCATCACGCTCCTGTGCATTCGTTTCAAAAAAGTCCAGATCGGCGCGGTGCTCATCGGTATCTTTATCACTTTTATTATCCTGCCCGGGGCATTCATTCTGAGCGGTGGCACGAACGGCGGAACGCCCCTGTGGTTCGTCTTTATTTTCTGCTACATCATTCTCACGGTGCGCGGCAAGAGCAAACTGGCGCTTTCGATTTGCGCGGTGGCGATGACTTTCGTCTGCTACGGCATCGATATGTTCTTTCCCGAAATCATCATTCCGCACAACGAGACAAGCGCATTCTATGACTCGCTGTTTTCCGTCATCCTCATCAGCATCTTTCTGGGAATTTTCATTCAGTTCCAGAACAAAATCCACAAAGAAGAGAATGACATCGTTCTCCAGCAAAAAAAAGAAATCGAAGACCTCAACCGCGCGCAGAACCGTTTTTTCTCGAACATGAGCCATGAAATCCGCACGCCGATAAACACCATCATCGGATTGAACGAAATGATTCTCCGTGAAGATATTTCCGATGAGGTTGCCGAGGACTCGCGCAACATTCAGTCGGCAAGCCGCATGCTCCTTGCGCTGATTAATGATGTGCTCGACATGTCAAAAATCGAGAGCGGCAAAATGGAAATCCACCCGAATTCGTACGAGACCGGCACGATGCTCTCCGAAATCGTCAACATGATGTGGATTCGGGCAAAAGAAAAGAACCTCGAATTCCACGTCGACATAGACCCGGAGCTTCCGAGTATGCTCTACGGCGATGAGGTGCGCATCAAGCAAGTGCTCGTCAACGTCCTCAACAACGCCATCAAGTACACGAACGAGGGTTCGGTCAGCTTCTCTATCCAGTGCAAAAAAATCGCAACGAATCTCGTGCGCGTCACCTATTCCATCGCGGACACGGGCATCGGAATCAAAAAAGAAAACATTCCGTATCTGTTCGATGCCTTCAAGCGTGTCGATGTCGAGAAAAACCGCTACATTGAGGGAACCGGACTCGGTTTGTCAATCGTAAAGCAGCTCGTCACACTGCTCGGCGGAGAAATCTCGGTCAACAGCATCTACACAAAAGGCTCAACGTTCGTCATCACGCTCAACCAGACAATCATGGGCAAACAGACGGTCGGAAACCTCAATCTCGAGGCGCGACACATCATGAACAAACGCGAGCACTACAAGCAAATTTTCGAGGCTCCCGACGCGCTCGTGCTCATCGTCGACGACAACGAAACGAACCTCATGGTCGCGCAAAAACTGCTCCGAGACACGCAAATCCGCACGGACACGGTGACAAGCGCAAAAGAATGCCTTGAGCGCACGCTCATCACGCAGTACAACGCGATTCTCATGGATCACCTGATGCCAGGAATGGACGGCATCGAGTGCCTGCACGCAATCCGCTCGCAGGTCGGCGGCATCAACAAGCAGACCCCGATTATCGCGCTCACGGCAAACGCAGGAAGCGAAAATCAGGCGCTGTACCGAAAAGAGGGCTTTGACGGCTATCTCGCAAAACCAATCAACGGACTGCTGCTCGAAGCCGCGCTCATCAAAGTGCTCCCGAAAGAACTCATTTCTCTCTCAGATGACAGTTCCGAGCACATCGACGGCATGCCGTTCTTCCACCAGCAGGATTCCCGCATTCCGGTCATGATAACGACGGACAGCGTTTGCGATTTATCAAAAGAACTCACCGACCAAATGCAGATTCCCACCCTCCCCTACCTCATCAACACGGAAACGGGCGTGTTTTTTGACGGCATAGAAACGGATTCCGACGGCATTCTGACCTACATGCAGACAAGGCAGAAAGACGTGTTCTCTCAGTCACCATCGGTGCGCGATTACGAAGATTTTTTTGCGGAACAGCTTTTAAAGACGAACTACATCATCCACATTACGATGACGGCAAAAACAAGCAGGGGATTTGCGAATGCGTGCGAGGCTGCGAAATCGTTCGATAACGTGACAGTCATCGATTCCCAACACCTCACGACCGGTATGGGGCTCCTCGTTCTCGAAGCAAAGCGGCTCGCAACAACAAACCGGAATCCAAAGGCGATTATCGCTGACATAGAACGACTCCGCGACCGCGTATGCACGAGCTTTATCGTCGGAAGCACGGAATACCTCATGCGCGCAAGGCGACTTTCAGCTTTCACGCACACGATTTCAAAAGCACTGATGATACATCCCGTCATCATAATGAAAAACGGAAACCTGCGGATTGCGACGGTTCATTTTGGAAGCAACGAAGACGCGCTCTTTAAATACATACGCTTTATCCTCAGAAACAGGAGCAGCATCGACACAAAACTCGCCATTATAACGACGGCGGGCATTCCGAGCGATTCATTTGCGGAAATTCAGACCGCCGTTCTCCGCTGCGTACCGTTCGAGCGAATCTACTTCCAAAAAGCGTCGCCAACCATTTCAGTCAACTGCGGGCCGGGAAGTTTCGGCGTAATGTTCATGCGAAAATAGCGCGGCTGTGCTACCACACCGGCTCAAGATTCGCGAGTCCCAAGAGCACGGGATTGCCTTTTGTGTCAGTCACCACAATGCCCTGCTCGAACAGGTTCAGCGGACTTGCGCCGTTTATCGCAACTGAGCTTTTCTTTTTGAGCGAGAGATTTTTGTCGTATGAGGCGACGTATGCGTTTCCGCCCTCGCTGACAATCACGTAGAATGTGTCGCCCTGCTGCACGAGCGGCGAAGTTTCTGACAATGTTTCGGCAGACTGCTTTTGAATCTCAAGATTCTCCGCGTCGATGAGGCAGAGCTTTACGGCTGAGCGCTTGTCGGTAACGCCGCAGACCGCGACAAACAGTTCGTCAAACGTGCGGCTCGTTCCGTCATCTTTTTGCACCGTTACCTTTGAGACGGGATAAATCGTCTTTTCGCGGATTTGCCTGAGCGCTGATTTTTTGACGACCTCGCCATTCTGAGGATTTACCGTCATGAGCGAGTACAAGCGGTTCTTTTCGTCAGCGATAAACAAACTCGTCAGATACACGCGGTTTTCGCCCACGTCCTGCTTTGAAATCGCTTCTTTTTGAGAATCCTGCTTGTCTTTTTCGATAGTCTGGCGCTCAGAGCGGGCTTCTTCCGTTTTTTTGTCGGCACGCTTCTGCTGCTCAGTGGCGTTTTTCGCAGACTCAGCGGCTTTCTCGGCGTTTCCGTCCTTTCGCTCCTGCGCGGCTTCTTTCTGAGACTCCTTCGCCTTCTCGCCGTAGTCCTGTGCTTCCTGCTCTTTTATGCCGACAAGATTTTCGCGAAGGTCAACGCTTTTGTCGTCTTCCTGACGGAGCGCCTCGATGACATTCTCATCGCTGATAACGGACGTCTCGACGACAGCCGGCTCCCCTGCCCCGCCATTATAGAGCGGAATGACAATCTGCGTGTTTCCCGCCCAGTCTTCCCAGTTCGTGCTCAAGCCGACCGATTCTTCAGTTAGATTTACAAGCACTGCGTTTTTGTACTTGCCCGAAAATGATGAGAGATTTCCGCGGTACACCGCATTGTACACCGTGATAAAAATCGCAATCGTCTCGGCGTCCGCGCGCTCATAGCCATACGCCGCCATCAAATAGCCCGTTAAAATTCGGCGCACGTTATTAATGTGGTCGACCATCGCCGTGCTGTTTATAAAGAAGATGTCGGCGTCAAGCCCAGCCGTCTCCTCTGAGTTCACCACATGATAGAGCGAATACTTTCCCTGAGGATTCACCGAAAGCGGATTTGAGGCATCGGCGGCAACCTGCACGCCAAGCTCCGTACCGATATTGATGATGGCATCGGCAGTTTCTACCACCGCATGAGGACCGCCGTAGTTCTCAAACTGAACGGAGTCCTGATTTGCCTGCACCGAGCGAAGCTCCGTTTCTTCAATCTCCAGTGCGCTTGCAGCGTGCAACGCAAAAATCAAAAACACAACGGCGGGAATACTCTTTTTCATATAAAATGCTCCAAAACAATGCAGTCATTATACCATGAATCAAAACTTTTTAAAGAAAAAATCCAGCGCATTTGCATATTTGCCCGCAGCCTACACCGACAGCGTGGAAATCATTTCTTTGATTTCAGCCGTTTCCGTGCGCAGCTGTTCTGTCGCGTCCGAAACAGATTTCTGGGCATCGCGCATTTTCGCGATTGAGGCAAGCACCATCTCGCCGCCGTTGTTCTGCTCGGCGACCGCAGTGCGAACCTGCCCTTCCTGATTTTTGACCTGCGTTGAGAGAGAGACAATCGTGCTGAATTCGCCGGAAACTTCGCCCGTCTTCTTTGACGCATTGTCAATCAGCGATTTCATGCGCTTAAGGACTTCGTCGATTGCCCGCGTCTGCTTGCTCGAATCCTCGGCGAGTTTTCTGATTTCCGAAGCAACGACCGCAAAGCCTTTTCCGCTTTCGCCCGCATGAGCCGCCTCGATTGCCGCGTTCATCGAGAGCAAATTCGTCTGGGCTGCGATTGAGTCAATCATCTTGCTCATTTCCAAAAGCCCCGAAGAGTTATCTTCGATTTGGCGCACAATCTTTGCGACATCGTTAATCTTGGTCTGTCCCGCGTTCGTCGCTTTTTCAAGTTCGCTGACAGCCTCAAAATTCTTTTCGAGGATTCCGTTGATTGAGCCGATGTTGCCAATCATTTCCTCAATTGCCGAAGCCGATGAATTTACGTTTGACGACATGTCGCCCGTCACGGTAACGAGTTCTTTGACATGCCGCTCGGAGTCTTCCACGCACGAAAGGCTTTTTTGCGTGACCTTGTTGATTGACTCCTTGATGTCGCGCTTAAAGTCCGTGGTCATTTTGTGCATGACATAGTAGTTGCAGTGCTCCATTTTGTTCGTGCCGTTAAAAATCGCCTTCGCCATCTCGCGGCACGAAGAATATCCGCACGCCTGGCAGTTCAGCTCGTCCTTTTTCTCGAATTTGCCCATCTCGTGAAAAATACGGGTGATGTCCGCCTCAGTCGGCTCCTTGAGATTCCGCACGTTCGCGCTCCGGTCGGTGTACGAGCGGTTGTAGATTCCGTCCTTCCAAAACTGATTGATGGTGTCATTGAGTTTCTTAAAGGCTTTTTTGTTGAATTTATCCCCGTTCATCTTCCATTTTGCGACGCGCTCTTCCATTCGCCGCTCGATAAAGCCCTCAAGCTCGTCAAGCGGAAGAGACTGATTGTCCGTACCCGCGCCACAGTTACAGCCTTTTCCGCAGTTGAGGCAGTCAACGAGCTGATACGCGGGCGTTTTTCCCTTTTTTAAGTCTTCGGAAAGCTGCTCAAAATACGCGTAAACTTCCGGGCAGCCTTCGATTTTGCGCGTCTTTTTGTCGATGTGCGGAACAAACCGCTGGGCAGTGCGCAACAGTCCGCCCGGAGTTGAGTACAAAACGCCGCGCTCGGCAAGCGGATTGTCATAGTCAGTCTTTGGAAAAGAAGAAAGATTTATATTGTGCGATTTAAAATACTCAGAAATCGAGTGCATCGTCACATTGAAGTCGCCCAAGCCGTTCTCGTCGAATTCCCGCCGTTTGGCAAAGCACGGAGACACAACGGCAACCTTACAGCCAGCGTATTGCGGATAGAATTTCTTAATCATCGTGACCGTGTGCGCCATCGGGCTGTCGGCAGGCGAAAGGTACTGCAAAAGTTCGGGGTGATACAGCTCAAACCAAGTGACGAGAGCCGGGCACGGCTGGGAAATCACGAGTTTTGGATTGTTCTTTTTGATATACTCAACATAGGATTTCGTGGTCAGCTCCGCGCCAAACCCGACATCAAACACTGCCTGCACGCCGATTGATTTGAGCCACCCGTTCAACTCCAGGTCTTTTCCGCGGAAATGGGCGGCAACCGCAGGAGCGACAATCGCGACGATTTTTTCGCCCTTTTTGATTGCATCAAAAAACGCCGGCGCGTCATCAATACCGATTCTCGCGCCGTGGTCACAGGCTGCAATACACGCGCCGCATCCCACGCACAAATCATGATTGAGTTTGACATAGTCTCCAGAGCCATCGTTGCACATCTTTGAAGGGCACACCGCAATACAACGGTGGCAGTTCACACACTTGTCTTTGTCAACAAAAATAACGGGCGTCAGTTCAGTTCTTGCCATATCACTCCTCTCGTATCACTTACACTTTAAACTGATCTATCTGATTTCCAATCTGGTCGATTGAATTCTGCACTTGCGCAGAAATCGCGCTCAACGCCGAGCCAGTCTCGTTGATTTTTCTCGCGCCAATGCCCATTTCGTCCATGCTGCCCTGCATCGCCTGAGTAAAGTTCTGCAAACTGCTCACTTCCTGGAGAATCATCTTGTTTCCTTCGCTCATTTCGGCAGCCGCGTTTCTGACTTCGACGGTGCTGTCGTTCATGTTGTGGAGCGCGTCGGTAATCTGCTGGCTTCCCAACTGCTGTTCTTCCATCGCGCTCTTGATTTGCGTGACGAGCTGGTCAGTGTCAGAAATCTGCTGAGAGACCGTGCCGAACGCCTGATTTGAATCCGCCGAGGCATCGACGACCGTTTTGATTGACGACTGAATGCCGTTCAGCTGCTCGCCGATTGTCTTTGACTGCGCACTTGAAGTCTCCGAGAGCTTGCGGATTTCATCGGCAACGACCGCAAAGCCTTTTCCTGCCTCACCCGCATGAGCCGCCTCAATTGCCGCGTTCATAGCGAGAAGATTTGTCTGCTCGGCGATTGCAGAAATCGCCGCATTTGCCTCTTGGAGCATTGCCGACTGCTGCTCGATTCGCTGAATCTGCTCGTTCACCGCCTGCTGCTTTACGATTCCGCTCTGAGTATTGCTCTGGAGACTCTTGAATGAAGCCGCCATTTTGTCGACGCTCATGTTGACCGAACTGATGTTTCCAATCATCTCTTCGACAGCCGCGCTTGCCTGCGTTACGCCGGAAGACTGCGTTTGAATCATATTCTCAAGCGACTCGATGTTTGACGCGATTTCGTTGACCGCGCTCGCCGTCTGGTTCACGCTTCGCACTTGATTTGAAATCTGACCGTGCATGCTCTCGATGTTCGCGATAATCTGCGTGATTGCCGCCGAAGTGTCCTGAGCAGTCGCGCCCATGTTCTGCCCCGCTTCGCTCAAATCGTTCTTTGAGTGCTTCACATCGCTGATAATCGTCTGCATCTTCGTGGCAAATTTATTGAATCCGTCTACGACAGCCCCGATTTCGTTGTTGAGCTTGAGGTCGATTCGCCGCGTAAGGTCTGCGTCTCCCGAAGCGATTGCGTCCATTCCCTCATTCACGCGGTTCAAAGGCTTCAAGAGCCTGCTGATAAGAATTCCCGCGATGAGAATCGTAAAGATGACGGTAAGCGTTCCGCAGAGCATCGTCTGATTGCGGATTTTCGTAACCAAGTCATAAATCATGTCGGAAGGAATTGAGATTGCAAAGCTCCACGTCGTGCCCGCGATAGGCTGATAGCACACCAAATCCCGCGCCGCGTCGTGGCCTGCGACCGTTCCCGAGCCAGTCTCGCCCTTTACCATGCGTTTCGCGATTTCGATGATTTCTTCATGGCCCGGAGTCGGATTCGTGATGAAGTTTTTCTGCATGAGATAGTCCGGGTTTCGGTGCGCCATAACCGTGCCGTCGCTCGTCAAAAGCCAGCCGTACGCCGCCGTTCCAAACTTGATTTCATTGATTTCCTTTGTGATGGCAGCCAGCGGAACGACACCGACAACAGCAACGAACGTTCTGCCGTTTACTTTTACCGCCCGCGTAAAATGCACGACATATTCACCAGTCGTTTTTGAAATCACCGGGTCATCGATGTATCTCTCTTTTCCGTTGAAAACGACTTCCTTGAAATAGTCACGGGAAGAAATATCCGTCCTGCTTCCCGTGTCGTTATAGGTAAGCCCATTTTTGTCAACGACCATGATGAAGTCGAAAATCGACGCGCGGACACTTTCATGCGCAACGAGCCATTCCCCCGCCGCATCAAAGTCTTCTTCCTGCATGATGTCGGCATTCACATAGAAATCAAGCAGATTGTAAATGCCCTCCAAATCATTTCTGATTGAGCGGGCATAGCCGGCGACCGTTTCCTGATAGTCAACCGTACTGTCAGCCTCAACCGACAACCGAGCGTTTCGCGCAACAACCCACGTTTGAATGAAATTAAAGCCAGTAATCGTGAGACCGATGCTCAGCAAAAGCACAACAAGCAAGCTAGACCGTTTTTCGCCTTTAGCGACCTTTTGTTTTGCCATAAGAACTCCTTAGTTTCTCCTTCTTCTTCTATCAAAACCCGATTCTTTATAGAACCGTGCCTTTTCCTCATACATTTTTTGGTCGGCTCTTTCACACAGCGTGCCGATGGTGTCCGCCTCACTCGCTTCCGCGTACCCGCATGAAATTGAAAGCAAGAGAGAGTGCGTGCTCGACCATTCTTCCGTGCGCACTTTGAGCGCGGCAATGTCCTCGCGAATTTCATTTTCTTCGCTCGTGACAATCGCCGCAAATTCGTCTCCGCCCACGCGATAAATGTCTGTGTTCTGCCCCAGTGCCTTTCTGATGCACCGTGCCGCCCCTTTTATAAGCTCATCGCCCGTTGCATGCCCGAGCGTATCATTCGTATGCTTAAGCCCATTTAAATCCATTACGATATAAAACAACGCAGACGGAAGCGGACTGTCTTTGTACGCCTTTATCGCTTCCTCATACGCGAGCCGGCTTTTTAAGTTTGTCATCGGATCGGTAAAAGCCGCTTCTTCGGCTGTCTTTGTCTTCATGGCGAATATGTACGCGGTAAAAGAAATGACCACTGCGGCAAAAACAAGATAGAGCAATGTTATGCACAGCGTAAGAGAAAGCCCTTTGTTTGCGTTTCTTCTATCTTGAAGCGCCATGACGATGTATGAATCAAACGAATCAAGGACGCAATACCAGCTTTTTCCGAAGCGGTTAATCCGCATATATTGAGACTCAGAATCGGCAAAATCATCAGCAGAAAGCCGCAAATCCGAAAGCAACGCCACATTCTCAATTCCATTTGTCGCACCAACTATTTTTCCGCCGTCTTTTTCTGCGATGAGGATTTCGATTCCATCGATGACGGTTATCTCTTTTAATATGTCAGCAATGCTGTCGGCACGAAGCTCTTTTAAAAGCCGCGTAAGCTCTATTCCCACCTGAACGATTCTGCTTCCCGCGTCATTCCAGCACATCGCATACATCATGAGCTTCCCGGAAGCCGTGTTCGGAGTTACGTCTTGACAGAGCGAAAGCGTTTTATCAGTAAGAATTGGCTTGAAAAACTGAATCTGCTCCCCCGCATCCAACGTAACGCCAAAATATTCCGGCTGAGTGCCGCTGTAAATTTTTCCTTCTATATCAAAAAGATTGATTTCATCGACTGAAATGTGATTCGCTATCGTCAAAAGCTCCGCAGTGTCATTTTCTACGATTGGATATTTGTCGATTATGTAAGAAACCGCCTGGGCACGGGCAATGTATTCATTTTTCAGAGAATTGATGAGCCCTTTTTCTTTCCGTTTGTGCGATGTGATTACGCTTTCAATCTGCTCGCAGAGAATCTTTGAATTGCGGAAAGACGCCTTTCTGTTCCGCGCAACGTGAACGACACAGTCAAGGGCGAGCAAGAGAACAATGATAGCAATCATGGCAACAGCCTGAACAACTTTCTTTTTCATTACGTCGCCACCAGCAGCATCAGAAAACATAAAAAGCCCCCTGCTCTCTTACCCGGCTGAAAAACACGAAAGAAAAACAAGGGGATTTTTCTGAGAATTCGAAGTATGTTCTTGTAAAACGGTATCTTTTGGACAAAAGATGCGCCTAGCCCAAAGCCCAAAGCCCAAAGCCCAAAGCAATTATGGGGCGCTCGCCGTGAATGTCAAGTGCTTTTTCAGAGACATTTTTCACGGAGACAGTATAGCACAAATTTCGCGCCCGCGGGAAGAAATTTCAAAAAATTTTAAGGATTTTTTTTGCCTGTATGAGTTTCACAGGCACTTTCTGAGCTCTATTATATTCGCTCAAAGCATTCCGAACGGTACAGATAGTCCACGCCCTGCTCGTTAATCACGAAAAGCGAGCCTTTCTGCGGACCGTCCACCACCTCGCCCACGCAGAGATAAATCTTGTCGCGCTCAAAAAAGTCGCACGCCTCGCCGACATAGCGGATTTTGTAAAATGTTCGTTCAGTTTTGTTCTCTTTTTCCATAGCGCTACATTATCGGCAGGAATTTAAAAATTCTTTACACGGGGCGAATTTTCATAAAATCGACAAACTTCTCATCCGAATTTTCCGAAGCCCCTTAAATTCAATTTTTGCGCTATATTTATATAAATATATATCTTTTTATATATCTATATCTTTTATTCTAGCATTTTTTACATACTTTTCGCTAGTTGTTTTTATATCTTCATAGTTGATTTAATATGCAAAATGCTATATACATATAAATATATATTTTTCGCAATTTTTACGATTTTATGGAGTGGGAGGATTTTCATGAAATCATTCGTTTTTTTAAATCGCAAGGGAGGAACGGGCAAAACGAGCGTTTCCGTCACCTGCGCAATCGAACTTGCCCGAAACGGCTTCAGGACCGTGCTCGCCGACTGCGACCCCCAGGGGAATTCTTCCTCATGGCTCGCAAAGGATTTCCAGTACGAGCTTTCGGATGTCTTGAACGGAAAGGCTTCCGTCGAGCAGTGCCTTGTCAAAACACAGTTCGAGAACCTTTTCCTTTTGCCCACATTCGCAATCAACGGCGGCTTGCAGAGTTTCGCCTCAAGCACGAGGAACTACTACGCTTTCGAGGACTCTGTCTTTCCAGCGCTGAAAAATTTTGACTACCTCATTTTTGACACCTCGCCTGCGTTCGGCGACTTCGAGAAAGGAATCGCAAACTGCGCGGACACCATCGTTCCCGTCCTAAAGCTCGACCAGTTCTCAGCCGACGGATTCCAGACGCTCATCGAGAACCTCATCACAACCACAAAGGAAATCCGCTGCAAGGACTTGCTCGAAAAAATCTCCTTCGTGATTTTGAACCAGCAGGACAAGCGAATGAAATTCCAGTCGCTCTTCGCCGAGAACTTCATGAAGAATTTCGACGATACCCAGTTCTTCACGATTCCCACGGACACTTCGTTCGTAAAGGCGCAAATCTTAAAGAACGCGATTTCCGACAAATCAATCACCGCCCGCAAGGAAACCACCGACGCAATCAGCGCAATCATCAAGGAGATGACGAAATGAAAGCACCCGCAAATTTCACCGCAAGCGCGACAAAAAAAGTAAATCCCCTGGAAGCGGCAATCAACAGCAATTTCTCACAAAAGATTCCCGTGTCAAGCACGGGAATGACAGAAAAAGAAGCAGCGGAAAATCCCTCGTCAAACGCACGAGAAGCCGTTTTAACGAACGAAAACGCAAATTCTAGTGAAAATACCTCAGCTTCCGCGAGTTCAGCCGCCATTTCAAGCGAAAAGTCACAAATTCTCAACGCAACGGACGCTGATTTCGACAAGCTCAATCAGCAAAGCACAACAAAAACACCCGCGAGAAGGGAAGTGAAGGAAAAATTCCTCGTCTCAATGTCAAAAGGGGAGCGGTCTGTCTTCAAGGCGTTCTGCGCGATGCAGAATGTGTCGATGAACCACTTCGTCATGTGCGCGATGGACTACTTCAAGGAAGACCTGGAGAACGGCAAGGTCTCGCTCTCGGCGCACTCATACAAGCGGAAGGAATCATAACATGGCTGGCGAAGAAGAAAAATATTTGCAGGAACTCTTCCCCGAGGAAGAGACGCGGCGCGAAATCGTGAAGAAATTCCGGAGCTACATCGCAAGCCCCTTCATCGCGGCGGCGCTTCCGCTCAAAGATGTCAAAAAGAATGTCTTCGAGCGGAAGTACAACAACATAAATTTCAAGCTCACGAGCGACATCAAAGTCCCCTACGGAAAGAACGGCAGGCTTCTGCTCACGATTATGACCACGCACGCCGTCTTGGACAAGGACGCCGACCCCGAGAATCCCGTCGTCTTGCAGTACACCTCGCTCCAGCAGCTTCTGGACGAATTGCAGCTTCCCAAGCAGCGCGGAAAGGAAATCAAGGAGCAATTGGAGTGCTTTTCCGGCGCGTCGTTCGTGTTCCGCGAAAAAAAGGTGCAGAAAACGCAGAAATATCTCTTCAAGGAATTCTTCAGCGAGGACGAAAAACTCGACGCCGAGGTCACGGCAACATGGAATTCGAGCGGCATCGTTCCGTTCTTTGAGTCCATGAGCTATGTTGACATCGACGAGAACGGCAAGGAAAAAAAGAGCATCGGGCTTACGATTGTGCTCTCAGACAAATTCACCAAGCTCTCGAAGGCTCACTCCGTGCCGATTGACTACACCGTCTACAAGGAGATTTCAAGCGTCGTCGGAAAAGATTTGTACGCATGGTTCGTCTACCGGAACAACAGCATCACCGAGCCGATTTTCATCTCGCGCGAGTCGTTGGTGAACCAGTTTCTGCCTGTTAAAGAGAAAAGCTACGAGTCAGAGGAGCGCGTGAACTGGAACACCATCAAGGAGCAGATAAACCTCATCAAAAAGAAGTATTACCCAGACCTCAATGTGTCGGTCGCGCAGGACAACTCTGGAATCACGCTCGCAAAAAGCAAGCCTGTCATCCTTCCGAACGACAAGCACTATGTCTTGGTGACTTCAAATTTGTAGGAGAATGCTGAAAATGCGTTCGGTGCGTCAAAAAGGGCAGGGTAACAGGAATTCAACGCTTGTACACTTTTCAACGCGGATTACTATTTGCCATGAATTTATAAGACTATTTGAATTCTATTTGTTTATATAGAAGAAGTTGTGAATTTGTGACGATTCCGTGGAAGATTTGTGACCGAGTATTTTGGAAGATTCTCGTAAATCTTTGCGTAGAAAGAAATTAGGCTGATTCTCCGCTTCGTTGAATTTCTGTTACTTTCCGAGCCGTTTTCCACAAAAAAATGTGCGGAATCGTTGGAAATCCGTGACTTTTTGCGCTTTTCTTCTATATGGAATGTTAATTTCTGTGGAAGATTTGTGACGAAAACTTAGCGAGGAATTCGATTTGTTTCTGCATGTAGAATTTTTTATCGAAATCAGCGTTGAAAATTTGTTACCGTTGAAGTGGATTCTTCGATCTTGCGTGTGTGGCACGCTATTTTCTTAAAAAAAAATGATTTTTCTTTCTTCTTCCGTTGAAAATCTGTTACCAAAATTGCCTGTTTCGTTGAGAATTTGTTACTACCGTTCGGTAAATTCACTTCTTCTTAGCTTGCGTTGAAAATCTGTTACTTTGTTAATTCCTTGTATTTGTGGAAAATAGGGTAGGGGAGTGGAAAAAATCGCGAGATTTCCGAAATTCTTCCTACCGAGCGGTATTGTTCGTTTCCGTTGAGAATTTGTTACCACAGTGTATGAATTTGTCGACGAATTTCTTCTTTTCTTCTTGCGTTGAAAATTTGTTACCGTGTGCTATAATTCTTTTTTGTATGAATATCTATAACATTGTCGCGGAACTGTGCTCGCTTGTTATACAGTCCTGCACGGAGGATTTTTTCGTCCGCTACAGCTGCTTTTCAATAGAAGAAAAACGCCAAATCTATAAGAGCGTGGCAGAGAAAATCCCCTGCCTTTTTGATAATTCCGGCTCGCAGAAAATTGAAATCCGCCCGCTCTCGGAAAGCGATTTGACCGGAGCATTTTTTGAGAACCTTCAAACGCTTTCAGAAGAATTGAAAATTGCGGGCGACTTTTTTGCGATTGTCTGCTTGGTTCAGATTCTTGATGAAAGCCTTTCTTCACTTCTCAAGGCAAAAATCGCCGAGGCTCAGGAAGATGATTTTTCGGTCGTGCTGAACACAAACCGCGAGCAGACGGGAATCGGGCTTTTGCCGCGCTGCTCTTGCGTGTGGGAGCGAAAGCACAGGCTTGCCCACAGCTACAACCGCATGGATAATTTTCTGTTCAACATGCTTTTGATGGAAAATTCGATTCTCGGCGAGCTGATTGACAAGCATTTCTTTCTCAAAAGCAACCTTTTTCCTCATTTTAAAAAGAACCGCTCGCTTAAAATCGCCGCGACTCCGCTCCGCCTTGAACGGAATTTTGAAGTCCTTCCGTACAGCGAGGACAAAGTTCAGTATTTTAAGATTGAATATAACGAGGGCGACTTTGAAACCGAAAACGAGCTTGTCTGGGGCAAAATCCTCTCGGCGGCAAAAAATCACGCGGACATCATCGTATTCCCCGAAATGCTCGGGAATCCCACGCTTGCAGATTTTGTCACGCAGAAAATCAAGTCGCTTTCAGAATCAGAGCGGGATTCGCTTCCTTCGCTTATCATTTTGCCCTCGTTCTGGCAGAAAAAGGGCAACACGGTCACGATTCTCGACAAATTCGGAAACCTTGTCTGCCGTCAGAGCAAGCAGAACCCCTTCCGTGCCGAGCTTGGCGGGTGCGGCTACCTTGAGGGAATCACGCAGAGCCTTGTCGTGAACATTTTTCATTATGAGGGAATCGGGCGCTTCGCCGTCCTTATCTGCAAGGACTTCCTCACGACAAAATACATGGAACAGCTCATGAGATGCTTCAAGCTCACGCTGATTATCGTGCCGTCATTTTCGACCGGCTCGTACGACTTCCGACAGAGTTTCGATTTGTGCGCCCATGACGACTGCAATGTGGTGTGGATTAACACCTGTGCCGCGCTCGAAAAAGGCAAGGAAGCCAATTTTGAAAACATCGGCTATGTCCGAAAGCGAATCAGCCGCAACGATGACGAAGCGCAGAAACTGTGCAAAATGCCGATTTGTGACGGTGCGTTCAGCGGAAAGTGCGAGCATGACTGCCTGCACTACGAAGTGATGGGGGCGGTGTAAAAATGCAATTCAAGTCAATACAAAAAATCCATGAGGGAAAATTCATCACGCGGTACAATCTTGAATACGAAACGGCGAGCGGAAGGCCGAAAGTCTACGAGATGATTAGCCGCAACAAAAACATTTCGTCGTTAAAGGATTTGCAGAACTCACGGGTGGACGCGGTGGTGATGATTCTGCATGATGAATCGGGGGAGCAGATTCTTTTGAGCCGAGAATTCCGAATGGCGACAGGTGAATGGGTCTACAATTTTCCGGCGGGGCTTATTGATTCGGGGGAAGATGCGGCTTCGGCGGCGGAGCGGGAGCTTCGTGAGGAAACGGGGCTTACACTCACGCATATCGATGAGATTTGGTTTGAGTCGTATTCTGCGGTGGGATTTTCCAATGAGAAAAACATCGTGATTACTGGCAAGGCGAGCGGTGAAATCAAGCCGAGCGATTCTGAATTTGAGGAAATCGAAGCGTTCTGGTACACAAAGGCGGAAATCCGTGCGCTTTTAAAAGTGGCGAGATTCGCGGCACGCACGCAGGCTTATTGTGCGCTCTGGAGCAAAATGGGTGCAAAATAGAAAATAAAATCAATTTTTGATAGGATACAGAAAATGACAGAACTTGAAAAATTGAACGCAGGCATGGAATACAGTTTTGCCGACAAGGAACTTGTGGCGCGAAAGTCACAGGCAATCGAATGGTGCGAGGAATACAACGCGATTGACGGAAAGGACTTCGCCGCCCAGTACGCATATCTTCAGAAAATGCTCGGCAGCGTGGGGAAAGATGTATGGATTGCAAAGACATTCAACTGCGACTGCGGGAAAAATATCTTCATCGGCTCTGATTTTACGGGGAATTTCAACCTTACGATTCTTGACATCCGAGAGGTGCGAATCGGAAATCATGTGATGATAGGTCCGAACACGCTCATCACCACGGTGGGGCATCCGCTTTCGGCAAAAGCCCGCCGGAATTACGCCGCGTTTGCAAAGCCCGTTACCATCGGAAACGATGTGTGGATTGGCGGCAATGTGACGATTCTGCCCGGAGTGACCATCGGAAACAATGTCGTCATTGGGGCGGGCGCGGTCGTATCGCACGATATTCCCGACAACTCGGTGGCAGTGGGCGTTCCCGCACGAGTGGTCAAAACGCTTGAAAATGATGTTGAGAAAGAATGAAGAGACGAACACGCTTTTGCTCATAGAAGAATAAGAAAGGAGATATTTCCAGTATTGGGCGTTCCCGCCTAAAGACGGTCGGGCTATCCGCCGTTCCGCTATCGCTCCATTCCCCGCCATTCCGTGCCTTCACTACAACGCGACAAGGAGGTCGCGAGTGTTAGAAGCAAAAAAATTGCGCGAGAACGACAAGGCAGTGCTGGCAGCCAGTTTGACCCATTATCCGAACACCAGCTTTAGCAAATCGCTAATCCGCAAGGCTTTAGCTTGAGGATTTGTCAGATTTATTATTTCTAAGGGAAATTTTAAACCTATTTTATAAATCTACAATTTGCGTTATACTATTCTTGGAGAAAAAAATGGCTAAAAAGAGAATTTCCCTCTCATCAAAATTTTCAATCGGAGTCGTACTCATCATTCTTATGGTGGTGGCGATTTCTTCTGTTACGGTCGGCGTTTTCTTTTCACGAAACTGTCAGGAGAATTTCTATTCGAGCGCGGAAACGGCACTCTCTGAATTTTCCGATTCGATTTCAATGTTCTTCGGGGCAAAAGAAGTCGAACTGAATGTGTTTTCCGAGACCGATGCGGTTAAAAATGCCGACGACACGATTCATTCTTTCGTGAATGAAACGGGAACGATTCAGATTCTCGGCTACGAAAAAAGCCCTACGGAAGAAGCAATCCGAAAAGTCTGCAAGAATTTTGCGGGGAACGACAGCGACATTGCGGAAATCTACATCGGAACGAAATGGGGCGGCTATGCCACGAATTTTGACAGCTCGATGAGCGGCGGCTACGACCCCAGAAAGCGCGGTTGGTACGAGACTGCGAACAAAGGAAACGGAAAAGTCATGATTACCGATGCCTTTGCCTCAACTGTCGGGGCAACCGTCGTTGGAATCACAAAAAGCGTGTATGACGACGGTGGTTCTTTCATCGGCAACGCTTCAATCGAAGTTTCGCTCGACACGCTCAATACAATCTTAGAGGCGATGAACTTGGGAGAAGGCTCATTCTTTATGATGGTTCAGAGCGACGGCACGGTTCTTGCCGACACGGGAATCCGAAAGAACAATTTCAAGAATGTCTCGGAAGTCGGAATCCCAGATCTTGCCTCATTTTTCTCTTCGTCTGAGCAGAACGGCTCAGTCTCAGTTCCGGGCGGCACTTACAGCACCTACCTTACAAAAAAAGTTACCAACACAAAGACCGGCTATCAGATTCTTGCGTTCTGCCCGAAAGAGACTGTTTTTGCGGAATTCTATCTGACGCTCAACACAACGGTTGCAATCTGCGGTATCTTTGCAATCCTTGTGGCTTTGGGAACGGCAATTGCCACACGAAAAGTCATCCGACCGCTCAAGACCATTCAGAACAACATCAGTGAGAATGCGGAACAAATTGCACAGGGAAAAGCCGACCTCACCAAACGAATCAGCGTTAAGTCAAAGAACGAGATTGGCGATGTGGCGGAAAGCTTCAACTTGTACTCAAAGACCTTGCAGGAAATCATCGGAAGTATGAAGCAGACAAAAACTTCGCTTTCAGAAGCAGGAAACACGCTCAACAATTCCACAAACGAGGCGATGGCGGCAATCACGCAGATTAGCTCAAGCATTTCAAACATGACGGGCGAGCTTGGCTCACAGACGGCGAGCGTTTCGCAAACTGCGGACAGCGTGAACAAGATTTTGAAACGCATTTCTTCCCTCGAAAACCTTGTTTCTGTGCAGGCAGAGTCCGTGCAGGGGGCTTCGAGCGCGGTTGAGCAGATGATTGGAAACATCAGCGAAGTAAACCGCTCGGTTGACAAGATGGCTGTTTCGTTCGGAACGCTTGAAGCGGATGCCGAAAGTGGCGCGAAGACACAGAATGAGCTTCAGGAAAAAATCAGCGAAATCGAAAACCAGTCCAAGCTTTTGAGCGAGGCGAACTCCGTAATCGCATCAATTGCAAGCCAGACGAACCTGCTTGCGATGAACGCGGCAATCGAGGCGGCTCATGCGGGCGAGGCGGGAAAAGGATTTGCCGTCGTTGCGGACGAAATCCGAAAACTTTCCGAAACTTCAAGCACGCAGTCAAAGACAATCGGCGAGCAGCTTAACCGCATTCAGAACACAATCGGCACGGTCGTAGAGGCAACTCAGCGAGGCGTGCAGGGCTACGCCCACCTTGCTTCCGAAATCCACGAAACAGATACACTTGTTCAGCAGATAAAGGCTGCAATGGCGGAGCAGCAGGAAGGCTCAGTCCAGATTACAAACGCGCTCCACAACATGAACGACAGCACGAACGAAGTGCAGGGAGCGTCAAAAGAAATGAGCCATGACAGCCGTGTGATTGTGGAAAATATCGGAACGCTCCAAAAAGAAACCGACAGCATGAAGCAGAGTATGGGCGAAATGAGCGCGAGTGCGTCAAAAATCGACAGTGCAGGCTCTTCGCTCGCCCACATCTCAAAGCTCATGGAGCAGTCAATCGGCGAGATGGGAAAGCAGGTTGACCAGTTCACGGTATAAATTGCTTTAGATTAGGAGTCAGAGCAATGCTCAAATTGCTGAGAAAAAGACTATTTCACTCGCTCCGAGTGCGCATTTCATTCCTTTTGGTTCTTGCCGCAGTTCTGCTTACGGCTTCAATCTCTTTCGTTGCGCTCACCCTTTTTACGATGCACACCCGCACGGCTCACCTTGCCACCGCGCGGGGAGTCGCCACAAACGCCGCAAGCATAATCGATGCCGATGCAATAGAAAACTACAAGGCGGAGGGAAAGTCAGCCACAGGCTATGTGGACACATTCAAGCGCTTGGTGAACTTGCGAAAAAACATCCCCGACATCCAGTACCTTTATGCTTATCAAATCAGGGAGGACGGATGCCACATCATTTTTGATACTGACGAGGAAAATGGAGCGTATGAAGTTGACGAGCTTATTGAATTTGACCCGACCTTTCTTCCGTTCGTTCCAGATTTGCTTGAAGGAAAAGAAATTGAGCCGCTTGAATCAAACGATTCATGGGGCTGGCTTTTGACCTATTATCATCCTGTTTTTGACTCAACCGGAAAATGCCAGTGCTATGTCGGCGTTGACATCTCAATGGACTTGCTCAAAAGCTACAAGACAGAATTTCTCTGGCAAACAGTCATGCTTTCCTTTATTGCACTCATCATAATCGTGGGGACAGGTCTTTTGATTTCCACCAAATTCCTTGTGAATCCCATCAACTCAATCGCCCGACACGCAGAGAATTTTATGAATCAGAACGGAAATGTTGACGGAATGAAAGCATGTGTGGAAAGGATACAGGCTCTTGAAGTTCATACCGGCGATGAAGTCGAGAATCTGTACAACGCCTTTTCGGACATGACGGGAAACACCGTCCGCAACATCATCGAAATAAACCGAATGCATGAAGAGCATAACCAGCTCATGCTCCGCTATCAGGCTGAACTTGAGCAGAAAGTAGAGGAGCGCACCCATGAGCTGCGGCTTGAAAAGGAACGCTCGGAGCATCTTCTCTTGAACATTCTCCCCGCGCCGATTGCAAAAGAACTCACCGCACATCCCGACCGCACGATAGCGAAATCCTACCCGAACGCAACCGTGCTTTTCACCGACATCGTGGGCTTCACCAAGATGAGCGGAAATATGACGGCGGAGAATGTGGTCGCCATGCTGAACCTG
>JAFUTH010000012.1 GCA_017484285.1 Treponema sp. | reverse complement strand
TCTCTTGATAATTGCCTTACAGGTATTTCTTCTTCAAGATGTTTTTTTATAACTGACATCTTAAAAGCTTCTGTGTATTTGGACATAAAAAATGCACCTCCAAAATTAAACTTTATGTCTAACTTTTGGGGTGCACTTCAGCAATGGGTGGATTTTTTGTGCTTTGAGCGCTAATTTAATAGCTTAAGAACGCCCCCCCCGTTCAAACGTATAGTGAAATAATTTTTCTTTGAGCCTGCGGAAATCGCCGGGCTTTATGAGGATGTTTGCGCCGTCTTTCATTTGAATCGCTTTTGGCGTAATCGTGCGGACGGCGGCGAGATTTACGATGTAGCCTCGGTAGGGCGCGATAAACTGCCCTTCGCTCATTGCTTCAAGTTCTACGAGGAATTGGGCGAGCGTGCGGCGCGTTTCGGTCAGCTCGCCTTTTGGAGTGTGCACGTAGCGGTGATAGCCGATGCTCTCGATATAGCTGATTTCTGAGATGTCAACGAGCGTAACGCTCTCGCCTTTTTCGTTTATCGCAATCTGCTGCGGCTCATTTTTGAAAACGTGCGCGATTCGGCTCATCGCTTCGTCAAACTGCGCTTGCGTGAACGGCTTTACAAGATAGTGGCTTGCGTTCACGGAAAACGCTTCGACCGCATATTCAGGGGAAGTCGTCAAAAAGATGATTTTCGTTTCGGCGCTTTTTGTGCGGATTATCTGAGCGACCTCAATGCCCGAGACGAGTGGCATGCAGATGTCGAGCAGCACAATCTCCGGGCAGGGATTTGCTTTGATGTAGTCCACGAATTCAACGGAATCAGAAAAATCTTTGATGAGAACGTGTAGTAAGCTCTGCCGGAAAATAAAATCGTCCAGTGCGGCATGGATTTTTTGGAGATATTCGGCATCGTCATCGCAGATTGCTATCGTGAGCATACTTTGTTTTAGCATTTTTTAAGGAACTGTGCTAGAATAGTCATGTGAATCTTGAATTTCTGAACCTGATGGTCGTACATTTTCTCCACGCGCTTTTTCTGTTTTTCCTCATGGACTGGCGTTTTACGAAAAAGACCGTTGTGCTCATTTTGGCGATAGATTATCTGTTCAATGTGGCGATAAGTCTCGCGCTACTCATGTACGCGCCGATTGGTGTTACCGCGTTCTTTACGTTTCTTCTTGTGGTGGGCGTGCATGTTGCCGTGTGCTTGTGGGCGGGCGCTGGTCAGTCGGGGAAAAAAATCTTTTTGGTGGCGAGCTATTACATTTTTTTCTATTGCGTGATTATCATAGCCGACTGGATTTCAATTCTCTTCGGAAAAAACGAGGCGATTGCAGAAATCTTCTTGAAAATTCCGTTTTTTGTGCTTGCGATTGTGTTCTGGGTTGTAAAGGGGAAGTCGTACATCGAAGAGATTTCTCATGGAATCACCCGAGGTTGGCGCACGCTCGCGTTGTTCGCGCTTTCGCTCATGCTCGGTGTCGCTATACTCACTGTCCTCGTGCATCCGCCAATGCGCGTGAACACCGACAATCTGAATATTTTGAGGACGCTCGCGTTCATGCTCGTCGTCCTTTCGAGCTACGCGACGCTTTTGCAGACGATAAAAGGCATGAACGAGCGATTTGATGAATCGCAGTTCCGCTCACTGCACTGGCTTTTGGAATCCGAGCTTTCCGCAGAAAAAGCCTCCGTCGCGCAGGCAAAGCAGTACCGCCACGACATGCGCCACCATAACCAGCTGTTGCTTTCGCTCGCAAAGGAAGGCAATCTCGAAAAAATCCGCGCGTATCTTGCCGAATACGATGAGACGCTTGAAAACGCAAGCCTGCTCTCGTTCTGCGCCCACACGGTTGCAAACGCGCTTTTGTGCAATTTCGCCCGAAAATGCGAGAATCTCGGAATTTCGTACGAAATTCGCTGCCAGATTCCCGCGTCTCTTCCGATTTCAGATGTCGAGGTCTGCTCGATTTTCGGAAATCTGCTTGAAAACGCGCTTGATTCCCTTCAAAAATGCACGGAAAAATCATTCTCGCTTGTTGCGCAAGTCGCGGACGGCAATTTATGCGTTCAGACGCGAAATTCCGTGCAGGGAACGGTGCGCTTTAAGGACGGCTTTCCGCTCACCACCAAAAAGAACGGCGGAGTCGGAACAAAAAGCATTGCGAATACGCTCGCGTTACATGCCGGTCTCGTGGAATTTTCTCAAATCGGGAGCGAATTTCTCACGCAGATTATTCTTCCGCTCTAGGAACTCAAGTCGATGCAATTTTCATCGCAAATAAATAGCGATTTATCGGAGAGAAATATTGAAATCTTCTTAAGTGGAGTAGAATAGAATCGGAGACCGTGATGCTCATTTTTTTGGCTAAACCCCATGCCTTTTACAAGCTGTGGGCATCATGAGTTTCCTCATTTAGGAGGATGGTTATGAAAAAAAGTTCAAAGGCTGTGATTCTTGTGGCAGTGTTTGCCGTCATCGTGGCTCTTGATATTTTGGTAGTGAGTAAAATCGCGCGGAATTCTTTTACGGCAAAGTCGCGCGAACAAATGAACCTGCACGCGGAATTGCGGACACTCGAATTTGAAGCGAGCATGAACGAACAGCTTACGCTCGTCCGACAAATGGTAAAAACGCCGTCCATCGTAAAATATCTTATCAATCCAAAAGACATGGATAATCGCCCTGTCGCGTTTGAAGACTTTCTCGCGTTCCAAAACTCGTTTTTGAGCAAATCGGTTTTCTGGACGAGCGACGCTGACTTGGAATTCTGGAGCGGCATGGAGTATTCATACACCGTAAATCCGAATTCGCCGAACGACTATTGGTACAACATGACGCTCTACGAAACTGACGAGTACAATTTCAACATCAACTATAACGAAGCCTTGAATGCAACGATGCTCTGGGTCAATGCGGTCGTGCGTTCTAGCGGAAAGCCAGTCGGTATGGCAGGAACGGGCATTCCCTTGCAGAATTTCATCGACACGATGTACAAAGGCTTGGACAAAAACACGACGATGTACCTCTACAATGACCTCGACGAAGTGACGGGCGCATTGGATTCGAGTATTTTGAAGGACAAGCGAAGCATCTTTGACATGATTCCGTTTTTGCGCACGACTGAAAACAAGCCAACATCGTCAACATTCATTTCAACGGGCGACGGCGAATATCTGCTTGCCCCGCTTTCGCTCGTAAAATGGCACATGGTTTTCTTTAAGCCCTATACGACCGCTGATATTCTCAAAAATGCGGCGCTTCCATTCGCGGCGAGCGCAGTCATCATCATCATTATGGTGCTCCTCGTCGTGGCGATTTTGAGCATTATCGCGCAGCTTACCGTTCTTAAAAGCGCGGTCGCAGAGCTTTCTTCGGGAAATGCGGATTTGACAAAGCGCGTCATGGTAAAAGGGCACTCACTGTTTACGGTCTTCGACGAGCTTGTCGAAGAAGAAAACCGCTTCATCAAAAAATTTCAGGGCATCATCGGCACGGTAAAAGACTCAGGCAAGCATCTCACTGCTGTCGGCACGGATATGTCGCTCTCAATGGAGAATACCACAAGCTCAATCTCGCAGATTATCGCGAATATCTCGGGTGTGCACGGTCAGATTGAGCGACAGACGCAGAGCGTTCAGCAAACGGCAGAGGCGGTCAACCAAATCACCGAAAACATCGAGAGCCTTGAGCAGATGATTCGCGGGCAGTCGGAGGGCGTTTCATCGGCATCGAGCGCGGTTGAGGAAATGGTCGAAAACATTCGGAGCGTCAATGCATCGGTCGACACTATGGCGTCATCGTTCACGTCACTCGAAACAGAAGCGAGCACGGGTCAGGCAAAGCAAAAAGCCGTAAACGAAAAAATCGAGCAAATCGAAGAAAAATCAAAGATGCTGCAAGAAGCGAACGCGGCGATTGCAAACATCGCGAGCCAGACGAACTTGCTTGCCATGAACGCGGCGATTGAGGCGGCTCACGCGGGCGACGCGGGCAAGGGCTTTGCGGTCGTTGCGGACGAAATCCGAAAACTTTCCGAAACATCTTCCGCGCAGTCAAAGACAATCGGTGACCAGCTCAAGAGCATTCAGAATTCAATCATCGACGTAGTGAATGCCTCGCAGGAATCAAGCAAATCATTCAATGCAGTCTCTGGCGAAATCGGGCGCACGAATCAAATCGTAAAACAAATCAAGATTGCGATGGAAGAACAAAACGAAGGCAGCAAGAGCGTCATGGACACACTGCGCGCAATGAATTCGAGCACGGGCGAGGTAACGCGGGCAGCACAAAAAATGACAGAAGGCAACAAACTCATTTTGCAGAACATCACAGGCTTGCAAGAATCGAGCCGAACGATGAAAGAAAGCATGGAAGAAATGGCAGACGGCGCGACAAGAATAAACAGCTCGGGCGCAGAGCTTGCCGATATTTCTGCAAAAATGAAGGATTCCATTTCAGAAATCGATGCACAAATGGCGCAATTTACGGTATAATGTCTTATAATTATCTGTAAAACGACAGGAGTGCAACATGAGTTATGACAGAAATGACGAAGGTTTGAGAAGTGACGGCTCTAAAGGACATGTTCTTATCGCCGATGACGCGCCCTTTATTACAAAGCAGATTGCAAAAATACTTACCGATGACGGCTATGTCGTTCTCGACAGGGTTCATAATGGCGAAGATGCCGTAAAACGCTACCAAGAGCTCTACCCCGACGTTGATTTAGTAACGCTTGATGTTACCATGCCGAAGATGGACGGGCTCAAAGCACTTGAACAGATTCTTGCCTTTGATAAAGAGGCTCATGTCATCATGGTGACGGCATACGGAAACACAAACCTCGTAAAAAAGGCTATCACGCTCGGTGCAAAAAATTTCGTCATAAAGCCACTGAAACAAGAGACCGTGCTCCCACTCTTTCGGGATGCGACACGTAAATAATACGTTACATAAAACTTTTTAAGGAGCGACCATGAAAAACAGTATTTTGAAGCAAATACTCGTTCCAGTCGTCATTATCCTCGTGATTTTGACAGCACTCATCGTTGGCACGGTCGTCAAAGTGTTCAGCTCATCGTACCAAGACGAAATCAATCAGCAGAACGCAAACACGGCTTCTTACATTGGCGACGCGGTTTCTCTCTTTTTGGACGGAGCGTACAATGTGAGCGACGAATTTACGCGCAATCCCGATGTCATGAGCATGGAAACAAGCTTGCAGTCGCCCGTGCTTGCCTCGGTCGTGGCGCGAAATCCGTACTTGGAGCTGATTTACATTCAGGACATGGAAGGCGTGCAGACGGGGCGCTCTTCGGGAACGCTCGGAAACCGAAAAGACCGCTGGTGGTTCAAGCAGATGGTCGCAAATCCACAGGCATTTATTTCAAAATCATACTATTCTGTGGCGACGAACATGCCGTGCGCTTCAATTTTCCTTCCGCAAAAGAGCGAAGATGGCGAAATCGTCGGCATTGTAGGCGTGGATTTAAAGCTCGACTACATGCTTTCTCTCGTTGACAAATACACTGACGCAAAAAGCTCGCGCTATTCGTTCATCATCGACGGCGAGGGCGTTGTCGTGGCGCACCCAGACCGCCGTTTTATCGAAGAACTTTACAACTACAAAACGATGACACACACCGTTTCTGAAAAAAACGCGGACGGCTCGGTCAAAAAAGATGCGGCGGGGCAAGTCATTACGCGCGAAGAGCGGTTTGAGGAAGATTCCGCCTTTATGAACGCAATCAACGTGCTTCTTTCGGGAAAATCGGGCACGGCACAGGCGGTCGTTGACGGCGAGGACTCGTTTATTGCTTACACGCCTGTCGCGCTCAAAGGCAAATCGGACTCATGGGGCGTTGTCACCGTGCAGCATGTGAGCGACGCGTTCAAACTCCGAAACCGAATCTTGCTCTCAACAGAAATCATCGGGGCGATTGCGCTTTTTGTGGCGATTCTCGTGATTATTTTCATTGTCCGCACCATCACCAAACCGATTCGCGGCATGGTTCCTGCGATTCAGCAGCTTGCTGAGGGCGATTTTTCGGGCAGCATCACAAACAGCAAGGCGTGCACGGAAATCAATGACGTTATGGAAAGCCTTTCGACCTTCTCTGACGTCATGAAAGAAAGCCTTGCGTCCATGAAAGAATCAAAAATCTCGCTCGCTCAGGCAGGCGAATCGCTCAAAAACGGCACGACGGATACAGCCGAAGCCATCACGCAGATTCTTGAGAATATTCAGAGCATGGACGGCAACCTCAAACATCAGAACTCGAGCGTAAGTCAAACGGCGGCAAGCGTGAATCAGATTCTTTCAAATATCCGCTCGCTTGAAACACTCGTCGAAAAGCAGGTTGAGGTTGTGCAGCAGGCATCGAGCGCGATTGAGCAGATGATTGGCAACATCGGCGAAGTAAACCGCTCTGTCGACAAAATGGCGGACTCATTCGGCGTGCTCGCACAAAACGCAGAGTCGGGCGCGGCAACACAAACGGCGTTGCAGAATCAAATCGGCGAAATCGAAGAGCAGTCAAAGCTCTTGAACGAAGCGAACACGGTTATCGCGAGCATTGCAAGCCAAACGAACTTGCTCGCCATGAACGCGGCGATTGAGGCGGCACACGCGGGCGAGGCAGGAAAGGGCTTTGCCGTCGTCGCTGACGAAATCCGAAAGCTCTCCGAAACGTCAACGTCTCAGTCAAAGACAATCGGTGACCAACTCAAACGCATTCAAGAGACCATCAACGCGGTCGTTATCTCAACGCAAAAGGGCGTGAACGATTACACGCACTTGGCGAATGAAATCCACGAGACCGACACGCTCGTCCGTCAGATTAAGGCGGCAATGAGCGAGCAGCAGACCGGCTCGGCGCAGATTACGGGCGCGCTCTCTCGCTTAAACGACAGCTCGGCAGAAGTGCAAAAAGCCTCGCAAGAAATGACGCAGGGAAGCCGCGTGATTATGGACGAAGTGGGCACGCTCCAAGACGAAACGCGCGCAATGGGCACGAGCATGGGCGACATGAGCGCAAGTGCGGCAAAAATCAACAGCACGGGAAGCGCGCTCTCAGAAATCTCCGCGCTCATGGAAAACTCCATCACCGAAATCGGGCGGCAAATCGACCAGTTCGAGGTGTAAGGAAAATTTTCCCGCGTTTGTTGACAGCGCAGTTTCATTTCACTACACTTTAGTTCACTAAGGCAACGGCGCCGTAGACACTTCTTTTTTCGAAGACGTATCTACGGCGTTTTTTATTGCCCCAAAAAGACGACAACGAGGTCGTGCTTGCAGGGATTTTTCTCTGTACGCACGACCTTTTTAAATTCCTCACAGAGCAAAAGAGGACACAGAGGTTTTTCATTATGTGTAATTTCTCTGTGAGCTCTGTGAGAAATTCATAATAGGAGAACAGAATGAACGGACAGACCTTGTATGAACCTTGTTTTGAGCACGACAATTGCGGAATCGGCGCGGTGGTGAGCATCGACGGGAAAAAATCGCACCGCGTGGTGGAAAACGCGCTTTCTATCGTTGAAAAACTGGAACATCGCGCGGGAAAAGACGCTTCGGGCGAAACAGGCGACGGCGTGGGCATTCTGCTCCAGATTTCGCACGAGTTCTTCAAAAAAGCCGTTCCCGAACTTCTGGGCGACAAAGAAGAACGCGACTACGGAATCGGCATGTTCTTCTTCCCGAGCGAGGAAACTGCGTGTGAGTCCGAAAAAGCGAGATTCGAGAAGACTTGCGCAGAACAGGATTTGCATTTCTTGGGCTGGAGAAAAGTTCCTATAAACGAAGCTGTGCTCGGCAAAAAAGCAAAAGACTGTATGCCTGAAATCTGGCAAGGCTTCATCGCGTGCCCTGAAAACTGTGAAAAAGGCTTGGAATTCGACAAATTATTGTACAAGGCGAGAATTGCATTTGAAAAGGTAGCAGTTAGCAATGAGCAGTTAGCAATGAAACCATCAACTCCTAACTGCACACTGCACACTGCTAACTCAAAAACTTACATCTGCTCCCTCTCTTCTCGCACCATCGTCTACAAGGGAATGTTCCTCGTGCAGCAGCTCCGCACTTTTTACCGCGACTTGCAATCGGGCGACTATGTTTCATCTCTCGGAATCGTGCATTCGCGCTTTTCAACGAACACCAATCCGAGCTGGCAGCGAGCGCATCCGAACCGATTCATCGCGCACAACGGCGAAATCAACACGATTCGCGGAAATGCCGACCGCATGATTGCCCGAAACGGCGAAATCGACACGACGGGAAGCGACTCGGCGATGCTCGACAACACGCTCGAATATTTTGTGATGAACGGAATGGCTCTTCCGCTCGCCGTACTCGTCTGCATTCCGCAGGTGTGGCGGCATGACGACACGCTTTCCGAAGAGAAAAAAGATTTTTACCACTACTGGGCGACGATGATGGAACCGTGGGACGGACCGGCCGCGATTTTGTTCAGCGACGGCGACATTGTAGGCGCAACGCTCGACCGAAACGGACTCCGCCCGAGCCGCTACTACATCACGAAGGACAACATGCTCATTCTTTCAAGCGAAGTCGGCGTCCTTGAAATTCCCGAAAGTGAAATCGTGAAAAAAAGCCGCCTCATGCCCGGAAAAATGCTTCTCGTCGACACGAAGGCGAAAAAACTCATCTCAGACGACGAAATCAAAGATTTTTACGCAAAAGAACATCCCTACGGCGAATGGCTCAGCCAAAATCTCATTCAGCTCGCTTCCCTCAAAATCCCGAACCACAAAATTCCCGTGTCGAGCCAGGATGAGCGCGACAAATTGTACAAGGCGTTCGGCTGGTCGCTTGAAGATGTGAACGAAATGATTCTTCCGATGGCGAAAAACGGCGTTGAACCGACGGGCGCGATGGGCGTGGACACTCCGCTTGCCGTGATGAGCGAAAAACATCCGCCGCTCTTCTCGTACTTCAAGCAGCTCTTTGCGCAGGTCACGAATCCGCCGATTGACAGTCTCCGTGAAAAAATCGTCACCGACACGACGGTCTATCTCGGAAAAGACGGCGATCTTCTCCACCCGAAAGGCAAAAACTGCCAGATGCTCGAAATCCACAATCCGATTCTCACGGGCACGGACTTGCTCAAAATCGCCGCGATTGACAAGCCGGGCTTGCGCGTAAAGAAAATTTCACTTCTGATTGATGTGGAAGATGCAAAAATGTCACACGGATTCGATTTTGCTAACGCAAAATCAGAATTAAAAGAAAGGGATTCCGTAGGAATCCCGAATCCGTGTGACAATAAAAAAAGTGTACTTGCTTCTGCATTAGATTTACTTTTTGAGCAGATAAATAACGCTTACAACGACGGTTACCACATCATCATTCTTTCCGACCGCGGGGTGGACGAAAATCACATTGCGATTCCGTCTTTGCTCGCGGTTTCTGCGGTGGAGCAATATCTTATCCGCACGAAAAAGCGCACAGAAATTTCGGTGATTCTTGAAAGCGGCGAAGTGCGCGATGTGCATCAGGCGGCGATGTGCTTGGGTTACGGAGCGCGTGCGATTAACCCCTACCTTGCGCACGAGTGCATTGCCGAGCTGATTGACAAAAAATTGCTCGACAAAGACTATCACACCGCTATTGACGACTATAACAATGCGCTCATGAACGGCATCGTCAAAATCGCCGCGAAAATGGGCATCTCTACGATTCAGTCCTACCAGTCCGCGCAGATTTTTGAGGCGGTCGGAATCAAAAAGAGCGTCGTCGATAAGTATTTTACGAACACCGTGAGCCGAATTGAAGGAATCGGGCTTGGCGAAATCGAAGAGGACATGCTGTTCCATCATAAAAAGGCATATGGGGGAAGTCTCCCCCTCGCTCCAGCCGCTGACGCGTCTTCCGCTACCCCTTCTAGCGGGGACACCCCGCAACGCCCCGTTGATAATCGTTTGATAAAACTTGACCCGCTCGGAAATCATAAATTCAAATTCCATGAAAACTGTGAGCACCATCTTATCACGCCGCAATTGGTTTCGCTCTTGCAGGAAGCCACGCAAAAAGGCGATTACGCGAAATTCAAAGAATACACCGCGCTTGTGGACGACCCGCACCATCCGCACACGCTTCGCGCGCTCTTTGACTTCAAAAAAGGCACAAAATCGATTCCGCTCTCGGAAGTTGAAAGCGTTGACAACATCGTACGGCGATTCAAGACAGGTGCGATGAGCTACGGCTCGATTTCAGAAGAAGCGCATTCGTGCCTTGCGATTGCGATGAACCGCCTGCACGGAAAAAGCAATTCCGGCGAGGGCGGAGAAAATCCCGTACGGCTCGGCACGGAATCAAATTCGGCGATAAAGCAAGTCGCGTCTGGCAGATTCGGCGTAACGGAAGAATATTTGCTTTCGGCACAAGAAATTCAGATTAAGCTCGCTCAGGGCGCAAAGCCGGGCGAAGGCGGTCACTTGCCGGGCAAAAAAGTCTACCCGTGGATTGCCGCCACGCGCTACTCAACGCCGGGCGTTTCGCTTATTTCACCGCCGCCGCACCACGACATTTATTCTATCGAAGATTTGGCTCAACTGATTTACGACCTGAAAAACGCAAACCGAAAAGCCCGCATTTCCGTAAAACTCGTTGCAGAAGCGGGCGTGGGAACGATTGCGGCGGGCGTGGCAAAGGCGGGCGCACATGTCATTTTGATTTCAGGACACGACGGCGGAACGGGAGCTGCCCCGATGAGTTCAATTCACCATGCGGGCTTACCGTGGGAAATGGGGCTTGCCGAAACGCACCAGACTTTGATTCAGAACGGCTTGCGCGAAAAGGTAAAGCTTGAAACCGACGGAAAACTCATGAGCGGGCGCGATGTGGTGATTGCCGCCCTGCTCGGCGCGGAAGAATTCGGCTTTGCGACCGCTCCGCTTATCGCGCTCGGCTGTAAAATGCTCCGCGTGTGCAATTTGGACACCTGTCCGTTCGGAGTTGCCACGCAAAACGAGAAAAACCGCGCGAAATTCCCCGGAAAGCCTGAATATGTCGAGAATTTCATGCGCTACATCGCCCAAGAAGTCCGCGAAATTATGGCAGCTCTCGGCATTCACACGGTGCAAGAGCTCTGCGGCAGAACCGATTTGCTCACGCTCAAAGAAACGCAAGGCTTCTCACGCGCAAAACTGATAGATGTTTCTCGCATTCTTTCACGAACTGAAAACGAAACATTGAAAATGGAAAATTACACGGGCGATGCTCCTGCGGGAGAAACTGCTGCGCTTGAGGCGAGTGTTTTGAATGAGCGAGAATTGAGCAAAACACTCGATGTGACGAACTTATTACCCTTGCTTGCGGAGACTAAGAAATTGTCACACGGATTCGAAATGTCTAACGACATTTCTTCAAATACTTTGGTCCTAGATTTTGCGTTAGCAAAATCAAATTCGTGTGACATTAAATGCACAGACCGAACGGTTGGGACTATTTTGGGAAGTGAGATTCAGAAGCGGTTTAGCTCTTCGCTCGCGGATGACTCGGTGTGCGTGCACTGTGAAGGTGGCGCGGGGCAAAGTTTCGGGGCGTTCATTCCGAAAGGACTCACGCTTTTGCTCACGGGCGACGCAAACGACTCGGTGGGAAAAGGCTTGAGCGGCGGAAAAATCATCGTAACGCCGTCTCGTGAATTTGCGGGCGTGGCTTCAGAGAATATCATCATCGGAAATGTAGCGTTCTTTGGGGCAACGAGCGGAAAGGCATTTGTGAACGGCGTGGCGGGCGAGCGGTTCTGCGTGCGCAATTCGGGGGCGACGGTCGTGTGCGAAGGTGCGGGCGACCATGCGCTTGAATACATGACGGGCGGAACGGTCGCGATTCTCGGTCGCACGGGGAAAAATCTCGCGGCAGGCATGTCGGGCGGCATTGCCTACATTCTTGACGAAGAGCACGATTTGTACAAACGGCTGAACAAAGAGCTTGTGACGATGTATGATTTGGACGATGAGACAACGGCACTTTTGGGTGAGAAAAAGCCCGCCTTTGTGCACGAGGGCGAAAATCCCGATGTGGCGAATTTGCGTGCCTTGCTCGAAGAACATGTGCAGGCAACCGATTCAGAAAAAGCGAAGAAAATCCTCGCCGACTGGAAACAGTACATTCCGCGCTTCAAGAAGATTATTCCGAATGATTATTTGCGCGTTTTGTCATCACTCGCTCTTGCCTAAGAGCACTTCCGTGAGCGTCTGAGTCATGGCGGCGATGTCGATTGGCTTTGCGATATGCGCGTTCATGCCGGCATCGTGCGCTTTTTGCACATCTTCAGCAAACGCATTCGCCGTCATTGCGATAATCGGAATCTGCGCTTTTTGTGCATCGGCAAGGGCGCGGATTTCCCGGCTCGCCGTGTAGCCGTCCATCACGGGCATTTGAATGTCCATGAGCACGGCATTGTAGTAGCCGGTCTCCGCCTGTGACACTTTGTCCACGGCTTCTTTGCCATTCACTGCCGTTTCAAGCGCAAAGCCCATGTCGGTCAAGAGCATTGCCGCAATCTCGCGGTTAATCTCCACGTCGTCAACGAGCAAAAGGCGCATCTGTGAAAAATCGAGTTCTTTTTGAACGCCCGTGCTTTCTTCTGTAGCGGGAGCGTCAGCATCAGTCTGCTCTTGCACATGTGGCGTGTTGCCAGCGCTTTCCTGCGTCTTAAAGCATATGTTTATGATGAATTCCGTGCCTTCTCCCCGCGCCGTCTCAACACGAATCGTGCCGCCCATCAAATCGATGATGCTCTTCGTAATCGTCATGCCCAAGCCCGTGCCCTGAATGCCGCTCACCGTGCTCGTCCGTTCGCGCTCAAATGCCTCAAAGACCTTTGCCGCAAATTCTTTTGACATGCCGATACCGTTGTCCTTTACGCGCAATTCGTAGTCAGCGATGCCGTCATGAGCGGCGCCGTTTTGCGTCAGAGACAGGCTCACCATGCCGCCCTCGCTCGTAAATTTAAACGCATTGCTGACTAAATTGAGGAGCACGCGGTTCAAGCGATTTTTGTCGCAGAGCACCTGCGGGTTCTCTACATGAGCGCTCACGAGATACACGATATTCTTGCTTGCCATCTGCGAGGCGAACATATCGCGCATCTCCTCGATGAGTTTCCGCAAATCGCACGGCACTTCTTCCAAATCCATCTTGCCGCTTTCGATTCGGCTCATTTCAAGCACGTCGTTTATGAGCGCAAGCAAATGCTGGCTCGAGCTTTCGACTTTCGCGAGAAAATCCCGCATTTCGTCCATCGTCGTGTTTTCGCGCTTGGCGAGATTTATGTAGCCGATAATCGCGTTCATCGGGGTGCGGATGTCGTGGCTCATGTTTGAGAGAAACACCGTTTTCGCTTTGTTTGCTTCTTCTGCCTGCATTTTTTCAGAAGAAAGTTTTTTTTCGCGCTTTTGCTGAGTCGAGAAGATGTTGAACATGATGAACAGCGTGAGCATAATCAGCACGAACTGAACCATGCTGTTGTTAAACTGGCTCTGGCGCACCGTTTCCATCTGTGTTTCCATGTACATCTCTTCGCGCTCTTTTTGCGCCTCAGTCATCGGAATCTGCTCTTCAATGTGCGTCTTCACGTGGTATGAGCTGATATTCTCAATGACGTGCTCCGTCTGATCGTGCGTGACTTGCCGCGTCCACATAATCGACGAGAACAAGATGATGAAGAGCATGGCGAACCACATAATCGTTGATTTCCCAAAACGATTTTTTTTGTCGCGACGGAACACAAGCCAAAAGAGAATCAAGCCCGTAATGCCCCATACTGCGAGAATCAAATACGACTCGCTTGAAAGTGAATTCATGTTCCACGGATTCGGAATGAGCGGAAGGAAAAAGAACAGCGTCGAGATAAGACCAATGATGCCCGTAATTTGGAAGGAAATGTTCTTTTCGCGCCCCGCCGTGACGAGCGTGCACGCAGAAATGTAGCCATACGCGATTGACGCGCTGATGGTCGTGATGTCGACAATCCAACCGATTGCCGTGCGCCCGAGGAACGGAATAAAGAGCGAGATGAGCATAACGAAAACAGTTGCGTTTTCGGGTAAGTTTTTTTTGTTCACCTTACAAAACCAAACAGGCAAGATGTCATCTTCTCCTAAGGCTTGCAAAATCCGCGCCGCAGCTCGGTACATACCGAATAAACTCGTGCTGATTGCACTTACAACACAGATTCCAAGCACAAAAACGCCTGCCGAGCCGAGCAATTGCTTCACCGTGTTGAATGTAGGAAGATTTGAAAGAGAACCAAAAGACTCATTCGGCTCGACAAGCACAGAAAGCAGCGTAAGGAACACATAAATTGCCATCCCCGAAAACGTTGCCATCGACATAAGGAAAAATGATTTTTTGCGCGGGAACGAGCCGTCCGAGTATTCGCTATTTCCAGGAAGAAGAGAGACCGTCTCAAATCCGATGAATGCCCAGGGAACAAGAGCAACGATATTGAGAATTTGCAGAATCGGATGCTTTTGACCATCTGAACCGATTGCAAATCCTAGTTCAAAATGCAAGGTGGGGGCTTTAAAAAGTGAAAGCACGAAACAGATGGCTACACCTACGAAGAGGAGCAGGGCTAGCACTGTCTGCAAAATGCGCACCGTACGGTGACATTTTGCGCTCATAATGCCGAACGAAACCAAAAGCAGCATCGTCACAAGAATTTCGCCGAGGTACACATCATAGCCGACCACCGTGTAATGGAAGCCCCATTGCAGCACCGAGCCGAACAAAAAGTGCACGATGAGCGCGAACGCCGTAGCATTTGCCCAAAGAATTGAAATATATGCAAGCACAATCGACCAGACGCATAAAAATGAATGATCGCTTCCGAACACTTCTTTGGTATACGAAAACACGCCGCCCGTGTGCGACGAGCGGTTCATCATTGAATGGAAATTTGCAGCGATGATACTGATGACAAGCGCACCAATGAGCATTGCGATGCTGCTGCCGAGCGCGCCTGCCATCGGTATGAACGTATTGCCCGGCATGACGAACGCGCCCCACCCGACGATACCGCCCAACGAAATCGCCCAAATACTCAGTGTTGAAAAAATATGCTTAACGTGTCTCACAATCGCCGCCTTTTAATTTAAGATAATTTTAGCATGCGATTGTGTAAAAGACAACGTTTTACTACAAATCCGCGTTGATGTTCACAAGACTCACATTCTCCAGCGTGTACGGAGAAGCAAGACAATCTGCGAGCGCGTTGGCGGTGTCAATCGCGGTAAGGCAGTCGATGTCGCGCTCCACGGCAAGTCGGCGGAGTTTTACGCTCTCTGCCACCGGGTCGCGCCCTTTTGCCGAAGTTGAGACCACATACGCGATTTTTCCGCTTTCAAGGAGCGTCATCACATTGTTGTGGTAGTCTTCGTGGACTTTTGCAATGTGCGTCACGCTCATCCCACTCCGCTCAATCGTCGCCGCGTTTCCTGTGGTGGCGTAGAGCGCAAAGCCGAGGTCGTAAAATTTGCGGGCAAGCGCGGGAAGCTCTGGCAGGTCGGAATTGCGCACGGAAAAGAGAACGCCATTCGAGTCAGTATCATGCTTTTTCGGGCGAATCATCTTCCAGCCTGCTGCTGCCATGCCCTTGAAAATCGCTTCTTCGCGCGTGGCGGCAATGCCCAAAACCTCGCCTGTGGACTTCATTTCAGGGCCTAAGTGCGTGTCGACATCCATGAGCTTTTCAAAGCTAAAGACTGGCACTTTGACGGCAAAGTAAGCAGGCTTACGGTACAAGCCAGTGCCGAAACCCATGTCGCGGACGCGCTCGCCAAGCATGGCACGGGTGGCAAGCTCAATCATCGGCACTCCCGTCACTTTGGAAAGATAGGGCACGGTGCGGCTTGAGCGCGGGTTTGCCTCGATGATGTACAAATCGTTGTCATAAATCAAATACTGAATGTTCACCAAGCCCTTTGTGCCGAGCGCAAGCGCAAGGTCAACGGACTGGCGCACGATTTTCGCTTCAATCTCCGGCGTGAACGAACCGGGGTAGACGGCAATTGAATCGCCCGAATGAATGCCGGTGCGCTCGATATGCTCCATGATGCCCGGAATCAAGACATCCTCGCCGTCGGAAATGCAATCGACTTCAAGCTCCGTGCCTTCCATGTATTTGTCAATCAGCACGGGATTTTCGATTCCCTGACGCAGAATGATTTTCATGTATTCTTTGACATCGGCGCTGTTCCGCGCGACAATCATGTTCTGCCCGCCCAAAACATAGCTCGGGCGCATCAAAACCGGGTAGCCGATTTTTTCCGCCGCTTCAAGCGCCTCCACTTCGGTAAAAATCGTAAGACCTTTCGGGCGGTGGATGTTCAGGCGGTCGCACAGCTCTTCAAATCGCTCGCGGTCTTCGGCAAGGTCAATCGCGTCTGCGCTTGTTCCCAAAATCTTTACGCCCTGCTCGTCAAGGAATTTCGCAAGTTTTATCGCCGTTCCGCCGCCGAACGCCACCACAACGCCAATCGGCTTTTCCACGGCAAGCACATTCATCACATCGGCGGGAGTCAGCGGCTCAAAATACAGCCTGTCCGCCGTGTCAAAGTCGGTTGAAACCGTTTCGGGGTTGTTGTTTATAATCGCGACCTCGTAGCCCAGTTTTTTGAGCGACCACACGCACTGAACGCTTGCGTAGTCGAATTCGATTCCCTGCCCGATGCGGATTGGCCCTGAGCCAAGAACGACGATTGTGCCTTTTGAGGGGGAAGTCTCCCCCTTCGCGCCCACTTCGTTGGTCGCTACCCTCTCTGCGGGGGTAGCCCCCGCAACGCCCCCATTTCGCCGTTCCCTCAAAAACACTTCCGCTTCGTTTTCGCCGCCCGTGGTGGAATAAAAATACGGCGTTTCCGCGTCAAACTCGCCCGCGCAGGTATCGACCATTTTGAAAGAGCGCGGCAGAAACAACATATTGTCACACCCGGCAGAATCGTTGTCCTGCCGGTTTGGATTCGAGTCGGCTAACGCCGCCTCTTTTGAATCTTGTTCAGATTTTGCGTTAGCAAAATCCAATCCGTGTGACACTTCTTTTTCCATCTCACAAATCTTTTCCAGCTTCCACAAAAACCACTCGTCTATCTTGGTGATTTCGTGAATTTCTTCCACCGTGAGCAGCTTGCGTTTTAATGCCTGATAAATCGCGAAAATGCGCTGGTCGGTGCATTGGGTGACGCGCTCGCGGATTTTTTCATCGCCCTCTTTGACGAACGCGGGAAGGTTCAAATCTTTTACGCCCACTTCAAGCCCGCGCGCTGCTTTTAAAATCGCTTCCTCAAAGTTCTGCCCGATTGCCATGACTTCGCCGGTCGCTTTCATCTGCGTGCCGAGCTTTCGGGCGGCGTACACGAATTTGTCAAAGGGGAACTTCGGCATTTTCACCACGACATAATCAAGCACAGGCTCAAAACACGCCTTAGTTTTTTTAGTCACGAAGTTCGGGATTTCGTCGAGCGTGTAGCCAACGGCGATGAGCGCGGCGACTTTTGCAATTGGGTAGCCGGTCGCCTTGCTTGCGAGAGCCGAAGAGCGGGAAACACGCGGGTTCACTTCAATTACGGCGTATTCAAAGCTGTCAGGATTGAGCGCGAACTGGCAGTTACAGCCGCCTTCAATTTCAAGCGCAGAGATGATGTTGAGTGCCGCCGAGCGCAACATCTGATATTCCTTGTCGGCAAGCGTGACCGTTGGCGCGATGACGATTGAGTCTCCTGTGTGAACGCCAACCGGGTCAAAGTTTTCCATTGAGCAGACGGTAATCACATTGCCCTTCGAGTCGCGCATGACCTCAAATTCAACTTCCTTCCAGCCCGAAATACATTTTTCTACAAGAATCTGATGAATCGGCGAGCGGTGTAAGCCGTTGTGCGCAATTTCGTCTAGCTCGCGGTCGTTCGCCACAATGCCGCCACCTGTGCCGCCGAGCGTGAATGCGGGGCGGATAATCGCGGGGAAGCCGATTTCGTTATGCACAAAGTCCGCCGCATCCTCGTAGGTTGTCACCACTTTTGAGGGAATGCACGGCTCGCCGATTGACTCCATCGTGTCCTTAAAAAGCTGGCGGTCTTCCGCCTTGTCAATCGTGAGCGGGCGCGCGCCGAGCAATTGCACGCCGTGGCTTTCCAAAAATCCCGACTTCGCAAGCTCCATGCTCAAAGTAAGCCCTGTCTGCCCGCCAAGCGTCGAAAGGAGCGAATCGGGCTTTTCTTTTTCGATAATGCGCTTGAGCGTGGGGAGCGTGAGCGGCTCCAAGTAAATTTCGTCCGCCATAACATGGTCGGTCATCAGCGTGGCAGGGTTTGAGTTCACCAGGCATACTTCCAAGCCCTGCTGCTTCAATGCCTTGCAGGCCTGGTTTCCCGCGTAGTCAAATTCCGCCGCCTGCCCAATCACGATCGGACCCGAACCAATTATCATTACTTTGTGGATGTCTTTGTTAAGTGGCATAAAACACCTCTAAATTTCTCACAGAGGGCACAGAGAGATTTTTGAATAAAACTTTTGTTTCTCTGTGTACTCTTAAGCCCTACGAGCACAGCTCTTCGGGAGAGTCGCTAAAATTGCAACGCAATTTTTTAACGCTCCCTATCTGTGAGGAATTCATATAACGCAAAAAAATAGCGACACCATCACCGCTCGATAGTGTCGCCATTGACGAAAAATACTATAGCGAAATGAGCGTTTTTTGTAAACTGTATTGAGGCCGGAAAAAATGCAGAATTTCCCTTATTCTAGACCAGAAAAAATGTAGATTTTACCTTGTTTTAGCCCCGAAAAAATGTTATTCTTCACTCATGGAACGATTCGCCATTCAGGAAATGAAAAAATGGAAAGAAAAGCCGAACCGTAAGCCGCTCGTGCTCATGGGGGCACGGCAGGTAGGAAAAACGTGGCTCATGCAGGAATTCGGCAGGCGATTCTATGAAAATGTCGCTTACATTTCTTTCTATAACAATTCGGCGGTAAAAGCTGTTTTTGAATCTGACTATGACATTCATCGCATTCTTTCCGCTTTGAACATTGAGGCGGGCTTTGCAATTCAGCCTAAAACAACGCTCATTATTTTTGACGAAATTCAAAACGCGCCAAAAGCCTTTGAGTCGCTGAAATATTTTTGCGAGGAAGCAAGCGAATATCATGTAATGGCGGCTGGTTCTCTGCTTGGGGTCGCGCTTCATCAGGGCGTGTCGTATCCTGTGGGAAAGGTTGACCTTTTGCATCTCTATCCGCTGAATTTTCGGGAATATCTGTATGCAATGAACGAAAAGCCCCTTGCCGATGCCCTTCTTTCAAACGATTTTTCCCTCATTGACGGATTTGCAGAAAAATATATCTATCATCTTAAAAATTACTATTATGTGGGCGGGCTTCCAGAAGTCGTGCAGAATTTTGTCCTTCACACCGATTACAATGAAGTGCGCGAAATCCAAAAAACGATTCTTGCCCAATATCGCGGTGATTTCGGAAAACATGCCTCTTCTTCGGATCTTCCGCGAATCAACATGGTGTGGAATTCAATTCCCATGCAACTGGCAAAAGAGAACAAAAAATTCTTTTTCGGAAAAATCAAGCACGGTGCACGGAGCGGGGATTTTGAGCTTGCAATCCAGTGGCTTTTGGACAGCGGGCTTGTGCATAAAGTGAGCCGCGTAAACGAACCGCATGTGCCACTTTCCGCATACAAGGATTTTTCTGCGTATAAGCTGTTTGTCCTCGATGTGGGGCTTTTGTGCGCAATGAGCGAGCTGAACGCAAAGACGATTCTGAACGGAACTGATTTGTTCGTGGAATTTAAGGGTGCGCTCACCGAGCAATATGTTCTGCAAGAGCTTGTAAGCGCAACGAGCTACACGCCGTACTATTACGGAACGGAAAAAGCAACCTTTGAGCAGGATTTTTTGATTCAGAAAGACAACGACATTGTTCCAATAGAAGTAAAAGCCGAAACGAATGTGCGTTCCCAAAGTCTCAAAGCGTTTTACGACAAATTTGCGCCAAAACACTCTGTGCGATTTTCCCTGCTCCCTTACAAAAATCAAGAGTGGATGGAAAATATTCCGCTGTATGCCGTGTGCAGTTTGTGAACCGTTTTACGCACCTTTCTTTTCCATCATCTTCAAAAACAAGTCAAACAAATAATTCGTATCGTGCGGGCCGCCGCAGGCTTCGGGGTGGAACTGCACGCTGAATGCGGGAATGTCGGTGTACTCGATTCCCTCGCACGTGCCATCGTTCGTGTTGATAAAGCGCAATTTTGCGAACGGCGGGAGCGAATCGTTTTCCACCGCGTAGCCGTGGTTTTGGCTTGAAATGAACACGCGACCGTTTTCCAAGTCCTTAACCGGCTGGTTTCCGCCACGGTGCCCGTACTTTAATTTGCTCGTTTGTGCTCCGCGAGCGAGCGCAAGCATTTGGTGTCCGAGGCAGATTCCAAAAATCGGGATTTTTCCGTAGTCGCACAATTTTTTGATTTCCGCAATCACGCCCACATTTTCCGCAGGGTCGCCCGGCCCGTTCGAGAGCATAACGCCGTCAGGAGCGAGCGCGATGATTTCTTCGGCGGTGGTGTTGTACGGCACAAGCGTCACGCTGCACCCGCGTTTTTCCAGTTCGCGCTGAATGTTTGCCTTTGCGCCAAAATCAAATAAACAAACGGAAAAATGAGAATTGAAAGTTGAAAGTTTTCCATTTTCATTTTGTTGCACGCTCGCGACCGCATTTTCGATTTTATACGCGCGAATTTCTTCCAAAATGTCGTTATCGATTTTCAATTTTCCGTTTTCAATTTTCAACTTATCAGTTTCCGAAACAATCATGCCGTTCATGACGCCGGCTTCTCGGAGAATTTTCGTGAGTTTTCGTGTGTCGATTCCGGCGATTCCGATAATGTCCTGCGCTTTTAAAAATGCGTCCAGTTCCCCGCCGCAGCGGAAATTGCTCGGCTCGTCGCAGAGTTCGCGCACCACATAGCCGCGCACCCAGGATTTTTTGCTCTCAAAATCTTCGCTGATAACGCCGTAATTTCCAATCAAGGGGAAAGTCTGTGTGACGATTTGCCCGAAATAGCTCGGGTCGGTGAGCGTTTCAAGGTAGCCGGTCATGCCCGTGGTGAAGACCGTTTCGCCGATTGTTTTCCCTGTTGCGCCGATTGCGTTTCCTTCAAAAACCGTGCCGTCAGCAAGAATCAAGTACGCTTTGCTCATATGTTCCTCAAATAAAAAGGCGTTCACCCCATGAGAAAATAAATTCCCCATCAAATGAACGCCGTTGTTCTTATTTCGGAAAGAAGTATAGCTATTTTGCCGTAGTCGGTCAACGATAGGCGAGCGAGCTTTTTCTTACGCTTCCATTTTGGCGAGTTTGTGTTCCAGCTCGACGATTTGCGAGTGAATGTAGTGGTCAACCGCAAATTTTTCGAGGATACCGAGCGGTTCATTTGACTCATTTACGACACAAATTGCCTCAGTGTCGTAGTCGGTAAAGAGCTGGTAGGCTTCGGGGAGTGACACATCGGGCGTGCAGGTGATTTTCGGTTTTTCCATCAAATCCATCGCGAGGAGCGTTTCGCCCATCTCGCCGATTTGCATCGCTTCTTTTAAGTGCTCGATTGAAATCTGCCCGACGAGTTTTCCGTTATGCTCGCCCTCATTTCCGCGCACTTCATAGTTCATGTTTTCGTGGTGCGTGAAATTCCTGATAATTTTCCCAACCATGTCGGTGTCGTTTACAATCGTGTATGACTCTGGACGGCAAATGACATGCCCTTTGATTGAAATGTCCGAGACTTTCGCGTTTTTCATCAAATCTTCCGCCGTCACATTCAAGCCGACTTCACCCGCTTTTGTTACGCCGTACTTTACGCAAATAGGGCCCAAAATCTGCACGATAAAAGTCGTTGCCGTGATAATCAACATGATTTGCGGGCCGATTGAATCCGAAAAATCGTTCCCCGCCGCGATGGAAAGACCGATTGCGACTCCCGCCTGGCTCAAAAGGCAGTACGGAAGATATTTTCGCACGCTTTCAGGTGCACCCGTCAATCTCGCGCCCAAGCGACTTCCGATTGTTTTTCCGAGCGTGCGCCCGCCCACATACAAAAGCGCGATAACTGCGATGAACGGCGTGACAATCCAAATGTTGAGTTTTGCGCCCACCGTCACGAAGAATAGCACATAAATCGGCGGCGTGAATTTTTCGACGAGCTTGAACATGGCGTTCGTTTTGGGATGCGCGAAATTCGTCATAAAAAAGCCGATGAACATCGCCGAAAGAATGTTGTCGAGCCCGAGCGAATTGCACAAGCCCGTGCACAAAAAGAGCGTTCCGAGCGAAAATCCCAAGACGCGCCCGTCATTGCTCATGATATTTTTGAGAATCAAATTGAGCACGAACCCGAACGCCAAGCCGAGCACGACCGAACCGAAAATATCGTAGGCGATTGCGCCGAGCTGCGCCAAAAACGAAACCGAATGACCGCCGAGCAAGGGAGCGGAAATCGTGGCGGCAATTGCGTACAAAATGAGAGCCACCGCGTCGTCCATGGCGACGATTCCCAAAATCGTGGTTGTGAGCGGGCCTTTCGTGCGGTATTCCTTTAGAACATCGGTGGTGGCGGCGGGGGCGGTTGCGGCACAAATCGCGCCCAAAATCAAACCGAACGAAAGCGACTGTGCAAGCGATTTTGTGAAAAGATAGGTGACGCTCCCCGTCAAAATTCCCACAACGAAGAATGGCGTAATCGATTCGCCAATCAGAATTCCCACGAATTGCTTTCCGTATTTTTTAATCACATCGATTTTAAGCTCCGCGCCGACCAAAAATCCAATCAGAGAGAGCGAGGCGGTGGAAATCGGGTTCAAGGCAGCAACAGTGTCTTTTCCGAGCAGCACAAAGCCCGACACGCCAATCACAATTCCAATCACAATGTAGCCGACGACCTGCGGAATCTTCAACTTCTGAAAAATGCGCCCGCCAAACGAGCCAAAAAACATCATAATTCCGACCAAAAGCATGAGCTGGGAGCCGTTCAAAGCCATAAAATGAAACGCCGACGGCAAAATGTGCGACAAAGGATTTTCCATAGGAACTAAAGTATAGCGACTTGCAGAGAAACAAACCACCGATTCCGAGAAAAATCTGTGTTAATCCGCACTACTTCGCGCTAAAATTTCCCGAATTTTCTTTTCGTCCAATTTTATGAACAAATTCTTCTCGTTTGTGGGCAAAACTGTGCCTTTGGGGGCATTTTTTGCGCGGCGGAGATGCTTGACCTGTGTGTAATACAAATCTGCCTTGCCGTTTTTGCGTGCTTTTGAATAATAGACGGCGAGGTTTCCCGCAGCGAGCAAGATTTCGAGCGGAACGGTCTTTCCCGGGCGGTTTTTGATGAACACATAGCCGCCGTGGTAGTCACGCACATGAAGCCACATATCCGCGCCCTTGACCGTGTGGCGGAGCAGGTCGTCGTTTTCGCTCGCGTCGCGCCCCACGATAATCTGCCAGCCGTCAATCACAAAGTCCAAGCCGGGGTGCGCTTTCTTTTCCTGTTGGCGCGGCTTTTGCGTTTTGCGTAAAATCTGCTCAAGTTTAATCGGATTTTTTTCAGCGATGATTTTTGCGTACTGCGCTTCAAGCTCGGCGAGCGATTTTTCGGCGGATTCAATGTCGTAGTCGAGATTTTCAAGCCCGCTCGTCTGCTTTTTGTAAGTCTCGTAGTAAGTGGCGGCGTTTTCCTGCGCGGATTTTTTCGGGTCGATTTTAATGCTCACTTTTTTGCCCGTGTCAAAATCCTCACATTCAAGGAAGTTGGAATTTCCGTTGAGCGCGTAGCCGTACGCGAGAATCAAATCGCCCTGATGCTTGTACTGCCCCGCGTTTTTGAAAATTTCTCGCTTTTCTTTGAGCCGTTCAAGCGCGGCGACCTGTTTGCTTTTGTGCGATTCGTACCATTTTTCTGCCTGCTCCAAAAGCGATTCGAGCGAAGTCTGCGCCGCGTTTTCAGAATAGAACACATCGACTTTCTGGTTGAAACTGAGATTTGGATAACCGGGATGCGCTTCTGCGTAGGATTCGGCAAGTTCCGCAAATTCCCGCACGGGAAATTTTTTCTCTAAATCGTGGTGGTTGAGCGGAGTCGAAACCACTTCGGGCAGGGCAATCGTTTCGCCCGTTTTTTCGCCTTTTGCGGGGCGGCGGTAGAATGAATCGAGAATCACGCCGTCTTTGTCGCACAAAAAAATGTTTCCCGCGTTCGACCACAAGCGGATATAGAGCGAGAACAGTTCGTCTTCATCTTCGGTTTGGACGGATTTTGCTCTTTTTGCGGCGTGCTCCTGAGCTTGCGGCATTACATAAATCGCGCCTGCTTTTTCGAGTTCCAGTTTAATGATTCGCTCTTTTCCGAGTTGCGAGCATGAGAGAATCCGTGCGCCCTTGATTTTGGATTTGAGCATTTCGTTAAAGCGGAGCGGCTTTTCGTTTTTGGTGATTTTGCGCCGTGTCTCGCAGATTCGGCACGCGCCCGCTTCAAGAGAAATAAACACCGTTTTGGGCAAACCCGGCTTGTAGGTGTAGAGCGCGAGCGAATTAAAATTGGGCTGCACGACTTCCTGCACGAACGCGCCCGCTAAATCGAGTTCTGAGAGAATGAGGTCTATTTCGTTGCAATTTAAAGACATAGCGCGTTACTTGCCTTGATTTCGGTGAGTCTGAGTGTTGAGTCGTTGCGCCAAAAGCTTTGACAAAAAGATGCCGTAGTGCGGATTTTTTCGAATCAGTGCGAGGAATGCGCTCTTCGGAATCTTTATGAGCGTAGCGTTTCCGACGGACAAAACGGTTGCCGTGCGGCGGTCATTGAGCAAAAATGCCATCTCGCCGATGAACAAATCGTTCGGCGTAAGCACGGAAATGAGTTTTCGCCCCGAGTAAATGGCAAATCGCCCGCTCACGATAAAGAACAGGTCGCTCGATGGCTCATTTTCGCGGCACACAATCTGCTTGTCGGTAAAATTGATTACATCGAACGGCTTCATGATGACCGGAATGGTGTTCGTTTTGTTGCGCAAATTGTCGATTTCAAAGGAAACTTGATTTCCCACGTTGTTGTACGTAAGATTTTTGACGAGATTTTTTGAAAGACTGATGCCGCGCCCGTGCAAATCGCTTGCTTCTGCGCTCGTTTGCGTGCGTGTTCGCCAGTCAAAGCCTTTTCCGTCATCTTTGATGATGAATTTGCTCACATGTTTTCCGATTGCGTAGGAAATGCTGATTTTTTTGTCTTTGTACTCGGGGAGCGCCGCCCGCTCGGCAATCAGTTCGAGAATATCGCTTCCCTGCGTCATCCATTTTGACTTTTCTTCGTAGGTGATGTTGAGATTTCCGTGCTCGAGTGCGTTCGTCAAAAGCTCCATGAGCGCCATTTGCAGGCTAAATCGCTCGTTCTCACTGATTCGGTTCGTGTTGTACAGATAGCCGACGAGAAAATTTGTGTAAAAGCGGATGTCCATCGGGTCGTTTCCGCAGACGAATGAGCCGATTTCGCGCCCGCCAATCGTGTCCTGCATGCCACGGCTGAGCAAAAACTGCTGATTTTGGTGCAAAATGCGCAAGAGACGCGAAAAATGCTTGGTGAAATTTTTTTCGGTCTGGGCGACAAGGATGTTCACGTCTTTTTTTTCTTCGATTTCGAGCACTTGTTTTTGGTCGCGGCAGACGACGATGATGCCGCCGTAATGAAGCCATGAATCGCTGTTGATTTCAAGCAAAATGCGGTTCGCGTCGATTTCGGGAGAGGTGAAATCGAGGACTTTTATCTCAGGAAATTCATAGTCGATGTACGTGATAATCTGTTCGGTGTCTGAGAGAATGTCGGTTTGAAAATAAGTTGAGTATCGCACGCACGCGCTTTTGACTGTTTGAATAACAGAAGGATTTGAAGAAGCTGTCAGAATTTTTTTCATACGATTAATGATACCGCATTTGGAGATTTTTTCCACAATTTTCTTTGATTTCCTTTACAGAAAATGATACAGTTTTTGTATGAGGAACTTGCGAAAAACATTTATTGTCGGTCTTTTCTGAGTGATGATGCTTTCGGCGCACGCGATGAGCGACATTTCGACATCATCACTGGGGCTTGGTCTCTCCTTCCCCTACTCGCATCAAAATTACAACATCAGCGGCATGGACAGCATCGTGCTTTCGGGATTCGGCATTAATCTCAACTGGCGCACCATGCCTGAGCACATGATGCTCGGTTTTTTCCTCGACACGGACGTGTTTTTTCCATCATCAAAAACGGTGAATATCGACGAAAACTACATGACAACGACTCAATTCTCTGACTACGATTATTTTTTTGGAATCGACGTTCTCGGCGGATTCTACACAGTCGTCTATCAGGCGGGCTCGCTCAGTATTCCGTTCGGATTGGGGCTGCATCTTGACGGCTATTCAAGTAAACTCGATTACAAAGATTACGAAATCAAAGAATCGGTGTACACGCTCGGAATCGGCGCATGGCTCAACCTCGAAGTGAATATCTCAAAGCGATTCGGCATCTATGCAGGCACAAAATTTATCTACGACTTTTACTATCAGCTGAACGAAAACAACAGCAGCTATAAAGTAAACAAAACGGGACGCTGCACGGGCTTTACGTTCGTTCCCGTCGTGGGCGCAATTTGGCACTTCTAGCACGACGGGGAATCAAAAATCAGGCTTCGTCTCCGAACTGACGGATCGAACCGGGCACAATCGTGCTGGCATTCAATGACGCGTAATGTGTTCCGACTTTGAGTGCGCTTTCAATGTTTTTGTTCAAAAGATAATCGTACAAGAATCCAGCGGAAAAAGTGTCTCCGCACGCCGTCGTGTTGAGCGGAACGGTCTTTTCAATAGGACAGCGATACGATGTGCCTTTTTCGGCAGCGAGCGTATCCTTTTCACCGCGCGTCACGACGATGATATTCTGCAATTCTTCGCTCTTCTTTGCGATTGCCGACTCAAGTTCTTCCTCAGTCAAAAACAATTCACCGAAGGTCTGGCAGAATTCTTCTTCGTTGATTTTGATAATCTGTGGCGTACAGAGCTTTAACGCACCCAACAAATCATCGCCCCGAAAATCAGCAAGAATCAACTTGTTCGCTTTTTGGGCAACATCACAGATTCGGGCGCAAATATTCGCAGACCATGCGGCAGGTCGGCTTCCGGCAAACAAAAGCGCGTCAAAAGAAATCATGTATTTTCGGACGAATTCAAGCAGTTTCAGCTCTGCTTCTGCGCCTGCAAGATGGGTGAAATTATGTGCTTCATCAGTGATAACTTCGGTCGTTGAACTTTTTTGCGTGTCGAGGAGTGTCCAACATTCACGCGTACTGCCTTCAACATAAATCGGCGTAACATACAAATCGCTGTCATTTGAAGCAAGGAGCATGAAACGTTCGGCATTTGTATTTCCAACTGGGCAAAGCGCAACAGAACAGCCCGGCTCGATTTGATTCAAAACACGAGCTGCGTTCAGAGCCTTTCCGCTTGCGTCCTCACGCCAATTTTGAGAACGATTTACTTTATCGACGGAAAATGAAGTGAAACGAATAGTTCGCTGAATGGTTGCGCTCAAACAAACACAAAGAATTTTCATAGTGATGTATATTACAATAAAGAACGACAATGTGCAAATCATGGCAGTCTGTTCACACGAGTGAAGCCAGATGCCAGAATTTGATTGGGCTAGCCGATAATTTTATACAAAATGGTATAGAGCGATTGCGCTTCTTCGGAATTGATGTTGAGACAATTTCCGATTTGTGACGGCACTTCAACGGCTCGTTCCTTAAGTGCCTCGCCCTCGTCCGTAATGGCAATGCGCACGACGCGCTCGTCATCTTTGTCACGCACGCGCGAAATCAAGCCCTTTTCTTCCATGGATTTGAGGAGCGGAGAGAGCGTTCCCGAATCAAGATAGAGCTGCTTTCCTAAATCGCCGACTGTGAGTTTTTTTTGCTCCCACATGACCATCATAACGATGTACTGCGTGTATGTGAGATTCAGATTTTTGAGAATGGGCGTGTATTTGCGCAGAATCTCCCGAGATGCCGCATAGAGCGGAAAACAAAGTTGATTTTTGAGTTTAAGCGAATCGTAATTCTTAGTATCCGTAGACATTTTAAAACCCCAATAGTATTGTATCATTTTCGGTTGTATTCGACAATATTGGGCGTTCTAAACAACGCCAAGAACGACAGGCGTTCAGAAGACAGTCTCGGCATGGAGATTAGTCTGAAATGTCCGTGTCGAACTGAACTTGCACGTTGTAGTCAGGGAATGCCTCTCGCACATCTTCGACCACGTGATTGAACATTGTCTGCATGTTTGGCGAATCGAACGAAACGATGATGTCGAAGCGCATTTCCTTTTTTTCTTCGTCGAGATAAAAGCCGTGCATCTGCAAAATATCTTTGTGCTCGTGCACGATTTTTGACACGCGCGCGCGGATTTCTGCGGCATGGTCGTGCTTTGTGTTTATGCTGTAAATGCCGACCGCCGCCATTGCGACATTGTGCTTTTCGTACACGTCCGCCGTGATTTTTCTCGTTACCGTATCGATTTTGTCCGCCGTCCAAGTGTCGGGCACTTCGATATGCACCGAGCCGATGTGCCGGTCAGGACCGTAATTGTTCAGAACGAGGTCAAACACGCCGTGAATTTCAGGATCTGCGGACGCGACCGTGCGTTTGATTGCGTGCGCGATGTCAGCTTCAATGCGCTCGCCCAAGATTTTGCTCAGCGTTTCACGAAGCGTCTCAATGCCCGATTTGATAATCGCAAGCGCGATGATAACACCGAGATAGGCTTCAAGCGAAATGTGGAAAATAAGAAAGACGATTGCTGCAAGAAGCGTTGACGCTGAGATAATCGAATCCATGAGCGCGTCCTGCCCGCTCGCCACGAGTGAATCCGAATTTACGCGCTTTCCCGTCGCCTTTACGAAAAGCCCGAGCGCGATTTTGACCACGACTGCCACGCTGACAATCACAATCGCTGCCGAAGAATAGTCCGGCGTTGAAGGATTGATGATTTTTTTGACTGATTCAACGAGAGCCGTAACGCCGGCATACAAAATGATGACCGCAATCACGAGTGCCGAGAGATATTCCGCGCGTCCGTGCCCGAACGGGTGCTTTTTGTCGGCGGGTTTTCCCGCGAGTTTTGTGCCAATAATTGTGACGACAGAAGAGAGCGCATCGGTGAGGTTGTTCACCGCGTCCAAAATGATTGCGATTGAGTGAGAGAGCAGTCCGACGAGTGCCTTGAATGAAGCGAGCGCGATGTTCGCAACGATTCCGAGCACGCTCGTTCGGACGATAATATGTTCACGATTCTGTTCTGCCATAGACGACTCCTTTTTATACAATCCTAGCAGATTTTTGACTCAGTCGCCACACATTTCCTCATTTTCAATTTTCATTTTTCCGCTTTCTTCAGATTTCGGATATAGTCCACCGCGCTCAATCCCGCGACTCCGCCTTCATACACGGCTTTGCACACCTGTAAAAGTCCGCCGTTTGCGTTTCCGCACGAGAAGATTCCCGGCGCGTTGGTCGCCATTTTTTCGTTCGCCGCGATTGAGTCGCCGTTTAGGGCAAGACCGAGCTTCTTTGCAAAGTCCGCAGCTCCTGCACTTCCGAGAGCCACAAATACGCCGTCAAGCGCGAGCGATTCACCGTCCGCGAATTCCACGCCGCCGACTTTTGTGTTCTCAGCGTTTGGCGTGATTTTTGCGACCTTTCGCGTGTCAACTTTGATTTTTTCGGCGATTGAACTGTCAGCCGCAATTGCCGCCTTTACTTCCGAGTCGTCTTTTCCGTCGGTGAGAATCGTGACGCTCTCGGCAATGTGCGCGAGATGGCTTGCCTCAGCCACGGCGAATGTTCCGTTCCCGATGACCGCCACATTCTTTTTGCGGTAGAAAAATCCGTCGCAGATTGCGCAGTACGAAACGCCCTTCCCCTCAAAGTCGAGGATGCCTTCAATCGGCGGGCGGAGTTTTTTGTTCCCTGTGGCAAGGATAATTGCCTGCGCCGAAAGCTCCCTGTCGCCCGCTTTGACCGAGTATTGCGTTTGTGGCGGGGGAGCGAGCATCTCAATGTGCGTGACTTCCGCTTCAATCACTTCGATTCCGAGATTTTTCGCCTGCTGAATGCCGTTTTTGTAAAGGTCAGAGCCCGTGATTCCGTCGGGAAAACCGTAGTAATTGTCGATTTTGTGCGCTTTTTCGAGCTGGCTTTCACCAGAATAAATAACAGCAACCGAAAGATTCGCGCGTTTTGCATACAAGGCGGCAGAAACACCCGCAGGTCCCGCCCCGATGATGATGATGTCGTAAGTCATATTTCACCTCTCAAAAATAAATCACCGATTACATATCAAGAACCGTGTCTTTTTCTGTAATCTCTCGAATCGCCCGGCACGGGTTCCCCACGGCGAGCACATTGCTCGGAATGTCGCGCGTGACTACGCTTCCCGCACCGATGACGCTTCCTTCGCCAATTGTAACGCCGCCGCAGATTGTCACATCGCCCGCTATCCAGCAGTTGTCGCCGATTGTGATGGGCTTTGCGTATTCTGAATCTGTGAGCACGCCGTCGCTTCGCACAAACTGGTTTCGTTCCTGCCACCTGAGCGGATGAATCGGCGTGAGAATTGACACATTCGGACCGAAAAAAACATTATCTCCAATCGTGACGGGCGCACAGTCGATGCAGGTGAAGTTGAAATTCGCGTAGCAATTTTCGCCAAAACTGGTGAACGCGCCGTAGTCAAACTGAATCGGTCCTTGCAGGGTGAGCCCGCTCTTTTTGTTCGGAATCAGCTCTGCAAGAATCTTTTCACGATTTTCGTCAGTCTCGTCGAGCAGATTGTATTCCCGACACAATTTGTGTGCTTTTCGCCTGAGCAAAAGCAGCTCTTCTTCGTTCGGGTCATACAATTCCCCCGCAAGCATTTTTTCTTTTTCGGTCATTGCTCCATTTTACAACAGAGCCGCGATTTTGTCGTCGATTTTTTTTGGTTCAACCGTAGACTCGAATCGCTCAACGACATTTCCTTCGCGGTCAACTAAGAATTTCGTGAAATTCCACTTGATGTTCGCGTTGTTTTTGAAGTCGGGGTCGATTTTGCCGACGACTTGATTCATGAGCGCGCCTTTAACGCCTGTGAAGCCTGCGAAACCTTTTTGGCTCTTCAAGAATGTGTAGAGCGGGATTTCGTTCTCGCCGTTGACTTCGATTTTTTTGAAGTTGTCGAAGCTCGTCTTGTACTTCATCTGACAGAACTCGTGGATTTCATCGTCATCGCCCGGTGCCTGATGACCAAACTGGTCGCACGGGAAGTCGAGGATTTCCAAGCCTTTGTCGTGGTATTTCTGCCACAGCTCTTCCAAGCCCTTGTACTGCGGGGTAAAGCCGCAGCCCGTCGCCGTGTTCACGATGAGCAAAACCTTGCCCTTGAATGAATCCATTGAAACTTCGTTTCCTTTTCTGTCCAAAACTTTGTAATCGTAAATTGCCATAATGTTCTCCTTGCGGTGTGCGCCGCTCTTTTATTTAATCAAATTATATTTTACACAATATAATTTTGTCAACAAGAATTTTCAAAAATCTCGTAAATTTTTCAAAATTCTTGTGAAATTTTTCAGATTTTTTACATTTTTATCTTTTTCTTGAACTTGTACGTGTAGGTGAATGGCACGGAGATGCTTGAAATGCCCTCGTAGCGCGTAAAATTCATGTCGAGACGGATACCCGCGCCGATAGTGCCGCTCAGTGCAGGAACTTTGACGCTTACGCGCGGGTAAAATGTCAGCCATGTTGATGACGTGTCGTGCAGCAGCGTGCGCAGTTTTACATTAAAGGCGGATTCAATGCTGTCGGTCAGCTTGTACGTAATGCGAAACTGGCTGTAAAACGGAATTCCTTCGTGCGGGAATTCATCAGTACGCTTTGGTTTGCTGTTCTTATATTTGACGATGGTTGCCCCGCGCACAATGGTGGTCGTTTCGGTGTTGATGAGATTTCCGTCTGAATCGTAGTATTTTATCTCGCCGATGTATTCGTTTGTCAGTCCGCTGATGACATCTGCGTATACGCCTAAGCCTGCTCCGGTGAATTCGTAGCCCGTTGAGAGACCGAGCGCATATTTGGTCTTTTGCTTTTTGAATTCATCGACGTCGCTTCGTGTGACGCGCGCTTCGGGCAAGTAATCAGTCGTCGTGAAATTGTAGTAAAATCCCGCGTTGAGGATAAAATTTGGAACCGCCGTGAGACCTGCAAATGCGCCGAATTTTCGGTCTGCTTCGGTTACATTGTGAGCCGTAAATCCTACGTCAAAGATGTTCTCAAGCCCCGCGTTTATGCCGAAATCAATGGCTTTTTCGACTTCATCTGAGTCGGGATAGATGGTTGCCCCGCCCGCAAGTTTTGCGTAGACTGAGCCAAACGTCCAGTTGCTTGTCACACCGCTCGCGAATCCGTTTGAAAAGAGCGAAACACTGTCGTTTCCGAAATAGCGCTCTTCGCCGAGCGAGTCAGTGAGCAGCCGTCCGTATTTTGTTGTGTCATCTGCCGCCGCGAGATATGCTGACGGAATCGCGAAGTATTTGTAAAAATTGTTGCCCGCGATGATTCCGAAGTGCTGAATTGGCGTAATATGCACAAATCCCGAGGGCACAACCAAGAACTGAGCGAGTGCATCGTCGGCGCTCGTGTACAAAAACTCAAGCCGTGCGCGCGCCGTGAGAAACGAGCTTTCAAAATCTGCTTGAAATTGGTCGCCGAACGCAAATGCCGTTTCTGAAGACGTGTCGTCATTTACGTCGGTTTCTTTTGAGTGCGTAAACGCATCGTATTCGCCCACTTCGTCAAGGTCAGCACCGACCGTGTTTTTTATCGTGAGCTTTGCTTTTTCCGCAAAACTGAGAGTCGCAAGCAAAAAAAGAGAAAAAATAATGTATCTCCGTTTCATAAAATGAACTCCATAACAAGAATAACACGATTGCCGAATTCAAAAACTGACGACAACGCACCCTTACTGAATTCGGCACTGCCAATTACCGGGGACCACCACCCGGTCCAGTCTGACCGCCCGAGTTTCCTCCGCCAGAGCTTGATGAGCTAGAGCTATACGAGCTGAGCGAGACTGAGCTTCCGCCGCTTACTGTACCGTCAACAACCAGCGCGCCCACACCGTCAAAGTACGTCGTGCCGCCGCTTACACTTACGCCCGATTTGAGCGTCGGCGTAGAGCTGCCTGACACCACAATGCCGCTTCCATAGCCGCTTGTGCTTGACGGCGTTTTGAACACATACGTGTTGCTACCGACCGTAAGCGCATAATACGTGCTTGCAGACCAGCTTGAAGACTTGTAACAACTTTGGCTAAGCGAGGCACCGCTTTCAAGCGGACCAACCGTCATAACCGTACCGCCAGTGATGTACAGTTTGTAGCCGCCCTCCGTATTGGCATCAATCGCGACTTCGGGGCTGCTTGAACCGACTGCAAATACGACGCCGCCTTTAATGTACAGGTTGCCGTTTGCGTCCAAGCCGTCGTTGTTCGGTGCGTAGCCGCAGACATAGCCGCCGTTGATAGTAAAGGTTGAGCTTGCGTTTATGCCGTCGTCAGACGCACTGTAACCGTACACCGCACCGCCGTTAATAGTAATCGTGCTCTTTGACTCGATTGCCTCGTGCTTTGAGCTTGTCGCGTAGAGCGTACCGTCTGAAATCGTGATTGCGCCAGTGACCCGCACACCTTTGGCAGATGCGCTTGCAGAACTCGTTCGCGATGAACTGCTTCCAAGATTAGAACCAGTCGCCGAAACATTCACCGTGCCGCCGGACTGCGTGTACGTGCCGTCCGCCTTGATGCCCTTGCCGCCGTTACCGCTGTTCGTGCCCGTCACCGTACCGCCTTTTATGATAATGTTTCCATCAGCCTTTAGGCATGAAGGTGCCGTATAGTCGCTCTCGGAAGAATCATATACGCCGTTTGCCGAGGTGGTTATGGTAAGCGTGCCTCCTGATACAGTGATATTCCCGTCTGAATTGACACCACTCCAGGGAGCCGTGATTGTCGTCGATCCGCCGGAGACCGTTACCGTACCGCCGTCGATGCCTTGTGGAGCAAACGAAATCGTCTCGCTCGTGCTTTCGCCGTCAGCCGTGTAATAGCTTGCCGATGTGCTGAGCACTTTCGACGTAGGGCTTGTTACCTTTATGACATTCGTGCCGCCCGCGATGTTGACTATCGGAGCCGTAATGCCCTTGCCGTAGGTAATGGTAAAGTTGAGCGAGCCGCCGTTAATCGTCACTGCACTGCTCGTATATGTCTCGTCATCGGTGTTGATGCCGTGCGCCTTGTGATAGGCAGAAGAAGAGACTGCGCCTGTGCCGGTAAACGTAACCGAGCCGTCATTTACCGTTACGCCCTGCTCGCCGTACAAGCCGGATTTTCCCGTGGACGTGAGCGTGAACGTGCCACCGTCAATCGTGAGCGTGCCTTTCGATGCGATACAGTTTTTGTAGCCCTGCGTCACTTTGAGCGAGCCGCTTCCGCTGACAGTGAGGTCGCCTTTGCTGTAGAGCGTGCCTTTTGAGTCAGAGCCCTCGCGCTGAGCCTTTTTTACAACAGTGCAGTTCACCGTGTTGCCATCATCATCGGTGTAAGTGTCGCTTGAAGATGTCGAATATTCTTCACCGTAGCCCGTGCCATAGCTTCGTCCGTCGGTGAATGTGTTTGTACCGACAAGCGTTACGTTTGTTGCAGAGCCTTTTGTGACTTCAAGACACGGATAGTTTGAAGAAGTGATGGTCGCGCCGTTGAAAATGACATTCACCGCATCGCTTCCGTTTGATTGAATCTTTACACCGCCCGTTGTCATCGTGCCTGTAATGTTGACCGTAAGCGCACCGCTGAAATCAGTCGCGTCGATTTTGATGAGACCGGTCGAATTGTCGGAATCATCTTCGGTGAATTTTACGGAAAGCGTGTTGTCCGTGAATTTTGTTTTCGAGGTAGTGATTTCGTACCAGGTTGCGTTGTCCGCCGACACCGTGCCGTTCGTCAAATTAAGATAAAGAAGTGATGTTGTAACTCCTGTCGAGGTTGCCGATGAAGCCTTAGCCACGGTGATTTCTGTTGTCTCAAAATATGTGTTCGTGCCGTCGTTTGCAGACACTTGAACAGTGACCGTCTGTGCGCTTGTCGTTGTGTTGCTCGCCGTGAGCGTGACGCTCTCACCGCTCGTTGCAGAAAGGGATGCATAGTCACTTCCCTCGGTGATGCTCCATGCGTATGTGATTGCGGGGCTTCCCGTATACGAAGGAGTTGCCGTGAGCGTCGCAGAACCCGTCGCACTGATGCTTTCAGAACTTACAGAAACGCTAACACCCGTAAGGATAGATTCTACCGTTGTGGTGCTCGTCGCCACAGAGATTGTTGCCGAATTCGTGACAGAATTCGTGCCATCGCTCGCCACCACTTGCACCGCGACGCTCTGAGCGCTTGCTGTCGAATTTTTCGCCGTGAACATGACAGTCTCACCGCTCGTTGCAGAAAGGGACGCATAATCGCTTCCCGAAGTGATGCTCCAGGTATAGGTGATTGAAGGGCTTCCCGTGTACGTGGCTGTTGCCGAGAGCGTTGTAGAATCCGTCGCACCGATAGTTGAAGGCGCGGTGATAGCAACCGCTGTAATCGCAGCACTTGCCGCTTCGACAGAAACTGAATCATCAGAGAGCGCGTTATCCTCTTCTTCTACTACACATGCCGTAACGCAGAAAACCAACGCCATCAAACCCAGTATTTTTTTCGTCATCTTCATAGCTGTACCTCGCTTATTCAATGTGATTTGAATTCTAACTTTTTTTCTGCGCTCTTCAATTTTTTAGGGGGAATCTAAATATTCTCTTAACGATTTCTTAATTCGCGCTCATCACTCCTCAGTAATTTTTGAGCCAAGCGCCTTATACGCTTTTTTTTCGGTCTCATAGAAATTCTTATTTCCCGATGTATGAAAAACACCGCCCGACAGCGTGATTGAATGCGGATTCTTTGGGTCTTCTTTTTTGGTGTCGGTTTTGAACGCCGTCTCGTTGTCATAAAGATAAAAATTCCCCGACTGAATGAGAATCGTATTGTCCGCCTTGACCGCATTTTTTGAATTCAAGAAGTATGCGCTGAACGTTTTGCCTTTTTCGACCGTGAGCGAATGGCAGTTTAAGCCCGAGCCTTTGTCTGTTCCTTGCAGATAGAACGCGCCGCTTCCTTTGATTTTTACGTCATCGGCTTTAACCGCATGATACACGTCGCCCTTAACCGTGAGCGTGCCACTTCCACCAAGCACGAGATTCTTTTTGCATTGAATCGCGGCATTTTTTGCGTCAGCCGTGCCGCTCGAGACAACATAATTCACCGTGCCGCTCGTGGTCGAGACTTCCGTTTTTGCCTCGCCGTAGATTGCCGCCGCGCCCGATGTGTTCTCAAGATACGCGTCTTTCAGTTTGAGCACCGTGTTTTTGGTCTTGTTGACAATCTGACCGTTAAAGTAGCCCGAAATCGTGTAGGTGACATCTTCTTTTTTGGGCGCAATCGTAATTTTGTCTTTCGTGACGGTGACCGTGCTGTCCATCGGAGCGATAGTAATCGCAGTTCCGAACGATTTTTTCGCCGATGCGACATCAAGTGTCATCTTCTGGGCAAAAAGCCCTGCCGTTAAAAAAATGACCGGAATAAACAGTACATTCTTTTTCATGAGCACACCTCCTGTTTTCTCACTGTTAATTGCTCAGTTCTTCGATTTTTGCTTCATTCACGAATGCATCCGTCTCATACAGGCTTGCGTTTTTATACAGGTAGAACGTGCCGCCCGTCAGAGAGACCGCATGCGATTTATCCGAAGACTGTTTTGCCAAATCTGTCTTGAACGCCGTTCCATTGTTGTAAAGATGGAAATTTCCCGACTGAATCGAAATGGTATCGTCAGCCTTGATGCCGTTTTTTGCGTTCAAAAAATATGCCGCGAATGATTTTTCTTTTTCGACGGAGAGACTTTCGCACGTGAGCGCAGAACCGCGCCGTGTTCCTTCGATGTAGAAAATGCCCGTTCCCTTAAGCTTGACATCTTCCGCCTCAATGCCGTGACAGATGCTGCCTTTAACGTAGAGCGTGCCGCTTCCGCCGAGCACGAGAGCTCGCTTTGTCTGAATTGCACCGATTTTTGAAAAACTTCGCCCACGTGAGACGATATAATTCGTGCTGTTTTTTGCGGTCGAGATTTCCGTTTTTGCCGAACAGCGAATAACGGGTCGACCCGCCATATTTTCAAGATACGCATTGTTCAGTTTGATGATTGTATTTTTTGTTGTGCTTACGATTTGCCCAGCAAAATAGCCCGAAATCGTATATGTGACGTTTTCTTCGTGCGGCGCGAGCGTGATTTTTCCCCGCGTGATGGTGACAGAATCATCGAGCGGAGAGATAGCAATTTTTTCGCCATAAGATTTTTTTTCGCTCATCGTGTCGATGGTTATTTTTGAAGGAACAGTCTCTTCAACGCACGTCGAAAAAAGCAACGTCATCACTCCCACAAAGAAAAAAACTGACTTTTTCATGGTTTCCTCCTGTCTCATAATGCCCTCATTTTAAAGCGCGGATTTCCAAAAAACAAGGAAAAGACGATAAGTGTTTTTTTATCAAAGACTTATGATTTCTAAAGGAAATAAGAACGACGGCGCATTATGATTTAAGCATCTCAAAGCAACAGGAGGAAGCACCGCATGGCAATCGAAGTGTTCAATCGTCGCGAAGTAAAATACATGCTCACCGATGACGACAAAAACGCGCTTCTTTCAATAATCGGCTCGTACATGGACAGCGACCCGTTCAACAAAGACGGCAAAACCTACGCCATCAGCAATCTGTACTTGGACACGCCTTCTGACGAGCTGATTCGCAAGTCGCTCGAAAAGCCCGTGTTCAAAGAAAAGATTCGTTTGCGGAGTTACGGGCAGGTCAAACTCACCGACAAAGTGTTTTTGGAAAGCAAAAAAAAGTTCGACGGCGTGGTGAACAAGCGGCGCACGAATTTCATTCTTGCTGATGTGTACAAATATTTTGAGGACGGCACGATTCCCGAAAATCCCGTGCAGGAAAACGGCAAGCCGCTCAAAATGAACAGGCAGGTGATGAGCGAAATCGACTACATCATGCACTTTTATCCGCTCGCGCCCAAAGTGTTCATTTCCTACGACCGCCTGGCGTTTTTTGAGAAAAACAACTCGGATTTCCGCCTCACGATTGACACGAACATTCAGACGCGTCGAACTGATTTGCGGCTCGATTCGCCCGCCTACGGCACACAGCTTTTGCAGCCGGGGCAGTGGCTCATGGAAGCGAAAGCCTTTAAAGCCTTTCCGCTCTGGTTCGTACACTTTCTTTCTGAACGGCGCATTTTCCAAACATCGTTCTCAAAATATGGAACGGAATACAGAAACTATAAACAAAAGAAATCCACAGATTAGCACAGATTTTCACAGATTATAGATTTTGTTATTGAATACATGTGGAATAAACACGAACGATTTTCGTAACTCAAATTCTTAATCTGTGTTCATCGGTGAAAATCTGTGGATAAATATTGGAGGAACAATTATGGACATTATCGCAGGATTTATGATTACAGACGAGACGATGAGCATTCTGTTCAGCATGCTTATGGGGCTTATCGCGGGCGCAATTATCGCGGCGGGCTATGTTGTGGCGAACAACGGCAAGAAATTCTCAAAGAATTTCGTGATTACCGTGCTGCTGCTCCCCGTGATTATGGCGATTATCATTCCGTTTATCGCGACGGATTTAAAAAAGACACTCTCGCTTGCGGGTGTGTTCGCGCTCGTGCGCTTCCGAAGCATTCCGGGCGACTCAAAGGACATTCTCTACACCTTCTTTGCCGCCGCCGCAGGTCTTGTGATTGGACTCGGAAGCTACTTTATCGGCTTTGTGCTCGTTTTCACCGTGAGCGTGCTCTTTGTGCTTTTTACGCGGTTCTGGAAAGTGAGCGACAAGCAGATTCTTAAAATCACGATTCCCGAAGACATGAACTACAAGGACGTGTTTGACGACATTTTCGACAAATACCTCGTAAAGCACGCCGTCAAAAATGTAAAGACGAGCAATATGGGAACGCTCTTCACGATTTCGTACTGGGTCGAGCCAAAGCGCGACTGCGACACCAAAGCAATGATTGACGAACTGCGCACCCGAAACGGCAACCTCAACATCATCTTGGAAAACCCCGACGACCAGTTAGTGCCCGTGCTGTAAATTAAAAACAGAACAATCCCCGCATGGATGCGGGGTAAAAGTAAAGAGAGAATTTTCTGGAAGAAAATTCTCGTACGAATCAGAAAATCCACGGATCAAGGACAATCGTTTTCGCCCTTGTTTGGATTTTCTGTTCGCTAGACTTTAAACAAATCAATCTGACCGCCAATCTTGTCGATTGCGTCTTGGACTTGGCTTGAGATGCCTGCCAGCGCCGCGCCCGTTTCGTTGATTTTGCGCGCGCCGTTTGACATTTCGTCCATGCTGCCCTTCATTTCGGTGGTCGCCGACTGCAAATGCTGCACTTCTTCAAGAATCATCTTGTTTCCGTTCGACATTTCGATGGAAGCCGAGCGGACTTCCTCGGTGCTGTCGTTCATTGTTTTGAGCGCGCTCGTAATCTGCTGAGAGCCTTGATTCTGCTCTTCCATAGCAGCTTTAATCTGCATGACGAGCTGGTCGGTTTCTTGAATCTTCTGAGAGACAACGCCGAATGAGCGGCTTGACTCGTTTGAAGCGGCAACGACTTCGCCAATCTGCGATTTGATTTTGGTAAGCTGCTCGCCGATTGTCTTTGACTGCGCGCTTGACGTTTCGGAAAGTTTGCGGATTTCGTCCGCAACGACCGCAAAGCCCTTTCCTGCTTCGCCTGCGTGCGCCGCTTCGATTGCCGCGTTCATGGCGAGCAAGTTTGTCTGCTCAGCGATGCTTGAAATCGCCATGTTTGCGTCTTGGAGCATTTCGCTCTGTGTCTCAATCTGTAAAATGCGCTCGTTTACGTCGTTCTGCATTTTGAAGCCCATATTCGCGTTCGACTCAAGTTCCTCGAACGACGACGCCATTTTTTCGACCGAGTTATTGACCGACGAAATGTTTCCAATCATCTGCTCGACTGCCGCACTTGCCTGTGAAACGCCCGAAGACTGATGTTCAATCATTTGGTTCAAAGAATCAATGTTCGCTGAAATCTCATCGACCGCGCCCGCCGTCTGCTGGACGCTCTGGTTCTGCGTGTTAATCTGATGAGAAATGCTGTCGATGTTTGCGATAATCTGCGTGATTGCGCTCGCCGTGTCCTGCGTGCTTGCGCTCATGCTCTCGCCGGACTCAGAAAGCTCTTCCTTCGATTTTTTTGTCTCGCCGATAATCGTCTGGAGTTTGTCGCAGAATTTGTTAAAATTGATGACAAGGAAGCCGATTTCGTCGATGACGCGCAACGTGACGCGCTTTGTCAAATCAGCCTCGCCCGTCGCCATCTCCTCAAGCTGCTTGGTGACGTTTCCGATTCGCCACATGAGCCAGTGAACAAAACGGTAGCTTAAGAAAATGAGGATAGCTGCCAAAATCAGCGAAACAGGAACAACGACTTTGAGCGTAGTGAATTTTATCGCCTGAATGTCTTCAAGGGATTTCGCGATGAAAATCATGCCCTCGACAGTGCCTTCATCGTTTTTGAGCGGGAAGTACACTGAGAAATAGTCTTTGCCCTTGATTCGATTTTCGCCACGGAAGATTTCGCCGCGGTTCAAAACCTGATCGACGATTGAGCGGTTGTCGAGAATTGTGCCCTCAACGCCCTCAAGTGTTGATTTTACGCGCAAATCGCCCATAAAAATCGTACATTCAACATCATAGCTCGCCTGCATGAGCGTGATAAAATCTTCGGTCGTTAAATCATACACAAAAACTGCCGCACCAATGACGCCCTCGTCGTCTTTTACCGGATATGCGTACGTTGCGCCGCACTGCGTGTCACCAATCGGCTCAAATGAGTACGCCATCTCACCCGAAAGCGCTTTTCGTACCGCATAGGTTGACGAGAGATTCACTCCCTGACGGAAGCCGTCCTCGCCTCCGTAAATGACCGTGCCGTCCGCGTTCACGAACGCCATGTATTCGTAATCCAAATCTTCTGTGTACGTATCAACGATGTCTTTGAACATGTCGCGGTCTTCGTAGTAGGTTGCCTCGACAACATCTGCACGACGCGCAGAAATAGAAGCCGCTGTTTTGAGCGTGAGTAGCCAGTCATCAGTGACGCGCATTGCACCGTCAGCGGAATGGAGCAATTGTGCTTCGGTCGCCTGCACTTGGTTTCGGTCAAACACCGTAAGACTGATGGTAGCCACTGCCACAGACGCGGCGATGATAACACCACCAATCAAGCCAATCAATTTGGTTTCGATTTGAATATCTTTTTTTGTGCCCTCAACCCAACGGTTGTTTTCGATTTTACTTGCCATAGACAAACCTCCATCCTACGAAAGTATTATTATGAAAGTGCATTTTTAATTGAGATTTTTCTATAACAGATTATCGGCACAAATTTCAGATTTGTAAAGGAAAATAAAAAAGCCCCGATACGGGGCTCTCGTTTAGTTCTTCGGGAACTTTGCTTTGAATTCAGCCAAAACCTTTTCGGGCGCTAGCTTTGCGTCTACATCGACGAGGTTACCCTTGCCTTTGTAGAAGTCGATGAGCGGAGCCGTTGACTCGCGGTAGACCTTAAGGCGGTTCTGAATCGACTCGGTTTTGTCGTCATCGCGCGTGTAAAGCTCGCCCGAGCATTTGTCGCACTTGCCCGCGACTTTCGGTGGATTGAATTTGGTGTGGAACATCTGACCGCACTCTTTGCAGCAGACACGCCCGCCCAATCGCTCAACGACCGCGCTGTCTTCAATGTCGAAGTTCACTGCCGCGTCGATTTTTGCGAATGTTTCAAGAGCCTCAGCCTGCGGAATTGTGCGCGGGAAGCCGTCGAGAATGTAGCCGTTTTTGGTGTCGTCTTTTGAAAGGCGGTCTTTTACCAAGCCAATCGTGATTTCATCGCTCACCAAACCGCCGGCATCGATAATAGCCTTTGCCTTTTTGCCAAGCTCCGTGCCGTTCTTGATATTCTCGCGGAAAATGTCTCCCGTAGAGATGTGCGGAATTCCGTACGCAACGGCAACTTCCTTAGCGAGCGTGCCTTTTCCCGCTCCCGGTGGTCCTAAAAAAATAAAATTCATTTTTTGCTCCTATTTGATTAGTAATTTTATCATAGAATTCTAGATTAGAAAACAGCGAAAATTTCAATTTTCCGTTTTCAATTTTCCGTTTTCAATTTCCAAAAATTCTATCTCTGTGTTCCAGTTGAAGAGCGTTTTTTGGGCGGCGGTGACGAGCAGATTTTTGATTTTTTCCATGTCCTCGTTGCCCACCGCAGAAGAAAGCACTTTTCCGTACGAGGAATTTTCCGAGTCAAACCATTTATTGATTTCGCCATCGCTGATTCGCCGTTTTTCCGTAACGACCTTTGAAGCCGATTTCACTTCAAAGCCGTATTTTTTGAAGCTCTCGGCGATTGAATCGGCGTTCCAGTTGAAGAGCGGATTTTCGCCGTCCGAGAAGAATTCGTTTTCGGCAAGCTCCATTTTCTTCAATATGTATTCGAACTTTTGCGGCAAGTCGTCGAGTTTCCCAGAAAGCACTTGATTTCGCACAAGGTCAGAAATCCGCTGCCCGTGCGAGGGAATCCGCTGTGAGATGATAACGCGGAAGTCAGCGGGGAAGTCCGATTTGCCCTCATTCAGCGCATACGCCAAAACATCGGCGGAGTCTTGGCTCGTGAACGGGTCGCGGAAGAAGATTCGGTCGAAGATGATGTCTTTTTCGGCAAAGCCCATAAGAATCTGCTTGAAGCTCTCACCTGAAAGATAGTTTTCGCTCGTCTCTGGGCGCACGGAAAGGAGCGGGCGGTCAAGGTCGTCGAGCGTCCTGCCGTATTGCTCCATGATTTCTTTGCCTTTTTCGGTTCGACAGATGCCACAGGTGATTCCTTCGGGTGTTTTTCGGCTCACATCCCAGAGCAATAAGCCGTCGTCCGCGTTCCATACAAGCGAGCGCGTGTGCCGTGTAAGCTGGGCAAGGCTCGTCATTGCGTCGCGGATTGAAAGAAGCACTTCCGCGCGGTTTGAGTCCAAGCGCGTTCGCCATGATTTATCGGCTCGGTCTAAGGCAGTTTCTTTTCGCTCGTCTTTCGGGCTGAAAGTGAGATTCTCGGATTTGACCGTGTTGTTCTGCGCGAAATTCTTGTTAATCCACCATTCGCCAATCGGATTTGAAAAATCGCTCGCAAAATGAGGAAGCGGGTGCATTCCCGTGTTTTCCATGTCATCGGGCTTTTCGGGCGTGATATTCTCCAAAATCGAAGAAATCTGCATTTCTCGGCGGCTCAAAACCTCATCGCGGATTTTTGCCTCGTAGCCCTGCGTCGTGGGCGTGTAAAAAACGCGCCCCACAAGCTCGGTGGGCAAATATTGCTGGGCTACCCAATGGTCTCGGTAGGCGTGTGGGTACAGGTAGCCGTCACCGTGCCCGAAGCCCTCTGCATCTCGATTGCCGTCCTTCAAATGATTCGGCACTTCGGCATCTTCTTTTTCTACGGAAGAAAGCGCGTCAAAAAATGCCATGCTCGAATTCGATTTGGGCGCGGTGGCAAGATAGAGCGCGGCATGAGCCAAGTGATAGCGACCTTCGGGCAATCCCACGCGGTCAAAAGCGTCCGCACAACTCGTGACAACGCCGAGCGCGTACGGGTCAGCCAAGCCCGTGTCCTCGCACGCGGAAATGAGCATCCGTCGGAAAATGAAATGCGGGTCTTCCCCTGCGCGAATCATGCGGGCAAGCCAGTACATCGCCGCGTCGGGGTCGCGCCCACGGAGCGATTTGATGAACGCGGAAATAATGTCGTAGTGATAATCGCCGTCACGGTCATAAAGCACGACCTTTTTCTGAATCGATTCTTCCGCCGTTTCTTTGGAGATGTAAATCGTGCTTCCGTAAGCAGGTTCTGGAATCCGTGCCTCTGGCTCCCATTTTTCGGGCGTGGTCTCAACGGCAAGCTCCAACGCATTGAGCAAACTTCGCGCGTCTCCGTTCGCCGTGTCAACGAGATGTTCCAGCGCGCCTTTTTCAAATTCCACCTTCCAGTGACCGTAGCCTCGTTCGACATCGCTCAACGCCATGTGCGCGGCTTTCATCAAGTCTTCTTTGGTGAGTGCTTTGAGCTGAAACACGCGGCTTCGGCTCACCAATGCTTTGTTCACTTCAAAAAACGGATTTTCGGTGGTCGCGCCAATCAAAATAATCGTGCCGTTTTCGACCCAGGGCAAAAGCGCGTCCTGCTGTGCCTTGTTCCAACGGTGCACTTCGTCCACAAAAAGAATCGTTCTTCTGTTATATAGCTTGAAAAAATCGTCTGCGTTTTTGATTGCCGTGCGGATGTCGGCAACTCCCGTGAGAACGGCATTGAGCGTGATAAAATTTGATTTCGTGTGATTTGCGATAACGCGGGCAAGGGTAGTCTTTCCGGTTCCCGGCGGGCCGTAAAAAATAACGGAAGTGAGCTGGTCAGCCGCAATGGCACGGCGCAAAAGCCGCCCCTTTCCAACAATGTGGTCTTGCCCAATGTACTCGTCAAGATTGCGCGGTCTCATGCGGGCCGCGAGAGGTTCATGCTTTTTTGAAGTGTCGAAAAGGTCAGCCATGAGGGAATTATAGCATGAAATCGCAGTAAAAGTTCGAGAAAAAAAACTTGACAGGCGTTTTTTTTTTGGTATAGTGATTGTGAAACGGCAAGGTTATTTTAAGACCGTTTCAAGGAGTAAAAAATGTCTTTACACAAAACCACTATACGGGGGGGGTATTTCATAAGCTCTTCTTCCCGATTTTCGCTTTATTAATGCTTGCTGCAAGTACATTTACCGCGTGCAGTGATGGGGACAGTGGAAACGGCGATGGTGGAGGCGGAAATTCTCTCGTCTGCACCTATTACATGAAAGACGACGAATCCACCTATTATGTTTTTTATTCTGACAAGACCGTAGACTATTATACGGACGGAAAATCCCAGTATGAAAAGGGCATACTCACTTACACGGGCGATCCGCTAAAAGCAGGAATTGTAAAAGTAAATGTATCTGCCGCAAATCAGACACTTCTCACATTCACGGTCAAAGAATCAGACGGCATACTTGTTCCCACTGTAGAACTCGTTCCCGGCTTTCCCACAGAATTCACTCTGAAAAAAGGCGATGAAAGCAGTGGCGGGAATTCTGGCACTGGAGACAATTCTTCAGGAGACGGAAATTCCAGCACTGTAGCAACCTACAAAAATTCGGATGCAACAGCTGACGACTATGAGTACATCTACTTCTACTCAGACGACACATTCAAAGTAACTGCCTATGAAAAAGAGGTTGAAGAGGGATTCACTGTTATCACAAAACTCACCATGGCAGATGGTACATACACTGGAAAACCGGCTGCTGATGGTACAGTCACGCTGACAGTAAAAAGAGAGGCAGATGCCGACTGGGCTACACTTGAAGAAAAAATCGTGGCTGCCGTAACTGCCGGAAAAACCTCGTACACGATTACGAATTCTGACGCACCGCTTACGGCTGTTGATGCATACACAATTAGTGCCGTTGTGAGCGGAAAAACAGCGACCATCACAGATGAAGACGGCGATACAGGAACATACACTCGCCAGTAAAATCTAGTCAGTCATAAAGACGAAAAAGCCACTTTGATATGCATCAAAGTGGCTTTTTTTATATGCAAGGCGTTTTGTTCGGATTATTCTCGGTTCCACTTGCCTTTATAGGCGTAGTATGACCACAGACCGACGTTGTTTAAACTCGCCGATGTTCCCGACATGTCGATTGCGCCGTAGAGCGTGCCTGCGGTTTCATCTCGTGACGGATCGACAGCCAACAGACAATTGACTACGTAATATGACGAGAGCGTTGAGTCGGCGTTTGTTGAAAAGTCAGCAGTTCCGGCAGACGGAATATTTTCGGACGCCCATGTTGTATGAACAATGCCTTCGTCGGTGCCTGCAAGCAAGTAATCGTTTGTGACGGCGAGCGAGAGGTTGCTTTTCATTTTTAGACGCCTCGAATAAGTCAGACATTTTCTTTCCTCATCGTTTTTTTTTACCATCGCCATACAAGGCCGAAGCTTGGCGTTACGTTGAACACGCCGTGTCCCATTGTTGTATAGGTGTCGGAGCGGGTGAAGTCATCGTCCTCGTACTTTACGCCGCTTACCATGCCTGCAAGCGGAATGTAGCGGGCGGCAATGGTCGCGTACCAACCGAAGTGTTCCCGCGTGTACATTGCGGCGGTGATGTCCGCGCCGAGAGTGAAGCCGAGCAGCGTTGCGGTGTAGTTTTTGTCTACCTTGCCAAGCTCATCGTGAGCGAACGATTTTTTTTCGGTTTCGTAGGTCGCACCCTCGATTCCGAACATGGCGAGCGCGGAAAGCGTGAATTTTTCGTTGTGAACAAAGCTGTAGCCTGCGCCCAAGTCGCCACGCATGAACGCGCCGTACTGACGGTCATCGTCGCCTTCAAAAGAGAAGTTGCCCGTTGAAGCAGAGCCGCCTCCCGATGTTGCCTTTACGGTAAAGCCATTCCGATGTACGCCCATGTACATCAAATCGAACGAAATGCCCCACTGGTCAATTTTTTCGCCGTCAACTTTGTACTTGCTGACTGGCACGGAAAGCTGAACGCCCACATTGTTTGTCCATTTTTTCTCGCTCGTTTCTGCGGTGACTGCGCTTTCCTCTTGCGCCGTTTCTTCTTCCTGTGCGAATGTTGCTGTAACTGCGAGCACTGCGGAAAGTGCGATAAATATAATCTTTTTCATGTGTATCTCCTTACTCCGTTACATTCAGTCCTGCTTCAACTGCGTAGTATTTTAGATTGATTGTCTGTCCGCTTATAGGTGAGCCTTTCGCGCTCTCGAAGGTGAGCGTAAGAACCGTATCATCGCCGTTTTCGCTGAGCGCGTAGGCTGCCGTAATCGCGTCCGCTTCGGTGTCGTCCGTGCTGTTTTCATCGTCTTCATTGTCGTCCGTGCTACTTTCGTCGTCTTCACTGCCGCCCGTAATCTCGTAGAATGTAATCGTCTTTTCTTTGGTGTCTATGCCTGCCATGTGCCATTCGTATTCGTCGGAGCCGACAATGAAGTATAGGTTTCCGCCATAGCCGTAGCCGAAGAGAGCCGCGCCAAGTCCGTTTGATACGGCAGTAAGCTTGTTTATAAAAATGGCGGTCTCAAAGGAAGTGTAGTGCTGGGTAAGCACATAGTCGTAGCTAGTGCTTTCTTCGCTTATATTGCCGTCATCGTTGATGTAGCTTTCGGTGATGGCGGCATTCATCGCGTAGGTATAGGAGTAGGGCTTGAACGCGGCCCTGACCATAAACCAGTCGTCTGCGGAAAGCTCGTCATAGCGTTGCTCAAAAATTGTTTCTTGCAGTTTAATCTTTTCCGCGGTGTCAGTGTCGGTCGAGCCGTAGGCGGTCTCGCTTTCGCCGAGCGTCGCACCGACGAACGACTGCGCATAGTCTTCGTAGGTGGCTACGCTGTTTTCGTCGTCGGTTTCCGCTGAGGTCGCCTTATACACGGTGACGGTCACAACATGCGTAAATTCGCTTGCGCTGTAGTCGCTTTCAAACTCGGTGTAGCCTGCAAGGTCGGTAAAAAGCGCGGTTTCGCTGTCGCTTGCGCTTTCCTTGCTCGTGCCGCTGGTGGTTTGCTCTATTGTAGTGCCGCTTTCACTCACCGTGTAGGCGGTCTTGTTGGTGTATGTGTAAACCGTGCCGTCTGCGGCGGTGACGGTCGTCGTTTGGGTAACATACCAACTGGTCAGGTCTTTGGTGATGTACGACTGCTTGAAGCTTTCTGCGTTCCAAAAGGCAATGTAGTCACCCTTTGAAAGGAGTGTGCCGCTTCCGTCGGGGGCAGAGATTTTTTGCAGTTGGAGCGTGAGCGCGGATGGGGTTGCGCTGTAGGCGTACAGGTTTTCGTCCTCGCTCAGGCGGCTGTGGAACATGGTGACATAGGCACGGTGCGCGCCCTCAAAACGCGCTTTCATCACCTCGCCAAAGAGCGTTTTTCCTTCAAGGCTTACGGCGCGGTCGGCGTTCGCCTGCTGTGTTTCGGTGAGCGCGTCGTCCACCTCTTGCGCTATATCTATCGTGTCGTTAGAGCAGGCGGCAAGCGCAAGCAGGGCAAGGGCAGAAGCCGCCAGCGTGAATGTCTGAGCAATGGTTCGTGTGCGTTTCATCGTGACTCCTCCTTACTGTGCCACCACAGCTTTGTCGGTCTTTTCGGGATAAAAGAAGGTGCGCCCCCCATAGGTAAATGTAACTTTATAGCATATTCTGTAACTATCGGTCTCATCAGTTGAATAAGAGTGTCTTCCAGAGTGATGTTGGCAGTAGACATAGCGCGCAGTATATATAAGCGGACAACCTTCATGTTCTCCCATGTCAGCGTTATAAACGACTCCTGTCATTGAATTTGCAATGACTACGGGAACGAACAGATAATAATCATGCCCGGAGGAAAGGATTTGGCGAACATAGGTGCGGCGGTTTGTGATAAAGAACTGCTCGTTTTTCTCAGACGGAGACCAACTGTTCTGATAGATTTTTGGTATCGTCACGCCATTTTCGGGTGCAAAGCCTACCGACTTAAAAATATCCATGAGCGGCTTGTGCGTTGTGCCGGAAACGGTAGTGACCGTATAGGCATCGAAAACTTCTTGAAAGAATTCTTCGGGAAGCGCCATGTTTGCGGCTGTGCTATCGATGGTGTTTTTGTCTGACGGTGGCGTTTTGGGTCCCAGGCCTGCGTACAGCCGAGAACCGTTATACCTATAGTTGTCATCCTTGAGCGGACGACTTGACGCAAATCCTTTTGTTGATGACTTTGTAATACTCGTCTTTTCCCAGCTAGTAGTCATCACATTTCTGTAGTCAATCTGCTTGAGTGTGCCCGTAAAAAGCTGCCCCTGCCACTTGCTCCCCCACTTCTGGTAAATCGGCGTGGAGTAGCGCACCACGGGGTTGCTTTTGTTCAGCGCGATTGCCGCGTCCACATAGTCGGAAAGCTCCTTGCAGTTGGTGCTGGAAGCGCCCAAAGTTTCGGTAATGGCATAGTACCAGTAGGCGAGCGTTGACGTCATGGCGATGAGCGCGCTGTCCTGGTCGCGCATCTGCTGGCGGAAATTGTAGCCCTCCTGCTCCCATACAAAGCAGACTTCGGCGTATTTGTCGTACAGCTGGAACATGTTAAAGCTTTCGCTTGCCGTGCCCTTGTTGGTATCGGTCAGGTATTTGCAGAGCTTAAAGACGCTCGACGCGCCCGTATTCTGATTCGCGCCCCAGTTTTTGACGATGGCGGCAAGGTTCGCGCTGATTTCGGACGCATGTTCGGTAAAATACGCCTGGAACTTCGTACCGGCATCACTGTCTACAACGGACACTTGGTCTACGCTCGTGGCCTTATCCCAGCTCGTGCTGTCGATAAAGTCTTTGAGGTAGGCAAGTCTTTTTTCCTTTGTGTTGAGCTCTGCGAGTTTTGCAGATTTTTCGCTTGCATTCGTGTACTGGGAAGAAAGCGCGGCATCAAGCAGAATGTCGTTTATGCTGTTCCATGCCACCAGCGCATCAATGTAGATGTTGTTGTACTGGCTGTCGCGGCTCTGCATGGTGTTGTAGTAGCGGGTGAGTGTTCCCTGCTTGGTTGATTCGGCGTAGAGCTTGGTGCCCAGTTCTTCAATCATGGTCTGCATGGTGTTCAGCTGGTCTTGAATTTTGTCGAGTTTGGAGGAGATTTCGGCAAGGTAGCTGGAGGTGGATTTTACAATGCCGAGCGCGTCAAGTGCCTTGGTCAATCCTATGTTCACGCTCGCGCTAATGCCGCCCGTAAGAGCCGCCCCGCCAGCCCAGGTAAGAAAGTTGGTACCCGAAAAGTTTTTTACCAGGTCGCCGAAGCCGTTGATTGCCTTGCTAGTGTCTACGGCGTAGAGAGGAGCAAGATTTCCGCTGCCAGCGATTGCAGAGCGGCTTGCGTTTGTGTCGTCTGCGGTGATTGAGCCTGTCGAAACCACCGCATTTTCAGGTGCAGGGAACGGCGTGCCGTTTTTTGCCCAGTAGTCGTTCAAAAGCGTAATGTCGTAGGCGGGATTCCCTGTGAATGTGATGAGTGTGTCGCCGTTTGTGACATCCGCTCCCGCCGTTACCGTGCTTTTTCCCGTACCTGATTCATGTTCGTCGATACTGTTTACGCACGAAGCGAACAGGAACGCCACCGCCGTAACTGAGGCAACCAATGATGCCCTTAAGTTGTATTTCATACAATCTCCTTTGTTTTGAACCGAGAAATTTGCAGAGCCAGAAAAATGTCCGGTGAATTTTGCGTCACGGACGGCATAGCCCGAAAATATTATAGCACAAAAAAAAAGCCCCGCAAGGATGCGGGGGCTTACAGGATGTAATTTCTGTTCCATTTATTCTCGGTTCCACTTGCCTTTGTAGGCGTAGTATGACCACAGACCGATATTGTTCAGACTTGCCGATGTGCCCGACATGTCGATTGAAGCGTAAATCGTTCCGTCATATTCACCAAGCGATGGGTCGATTACAAGCACAGAATTGACTTCATAATACGATGAAAGCGTTGAGTCCGCATTCGTATCAAAGTCAGCAGTGCCCTCAGTCGGAATGCCGCCAACGTCATTCTCCGCTTTTGTGGTATACGGGGTATGAACAACGCCCTCATCAGTACCCGCGATAAGATAATTCTGCGTGACTGCAAGCGAAAGAATCGTGTCGCAGCTCAAGTCGACTGGCGTCCACGTCGAAGCATCCGTTGAATAATAGACATTATCGCCCGTCGCATAATAGAGGTACGAAGCCTCATCGTCGAGCGTTTCGTTCGTCGTCATCGCATATAAAGCCGTAAAATAAACGGTGCCGTTAAAATAGGCACAGGAAAGCGGATTGAACGCAGTCGATGAAGAATCTTCGGTTGTAGTGAACGTTCCGACAGAAGCATTGTCCGCCGTTGCATACACAAAGCCCGCCGCAATATCATCTCCCAACTGCGCCGTGCCATTCAATTCATATATATCAGAGCCATAACGAAAATAAGCCTTGCGATTGTCATTTTTGGGCGCATTCGTGCAGAAAAGCCGTGAGGATACCGAACTTGAATACGTTGCGCTAAAAACCGATGTCCATGAACTTGAAGACGAATCATAACAATAAACCGTTCGCGTGGTCGGAACATTGTAGCCGTCATCATCGTCATCATAGATAATCGCAACCGCATACAGATATTGAGAATCGGCAGCCAAATCGTAAACAATGCCGCTCGGTTTTGCGAACGTTGTCCAATCAATTTTTGAATTCGCGACAGAATCTGTGAATTCGACCTCATTTCCAGAAGCATCATGCGCTGTATCTACACTGCGACAATAAATTTTACCGTTTGCGACAAACACATTCTCAACACCGTCAAGCTGATAGCGCACAACTTTTGCAATATCGCCCGAAATTTCAGCATCATCAAGTTCGACTTCATCACGAATCGTATAAAAAATAACACCGTCACAGGAAGAAAAAAACAGTGCGGAAATGAGCGAGAACGCCGTCAAGATTTTTGAAATAGATTTTTTCATCGTTCCTTTCCTCATTTTTAGAAGTGATACCGTGCTGCAAGCGCCCACGAAGCAAACACACCGTAGTCATTGTATTTGGGATTGTCATACCACTGTGGCATGAACATGAAATCGCCTTCCATACCGAACGACCAACTCGGAGTCGCCCGGAAATACACGCCCGCCTGACCTTTGAGAATCAGCCCCGGAAAATACGTGCGACTCAAGTAGTTTTCCATTGCCGCACCCACGCCGAGCGTAATAGGGAATTCAAGCCGTTTAAACGTCGGCTGGAACGTTGTATCAATCATAAGCGGAATGTACGTAAAAATGTTTTCGCCGATAGTCGGGTGGTAGCCGAAGAACACGTCGACTCCCAACGCCCACCAACTCGTGATGAACCGATGATAGCCGAGCATACCCGCGCCACCGATTGAAAGCTGACCGTTTCGGTAGAGCGGAAAACTGCCGCCGAAATTGAGCGGAAACGTCGCCATCAAGCCAATACGGATGTACTGGTCGCCCGGTTCGTTCATGTTTACAGAAGTTTTAATCGTAACATCATCGGCTGATTCTTCAGATTCGCCCTGATCAATGTCATCGGTAATATCAATGTCGTCATCGGCGAAGGCAAATGTTGAAATCATAAAAAGCGCACAAAAAAGCGCGAGAAAGCGTTTCATAAATCCTCGTAATCTTTTGTAATAGATAGTAATTTTATCGAAAATAGAGTATATTTTCAATTCATACTTATAAAGATAACAATTTCTTAGAGGTTACAAAATGAGTGCACAGATTATCGACGGAAAGCAGATTGCATTGGAGACCAGAGCGAGCGTGGCTGAAAAGGTCGCCGCATTGAAGGCAAAAGGAATCACGCCGTGCTTGGCGGTCGTCCTCGTGGGCGAAAATTCTGCGAGCGTGAGCTATGTCACAGGGAAGCGCAAGGCGTTGGCTGAGGCTGGCATGGCGGACAAAAGCGTGGAACTTCCCGAAAACACGACCGAAGCCGATTTGCTCAAACTGATTGACGAACTCAACCGCGATGAAAGCGTGCACGGCATTTTGGTTCAGCTTCCGCTTCCGAAGCACATCAACGAAGACAAAGTGATTATGGCTATTTCTCCCGAAAAAGATGTTGACGGCTTCCACCCCGTGAATGTGGGAAATCTCGTGATTGGAAAAAAAGCCTTTCTCCCTTGCACACCGCACGGAATCATCGTCTTGCTTGAGCGAATGGGAATCGAAACGAGCGGAAAGCACGCCGTGGTCATTGGTCGCTCAAACATCGTCGGAAAGCCCGTTTCGCTCCTTCTCGCCCGAAAAGAAACGAACTGCACCGTCACAATCTGTCACACAGGAACTAAAAACATGGCGGAAATCACGCGCCAGGCAGACATTTTGATTGCCGCAAGCGGACACCCGCACACCGTCACCGCCGACATGGTAAAAGACGGCGCGGTCGTAATCGATGTTGGCGTAAACCGAATCCCCGACGCAAGCAAAAAAAGCGGATTCCGATTGATTGGTGACTGCGATTTTGAGGATTTGAAGGAAAAAGCGAGCTACATCACGCCCGTTCCCGGCGGAGTCGGTCCGATGACGATTGCGATGCTGATCTTCAATACTCTAGAGGCTGCAACGGCAGCCTCAGTTTAATCGAAGGAGAATTGGTGGGTCGCTATGCGACCTAACAATTCTCGGCAGGTCGCTTGCGACCGCTAATACGCTTGAAGCGGCGGAAAATAGGGCTTTGTAAAAGAAAAACTACAGTGCTTGATTTTTGTAAGGATATAAGTTATATTACAAATGTCGGTGATATGTGCATTGTTTTAGGCATGATGTGCATTGAGACACTAACGCAGGTTTGGTTCGCCTTGCCCTAAATAGGAGAAATCCGAAAAGAAATGAACCTCAACGCGCCCCTCTTTTGGGGCGTTTTTTGTTTGCGGAGAAAAAATGTCGGGATTAAAGGCAAAATTTGAGGATTTCTTAAAAATCACGGACTGCAAGATGCATTACGAATTCTGCAACGGATTTTTGCTTGAATTCCAATTCAAAAAGACAAATTTTCCGCACATGATAGGTCTCCATAAACTAAAGGACATGACTGTCATTCAGACTTATGCGGGAAAAGCGGGATTTGCGAATCAAGTTCTTTCAAAAATCAAAAATGGAACGCTGACCGAAGCAGACATAAAGACGAGCAAATATTTTCCGTTGATTCAGAAGCGATACGAAGAATTCACGCTCGATAATCTTTTCAGTCTGTCATACACCGATGTCATTATTGATTTTGACATAACGAAACTGGAAAAATCAAAATTGACCAAAACGAAATTCATTCTGTTCGAGAAAAACGACAAACAGGAAAACCGTCACCTATGCGTTGCAGGAAATGAGAAAGACGGATTCTATCCCGAAACTTTCTTTTACGAGCCTTCCGACTATTATTTGAAAAACCAAGTACAAGAGAAAATCAAGAAATTTCAGATTCTCAAATCTGACGGCAGCATGTATTTTGAGGACGAGTTTTAGAGAAAAAATTCCAACTTTACTATTGATGAACGGTAAGGTTGAAAATTTTCCTCACCTTTAATTCACCACCTCTTCAATACATAAGAGCGCAAATCCTTCCAGAAGAACTTATATGTGGTAATTTTATTCTTTTGCACCAGCGGCTTTTAGCTGTTCGGCTATGTTTTGATTTCCGTATTCAACTGCAATATTTAGTGCAGTCTTGCCTTCTGCATTTTTTGCATTCACATCGGCTTTCGCATTTATGAGTAGTTTAACGGTCTCTTCTTCTCTATTTTGTGCAGCAAACATGAGGGCTGTATTGCCATAATTGTCCTTTGCATTCGCATTTGCTCCGTGTCTTAAAAGTAATTCTGTCATAGTGAAATCGCCGTAGCACATTAAAAAAGGTGTTCTACCAGATTCGCTAGAACTCTTTTTATTGACATCGGCTCCTGTATTGATTAACAACTCTACAATATCTGTATATGTTCTACCATCTGTGTATATTGGATATATTGGTGAGATTGCATAATGAATAGCATGCACAAGCAGCGGAAAGCCATCCCAATAGTCTGAATTTACATCGGCTCCCGCTGCTATGCAAAACTTCACTTGTCCGATGTCATTCCTTCTCATTGCTTGATACATTGGTGATATCAAATCTATTGCTTGTTCAGTAGTTGGTTTGCTATTTTCCGCATAGAGTTTTAATAGTTTCATTAGCCCCTCATTGCTATGCTCTTTATTCTGCTCTTCGGCATATGTGAATACAGTTTTGCCTTCATCGTTCCTTGCATTCACATCCGCTTTTGCCTGTAAAAGTGATAATATTATGTCCGCATTTTTTTCGCTATCGCTTTTTGCTCTCTTGTAGACTGCTAAAATAAGCGGAGTATTGCCATTGTCTGCTGTGTCTTTCGCATTTACATCCGCTTTTGACTTGATGAGCAAATCAACCATTTCAACGCGGTCGTTTTGGATTGCAAATAGAAGTGGGGTGATCCCTTTTTCTCCCTGTTTTGCATTTACATTCGCACCAGCTTTTATGTATGTCTTTGCGGATTCCACATCATTACTTTCAATTGATTCAAAAAGCAGTTTCGTCCGTTCGGCTATCTGTTCGGGCGTAGGCTTGCATCCAACAAAAAACAATCCAATTGCAAGCACTGCGCCACTTATTATTCTTTTTAATACAAATAGTGTTTTCATAATTTTCTCCTACTAGAATTGAAAATAATCCATTTTCTTAAAATAAAACTGATTATAATCAATATTATACGCTACTTAAAATGATTTTCAACCATAAAATAATGAAAAAAGTTGATAATAATCCATAATTTGAAACATGGGATTTTGGGATAATGTCGTAGAAGAACTTGATTATCTTGGAATGACACAAAAATCATTGGCAGAAAAAGCAGGTTTTGATGCTTCGAATGTCGCCCGTGGAATTCGGTATAAAAGCAGTCCGTCCGCCGACACAGCCGTAAAAATCGCGAATGTTCTGAATGTTTCTGTTGAATATCTTGTGACGGGCGAAAAGAAAAGTTCAAAAAATAATTCTGACGAGCGGAACATCTTCCGAAAATACGCCCCCACGCTCGAAAAACTCGAATCCATCCCCGAAAAATCCCGCGCTTCCATTCTCCGCCTGATTGATTCCGTGAGCGACGATTGCAGGTAGGTGTATTCTTCTGTCGCTGTTGCTTTCACAATTAGTTTTCGCTATGCTTTTTGTATGTCGAACCGTAGCGAAAAGCCCAAACATTCCGCGCGTGAGCTTGTTTGCAAAATGCGTGACGAGCGGGGCATTACTTTTTCTCTCATAACGGAGCAAGATGCAGAGCATTACCTTTCGGACATAAACAATTATCTGCGAATTGCTTCTTACCGCAAAAATTACGAGAAAAATCAGGCGGGCGAAAACAAGGGCAAATACCAAAATCTTGACTTTGCATATCTTGTGGATTTGTCCGCGATTGACATGCATCTCCGCTACTTGATTCTTAAAATGGCGGTTGATATTGAGCATAGTTTAAAAGTCCGACTTTTGAAGTCCATTGAAGAAAATCCGCTCATCGGCGGCTATGCGGTTGTCTCTGCTTTTCTGGCGAGAAATCCAAAAGTTGTCACGAAGATTGAGCAAACCGCACATTCTGTTTATACGGGAAACTTGCTCCAAAAGTATTTTACGCTTGATTCTGATACAAAGAAAATCATCGATTTTAGAGACTGTCCCGTGTGGGTACTTTTGGAATTCCTTACTTTCGGCGATTTTATTTATTTTTATCGTTTTTTTTACGAGGACTACACAAAGATAAAAGCCGAGTTTTCCTCTAAAATGCTGAATAATATTCGGAGCCTCAGAAATGCCGCCGCGCATAATAATTGCTTGCTGGCGGATTTGGTCTCGAAGAACGCGTACACCTCAACAAAACTTTCCGTCGCCATTTCAAAAATTGTAGGAATGAACAAATCCCGCCTTAGAAAACTGTCAAATCGTTTCATTCTGGAGTTTTCGACGGTGCTTTACATTTATAAATCGCTGATTCCTGAACGAATGCTGAAAAAACGCACACAAGAACTCAAAGACTTGTTTTTCTCGCGGATGCTACGGCACAAAGATTTCTATCAAATGAATGAAGTGATAAAAACAAGCTACGCTTTTATCGCAGATTTGGTAAAAGCGTGGTATTGAATTTCAAATTTGACAAATCAAAATATCTGCATTATATTATAGTCACTACTGAAAAACACATTGTTTTTGCAAGGGCGAAGCTACGGCGGCGTCCTATTTTTTTACCCAAAAGACACCTCTTTTGACAGTTGTGTAGTTTCCCCCTTTCCCCCGCCTTTTCCTTTTCCCCAAAATCAAGTATCATTTCAAGAAAATGATAGACATCCAATCTACCCCCGACACGCGAGCCGTTCCCTTGCAGAAGGTCGGCGTTAAAAATGTCCGCTACCCCGTGCAGGTTCTCGACAAGAATCACAAAACGCAGAGCACCACGGCGAACATCAACCTTTTTGTAAATCTTCCCCACAATTTCAAGGGCACGCACATGAGCCGCTTCATCGAGGTGTTCCACAAGCATCACAACGACATCTCAATGAACAATTTTCTCGAAATGCTCGAGGAAATCCGCGCAAAACTCCAAGCCGAGCGCGCGTTCGGCAGAATCACCTTCCCGTACTTCATCGAAAAAGCCGCCCCCGTCTCAGGCAGCGCAGGGCTGATGGAATACCAGTGCAGCTATGAGGGGGAGGCGACAACAAGCAATTCTAAATTCTTCATTTCAATCAAAGTGCCGATTGCTACTCTCTGCCCGTGCTCAAAGGCGATTTCCGAGTATGGGGCGCACAATCAGCGCGGGTTTGTGAAGGTCAAGGTGCTGTACTCGAAATTCTTTTGGATTGAAGATGTCATTTCGATGATAGAAAACTGCGCGTCAACGCCGCTCTATTCCGTGCTCAAACGGCAGGACGAAAAATTCGTCACGGAACACGCCTACGACAACCCGCGCTTCGTGGAAGATGTCGTGCGCGAAGTGTACCTCGGCTTAAAAAAGATGGATTTCAAGTGGTTCACCGTCGAAGCAGAAACGGAGGAGTCAATTCATTTCCATAATGCATACGCTTGTGCGGAATACAGCGAGTAAAATCAGTTTCCGACTAGCTCGGGGTGGTACTCAAAGTGCATGTTGTCGAAGATTATCCAATAGCCGCCCCAGATAAAGCCTTCGCTCTCAAAGATGCGGATTACCGTGTCGCTTGGTGTCCAGCGTTTTTCGAGGGGAATGAGCATCCACTTGTCGCCGAGTCGGTCTTTTTCCCAGCCCCAGTAGATTGCTTTGCCGTTTAAGCGTTTTGGAAGTACATCAACGGCGATTCCATACGAATGAAAAGATTTTCGTGAAGTGCCGGCAATTTCGCGCCAATAGTAGGCATCCGCGCTTTTGAGCGTGTCGATGAATTCTTTGACATTCGCGTTTGTTGCGTTTGCGAGGATTTTTTTCTCTACATTTTTGAGCGGGTCGTAGATTCGCTCGTGAATTCGCGTCGATTTTCCTAAAAAGGTCGTGCGGATAATGTGCTCTTCGATGATTCGCTGTGATTGCGCCGAATAGAGCCAGTCAAAAAAGAACATCGGAGTTCCGCCCGCGTTTTTGCGGTTCTCGGACGAGCCGAAATGTGTGATTCGCTCGATTTCTTCGCTCGTGTAGGTCTTTGGGTCGCGAAGCGTGTTTTCGTAGTGATAGCGGAGCACCCAATATTTTTCTTTGTTTGCCAGTTCCTCTTTTGGAAGCAGTTTGCCGCCCGCCCAGTAAAAGCTCGCGGATTTTTTGTCTTTCGGTTTTGCCGTGCGCTCAAAGTACAAATCCGCCGTCATGTCGATTTTCCAATCGCCGACTTCCATGTCATAGAGCGCGGTGTATGTGATGTCGGGGTAGAAGTGCATGAATTCTTTGATTTCCGGCGGACAAAACGCGTGCGCAGAAAGCGGCTCGGTAAACGATTCAGCGTGTGTGAAAAAGCAGAAGAGAAAGAGCGTAGCTGTCAGAAAAAAGCGCGTGCGTTTCATGCGAGAAAAAGTATAGCACAGAATCGCGGGGAAAGGGAAAAATTCCTTAGCTCCCGAACACCTGCTTTACTTTTGCCTTGAACTGGTTTCCGCGGTCAAATTCGTTCTTGAACATGCCGAAGCTCGTTGAGCCGGGCGAGAACACCACGATTTGTGCGTCTTTTGAATCAGCCGCATTTTCCAAATCGCTTTTGAGGGCGGCGAGCATGTCGTCAATCGAGGCGAAAACGCCTTTGTACGGGATTCCTTCGGCTTTAAAGTCGGCAATCATTTTGTCGGTCGCGCTTCCTTCAAGCAGGTACACGGCGCGGGGAACGATATTTTTGCCGTTCTCACAGATTCCCGCCGCAATCGGCGACAAATCCAAGCCTTTGTCAGTGCCGCCCGTGAGAAAATAGACCGGCTTTCCGAATGCTTGCGTGGCTTCGGCGGCGGCCTCGGGCACGGTGGCGGCTGAGTCGTTGTAGAAGCGGTAAGTCGTTTTTCCGATTTTGCATTCGTGGAAGAATTCAAGGCGGTGCTCGATTCCGTTCCATCTTCCCAAAACTTCGATGATTCGCTCAGGGGAAACTCCCATGATTCTGAGGACGAGGGCGGCATTCAGCACATTCGCCCGCATGTGCTTTCCGGGAACGATTAAATCTTTGAGCACTGTTTCGGTCGTTTTTTCGTAATCCTGCGGGAGCGAATCCAAAATTTTTGTAGAAAGACGCGCCTGTCCGCGCCCTTTTTTGTCCTGCCACACGCCGAGCACGCCTTCGGGGAGCGGTTTTTTGCTGTAGCGGAGAATCGTTGCCTTGCACTCTTTTGCGAACACATCGCCCCAGTTTTCGATGAGCGTTCCGCCGTCTGCGGCAGGGTCTGAGTCAAAGTCAAAAATCGCAAAGTCTTTTTTGCTCTGGTCGGCGTAAATCAGTTTTTTGTCGTTCACATAGGCGAGCATTGAATGGTAGAAATTCTGATGGTCGGGAATGATTTTCGTGATGATTGAGACTTTCGGCTTTAAAAGACGGCGACCGCGCAAATCGGCGAGCTGCCAGCTTGAAAGTTCCAAAACGACGGGCGTTGTTTCGTCAGTCTGGTCTAAAAAAGTGAGCGGCGAGACCGTGATGTTTCCGCCCAAAAATGCGTTGAAGCCCGATTGCCTGAGTCCGTAATAAATCGCGCTTACGGTGGAAGATTTTCCCTTGCTTCCTGTGACGGCGATAATCGGGGCTTTTGAGAACGCTAGGAAGAGCGAAATGTCCGTTTCGATGTTTTTTGCCGCCGCGAGAAACTTGTTTCCGTCGTATTTTACGCCGGGATTTTTGATTACGCAGTCAGCACTTTCAAAATCTTCGATGCGGTGCTCGCCCAAGCGGTAGGTGAGGCGGCTTTTGTCTAAAGATTCGTCGTTGTTCAAAGAATCAACCGTAGTCTGCAAGTCCGCTTCGCTTTTCATGTCGGTCGCAATGACGAACGCGCCGTGCGAGAGCAAAAAGCGCACGGTTGCCTCTCCGCCGCCGTTCAAGCCTAAGCCCATGACGGTGACACGCTTTCCTGCAATGTCGTCAATCGATTTGAAATAGCAGCCAGCGGGGTAAAAATGAATTGCGGGCGGTCGAAGTTCTTGCTCTGACATAGGCGGTCTCCTTTTTGCGTGCGATATAAATGATTTATCGTGAAGTTTGCAAATTGCGCGTTTTCTTGAATCTGGCGATTGCTTCTTCAATCAGAAGATTCGTAAGGCTCGTAAAGTCAAGACCAAACGCGACGCACATTTTTGGGAACATGCTGATTTGCGTGAATCCCGGCATGGTGTTGATTTCGTTTAAGTAGAGCTTGTCCGTGTCCTTGTCGATGAAAAAGTCAACGCGGGAAAGCCCTGCCAAGTCGAGCGCGGCAAAGGCTTTTTTGGCGAGCGTGCGCACTTCTTCAAGCCGAGCTTCGGGAAGTTTCGCGGGAATGAGCAAATCTGCGCCATCGGGGTCGTTGTATTTTGCATCGTAATCGTAAAAATCGTGCTTGGGAGCGATTTCACCTGGCCCGTAAGCGGTGAGTTTTTCTGCCGCGCATGAGTCATCGTCAATCGTCGGGTTTCCCGTAACGGAACACTCGATTTCACGCGCGTTCACCGCCTTTTCAATCAGGATTTTGTCGTCCCACAGGAATGCTTCCATAATCGCGCCGTTCAAGTGCTGCAAGTCCTTTGCGAGGTTTGCGCCGTCTGAGCTTCCTGCCGCGCACGGTTTTACAAAGAGCGGGAAGCCGAGTTCTTTTTGCGCCTGCTCCAAAAGTTCGTCATATCGGCTTGCTTCTGCCAAATCGCTTCTGCGCATACAAATTCCTGGAACGACGGGAATTCCCGCGTGCTCTAAGACGACCTTTGTTTTTTCTTTGTCCATTGTTTCCGCGCTTCCGAGCGTGGTACAGCCGACATAGGGCACATCTACCATCTCAAAAAGACCTTGAATCGTGCCGTCTTCGCCGAATGGTCCATGTAATACTGGGAAAACTACATCGGTTGCGAGCGTTTTTTCGCCAACTCGGAATGTGCGTTTTGTGCCGCCCGCGGGAATTACGCTCACTTCTTGCGAATCGTCCTCGATGATTTTGAAACTTGCCTTTGAATCAGATTTAATTCGCTCGAATTCGCTCTGCGGCTGCAAAAACCAGCGACCTTCTTTTGTGATTGCGATGAGCTGAACCGTGTTTTTTGAATCGATATTTCGCGCAACCGCCGCCGCCGAAACCAAAGAAATTTCGTGCTCGCCCGATTTTCCGCCGTAGATAATGGTAACTGTCATATTTTTACTCCTCTTGCTTTGTTTCGCTTTCACAATTGCTCACTTCTCACTTCTCACTTCTAACTCTCTTAACGCTTTTTCTGCCTCTGCGATTTCGTCGTAGGGCATGGTTCTATCTTTGTAGATGATGCTGTTTTCGTGCGCCTTTCCGAGCAAAAGAACGATGTCGTCCTTGCCCGCCATGCCGAACGCCTGCCGTATTGCTTGCGGACGGTCTGGTGTGATGAACAAATCTTTATCGAGAACTTTTCCTTCTTTTTCTGCGCCCACGGCAATGTCCTTTAAGAGGGCAACGCTGTCTTCTCCGCGCGGGTCTTCGTCGGTGAGAATCACGATGTCGCAGAACCTGGCGGCAATCTCTCCCTGCAAGGGGCGTTTTTTGGTGTCGCGTTCGCCGCCGCTTCCGAAGAGCGCAATCATTTTGCCCGAGCAACGACGGCGAAGCGGTGGAAAAATCGTCTCAAAGCTCGACGGAGTGTGTGCGTAGTCTACGATAAGCTCGAACGGCTGTCCTTTATCGATAACCGTCATGCGTCCTTTGACGGGAACGAGCTGTTCCACGAGCGCGGCAACTTTTTCAATCGGCGTGTCGGTGAGGCGGCTCACGGCTTCGATTGCCGCCATGAGATTGTAGGTGTTGAACGCGCCCGGCAAGCTCGATTTTACATGGAAGACTTTCGGCGGGAGCGGCTTTGCGTCCTTGCCGATGACATGCGGCTCGGTCATGTCGAAAGTCAGCCCGAAGCGAGCCGAAGCGATGTTCCGACCGAGCAAAACGGGAATTGAGTCGGGGATTTTCGGAAGCGGCGCGGCTTCTGCTCCCTCGGCGGCGGATTTTCCAGCTTTTCCCTCGGTGGTAAAGCCCAAAACGGGCTGTTTTGTCGCTTTGATGAAATAAGTTGCGCTCGGGTCTTCAAGATTCACGATTCCGAATGAGGGAACGGTGACTTTTTTTCCGAGAATTAATTTTTCGTGATTATGCTCGTCGAGTTTTCGGAAGAGATTCGCCTTGTCGTCGCGGTATTGCTCGAAAGTGCCGTGGAATTCAAGATGCTCCAGCGTGACATTCATAAAAATTCCGCAATCGAAGAGAAGATTTCCCGTGCGGTTGAGCTTTGGCGAAAGTCCGTGCGAAGAAGTTTCCACGACCGCATACTCACAGCCGTTTTCGACCATTTCGTAGAGCTGCCGCTGAATAATCGTGGCTTCGGGCGTGGTCTGGTGCTGGGGATTTGCGATTGCCTCGCCGCCGAGCGAATACTGTACCGTGGAAATGAATCCCGCCTTGTGCCCAGTGAGCCGTAAAAGTTGCCACACGAACGAAACCGTAGAAGATTTCCCCTCCGTTCCCGTGACTCCGATAATGCCGAGTTTAGAAGATGGATTGTCGTAAAACTGAGCCGCAATCGGCGCCATCACCTTGCGAGCGTCGTCAACTTTGATGAAAACGACATTCTCCGACAATGACAGGGATTCATCAAAATCACCTTGAAAGACTACCGCGGCGGCTCCGTTTTCAATCGCCTTTGGGATAAAGACATTACCCGTGGTGTGCGTGCCGGGGAGCGCAAAAAAGAGAGAGTCGGGCTTTACATCGCGGCTGTCGAATACGAGCGAAGAGATTGTTGGATTTGCCGATTGCTCGGAAGCGATTTTTGTTTTTCCGTCGCTGGCGACAATGGTGTACGGTATAGTTGATAGTGCGTCAAAAAGTGTTTTCGTCATGTTCCCACCCAATACGAAAAGATGACCATAATTTTAATATTTTACAGGAATTAGCACAATCTCAATTTTTGTATTCAAAACCCCCGAATATTTGTATAATTCTCGCATGGACAACGAAGAAATCAAACAGAAACTTTTGCAAATTGAGAACACCGATTTGGAATTCACGGTCGTTATGACGGGCAAGGAAAGCACGCGCGTGAACGGTCTCTACAAGCCCGAAACGCACGAAATCTTGCTCCACAACAAGAATTTCAAGAGCGACATGCAGCTCATCTACACGGCGATTCACGAATACACGCATCATCTTTTGACTGAGGAATTTTTGGCTGAGACGGGCGGAAAATTGCCGATGAAAGGCTCAAAAGTCCACACGGCGGCATTCTGGGCAAAATTCCACACGCTCCTTCAAAAAGCAGAAGAACTCGGAATCTACAAAATCGACATTTCAGAATCCCCCGAACTCAAAGAACTCACCGAAAAAATCCGCAAAGAATATATGGAAGTAAACGGTAAGCTCATGCAGGAATTCGGCAAATTGCTCGCTCAGGCGCACAAACTCTGCGAGCAGGCAAATATCCGCTACGAAGACTATCTTGACCGCGTGCTCTGCCTGCCGCGAAACACGGCGAAAGACATCACAAAGCTCGGAACTGTCGAAGTGAATCCTGCGCTTGGCTTTGACAACATGAAGAAAGTCGCCTCTCTCAAAAAGAGCGAAGACCGCGATTCTGTCTCACAGCAAATTTTAAGCGGAAAATCCCCCGACACGGTAACAGAACTGATGAAAAAAGTCTCGGCAAACAATGACCCGAGAAGCAAACTCGAAAAAGAAAAAAATCGCCTCACAAAGACGATTGAAGCCTTGCAACAGCGCTTGCAGTACGTCGAGGAAAGCCTTGAGAATCTCTAGGATTGCAATTGTCATTTTTTGTGCATTTGTTGCACGTGTCTCGCTGAATGCACAAAATTCGACGCAGGACGAAAACGGCGTTCCCGTAAAGCCGAGCGTTTCAAAGCCTGCGAAACCTTCTGTCTCAAAGCCGACGCTCGGAAGCGGGTTTTACATGCCAAAACGCAGTGATTTTTACATGGGCGTGCAATCGTCCGCGCAAAAGCAATCTCAAACGGCGACTACGCAAAAGACTGAGCAACCTGCTGATTCTGAAAGCACGCAGTCGTCGCACTCTTCGGCGGTCACAACGAACGCGCAAAATCTTGACGCGTCGGCGCTCAACTCAATCGCGACGACGGGCGCTCAATCGCTCAATAGGCTCACCGCCGATGACATCTCTTCTATGAACAATCTCGGCATTTTGAATTCGCTCTCGGGCTTGATGGGGCGCGGGCAGTCGAATCTGCAAAGCCAGCTTTTGTCGCAAAACACGGTCACGGCGAGCACGGTGGACTCTGCCACGCTCAAACAGATTCTTTCCGAACTCACCGAGCTTAAAAAGCAAATAAACATCGATTCCTCGGTGCACAAAAAAGATGAAAGCTCCATCGCGCTCAGTGACAAAAGCGCCGGAAAAGACGGATTTTCAAACAAGAGCACGAAAGAGCCGAAAATCCTGCGCTTTGTCGTAAATGGCTACGATATGTTGCCGACGTGCACGAAAGTGTATTTTTCAGATTTTGAAGCGGACGGCACGTTTTTGCTGACGGGTGACCGAAAGTATCTTTCGGAGAATAAAGTTCGCTCCGAGACATTTTATTTTTACTTTCACGCGCGCGAGAACAAAAACGGCATCACGACATACATGGTCACGCCGGCGGTCAGCCAAGACTATGAAAATCAGTATTCGTATTTGTATCAGCTCACGCAAAAAAGCGAGATGAGCGCCGAGCGAACGGGAAATCTTATGACAGTGCGGGCTTCCGAAGCTGATTGGAAGCTCGACATGCTGCTTTCGCTTGATAAATAATTGCCTCACCGCATTGACAAAAATTTTTTGTTGGTGTATAAAAGTTCTATCAAACGACAACGAGGTCGCAGAGTTTCACACTTTGCGACCTTTTTTTATTCGGCAAAGGCGTCGAGTTCAGACTGGTGTACAACGGTCTGGCTCGGCGCCTTTGCTTTTTGGAGGAAATTATGGACAAGGTGACTTCGATTTTTGGCGAAAATGTGTTTAATGAGACCGTGATGAAGGCGCGGCTTCCCAAAGAGACTTTCAAGCAGCTCATGAAGACGATTGAGGACGGCGAAAAGCTTGCCCCAACCGTGGCGAATGTGGTTGCGAACGCGATGAAGGACTGGGCGATTGAAAAGGGCGCGACCCACTTCACGCACTGGTTCCAGCCGCTCACGGGAACGACTGCCGAAAAGCACGATTCTTTCATCACGCCGTCAAGCGAAGGCAAGGTGATTATGGAATTCAGCGGAAAGGAGCTGGTGCAGGGCGAGCCTGACGCTTCTTCTTTCCCAAGTGGCGGCATCCGTGCGACATTCGAGGCACGCGGCTACACGGCGTGGGACCCGACTTCGTATGCGTTCATCAAGGATGATGTGCTTTGCATTCCGACGGCGTTCTGCTCGTACACGGGCGAGGCTTTGGACAAAAAAACGCCGCTCTTGCGCTCAATGGAAGCGATTTCAAAACAGGCGGTGCGCGTGCTTCACTTGTTCGGAAATCCCGATGTCACTTCGGTAAAAACGACGGTCGGTCCTGAGCAGGAATATTTTTTGGTCGATAAGGGCGTGTGGGAAAAGCGCGAGGACTTGATTTTTACGGGCAGAACGCTTTTCGGCGCGAAATCTCCGAAAGGCCAGGAGCTTGAAGACCACTACTTCGGCATGATTAAGCCGCGCGTTCAGGCATTCATGAAGGACTTGAACGAAGAATTGTGGAAGCTCGGAATCCTTGCGAAGACCGAGCACAACGAAGTCGCCCCCGCACAGCACGAGCTTGCCCCGATTTTCTCAACGACGAACATCGCCTGTGACCACAACCAGCTGACGATGGAGCTGATGAAGAAAGTGGCGGCAAAGCATGGCATGGTATGTTTGCTTCACGAAAAGCCTTTTGCGGGCGTAAACGGAAGCGGTAAACATAACAACTGGTCCATTTCCACCAACACTGGAAAGAACCTTCTTGATCCCGGTGCCACACCTGAAAGCAACGCACAATTTCTCCTATTCTTGTGCGCTGTGATTAAGGCTGTGGACGAGTATCAGGATTTGCTCCGCATTTCTGTCGCGAGCGCGGGAAACGACCACCGACTTGGCGCGAACGAGGCACCGCCGGCAATCGTGTCAATGTTCTTGGGCGACGAGCTTTCTGAAATCCTTGAATGTTTGGAAGAGGGAAAGCCATACGGCAAGCACGAAAAGGAAAAAATGCAGATTGGCGTTACGGTTCTCCCCGACTTCAACAAAGACACCACCGACCGAAACCGAACTTCTCCGTTCGCGTTCACGGGCAACAAGTTTGAGTTCCGAATGCTCGGCTCAAGCGAGTCGATTGCGTGCGCGAATGTGTTCCTGAACACCGCCGTTGCCGAGGAATTGAGCCAGTTCGCCGACGAGCTTGAAAAATCTTCTGATTTTAAGGGCGACTTGCACAAGCTGATTTTGAAGACAATCAAAGACCACAAGCGAATCATCTTCAACGGAAACGGCTACGATGATGCATGGGTAAAAGAAGCAGAAAAGCGCGGGCTTTTGAACTTGAAGAGCACGCCCGAGGCTCTTACGAAAATCCTTGACGAAAAGAATGTGAAGGTCTTCGAGAAATTCGGCGTGTACTCTAAGGTCGAGCTGACGAGCCGCTACGAGATTCACAACGAGAACTACTCGAAAATCATCAATATCGAAGCACTCACCATGCTCGACATGGCGAAAAAGCTCTACCTGCCAAGCGCCAGTAGCTACGCAAGAGAGCTCGCCGAGACCATCGCAGCCAAAAAAGCCGCGGGCGGTGCGGATGATTCCTACGAGGCGGACTTGCTCAAAAAAGTCAGCGCACTCACCGCGAGCATCTATCAGAAAGTGCAGAAACTTGAAAAAGATGTTGACGGGGCTGCCAAAGTCACCTCTGCGGGCGAAAACGCGCTCTACTACCGAAACACGGTCTTCGCCGACATGGGCGACCTGCGCGAGGATGTGGACACGCTCGAAGGATTCGTGCCCGCTAGCCAATGGCCAGTGCCGAGCTACGGGGAACTGCTGTTCAGCGTGAAATAAAATGAGGGGGGCTCCCCCCCCATTATGTGACGCATAAGCGTACGCTTATGTGTCATGAAAGCCTATGCTTATTGAACAAAAAAATCCCCCATGCCACAAACTGTGACATGAGGGAAATATGTACCGTGTAAACAAATCCATTACACGGGAGATAAAAGATTATCAAACTAGTATGTCAGCGTAATTGTACCAACATAGTCATTTGAACCGAATGTAATAAGCGCATAAGAGCCTTCCTTACCATCGACTGTTACCGCATCAGCGGTAGTGTAATTATAAGTAAGAACCTTATCCTCACCAGAAGAAATTGATGTTGCCGATTCACCCACGGTTGCCGCAATATTTTTGCCGTATGTCGTCACAGTAATTGTTGCATCGGTTTTTACAGGAACATAGATTTTTGTGCCGCTATTGCACTGAATCCAAGAAGTACGTCCCTTTGCGACAAATTTTCCTGATGTAGCATCAATGTACAAATCATCCCATGTGTCTGCCTTATTCTGTATATTGACCTCAGCCGCAACTGCATCTGTATCTTTCCAAGTCTTATCATAGACAACAGTTCTGGTAATAGTGCCGACATAATCACTTGCACCAAATGTAATCAATGCATATTTTCCGTCTTTTCCACTTACGGTTACCGCATCATCAAGTTTGAAACTGTATTTGAGAACTTTACTATCCCCAGAAGAAATCTCCGTTGCTGCTTCTCCAACAGTTGCCGATACATTCGCACTGTAAGTCGTAACTGTAATTACCGCGGCCGTTGAAACAGGAACATAGATTTTTGTGCCGTTATTGCACTGAATCCAAGAAGTACGTCCCTTTGCGGCAAATTTTCCTGATGTAGCATCAATGTACAAATCATCCCATGTATCTGCCTTATTCTGTATATTGACCTCAGCCACAACTGCATCTGTATCTTTCCAAGCGTAATCCAATGTTGTTTTGTCAACGGAAGCACCGTAGTCATTGTTCAATGAAGCATCTTCCGTCGCAGAGAATTCTGTTTCAAGAGCTGAAACATCCCATTTTTCTGAGAGTGTTGCATATGCGCTTGTGCTCGTATCGAAAATGCGGTTAAGAATAGCGTTACGTCCATTGAATTCAAGACTATACGTTGCTGTATCCAAAGCATATGTCTTTTCCGTGCGGCTTGTCGGGCTAAGCGCCGTACCGTTTGCATCAGTGATGTTGTAATCTTTCCAACCTGCATATTTTTCAAAGTCTTTTAGCGGTGTGTAATTCTTTTCTGTCCACCAGCCATCGCTCAATGTTCCCTTCACAATTGTATTGACAACGGCACACTGGTCATAGAAGCCGTCACCGCTTCCTGCGCAACGACCGAATGAAAGTGTAATACCGTCCTCAACTTCAATGGTCGAATTGAACACAACGAAGCCCTTCGCAATCTTGTTACTTGTAAGATAGGTTCGCGCAACAAGCAGGTCTTCACTCTTTGTTGTACGGGCACTGTCATTCAAGGCTTTGAGCGTACATTCTTCAAAGAGCACAACATCAGCCGTTCCCCATAGAAAGTCAACATCGCCTTCAACGTAACACTTGTAGAACCAACCACGGCCACCCTTGTTTCCAACCTGAATGGTATCTTGATAGCTCTTAAATGTTGAGTTGTAGGCAGCAATTGTTCCTGTTGACTGGAAATAAATAGCTTCTGCTTGAGCTTCGCCAGCATCAGTATCTACGCCACGACGAGTTGCATTCCAAATCGTCACATTTTCAAGAACAAGGTTTCCCGTACCACCAATGTAGAATGACGGACGAATTGCAGTTCCACCATTCCATTCATTATGGTTGATGTATTTGATAACCGCATTTTTCGTTGTGTCCGTTCCGTTTGCCTCAGCAGTAGACGGACCAACAATTTTTACAGTTCCTGCAATCTTTGCATTTACCAATTCATAGTATTCGCCTGCGGAAAGATTGATTGTGTATGAGCCTGTATCAGTTGTGCCGATTGCAGCCAATGCACCGTAAACCGTACGGAAGTCAGGAGTCGCGGATTCATCAGCACTTACCGTCATTGTCGCACTAGCAGCATGAGCAGCACGAGTCTTGAATGACCATGCACCAGCCGCCTCCTTGTCATTCGAGAGACCATCGAAATCTACGCCACCAATTTTACCAGTAATTGCACCCTGCGGAATTGCAACATAGTATGTTTTTTCATTTTCAAGAACACCAAAATGCGGTGTGATAAGTACATCGTTCCCTGAAACACGAACCAATTGGCTTTTTACTTTGATTGTATTTCCCGCATTTGTCGTCTGTTTTTCATCACTCATGGTAATCGTATCGACAAGCTCGCCAGCATCATCGAAAATAGCGACGAAACTTGCAGAATTAAGTGTTGGAGCAGAATCAAATGTAAGCCGAAGACTACCATCTGTGTAAGCGGCAGTTGCACCCGCAGCAGGATATGAGTTCAATGTATATGCATTCGTTGTCGGATAATCTGCGACAACAACCGTAAACGAAGCCGTGATATACGTTGCAGAAGCGTTCGTTACTGTTACAACAACACCCGGAGTTGCTTTTATTGGAGTAACGGTAATTGTTCCGTCATCTGCGACAGCGACTGTAACAGCAGAGTCATCAGCTGAAACAGCCGTAACTTTTGCACTTGAACCATTATATGTTGCGGTTGCCTTTACTGTTCCCGTTTCACTTGATTTGATTCGGATAACAGAACTGTCCAACGAAAGCGTCGGAAGCTGCCCTTGTGCATCGATGCCATCTATTGTGTATTTGTTGCCATTAACCGTAACGGTAATATCGCTAAACGTTGCCGCATTTCCTCGTGTACCACCAAAGGCAGGATAAACGATATCGTCTGAACCATGATAGATAACGGTCTCTTTCTTCGCCGCAAGTTCGGTTGTTCCGTCAACATCATAGACAATGTAACTGATTTTTCCATCTGAAATTGCGACATTAAAGATGTAGTCCTTGTCGGTCGCCCATGCAAATCCATCAACTTTACTGTCAAATCCCTGTCCACTTCCGCCTTCTGTACAGTTGACGTTTTTAATATTCTGCCCTGTCAAAAGCTGGTATCCAACACGGCTCGTTCCTTCAACACTAATAAAACCAACACCAACATGTCCTGAAAGACTGTTAAAATTCACTTTTGCCTGCAAGGTGATTGCATCTTTTGCAATGTCTACCTTTCGGTTATAAACCAAATAGGCTTCTGTAGCGACCGTATTCGTAAAGCCGTTCGCAGTTGCATCCCAAGTAACATCGGTGTTCGTCAAATTGACCAAATGTGATGAAAGTTTTGTATCATCAATGGTGGTATCTTCCTGTTTCGTCTCTTCTTTTGAGCCGCTTCCCCCATCACTTCCGTTTCCATTGCCACTTCCGCCACCGTCGTCACATGCGATGACGTTACACATCAAGAACGCAGATGCGAGTGCAGCAAGCAGCTTCGCACCAGTTCTAAAGCATTTTTTCATACGTTTTCCTCCATTCGTTTTTTGTAATGAAAAAATATACGTCCGCAACCGAAACCGTTTCGCCTGCGGAGAGGATTGTTTCCTAGTTTGTAACTTTAAACGTCCGTTTAAATGAA
>JAFUTH010000011.1 GCA_017484285.1 Treponema sp. | reverse complement strand
CCCTCCTCGCTCTTCGCCAGGCTTGCGATAAAATCCTGTTTTGTTGGGTTGTCCGCTTCTTCCAAGAATTTACACCATTTTATCACGGGTGGCAACGTTTTCACATCCTCAATTCTCTCGGTTTTTGGGATTTTCGGAAGCTCCATAAAGATGACGTTAAGGCGTTCAGTCAGCTTTGCGCCATCTTTCTTATCACACATGATGTAGTGGTGCACGGGTTCGTCGTTCGTCTTGTCGAAGTTAAAATCAAGCACGGAAATCTGGTACACCTGCGGGATTTTGTCCCAGTCATCGCCCACGTCAATCACCGAGCTGAGAAGCCGGGCTGCGTAGTATTCGGCTCGTTTGCCGTAGGCAAATCCCTCGTCTCGGCTTTGTATTTCGACCTGCGCTTTCTCGCCGTCGGCGAACGTGCAGTTGATGTCGTAGTTGATGCCTCGCTGAGCGTCATACACTTTCGGGATTTCGCTGTTCACCACGGTAGCGGACGAGACTTCTCGCCCGATTGCCGCGCTCAAGAACGAGCGCAGTGCCTTGCGGGAGTCCTCTGTGTCCTGTGTGAAAATTGCCTTGAAGTTCGGGTCGAGCCGCGGGTTCAGGATTCTGGTCGGTTTGTGTGTCATAAAAATTACCTCTCTGCTGTGATTTTTTACGGGCGTAAGCTATGCTTCCCATACCACGCATTTCTTTTGCCCACGCCTATTTATTTGTAGAAACAGGCATGGTTTTTACAGCGAGGGGAGGATAATTTTTTGTTATATTTGGATTTTTTTTTCTATAATAGAAACATTAGAAGCGCAAGTTTGTAGGCGTATGCCTGTAAACACACGGCAGTATGTGTAGCCGTATGATTACACCCATACAGCAACATGCTTACAATCATAGTGCAGCATGTGTGCTGTCATACAGCGGGAAAATGCTGAACTAAAAAAAAATTGATTTACCCCGCCAGAGCTTCCACGGGGTCGAGTTTGCTTGCTTTCATGGCAGGGCTTAAGCCGAAGAAAATGCCCACGAACACGCTGAACACGAACGAAACGATGCACGCGGAGAATTTTATCGCGTAGGGTAAATCGGTAACGACGTACTCAACGGCGAGGCTGAGCGCAATGCCGAGCGCGATTCCCAAAATGCCGCCTAAGAGCGTAATGCTCGCGCTTTCCACCAAAAACTGACGGCAAATTGCAAAGGGGCTTGCTCCGAGCGCTTTGCGAATGCCGATTTCCTGTTTGCGCTCGGTGACCGTCACAATCATGATATTCATGATTCCGATGCCACCGACGAGGAGCGAGATTGCTGCGATTCCTGAGAGCATGAGCGAAACTGTGCCCATGACGCTCTGCACTTGATCAATCATCGTCTGCATGGAAGTGATGTTCACGCTGCCTTCCGTGCCCGATTTTTCTGCCATGTACGAAGTGAGGTCAGTGACGAGCTGCGAGCAATAGCTTGTATCGGTCGCCTGCACCATGATTGTGTCGGCGGTTGGATTCGGGGTGATTTTTTTTGCATAAAAACCGCGCGGAATGTAGATTCCCGTTGTGCTCGATTCCATGCCGCTCGACTGCTCTTTGAGCACGCCGACAACGGTGAACGCGAACGGCACTTTTGAGCACACGACGAGCACGCCCTTTCCCACTGCGTTTCCGTCAGGAAAGAGAGATGCAGCGACTTCGCTTCCGATAATCATTTTTTGGCTTCCGGCGACGTCATCAGTTACGGTAAAGTAGCTTCCCGTGTCGAGTGCGAGCTGGTACATCTCAAGATAGCCCGGCTCAATTGCGGTCGCACTTGAGGTAACGGTCGTTTCGCCATAGCTGACTGAAAAACTCGTTGAGTTTTTATACCAGATTTTTTTGATGTTCCGCACGCTGTCGAACAAATCTTCGCGCAACGATTCATCAAATTTGAGCGTGACGGCATCGCGGTTTCGTCGCATCCAGCCGCCCGAACTCACGCTCACTAAATCAAGTCCGCTCGAGCCGAACTGCGCCTGAATCTGCTTGGTGGAGCTGGAGCCAATGCTTGTAATCACAATGACGCTCGCAACGCCGATAATCACGCCGAGCAGCGAGAGAAATGTCCGTGTCTTAGAGCGCGCGAAATTTCTAAAAGAGTCGATAAAGTCCTCAAACATGCTTGTCTTCCTGTATTTGTCCGTCAAGAATCCGAACGCACCGCCGTGTACTCGCGCCGATTCCCGGGTCGTGGGTGACGATGACGATGGTCGTGCCCGTTGTGTTGATTTCACCGAAGAGCTCGAGCACGGCGCGCCCTGTGCTTGAGTCGAGCGCACCCGTCGGCTCGTCGGCGAGAATGATGGCAGGTTTTGTGACCGTTGCCCGCGCGATTGCGACACGCTGCTTTTGTCCGCCGGAAAGCTCGTTCGGAAGATGGTTCACGCGGTCGCTCAAGCCCACTTTTTCGAGCGCAGAAAGTGCCATGTCACGGCGGAGCGGGCGTTCAATTCCCTGATAGCGGAGCGGAATCATCACATTTTCAAGCACGGTCATCGTGGGCAAAAGGTGGTACTGCTGAAACACGAAGCCAATCGTCTTGTTTCGGAGCACGGCAAGCTCTTTTTCGCTCATTTTCGCCGTCTCTTTGCCGCCGATTTTGACAATGCCGCTCGTGGGGCGGTCGAGGCAGCCAATCATATTCATGCACGTCGATTTTCCAGAGCCAGAAGGTCCCATGATTGACATGAATTCCCCTTGCTCCACGGAGAACGAAATTCCGCGCAAGGCATGAACTTCCTGCTCGCCCATCGAGTAAATTTTTCGAACATCTTCCATGTAAATTACTGGTTCTGACATAGTTTCATAGTTCCACTTTCAATTTTCCGCATTAAAAAGGTGGTGGTCCGCCCATCATGCCGCCTTGCTGCTGATTGTTTTTGTTGTTTTTCTGCGCTTTCTGACCTTTTTTGCTTACGCTCATGCGCCCGCTCTTTGACGCAGAGCTTTGCGCTTTGAGCATTTCGCCGCCCTCAAGCCCCGAAAGAATGTTCACGTAATCAGTGCCGTAGGGCTGCACTTCGACTTCGACCTTCGTCGTTTTGCCGTCGCGCGACATGATTTCGACGAACGCCGTGCCTTTTTCGTGCCCGATTGCGTAGCGTTCGACGACCAGTTTTTGCTCTGGCTCAGTGATTTGAATCTTTCCGGTAAAACTGAAATTCGGCAGCACGCCCTCGGGAACATCGTCGATGCGCACTTTTGCGTTCACAATGGTGGCTCCGCGGCTCGTCACTTCGCCAATCGCCGGGTACGAGACAAGATAGCCCTCGACCGCGCCGTCATAGGCGGGGAACGTAAATTCGACTTTCTGCCCGACTTTGAGCTTTGCAACATCGGTTTCGGCGACTTCGACATCCGCCGTGAGATAGCTTGTGTTGACGAGCGTGCCGATTTCGTCTTTTGCCTCAAGGTAATCGCCGGGGTCGACGTCAAGTTCTGCGATAATGCCGTCAAACGTTGCGACAATTTTTCGGTCTTCGATTTTGCGGACGAGCGACGTGCGCTGTGTTTCCATCAATTTGATTTTTCCGGCAGTCTGATTTTGCTTTGCGACCGAAATTTCGTAGTCAAGGTTTGCGAGATTGTACTGCTGCTCAGTGTCGTCGAGCTGAACGATGAGGTCACCCGCCTTTACGGAATCGCCCTCTTTTTTGTACACGCCGACGACCGTTCCGTCATTGAGCGACTCGAGTGTCTGTGATTTTGCCGCAGCCACCGTGCCTGCGATTTCAATCACGTTCTCGTAGGTCTCTTTGCGCACGATGTACAGTTCCTGCGACGAGGACGCTGATTTCTCCGCGATGCGCCGTGCCCCATTGAGAATCGCCACGACAACGGCAATCCCAATCACCACGCCGAGAATGATTTTTTGTTTTTTAGCCAATTTGCGTTTTTTCATTTTCAGTCTCTCGTTCCTCATTTCTTATTTTTAATCTTCCGTTCGCACGAACATCAGTTTGACTTCATTGCTGTAGATTATTTTTTCGACGGCATTAATCAAGATGTTCATCTGCGCCTTGCTGCGGTTATTTTCCGCGTCACGGTAATCGCTTTCGGTGACGCTACCTTGTTTGAGCCATGTGTCCATGTCGTATTCAAGCTGAGAGTACATGTCGTATTCTTCGGCGTAGGATTTCTCTGACCAGGTTAAATCGCCGCGTTCCGTCAGCTTGTCGACGAGCGCCGTTTCGTAATCATCTGCCGCACTCTTTACGGCAATTTCGTCGATTTTTGAATTCAGTTCGTCTTGTTTTTTGTCGATGGAAGCGAGCCGCCATGTGTTCGGTGTGAGTGTGAGCGCGAATGTGTAGACGGGGCTTTTTGAGGCGATTCCCGTTGCGCTTGAGTCGAGCGGGAAGAGATTGGTGCCCGTGGGAACGGAAACGCCCGCGCTTGCCGAAATGCCGCGCCAATCAAAAGTCAGTCCGCCGTCAACCGTGTCATACGTCGAGCTTGATTCGTTGAACGTGTAGCCGGCATACGCGCCGACCTCGAGCGTGTAGTCTGATTTTCGCTTGAGGTCACCGATGTATTTTGACCAGACCGCGCTTTCGGTGTCGGTGTAGTCATCGCTCTTGTAGCTCAGTACGTCTTCCATTTCAATCGCGGGAATGTCGGTCGGAAGAAATTCCATGACGGAAGTCAACGCTTGCTCGCTGATTTCTTCGGATTTTTCGGAATCGAAGGATTGCGGGTCGAAAACGCGGTTGTATTCTGCGCCGCATTTCATCGCGAAGACCGCCGTTTCCCGCTCCAGTTTGCGCAACGCTTCGTGCACATTGCGCCGGTCGCTCTGGCACTCAAGGTATTTGGTGCGGTATGACGCGCTCGTTTTGCTGTAGCCCTGCGCGGTGAGCACTTTTAAATCCACCTCGTCGTCGTACAACTCGTCTTTTTTTGAGAGCACGTCCGACACATACGAGTAGAGTGTCTTGAGATTCGTGTAGAATTCGTTTTCGACGGTGAGCGCCTGATTCTGAGCATTGCGTTTTGCTTCGGTGTAGGCGCGTTCGGCTTCAAGCAGTGTGATTTTTCGTTTGAGCGGAGCCGAAGTTATGATACCTGTGGAGATTTTGACGCTTCCATCGTCCAAAAACGTGCCGTTCTCGGACTCGAGCGCATATCCGGATTTTTTCGTCATCGGAAGGCTTGCGGAAACGGTGGTGTCATGCAATTCTGGAATTTCAAGGGAAGCGCTCGGCGTAAACGTGTATTTGGTGCCGTCCGAAGATGTCTGGATTTTAACCGTGCCTGTCGAAAGCGTGAGAGAAATGCCGTTCTCGATTTTTGTAGAATCATACTCGAGCAATTTTGACTCGGCAGTGAGCGTGTATTTTTGAAGAGTTAAATCATTTTTGATGTAGCCGAAAAGCAACGTGGTGAGCGTGTTTTGCGCCGTCTCTGAAAAAGAAAGCGCCGGGTACAAAAAAAGGAGCGGAACTAAAAATTTTTTGCAGAATCCCGTGGATATCTTCATGATTTTATTCTAAATCCTAAGCCTTAACCGTTCCTTAACAAATTATTAATAGATTGTTATATAAAGGGAATTTATTTTTTTTGCTGAAGAACGATGCGGATTCGGTCGCCGACTTTGACTTGGTATGGCTCGACGTTTTTTTTGCCCGGCTCTTGTGGTGGAATTATCTGAGTAACGATGTAGTCCGTGCCGTCAAAAGAGAGCGTTGCGTCCGAGACCGCCTTGTTCCCGTTGAGAATTTGGGCAGGAACGCCGACGTTTTGCGAGACGTGCGCGCGGCTTGCCTGTGCGACATAGGCGGGGAATTTGGGCGCGTTCTTTGTTGTGATGATAATGGCGTCACAGGGATTCAACGCCGTGAATGACTCAAGCACTTCGTTGCGCTCGCTGATTTTTGTGTTGAGCGCGGCGATGTCGTCTTTGAGTCCGTTGATTTCTTCCTGCATTTTTACGCCGCCTTCCGCAAGGTCGTTCGCAATTTGGTACGACTGATGCACGAGCGCGGGAACGTAGTCTTTGATTGAATTCTCCATTGGAATCGGTTTGAATCGTGAGGCGACTGTCTCTAATTCAGCCAGTTCTTTTTTTGCTGTTTTGAGCGAGCCGACGAAATTCTGACTCGGAGACGCAAAGCGGGCAGTGTAGCGCGATTCATCAAAATCGAGGCTTTCAACCGACTTCCAGATTGCGGACGTCTCGGTCTGGTTTTGAATTCCTGTATCCAAAATGATTTTGTCCTGCTCGTTGTCCTGTTCGCGTGCTTTCGGGTCAAGCAAATCGATTTTTGCCTGATAGATGGAGCGGACTTCTTCGACAGCTTTTCGCTGGTCGTCAGCCGCCTGAATCTGTTGCGCGATGAGCTGTAAGCGCAAGTCCTTGAGCTTTTTTTCGTAGCGGTCTGACTGCGTGCGCATCTCGAGGTCGTGGAGTTGTTTTGTACTATCGAGCGATGATTCCGATTCCTGCGCCTGAGAGAGCCGGTTTGAATCATATTTTTCGATTTGCGCCTTGTATTTTTTGATTTGCTCTTCGACGTCGAGAATTTGCGTGTCATAGGTTTCGTGAATCTGAGTGACCGATGCGGTGTAGTTCTGCTCGATTTGGCTTCTTCGGTGCGCGAGTGAATCAGATGTAGCGACTTTTGCCACTGATTGCAACGTGAACAGCGCGTTCTTTCGTTTTTGCTCCGCCTGGGCAAGTTCGTTCTCAAGCGATTCTTCAAGCGTTACTTTATTTCGGAGCGCATTTTCGTACAAATTTTGCGTGCGTCCAGCTGAGCTTAGCAGCGAGCGCAAATTTAAATCATCGAATGAGTCGATGTTGATGGCAATGCGCTTGTTTGAATTGGAAAGCAGTCCGATGGTCGTGAATGTTCCCGCGCCGACGATAAAAAAGCAGATGGCGAGCAGCACCCACACGAAGGGCTTGTAATGTTTCCGCGTTTTTGCGTATTCATCGACGAGATTGTACGTCGTGATTGTTTCGTCATTCTGAATGTGCAGGTCGTCTCCGAGAAAGAGCGCGACTTCTTTGTGCGTGAGGTTCGGGGCTATTTTGTTTGCATTGTCCATATACCACTCCAGTTTTTCGGTGCCGATTGTGTGCCGATGCGCTCCAAGAAGACATCCGCCGCTTCGATGCCGCAGTCTTTGAATTTCATGCGGGCGGTGTCCCAGTCGCCTTTGTAATATGCGTCGAGCGCTGCTTCGTATTGCGCGAATTTCTCACGCTCGTCGTTCGAGTCGCTCGCTATCATCGGGAAGTAGATTTTTTTGCCTTCGGTTTTGCCTTTGACTTGCACCGTGTCGATTTCGAAGAATTGATATTTTGTGATGCCTGCCTGCTCCACCTCGTTTTTGACATAGCCCGAAACAATGACGGGAAGTTTGTAGATGCGCGTAAGCCCTTCCAGTCGGCTCGCTGAGTTTACGTTGTCGCCGATAACCGTGTTCGTCATGTGCTCATCAGAGCCGATGTTGCCGTAGAAGACGTTGCCGCCGTCGATGCCCACACCGATGTCGATTAAGACCGCCTGATAAATGCGCTCCTCGGCTTCGGTGAGCGTGCGCGTTTGTTCGATTTCGGCGCGCCGTTCAATCATGCGCGCGCGGAGTTCTGCCGTGACGTGCGTGATTTGCCATGCTGAGTCGAGCGCGTCGAGCGATTTGTTGTCTGTCTGCTGCGTGCCGTAAATCGCGAGGATTGCGTCACCGATGATTGAGCCGATGACGCCCGCGTTTTCGTGCACTTTGTGAATCACTTTGTCGTAGTGCACGTTGAGCAAGTCGATGATGTCGTTGCCGAGCGTTTCGGTGCGGTAGGTGAAGCTCTTGATGTCCGAGAAAAGCATGACGAGATTCTGCTGGCTTCCCTCAAGGCGAATCTGGTGCTCGTTGTATGCCTTTGCCACGACGTCTTTTGAGACGAATTTTTGGAAGATGCCGAGCAAATTGTTAATCGTTGAGGAGAGCGAATTGAAACTTGCCGCGAGATAGGTGACATCATCGTTCGGAGACTCAGACAAATCGATGAGCGAGAGCTTTTGCTTTTCCTGCATTTCGTACAAATCCGCAGTGATTTTGTGGACGCTTTCGAGAATGTGCTTGAACATAAAAATGCCCGCGAGCAAAAAGCCGACGACGATGCCGACGATAACGAGCGAGATGACACCGAAGAGCGTGATGTTTGACTTCATGGTATCCGAACGAAGCTCCGCACGGACGAAATAGCATTCCCAGTCTTCCTGATATTTGTATACGCCGAAATACTGCCCCAAATCAGAGCGGAAGAGAATAGAGCCGTCGGTGACACCCGCCAAAAAATGCTCGTTCAGAGAGGCAAGCGCTTCCTCGTCAGAAAATTGGGCGGAACGCTCGTTGAGCGCGGGGATTTTTTTTTCGGATTTTTCTGATTCGTCTTCAATCGGCGGGAGCGGCGTTGCGGATGCGCAGAACAGAATCTTGCCCGTTCTGTCAAAGGCGACGGCAATGCTGTTTGGCATTTCGAATCCGTGCCGTGCCGTGTTTGCGATGGAATGGATTGATTCTTCGCGGTTTTCCGTAAACGTGAAGATTTGGTACTGGTTTCCCGCTGCCGAGTAAATGTCTTTCAGTTGGCTAATCATGACCGTATTGTTCAGACTGATGATTTGCCGGCGCGAAAGAAATGAATTGACGAAGTTCGTTGCGAAATTGGAGAGGAGCAAAAGAGAGACAAAAATGATAAGAATCTTTAAAGAGATAGGAATGATTCGTGTCGCACCGACTTTTTGAAACACACTTTTTGACATTTTTAGATATTTCCTTGCAGGTATTATAAATGAAAAAGAAAAAATAAAAATAAAAAAAACGCAGAAAAAAACAAAAAAATATTGCTTTGGAGAGAGCCGTCATGCGCGCTGAGTGAACGGTGTCATTTGTACAAACGAAAGAAATTTGCTACAGTATCGGCATGGATTTATTGAAGAAACTCAAAGAATTGGACGCTCGTTTTGTTGAGGTAAACGAGTTGGTGCAAGACCCAGACTTGGTAAAAGACCAAAAAAAATACAAAGATGTGATGCGCGAGCACGGTCATTTAACGGACGTGCTTGAAGTCGGGAACGAATACCGAAAGTGCTTGCAGGGCATTGAAGACGCAAAAATGATGATTACGGCTGAGGACGATGCCGAAATGAAGGAAATGGCTCGCGAGGAGCTAAAGACACTCGAAGAAAAAGTGCCCCAGCTTGAAGAGCAGATTAAGCTCAAGCTGATTCCGCCAGACCCGCTTGACGAAAAAAACATCATTTTGGAAATCCGCTCGGCGGCGGGCGGAGACGAGGCTTCGCTTTTTGTGCGCGACATGTGGGAAATGTACATTCATTTATGCGAGCGCAAGGGCTGGAAGTACGAGAATGTCGAGGCGCAGGAAACTGAGGTCGGCGGATTCAACAAAATTGTCACGCAGATTACGGGAAAATTCGTATATGGGACTTTGAGATGGGAGAGTGGCGTTCATCGTGTTCAGCGCGTGCCTGCGACGGAAAGCCAGGGGCGATTGCAGACTTCCACGGTTACGGTCGCTGTTCTGCCCGAAGCCGAGGAAGCCGATGTAAAAATCAATCCGGGCGATGTGCGCGTTGATGTCATGCGTGCGGGAGGTCCTGGCGGTCAGTGCGTCAACACGACGGATTCTGCCGTGCGACTCACTCACATTCCCACGGGAATCGTCGTCATTCAGCAAGACCAGAAATCTCAGATTAAGAACAAGGAAAAAGCGTGGGAAGTTCTCCGCGCCCGATTGTTCGATTTTGAGCAGAGCAAACTCGATGCAGAGCGTTCTTCTGCGCGAAAAAGCATGGTCGGAAACGGTGACCGAAGCGAGAAAATCCGCACCTACAACTATCCGCAAGACCGCGTGACCGACCACCGCATCAACCTTTCGCTCCACAATTTGCCCGGCTTTATGATGGGCAACATGGACGAAATGCTCGACGCGCTCAATGTGTACGCTAAAGAGGAAGAGTTTAAAGCATTGGAAGCGTAGTGACCATCCAACAAGCCAAAAATTACGGAAAGCAAAATCTTCTCGCTTCGCCAACGCCCGCGCTCGACACGGAAGTTCTGCTCCAGTTCATCACGGGCTTGGACAAAACGCATCTTCTTTTAGAGCGGGATTCTGTTTTGAGTGAAGAACAAAAATCTCGCTTTCTCGCCGCAATCGAAAAACGCAAAACAGGCTTCCCTGTCGCGTACATTACGGGTCATAAAGAATTTTTCGGGCTTGATTTTCTCGTCACGCCCGATGTGCTGATTCCCAAGCCCGACACAGAATTGCTCGTAGAACTTGCGCTTGACGCCCTCGAAGATAAATTCCGTGCAAATCCGAACACAATCCCCACCGTGTGCGATATGTGCACGGGAAGCGGGTGCGTTGGTCTTTCGATTGCAAAAAAAATAACCACAGATGGCACAGATGAACACAGATTCAGTTTGGCTTTAGTTGACATCAGCGAAAAAGCTCTTGAAGTTGCACGGACGAATGCGAGCCGACTGTTTTCTAAAGAAAGTGCGCCGCATGGAGACAGCGAAAAGACAATAAATTCTTGTCACGACATGGATGTCGCAAATTTTCAATTTTCAACTTTCAGTTTTCATTTTGTTCAGTCTAATCTCTTCGAGAACATTCCTCACTCCTTCGACCTCATCGTCACAAATCCGCCGTATGTGCCTCATGCCGAGTCGCTTGAGCTTTTGAAGGACGGGCGGAGCGAACCGCTTTTGGCTCTTGACGGCGATGTGACTGAAAACGGCGAATATGCCCACACTGAGGACGGACTTTCCTTAATTCGTCGTCTTGTGCCACAGTGCTACGAGCATTTGAACCGAAACGGTGTGCTGATTATGGAAACGGGCGAGTACAATGCCGAAGAAACGGCGGAGCTTTTTAAATCAGCGGGCTTCCGAACTGTGAGAATCGAATACGACATGAACGAAATGATGCGCGATGTCGTGGGGGTGAAGTAGGCAGGAGAGGTTGCGTTTCGTTTTAAAATTCCCGCAAATCTCTCTTAAACAAAGTTTTTTTTCTTCCGAAAATTGAAGAGAGAAAAGTTTTTTTGGGAGATTTGCATGAAGGTTTTTCGCTCCTTTCTGATTCTTATCTTTTTTTGCGCCGCGGTGACTGTTCCAGCTCAGAACAATACATTACGTGTTCCCGATTCATCGGTTATTCGCACGGCGATTGCTGAAAATTGGTTTGACCAGCCGCTTTCTGCACTCCGCGAGCACCGAACGGAACTCCGCTCAAACGCAATTGGTCAGATATTTCAAATCCGCATGGAAGAAACTCGTGATATGTTTTCAATTATTGTCGCTCCCGAAACGAAGGTCTCGGTCGATTTGTATACGGAAAACGGCGTTGAGCGAAAGTCAGTTGATGAATATCCTGCCGATGCCGCCGGTTCTTGGATTTTGATGCGCGATTCTTCTAACGGAAAGGCACTCCGAATCAGATACTATTTTCTTGCGGACAGTGATGTGTACATTCAGTTTTCTCCATCGGGAAACAAAACTGCGGTCGCTGATTATGTGATTGACGGCTGTTTTGCGGTGCGTGGTGCTCCTGTCGGCGTTCCGTTTGAGTATTTTTATACGGCTTCGTTTGCGCAGGTCATGTCTTTGACTGCGAAATTGCTTCCGTGGAATTACGCTGACATCCATCCTGAGCAGTATCACTCGAATCTCGTTGTGATGGGAGAAATCCAAAAAAATCTCTCACGCATAAAAAGCACGAAAGACGCGTGTTACGATGAGCTTGGAAAACCGGCGTATGTCTCGACGGGCAAAGAGCGCACGGTCAGTGCTGAGGATGCGAAAAATAACATTCTGACGCTGAATCACTCCGGCTTTGTTAAATGGGTCATCGATGGGTTGATTGTGCCGCTTGCGGGAAGCGCGACGTTTATCGGTCCGCTTCATCGCCCGACGATTTCGGTGAGCCCGTTGGGAACTGCGGGAATCAAATCGCAGACGGAGAATTTGTTTCATTCTCTTGACTGGACGCGGAATCTTGCCGCCGCGAAATTGTCGATTCAGGCGCGAAAAAATTATCTCTATGAGCAATCGGGTGTTGACGTGAACATCGAGCCGTTCAGCGCGGAGCTTGGTGAGCGCGGAATTGCGTCTGTCGCGGGCTATGTCAAAAATTCTGGCTATGAGGTCAAATATATGAAGCCGCTTCTGTACGTGCTTGCGGTCACTGAGCCGACGTATTTTTATCTTGCGGCGGTGAGGCGAACGGTCGTGCCAAGTGACGGCTCTCCCGAGTTCAAAGTGTTTGATTCTTCCGCGGTGATTTTCCCCTATTTCGACAAGGACGGCCAGTTCGGCTGCACGGTATTCGAGAACGGCACGGAATTGACGCTCGCTCAGTTCTGCAAAAAGTATCCGAATTCATTCATCCATTTGACGAGAGTGCTTTCTTCGGACCGGTTTAATCCGCTATAATATACGCCGATTATGAAAAAGATTTGTGTCATTCCGCTGATTTTTTTTGTTTCGTTTGGCTGTGCGTTTGCTGAAAACCAAAATCTTTCGTCTCAAATGAAATTGAGCTATAAATCAGGATTTTATCCGGGTGTTGTGCGTTTTGCGGAAGAAATCCTGCGCACTGAAAAAGATACGCTTGCTTCATTCCGCGCGGCTGTCTATGAGGGCGAGAGCCTGTTCCGCATGGGACGCGTAGAAGATGCCATCTCAATTCTTCAAAAATATCAGATGAACGGTGAGACTCAGAATCCCGAGTCTATTTTGCTCAACGCGGCGCGATTCTATTGGCTGGCGCGTGGCTATTTTGCTCAAAAAGAAATTGCGGCGGCGCAGAGTTCGTTTTTTGCGAGCGCGGCTATTTACAAAGAACTGAGCGATGCAAATCCCAAAGCAACGGAAGATTCGCTCGATTATTACGCGCTTTCAATGCTCTACGGCGGAAAATGCTTTTTTTTTGCGGAAGACTACAAAAATGCCGTTCCTTTGTTTGAATATGTCGTCTCGAACGGCTCAAAATTCTCCCGGTTTGATTACGAAGATTCTGCGCGGCAGCTTGCGCAGAGCTACAATGCGGTGGGCGACGTAAAAAGCGCGCAGAAGTGCGAGCTTGTGGTCTCTCAGCTTGAGAACGCTTCGTTCAACGCGGAAACGACGTATTCGCTCCTCATCTTGAAGGGCGAGGCGCAGGAAACGCAAAAAAAATACAAGGCTGCGTATGACACGTATTGTACGGTCATCGAAAAAGCACCGTCCGCGCTTGCGGCTCAGGCAATGCAAAAAGCCTATGCGGTTTCGTCGGCGCATAAATCCGAGGTTGGCTCTGAGCCGGGAAGCGTGATTGCCAGCGCGGAAGCTCGTCTTTCTGAATACCCCGATTTGCTTTCAGAATTCTGGACGCGTCTTGCCGTCGATGCGTTCAACGCAAAGGACTACGAAAAGTCACGTGCGTATTTTGGCGAGGCTGAGCCGAACGCGAACGACGCTCAAAAAGAAATTGCGGCGGTCTATCGCGCGGAAATCGCCTACATCTCGGCAACGAATACATCAGAGGGAAGCAAAAACGCGCTTTCCATTTTGCTTGAGGCTGCGAAATCAAAGACGCTTGCAAAGAGCGAGACCATCAAACTGTCGCTCGCACGGTTCAGCGGCTATCTCAAAAATTGGAACGACTGTGAGAAATATGCTTCGGACTGCATGAAGTCAGAGCTGCCCGACGTAAAAGAAACGGCAGTGTATTGGACCGCGCTCGCAAAATATGAAAGCGGCGATGTCCAGCAGGCGGCGACTACCATCGAGAATTACAACCGGGAGCTGAACGGGCTTTCGCTCTCGTCATACAAAACAAAGACGGCGAATGCTCCCATTAAAATCACGGACAAGTCGATTCTGAATCTGTACGCAAAGGCACTCGCAAAGCAGGGTAAATACCACGATGCCGATGTGATTTTCTATTCGCTCGGCGAAAAAAATCAGCTTGATAATGACGGACGGCTTGATTATTCACGCACGCTCTTGATTGCCGGTCACTATGTTTCAACGAAAGAGCAGGCGGCAAAGGCGACGGGAGACGAAGCGCTCTATCTTTCGGCGCTTGCCTCATTCAATCAGCGCAAATGGCAGGAGGCAGAGAGCGGATTTTCGAAGGTCTCCTCGTCAAAAACACTGGCGGCTGACTATGTTGCCTACGCGCAGTTCTATCTTGGCTATGCGCAGTATCAGCTCGGAGCATATGCGTCGGCGGTTACGAGTTTGACTCGCTTTATCGAAGAAAATCCGCTCCATGATTTTGTGTGGTCGGCGTACATGACTATTGCTCGTGCCGCTGCGTTCGCAAAAAATGAATCGGCGGCGATTTCGGCTTCTCAAAACGCAGTCAAAACGGCGCGGAACGAAACGGACAAAAACGAAGCGATTATCCTGAGCGCGGGAATTTATTCAGACAGCGGGCGATATGACGACGCGCTCAACGTGCTTGCGCCATATCTGACGCGGCGAACACCGTTCGGTTACGAATGCAAATACCGAAGCGCGGAAATTTCCGTTCAAAAGGGAAATCTTGCTGAGGCTGACCGTGCGTTCGCAGAGCTTGCTTCTCTGCAAGACAAAAATGCCGCGTTGATTGCTGAGGAATCGAGCTATCGCCGTGCGGAGATTGCCTATTCGAGCCAAAGCTACAAAAAAGCGGCCGAGCTTTTTGAAGAATACAACCGCAAATTCCCGGCGGGCAGATTCCGTTTCGCGGCGATTTATTTCTCTGCTGACTCGCTCGCAAAAAGCGGGAACGAGACGCGTGCAATCCTTCGCTATTTGCAGATTGTCGATTCAAAATCAGAAACGTCGTATCGGTACGGCTCTGAAAAAAATCTCGTGGACTTGTACCAAAAGACAGGCGAATATGCGAGTGCGCTTTCAATGGCGAACAAAATGATTGACGAATACGGTTCGCAGGCTTTGAATGACGGCATGTCGCAAAAGGTCAAAGAGTTGCAGAAAAGCGCGGGCGCAACGGAAACATCGCTCGCACTGCAAATTTCCGACGCCGAAAAGACGCTTGCGAAACAAAAAAATGATCCGGCGCAGAGTGAGGACGCGCTCAAAAATGCGCTTTTCCTCGCAGGCGCATATCGCACAAAAGGCGAGAACAAAAAATCGGCGGAATTGTATCTTGAGGCGTTAAAATATGCGCGTCAGGCAGGAAATGATGAGCTTGCGGCGAGAAGCTTTTACGGTGCGGTCGAGTCGTTTGACGCGGCGGGATTGTACGCGGACGCAAAAGCGACGTTCACCGAAATGAAAAAACTCTATCCTGAGAGCACATTCACGAAGGATGCGGAAAAAATCGCACAACAGCTGTAAATTGACAGGGAGAACCATATGAAACGAGTGTTACTGACTATCGTATGCATGGGCGCAGGATGCGCACTGTTCGCGCAGAATGCACAATCGCAGAATCAGAATGAGGTCGTCGAGGAAGAAATCGAGCTTCCCGATGTCACAACGGTGGTAAACGGCAAAACGTTCACCGCTGGAAAAGATTCTGTGCCCGACTACACAAAAATTCTGCCGGAGAATTCCGCGCCTGAAATTCAGCTCCCGGAACTGGAAGGCGTCAAAACGACGAAAGAACTTCCCGAACTCCGTGAGCGCTCTGCCCAGACCGAAAAAGACATCTACGCGGAGGGCGAGCTTGGTGCAGGCTATCCGTTCTACTTCAAGGGCGATTTTTCAATCTATCGCGCGTCGGGAAATTCGCCGTTCGAGATTGATTTTTCTCATGAAAGCTCAGAGGGCTTCGCTGAAAAAAAAGCATCTGAAGGCTTCTTCGTGCGCAATACGGCTGTCCGGGGCGAAAAATCGCTGTTCACGACGCATGGAACGCATGTCATTGAGGGCGAGTATAAAACGAGTGACGACGGGTTGCAGCTCAATTCTGACTCATATTCCGATATGGTGAAGCACACGATTTCTGCCAAAGCCGGTTCAGACTGGCATTTGGATAACGGCATTCTCATTTCATATGGGGCAGATGGCGCATGGTTCAACCGCTATGGGGAAATCATGAAAGAAAGTGTCAAAAGCGGTGATTTCATCGACAGCACGAAAATTCTCGATATCAATCCGTTCTTTGGCTTTGGCTGGCAGGGAAGTGGCTTCAAAGCCATGTTCACCGCGCTCTATTCTTTGCAGGCGAATCTTGAGGAAAACGACAACCTCTACAAAGCGGATGGCTCGTCGAGCGCGGAAGGTACGCATCGCGGACAGTTTTCGCTTGGTCTCTCATGGAAGAATGATTTTATCGCGCTCAGTGCGGACGGCTCGTTAATCGTCGGGACGGCGACTGGCTCAAAGGACGTTGTTCCCGCGTTTGCGCTTTCCGTCGATTTTAAGACCGAATCATTTACTGACGGGCGATACATCACGATTTCCACAAAGGGCGGGCTCGATTCATACCAAGAAAAAATCCGCAATCTTGAGAATAAATTCCGATTCGCCGCGATTCCCTGTCTCCCAACTGAAACGACTGATTGGTTTACCGATGTCGAATTGTCCGTGCCTATCTTGACCGCGTTTGAAGCAAAAGCGGGGGTTGCCTTCCGAAAGACGGCTTTTGAAAACGGCGTGTGGACGGTGCAGTACGCCGACGATTATTTTTATCCGATTCTTGACCCCGACGGCGCAACCGTGCATAGCTCCGGCTTGTATCAAATCGAGAGCGAAGAGCGCACTGAATTCAACACGAATCTCGGCTTTTACGCTGATTTCGCATCGTTGAAGGCGAGTGCGGTCTGGGCATCGTATTGGAAATCGGTTCCTGCGCTCACTGATGAGCAGAATATAACGCTCAAACTTGAATATCAGACGCTTGATGCAAAATGGAATGCCGGCACGTCGACCGCATTTGCGTTTGGTGGCGATGCCGACACGTGCCCGAACATTTCCGGCTGGGCGGGAATTCGGCTTGCAAGTGCGCTGAGTGTTGCATTTGAACTCAATGATGTAATAAAATTATTCGGACGAGAGAGCCGTGAGTACGCTCACTCAAAATACATAACAACGTCTGGAAATGCGGTGCTTCTGGTGAAGTTCCAATTCTAAAACTGGTGGTATCTATGTTAAATTTGTTAAAATCTGGCGGAGTCTTGATGATTCCGATTCTTGTCTGCGGTCTTTTTGCGACGTATATCATCATCGAGCGATGCGTGTATTTTGCGTCTGTGCGAAAACGCGACCGCGAGCTTCGAAAAAATCTTGAGGAAGCGCTGGTTACCGGTGACTTTTCAGCCGCCGAGGCATATTGCATCAACGCGGGCACGCCGCTCTCTCAGGTGGCTCGAAAAGCGCTTGAGTGCCGTAAGCTCACCGAAGACGACATGCGCGAAATCGTTCAGTGCGAGATGGATTCCGTTACTCCGCAGTTTGACCACTGGCTCACGCTTTTGAGCACGATTGCGAATATCTCAACGTTGCTCGGCTTGTTCGGTACGGTTACGGGAAACATCAAGGCGTTCGGCGTTTTGGGCTCTGGTGGCACAATGGGCAACCCTGCCGTGCTCGCAAGCTCTATTTCCGAGGCACTGATGACAACGGCGGGCGGTCTTTTTGTTGCAATTCCGTCGCTCATTTTCAGCAATTATCTTGCTCGTTCTGCGGACAAACTTGTCTCAGAAATGGAAGGCACGGTCACAAAAATCATGCTTCGTCTTACGGGGCGCGTGCTGTAATTTTTCGCGGAGAAAAGCATGAAAGTTTCAAACCGAAAAAAACGCGGCGTAAACGTCGACCTCACGCCGATGATTGATGTCGTTTTTCAGCTTATTTTGTTCTTCCTCGTCTCTACAACATTCGCCGTGCTGCCTGCAATCAACGTCAATCTGCCCGAAAGTTCAACGGCTCAGGGCGCGGACATCGCCGGAATCACGATTACCATGCAGTCAAACGGAAAGATGTGGTTCAACGACGAGCAAGTCTCGTTCACCACACTGGGCGAGCGTCTTGCCTCATTCGACACCGAGGGGCGCAAAAAGGACGAATATCCCGTCACGCTCGAAGCCGATGAAAACGTCACGAACGGCTCAATCGTCAAAGTATTCGATGTGCTTCGTACCGAGGGATTCGTGAGCATAAATCTAAGGACGACCGATAAATGAGAGTCATAGAGCAAAAGCCCGCCGCGTTTGGATTCGTCGGAACGCTCATCGTCTGGGCATTGATTTTCTTGTTCTTTTATCTCACCTCGGCACTGTTTGCGCCAAAGCAGTTCAAGACGATAAAGATTCGCCTCGACGCGCCGTCTCGCTCGGAGTCTCCCGCAAAAAAAGCAGAGCCTGCGCAAACACAAAAGGCAGAACAAGCGCAAGAGCCGGCTGCCGCTGCGCAAGAAGCAACTCAGAGCGCTCCTCAAGAAGCCGCTCTGCCGCCCCCGGCTCCAAAAGCCGAGCCAGTGCAGCAATCAGTCGCAAAAGCGCAAACGCCGCCCGCTCCCAAAAAAACGGAGACCAAGCCCGCGCCTGCAAAAAAGGCTGAGCAAAAAGCCACGCCTGCTCCCAAAAAAACTGAGCCGAAGGCAGTTCCCAAGACAGAGCCAAAAAAATCTACTGCGCCGACTAAAAAAGCTGACGTAAAGCCCGCCGAGCCAGCAAAGCCTGTTGAACAGACGCTTCAAAAGAGCATGGAAGAACTCATGGCTGAGCAGCAGCAGAAAAAAACAACCAAAAAAGAATTCGACTGGTCTCAGTTTGATGACATTGAGGGCACGAGTTCTGCAAATTCATTTGCCGTTGCAAAAAATACCCCGGTTCCTGCAAGCACGAACGCGCTCTCAGGAAGTGCGGCGTCTTCTTCATCGGCGAGCACGAACACTTCGGCGACTGCGCAGTCTTCTACGGGGCGAACGGCTGGCTCTCAAACGGCAAGTTCTGCAACTGCAGCAGCCCTTGCAAGCGCGCTTAGTGCGAAAGCATATTCTTCAACATCGGGTGGCGTCTCATCATCTGTTACGGCAAACACTGGTTCTTCAAATGGCAAAGTCTCATTGCAGATGTCGGACGGAACGCCGCGCGTACTGCTCGAGCCTGCTGAGCCAAAAATCATCCTCTCGCCCGAGGCTGCCGCGCTGATTGACAGCACAAAACAGCTTGTCGTTTCATTTACGGTTACGGCGAGCGGCACGGTTCCAGTCTCATCGGTCAAAATCTCGCCTGACATTCTTCCCTCGCTCGTTACGATGGAAATTCGCGAGCAAATTTCAAAGTGGAGATTCGCCTCTGCGCCATACGAAGGAAGCGCGCGATTTGATTATACGATAAAGAAAAATTAGTCTGCAATTGTAAATTCAGCGATTTGCCTGTATAATGTGATCGTATGCTTGACGACATCAAAGCTGTTGCGTTCGACATAGACGGCACGTTGTATCCTTCTTTTTCTCTCTATGTGCGGCTGATTCCGTATATCATCAAGCATTTCCATTTTTATGTGTACTACAACAAAGTCCGTCGAGTCATGCATAAAACCGCTCCGCTTCCCGACTTTTACGAGTATCAGGGGCGGCTCTTGGCAGAAGAACTCGGCTGTTCCTCTCTGCGCGCGCGGGCAATGATAAAAGCGATTGCCTATGACGGGCTCAAGCCGTATTTCCAAAAAATCAAACCGTTCAAGCATGTGCGCGAGACGTTTCAAGCGCTGCACGAAAAAGGCTACAAAATCGCGCTTCTTTCCGATTTTCCTCCCTCTCAAAAAGGCGATGTGTGGGGCGTCACCGAATACTGCGATGTAGTGCTTGGCTCTGAAGACATCGGTGCGTTAAAGCCCTCAAAATATCCGTTCGGGGTTATGGCGATGGCGCTCGAATTAGAGCCGGAGCAAATTCTGTATGTCGGAAACAGCATCAAATTTGACGTGCGTGGTGCGAATAATGCAGGCATGAAGAGTGCGTTAATTGCGTCTCCGCTCAAAAGATTTTTCAGCAAAAAGGCAAAGGAAGCCGATATTTCATTCTCTAACTATCGTCAATTTCTTGATATTATGATACAATAACGCAACTGTACTTTAAAAATAAAGTCTGGGTGGGGATAAAAAGTGTTAGCTCTTGCAGTATTATTGTCTATTGCGGCATCTGCTGCCGTATCTTTTGTTATGCGCCAAGTTGGAAAAAGCGGGGGAGATGACGACGGCATGTCCAAAGTCCGCCGCTATGCAGACAAGCGCATTGCCGAATTCAACGACTACTTTGAAAAACAGGCACAGCATTTAAATTCACTTTCTGCAAATCTTGAGACGCAGCAAGCTCAGGCTGTCGCGGCTGTCAATCGTCTCGAAAAACAAATCGAAGAATTTGACAAAGCGAGCGCGGAATTCGACAAGCAGTTTGACGCGGTTGACAATATCGGGCAAAAAATCGACGCATACGGTAAAGTTCTGAGCGAACTCATGGAGATGACCGAAAACGTCGAAGAAAACCTCACGCGCATCAAAAAAGAATCGGTCATCATCGACAAACTCAACACGCGCATATCGGCGCAAGAAAAAGCCGTCGACCGTATCGACGCAAAAATCCCCGAAATCAGCAACGAATTCTCAAAGCGCAACAACGAAAGCCTCAAACTCATCGGAACGGAACTGCTTAACCAATACAAAGAGCGCGCGCAAACGCTTGAAACGGCTTCGTCTGCGGCGGCAGAAAAAACAGAATCCTTGCTCAGAACAATCGAAAGCAGCATCGCTGAAGCGTATCAGCAGGCAGCGAGCCGCGCACAAACGCTCGAAGATGCCGCATTTGCCGAGTTATCTCAGACATCAGAAAAACGAAAGGCAAGCATCTTGAGTGCGATGGACAATCAGGCGCAGCAGCTTGAAAAACAGCTTGACGCAACGGTCGCGTCGGCGCAAAAAGCGAACGAGCAGAAAATCTCTGAATTCGAAACGGCCATTCAGCAAAAGGTTGGGGCAGTCACCTCAAACGTTGACAACGACATCGCAAATCTTGAGGCATCGGTCAAAGAGCGCGCAAAGCTTCTCAATCAGCAGTTCACGGCAGGCAACGCGGAAATCCGTCAGATGTTGTCGGAAGCCCTTTCATCTGCAAAGGCAACGTCAAAAGAACTCGCCGCCGAAACGAACGGAAACGGCAAAACGCTCGAATCGTTGCGCGAAAATCTCGGAAAGCAGATTCAGGCGATTCAAGAACGGTACGGGAAACTCTACGAAAAAGCGATTCAAAGTGCAGATGCGCGCGAAAGTGCGGCATACTCCAAATATCAGGAAATTTCCGACAAGCATCTTGAGTCATTCAAAACCGCCGTTGAGGACAAAATCAATGCGGTTCAGAGCGAAGTCAACACACGCGTCACTACGTTTACGTCTGAGATTACCGAAAAACAGACCGATGTCGAAACGAAGGTCTCCGGCATGGCAGAATCGGTCGAGAATCGGCTTTCAAATCTCACTGGTGGCATCGAAAACAAATTCAACGAATTGCAGTCGGGCGTTGTCTCAAAATTCAACGGGCTCTCTCAGGGTGTCGAGCTCAAAGTCACCGATTTGCAAAAAGATGTCGTCACCAAAATCACCAATTTGCAGAACGAGGTTGACTCAAAGGTCACTGATTTGCATACAACGGTTGAGTCGAGCGTCGAGGAATTGCACCGCGATGTAAACGGCAAAGTGAGCAGCTTGCAGGGCGACGTCACACAAAAACTTGAATCAATGGAATCGACCGTGAACAGCAAAATCGAAGAGCTGAACGGCACGGTCGACGCAAAAGTCGCCTCTCTCGTCAGTACGGTTGAAGAAAAAATCAGCGGTCTCGATTACAACGTCGATGACAAAGTGAACGGCATCGTCACCGGCATCAACGAAAAAATCGACTCTCTCCAGGGCATCGTCGATTCAAAAGTCGACGGCATGGAAGACCGCGTGAACGAAAAAGTGTTCGGTCTTGAAAGCTCGGTCAATTCAAAAATCTCTGAGCTTGAGCAGGGCGTTTCCGACAAGGTTGCCGATTTGGACGACATCGTTGATTCAAAGGTGAGCGGTTTGCAGGAAATGGTCGACACGCGTGTCAGTGGTCTTGAGACAGGTGTCGCGCAAAAGGTCACCGGTCTTGAGAACAGTGTCACCGAAAAAGTGAGCGGCTTGCAAGAGATGGTCGATTCAAAGGTCTCTGGTCTTGAGGGCGGAGTCGAACAAAAAGTCGTTGACTTGCAGACGATGGTCGACTCAAAGGTCACGGCGCTTGAAGAAGGCGTCGCGCAAAAGGTCAGCGGTCTCGAAGACGGCGTTACGCAGAAAGTCGGCGGATTGCAATCAATGGTCGACTCTAAAGTCTCAGGCCTCGAGAATGGCGTTACGGAAAAGGTCGATGGCTTGAAGCAGATGGTTGACGAAAAAGTCGGTGGCTTGCAAGAGACGGTCGAATCAAAAGTGAGCGGCTTGCAGGAAATGGTCGATTCTAAAGTTGCCGGTCTTGAGGGTGGAGTCGAGCAGAAAGTCATGGATTTGCAAGCGATGGTCGAGTCGAAAGTGTCTGGTCTTGACGGCTCGATCGCCGAAAAACTTGAGCTCTTGCAGAATCTTGTCAACGGCAAGGCGAACGGTCTTGAGGATGGCGTAGTCGCGAAAATCAGTGATTTGCAGCGAATGGTAGAGAATTCTGTCGGCGGTCTTGAGGGCAAGGTCAATGAAAAAGTGTCGAACTTACAGGATTTTGTCGATGAGCGCGTCGGCGGTCTTGAAACTGACGTAAAAACAAAGGTCGATGACTTGCAAGAACTTGTCGAGCAGAAAGTCGGCGGCTTACAGAATATTGTCGAGTCTAAGGTCACGGTCATTGTTGACGGTGTTGCCAAAAAGGTCTCGGACTTAGACGAGGCGGTCAATTCAAACGTCTCAAAACTTGATGAGGGCGTCAACGAAAAGATGCAACAGCTTCTCGAGGCGGTGAACGGAAAGGTCAGCGAGATTCAGCAGAATGTAGTCGAAAAAGTCACCGGCTTGCAGACAGAGGTCGACACAAAGGTCTCGTCAATGCAGAGTGGCGTTCAGCAGATTGTTTCCGATTTGGAGAATCAGGTCGATGCAAAGGTCAACGGATTGCAGTCGTCTGTGTCCGAAAAAGTTTCTTCATTGCAGGAAGGGGTCGTCGACAAAGTAACGAATTTGCAGCATGAGGTTATCGATAAGGTCGGCTCGCTTGAAAACGAAGTCGAGAGCCGTATTTCTCATCTTGAGAACAGCGTCGATACGCGCGTCAACAATGCAAATCAAAAAGTCGACGATGCATTGAGCGAAGTCAAACGCAACCTCGAAGCGTCAACCGAAGGGGCGACCGAGGCTGCTGAAAACATCACGAAGACGGTTGTTGCCGCGAACGAGCAGTTGCAATCATTCAAAACGCAGTCTGATCAGCAGATTGGCTCAATAAATGCGATGCTCCGTGATGTACTCAAAAATATCGCCGCTTCATACGACACAAAGCAGTCCGAATTGCTCGGCGTTGTTGACAAGCAGCTTGAGACGTACAAACGCGACATGGATTATCGCTTCCAGCAGCTCGAAAAAACAGGTGCCGACGTCGATGCGCTTGAGCAGCAGTTGCGCGAATCGCTCGCAAAAACACAGCAGCGCGTTCTCGATGATTTCACAAAATTCACCGAAGACCAGGCGGTTCGTCACGGAAAGTTCCAAGAGGCGATTCAAAAAGATTCTCAGATTGTCGAAGGCCGGCTTTCGGAGCTTGAATCAGAGCTCAAAGCACTTGAAGAAACGGCAAGCTCAAATGTCAGTGCGACGCTCACTGCGTTCGAGCAAAAATATGGTGATGATTTGCGCCGTCGGAGCGAAGAAATCGATGCGACCATCAACACCTGGAAGCAGAATTTTGACTCAAAGCTCTCGCTCTTGCAGTCTGACGAAGAAGAAAACCGCCGCAAAATCGAAGTCAAATACGCCGAAGATTTGCGCACCCATCTTTCTGCATTGCAGGAGAAAAACCGTGAGACTTCCGACCGATTTGAATCGCTCATCAAAAAGACGAACGACGATTTGCAGGCTCAGATTATCGAAGTCGAACAAAAAATGCGCGATTTCCGCGAAAAGAACCGCGCAGATTTGGAAGCTGCGACCACAAGCAGCGATTCATACATCAAGGGCACGCTCAAAACCTATGGCGATACGCTCAACGAGCTTCTTAAAAAATCAATTGACTCGTCTGCGGCAAAAATCACCGAACTTGAGCAAGATTTGCTTTCTCGGAGCGAGACGAACAAAGCGAACATTGACGCAATGGTCGGCGATTTCCGTGCATGGAGCAATCAACTCAACAGCCAGTTCGAGCAGTCAAAAGCATTGTATGGCTCAAAATTCGACAATATCGACAAGGCGGCAGAACAGGCACTTGAAGAACTCAAAGCGAAATTCAACACCAATTTTGAGGAATTCAAGCGTTCTGCGATTGCTGAGCAAGAAGAGCTTTCCGGAAACATCAACGCGCTCAAAGATGTCATCCGCACATCGGTCGACAATTACAAGGCTGAGTCGGAGCGCATTATCGCTGAGCAAGAGCAATCGTACGAGCGCATGTTGAACGAAACGCAGTCGCGGGTGAGCGAGCAGAATTCTGATTCTGAGCGTGCAATCCGCGAAATCAAGACTCAGATTCAGGAGATGAAAGACCAACTCGCCGAAAAGCAGGGCGAAACGATTCTTAAAATGCAGAACGATGCGACCGAATTGCAGAGCCGGTTCAGCGAGATTGATTCTCAGGTTAAGAATTTCGAGTCGAAAATGCAGATTTTCAAAAAAGCCGAAGAGATGCAGGCTGAACTTGAAGAGCAGATTAACAATATCAAAAAGGAACTTTCCCGCATCGATACGTATCAGTCGGTTGTCAATGACCTCGAAGCGCATTTTGCGGGTATCCAGCGCATCAACGACGGCATCGAGCAAAAACTGAGCCGTTTCAACGCCGAAAAAGGACAGATTGATTCTTTGGAGCGCGATTTCAACCGCCTCGTTTCGTTGAGCGACACAATGGATCAAAAAATCAATGAGCTTCAGACGACGAGCGACGATTTGCAGTCTTTGCAACTCACTGTGCGCGGATTCCAAGAATCTTTGGACAAAATTTCCGCGCGCTATGACACGCTTGAGCGAAAGGAAAGCATCATCGAGCAGATTTCTGGTCAGGTCGACAAAACTTTTGACAATCTCAAAGACATCGAAAGTCGCCTTGACACGGTGAAGAATCAGTCTCAGGCACTTCCGAATACGATTTCTCAGATTCAGTCACGCATCGATGACATCATGAGCAATTCTGGTAAAATCAACGATGCGGTTGAGCAGATGACCTCATTGCAGAATCTGCTTGAAGAAACCGAAAAACGCACCGAGCAGCTTCAGCGGGCAAAAGAGGGCATTGTCAACACGGAAATCAGGCTCACGAATCTTTCAAAAGAGATTGATGACAAATTTGAAATGCTTGAGAGCATTACGCGCACTGAGGTCGAGGCTTCTGTCGCATCGAGCACCACTGAGGTCGGAAACAACCGTCTTTCTCCAAAAGACCGTGAGAATATCATCTCACTCAAGCGTATGGGCTGGACGGTCGACGAAATCGCACGTCGTCTTAAGCGGAGCGTCGGTGAAGTCGAGATGGTCATCGAGATGGGACTATAATAATTTTTCCAAAAGGCACACGCACCAGGCTTCGACGGCACGGCTCTGACCGATGTCGCCGAGTTTTTCGCCTGTCTTTGCTTTTACGAAGATTTGTTCTGGCAAAACGCCGAGTACAGCCGCGATTGACGCGCGCACGTGCTCACGGTAGGGAAGAAATTTCGGTTTTTCGAGCGCAATAACGCAGTCGAGGTTTCCGAGCTTCCAGCCCGCGTTTGTTACGTCGTTCCAGCATGTTTTTAAAAGAGATTTTGAATCAGCGTCCTTCCATTGCGGATCGCTCGGCGGAAAATACGAGCCGATGTCGCCCAATCCGCTCGCACCCAAAAGCGCGTCGGTGATTGCGTGCAAGAGCACGTCACCATCTGAGTGACCCGACTCGCCTTTTTCGAAGGGAAGTTCAACGCCGCCGAGAACGAGCTTTCTGCCCTCGACGAGCACGTGTTTATCGTAGCCTAACCCGACACGAATCATGACTGCCTCAGTTTCCGAGCATTTTGATGTCTTCGGGGTAGGTGATTTTTTTGTTTTCGGGATCGCCGAGCACGACTTTGACGCGTGAAAGCGTTTCGCCGTTTTCGTCCTTGCGTTTTGCCGCAAATTCATCCCAGATTTCGGTGTCGTCGGTGAATGTCTTGTTGCTTTCCTGAGCCAAGCGGTGCGCCTCAAGAATCGGCTTAAAACGGAACACCTGCGGCGTTTGCACGGCGGTGAGGCTTGAGCGAACCAAGTGCTTTACGATAAAGCCGTTTTCGTCAATTTTCTTTTGCGTTTCGACGGGCTGCAAGCCAGGAACTGCCGCGCCAAATTCCGTTGCCGCGCGATAGGTGAGTTCGACCGTCTCTGCCTTGAGGAACGGTCGCGCACCGTCGTGAATGAACACGAGCGAACAGTTTGGATTTGCTTTTTCGATTGTTTCGAGCGCGTCATAAACCGATTCCTGACGAGTTTCGCCGCCGGGAACGAACAGAAAGTCTGCGTCATAGTTTTTGATGAATTCATCGGCAAACAGCGCTTCTTTTGATTTTTTGGCATTTGCCTGTAATTCATCTTTGTCATCAGAGAACGGATACGTGACGATAACCGTGCTGAATTTGAGCGTGGAGAGAAACACCTTTGCCGCCATTGAAAGCACCGTGCCGTCCTTGACGGGGAGATATTCCTTTTTGATTTTCGTGCCCGTTTTGTCAAAGCCAATGCGGGCTGAAGAACCTGCCGCCACAAGAATCAGCGCAAGTTCGTTCTTACTCGTCGTCGTCTCCATCATCATCTGAATCGTCTCCTGAGTCTGCCTCATCTGAATCATCATCATCGTCTGAATCATCGTTGTCAGAGTCTGTGATTTCCTCGCCGAATTCGTCATCATCATCGTCGTCAAGGTCATCGGCAATCACTGCCTTTTTCATGACCAATGCGCCGAGTGGTTCAAGTTTGGCGTGAAGCATTGCTTCGATTTCTTTGACCGGCTTGTCGAGCGCAAACGCAATTTCGTCTTCAAGCAATTTTTTTGCATTGTCGTAGAGTTTTCGCTCTTGAATGGGAAGTTCTTTTACCTTTGAGCGGTGATAGAGCGTGCGGACGATGCTCACGATGTCGAAAATGCTGCCCTTTTTGAGCAAATCCAAGTTCATCTGATAGCGGAGCTTCCAGTCAGAAGTGACGGGCTCAATTTCGTCGCCGAGCGTTTCAAGTGCTTTTTGTGCGTCTTCTGCGGAAACAATCGGACGGATGCCGAGCAGATGCGCGTTTGCGACAGGAATCATGACGACCATGTCTGAAACTTCAAGATAAATTTTGTAGTACTTAGTGACCGTTCCGTTGATTTCTTTTTCGAAAATTTCTTTTACTTGACCAACGCCTTGACTTGGATACACGACTCGCTGATCAATTACGAATTCAAATTTTTCTTCACTCATAGGAAAAGTATAACATAAAAGACATCAGAAAGCAAATTGCAAAATATGTCAAAATTTTCAATATTTTTCTTGATATTGTTAGAATATTCCGATATAGTGAAGTCACTTTCTTACGGAAGCAGAGGGCTTCCATCATTTTTTAAGCGTGTCAGTTTTTGCAAGGTAAAATTAAGCAAAAACAGGCTTTTGATTTCGCATACAAAATCCCTTTTACAGACAGATTTTGCGATTCCCAAAGGCAAGTACACGCCATAGGGGACACAAATGGAAAATGTAGTGAGCGACGGCAAAGCCGTCTTGGACGAGACTATTGTCTCTAACGAAGAAACTGTCGTTTCAGCAGAAAATCCTGAAACAGTCACAAACGAATCGGCTGAAAATGCACGCAACGAAGAGCCTAAATCACAGCTTGAACAGTTCGCTGACAATCTCGACCGTGATTTTACCGATTCAGAAGAAAATGCCGAGTCTGACGAAGAGTTCGACGATTCTGACGACGAAGAATCTGATTCAGAAGAAGAGGACGACGGAGAAATTTCCTTCGCTGATTTGGGCTTGGACGAGACGGTTCTTGCCGCAATCGAAAAGAAGGGCTTCAAGCATCCGTCACCGATTCAGGTGTTGGCAATTCCGCGCCTTTTGAACGGAGACGCAAACATCATCGCAAAGGCTCGCACAGGCACAGGAAAAACTGCCGCGTTCGGTTTGCCAATCGTTCAGCGCATTCACGAAGAGAGTGACCATGTTCGTGCGCTCATTCTTGAACCGACCCGCGAGCTTGCGATTCAGACGTGCAACGAACTCCAGACTTTCACCGCTGGGAAATTCCCGCGAACAACCGTTTTGTACGGCGGCGCGAGCTATCGTGACCAAATCCGTGATTTAAAGCGCGGTTGTGAAATCGTCGTGGGCACTCCGGGGCGTGTGCAGGATCACTTGGAGCGCGGCACACTCACGCTCGACCAGATTGACTATTTTATTCTTGACGAAGGCGATGAAATGCTCGACATGGGCTTCATCGACGACATTGAGCATATTTTTGAGCAGGCAAAGCCCGATGCGCGAATCTTGCTGTTCAGCGCGACCATGCCGAAGCCGATTTTGCGAATCGCCGAGCAGTTCATGGGCGACTATGAAATTTGTGAAGAAGAAGGATTCGTTGAAGAGCCGCTTCTTATCGACCAGAAATATTGGTTTGTGCGCGAAGGGGATAAAATCGAAGCGTTGGTGCGAATCATCGACATGTCACCGAATTTTTACGGACTCGTGTTCACTCAGACCAAAAACGATGCCGACAATGTTTCGCGAATGCTCGATGAAAAGGGCTACGATGTTGCGGCATTGCACGGCGACATTCCACAAGGTCAGCGCGAAAAGATTCTTGCCCGATTCCGAAGCCGAAAAACCCGCGTTCTCGTGGCGACTGATGTTGCGGCGCGTGGTATCGACATCAACGGTCTTTCTCATGTTGTAAACTATTCGCTTCCCTATGACGGTGCGACCTACATTCACCGAATCGGTCGAACAGGTCGCGCGGGAACGAGCGGAACGGCGATTACATTCGTGCGCCCCGAAGAGAGACGAAAGCTTGAATTCCTCAAAAACACCGTGCGAAAGGCGGCGAAAGGCGAGCTTAACGAAGAAGAAGTGCCGTCAGTCAAAAAAGTGCTTGAAGTCAAACGAGAGCGAATGCTTGACACGCTCAAAGTACAGCTCGGTCTCATGCGTGACCCTGCCGATGTCAAAGACGGTGTTGTCTACATTGGTGGCGGCAAAGCGCAGGTTGAGGGCGAAGATTTGGATAAACAGGACGATTTTGTTCCTCAGCTCAAATCTGTCGATGCAATCTACACAAAAATGGCGGCTGAACTCTGTAACGGTCAGGACGCACAGGCAGTTTTGGCAGGTATTTTGAGCGTTGACTACGGAAAATCACTCGATGAATCACATTACGGCGACATCACTCCAGTTCGCCCGCGTGGTGAGCGCGACAGAGACCGTGGCGGAAGACGAGGCGAGCGTGGAATGGGCGGTCGAAGATTCAGTGATGAAGGCGATAATCCAAATCAGAAGCGTCTGTTCATTCAGCTTGGACGGCGCGACGGCTACAATGCACGAGGAATTGCCGACTACTTCAGTGATTTGCTCAATATTCCGGGAAAATTGGTTGACCGCATCGATGTCTCAACGAACTTCTCACTCGTGAGCTTGCCAATCGAAAGCGCGAACAAAGTGCTTGACCTCTCACAGAGCGGAAAAATCCCGCATGTGCATGTCGATTCAAAAGGCGGAAACGGCGGCGGTCGTGGTGGAAGACGTGACCGTGACTTTGACGACTTTGGTGGAAGAGAGTCAGGTCGCGGACGCGACCAGGGATTCGGTGGACGCGACAGAGGCGGTAGAGGACGCGGATTTGGACGAGACCGCGACCGAGACCGAGGTTTCGGCGGACGAGACCATGACCGTGGCTTTGGCAGAAGAACCCACGCGCAGACCGAGCGAAGCGGAGCTTCTTCTTACCGCAGAAGCTTTAAAGACGAATTCTAAAAAAGCGGGCGTTGAAAACCAAGTTTTTCATTCTGTGCAAAAAAAATAGAGGAATGAAAAACTTGCGGCGGCGTTTGAGCCCGTAGAGATGGTAGCGAAAAAGCTACGCTTTGGAGCGAGGGGGAGACTTCCCCCTCTTTTTGTTTTATAATCTATATGAGGCATGAATTTGGCAGAAAAAGCATTGCGCATGGGAATCGATGTCGGTTCCACGACAGTAAAGATTCTCATTCTCGACTCAGAAAAAAATGAAATTGTTTACACGCACTACGAGCGGCATCACGCCGAGCAATGGGCAACAACGCAGCGGCTTTTGCGTTCCGTTGAAACGCAATTCCCTGGCGAGCGGTTCCGTATTGCGGTCTGTGGTTCGGGCGGAAAGCCCATTGCGGACAGAATCGGTGCTCATTTCGTTCAGGAAGTCGTCGCAAATTCTGCGGCAGTGCGTTCACTTTATCCGAATGCCAGAACGGCGATTGAACTGGGCGGGCAAGATGCAAAAATAATCTTTTTTTATGATGATGATGGTCGCTTGGTCACTTCCGATATGCGCATGAACGGAAGTTGCGCGGGCGGAACGGGCGCGTTCATCGATGAGATTGCCTCGCTTTTAAAAGTTCCCACTGAAGAATTTGAAGGTCTTGCCGCAAGCGGAAAGGAAGTGCATTCGATTTCGGGGCGGTGCGGCGTGTTTGCGAAGACCGATATTCAGTCCATGCTCAATCAGGGCGTTGAGCGCGCGGACATTGCGCTCTCGGCGTTTCATGCGATTGTAAAGCAGACGGTTGGCGGTCTGGCGCAGGGCTTGGAATTAAAACCGCCGATTATCTTTGAGGGCGGCCCACTTACCTACGACCACACGCTTGTGAAAGCATTTGCTCAAAAATTGAATCTCAAGCCCGAAGAAATTATCCGCCCGGAACATCCCGAAACAATCGTTGCGCGGGGAGCGGCGATTGCACTTGACGAGCTTTTCCCGTGCGAAGATGATTCTGACGCGATTTTATTGAGCGATGCGATTCATGCCCTTGACGGCGGTGTTGTCCGCGTGGAGCATACGGGCAGCAAAGTCAAAAAAGCCTATTTTGAAAGCGAAGAAGAATGTGCTGCGTGGCGAGAGAAACATAAATCTCCCGAACTTGCAAAAATCGATGTGAAGGCGGGCGACACGCTCAATGTGTACATCGGAATTGATGCGGGAAGCACCACAAGCAAAATGGTCTTGATGACTGAGGACGAAAAAGTCTTTGACCGCTACTATGCGAACAACCGCGGCGATCCAATCAATGTCGTGCGGCGCGGGCTTATGGAACTTCACGCAAAATATGAGGCGATGGGCGTAAAACTCAATGTCTTGGGTCTTGGCACGACGGGCTACGGCGAGCTTTTGATTGCGAAAGCGTACGGCGCGGATTATCACACGGTGGAGACGGTGGCACACGCGACCGCCGCCCGCCGCTTTGTTCCCGATGTGAGCTTTATCCTCGACATCGGCGGTCAGGACATGAAAGGCATTTGGGTCGCCGACGGAATCATTACGAACATCACGCTAAACGAGGCGTGTTCAAGCGGTTGCGGCTCCTTCCTTGAAAATTTTGCCTCGTCGCTCAAAATCCCCACAGACAAAATCGCCGATGCCGCGTTCCGCTCAAAAAAGCCCGCTGACTTGGGAAGCCGCTGCACGGTCTTTATGAATTCGACGATTATCACCGAGCAGAAAAACGGCTGCGGTCCCGACGACATCATGGCGGGCTTGTGCCGCTCAATCATCGAAAATGTGTTCACCAAAGTCGTGCGTATTGCAAACACGAGCATTCTCGGAAACAAAATCGTGGTGCAGGGCGGCACTTTCAAAAATGACGCGGTTTTGCGCTCGCTAGAGCAATATCTCGGCGTGGAAGTGACCCGCGCTCCCTACCCCGGCGAAATGGGCTGTATCGGCGCGGCACTTTTGACGAAAGAAAAGCATGAGGCGGGAGCGAAAAGCAATTTTATCGGCTTTGACGCGCTGGAGTCGCTTTCCTACACTCAGCGAGAAAATGTGATTTGCTCGAAGTGCGCCAATCACTGCTCGCGGAGTTTGATTCAGTTCTCGAACGGCACGACCTACATCACGGGAAACCGCTGTGCGCGTGGCGAAGTCATTTTGAGCGAGGAATTGAGTGATGCAGACAAGAGCCTGAAAATTGCTGACGGCAGCGAAGACGAAGAGGCTGTTTCTGGCTTGGGTGCGCCCGAAAAGACGAAGCCGGGTGTGATTCCAGAGTCAAAAACGCGCTACACGCCCGATATGTTCTTGATTCGAGAGCAGCTTTTGTTCAAAAAATGGGATTACAAGCAAGTTTCGGCAAAAAAGAACATCACAATCGGCTTGCCGCGCACGCTCGAATACTGGGATTCAATGCCGTTCTGGTCAACCTTCTTCCGCTCGCTCGGCTACGATGTAATTCTCTCGCACAAAAGCAGCCGCGACATGTTTGAAAACGGCATTCCGTTCGTGCCAAGCGACACCGTGTGCTTCCCCGCAAAGTTGGCGCACGGTCACATTCAGGACTTGGTGAAGCAGTTTGAAAAACTCAGAGACAACGGGGCGTTGCGGGGTGTCCCCGCAGAGGGGGTAGGCGGAAATGGCGAAGCCATTGTAGCCGAGGGGGAGACTTCCCCCACCCTAACTTCTAACTCCTCACTGCTAACTGCTAACTTTCGAATTTTCATGCCCATGGTGATGGAAATGCCTGCCACCGACAAGGCTCGTGCATCGAATTATGTGTGCGCGGTCGTGAAGGGCTATCCGCTCATTATTTCGCACTCGGAAAATCCCGCACGGCGGTGGAATGTGCCGTTTGACAATCCGATGTTCCACTGGTATTCGGAAACTGACCGCAAAAATCAGATTATTTCGTATTTCAGCGAAAATTACGGCTTGCAAAAGTCTGAAATCGAGGCGGCGTTTGCGCAAGGCGAGGCGGCGATTTTGGCGTTCCGCGCAAAACTCCGCGAAGACGGGCAGAAAATCATCGACAAGGTGACGGCGGAAAACGGTTTTGCGGTGGTGCTTGCAGGTCGCCCGTACCACACGGACGCGCTCGTGAGCCACGACCTTTCGCGCGTGTTTACCAAGCAGTACATTCCCGTGCTTACTGTCGATTCGCTCCCCGAACTGAACGATGTGAATCTTCGCTACACGCGGGCGGAAGTCACCAACAATTTCCACACGCGAATGCTTTCGGGCGCGCTTTTGGCGGCAAAATCCCCCGCGCTTGAATATGTGCAGATTGTGAGCTTTGGCTGCGGGCACGACGCGATTCTTTCCGATGAGATTATCCGCATTATGAGCGAAACTTCGGGGAAATCGCCGCTCATTTTAAAACTCGATGAGGGCGGGGCGGCAAATTCGCTCAATATTCGCGTCAAATCTTTCCTCGAAACGATTGCCGAACGCAGAGCCAAAAAAGGCATTCTGCCGTTCAAAGATTTGGGTGACGCATACACGGCAAAATTCGGCAAAGAAGACTTGGAAATGCGCACGGTTTTGATTCCGAATGTGTCGGCGGCTTTCTGCAAACTGCTTTCGGGCGTGCTTCGTAAGCAAGGGCTTCGCGCGCTCCCGCTTTCTATGGGCGAAAACCAGCAGATTCAGGTCGGCAAAAAATATGTGCACAACGACACCTGCTTCCCCGCGCAAATGGTCATCGGCGAGGCGATTTCTGCCCTGCAAAGCGGAAAATACCCGCTCGACCGCGTTGCAATCGGCATGGCAAAGTATCAGGGCGACTGCCGCCTTTCTCACTATTCGGCATTGCTCCGCCGAGCCTTAGACGCGGCGGGCTTTAAGCAAGTGCCGATTGTTTCCACCGATCCGATTGACTCAAAGGAAATGCATCCCGGATTCCGACTTGGTGCGCTCTTCAACATCCGCTCGCTGTGGGTAATCACGATGATGGACATGCTTGAAGAACTCCGCCGTCAAATTCGTCCGTATGAAGTGAACAAGGGCGAAACGAACCGCATTTTTGACGAAGTAATTGACGACATTGCGCAAGGAATCGACAAAGGAATCCGCACGGCACTCAAAGCATACAAACGCGGAATCACGCGGTTCTGCGAAATCAAATACGACCGCTCTCAGCCGCGTTCGCGCGTGTTCGTAACGGGCGAATATCTTGTGACTTTCCATCCCGGCTCGAATTTCCATGTGGAACGCTACCTTGAAGAAAACGGCTTGGAAGTGATTTTGCCGCGCATGGCGAATGTGTTCCGCAAGGATTTTTATGCCCGCGTTGTTGAGGCAAAGGATTTGAATGTCAAATTCAACATGGCGAACGCACTTTTTGACCGCGTTGCCGAAAAACTCTTTGAACGAGCGCAAAAGACTTGCGAAAAAGAAGCGAGCCGTCATCCGCTCTTTGTGAAAGCGACACCGCTCCCCGTTCTTGCCGCCGAAACCGATGAAATTATGAACCGCACTTTCCTTTCGGGCGAAGGCTGGCTCATTCCGGGCGAAATCAAAGAATACGCGCTCCGTGGCGTGCAGAGTTTCGTGATTTTGCAGCCGTTCGGGTGCTTGCCGAATCACATCTGCGGGCGCGGCATTATGAAAAAGGTGAAGGAAGAATTCCCCGCCGTGCAGATTTTGCCGCTCGACCTTGACCCCGACACGAGTTTTGCGAATGTGGAAAACCGCTTGCAAATGCTGATAATGAATGAAAAATCGAGAAATGCGTAAATTTCTCACAGAGGGCACAGAGATTTATGATTAAAAAAATTTTAAAATGGATTCCCGCCCTTATTGTGGCGGGATGCAATTTTTATCTTTCGTCTCAAGAGCACATTGAGCACATGCCTGGCTTTTGGAACGCCGACAAAGTAGTGCATTTTTTTTGCTTTGCTGGCTTTTCGTTTTGGCTCGCGTTTGCGTGCAACATCAAAAGTTACAAAACGTTTTGGCTTCCGACGCTCATTATCAGCTTGTGGGCAATCACTGACGAAATTCACCAGAGTTTTACGCCGGGGCGTGACGCTTCCGTGCTTGACTGGCTTTCTGACACGTGCGGTGCTGCCCTCGGCGCGGTGATATTCGTGTGGGTTACGACAAAACTGCTGCCGGCTTTTGTGGCGCGGATAAAAGCGAATAAGCGCGCTTGAGCGTTAGTCTTTTACGAAATCTGCTCGGTATGGATTAAAAATATCGAGCAGAACGCCTTCTTCAAGACAGATGCAGCCATGCACGACATCGTTCATTTTGAGCATAGTGTCGCCTTTTTGGACGATTTTCTTCACACCATCGATTTCAAACTCAAATTTTCCGCTCGCAACATAGGTAATCTGCGTGTGCGGGTGATGATGCAGCGAGCCGACCGCGCCCTTTTCAAAGGTATTTTCCACGCACATGAGGTCATCGCTGTAAGCAAGCACGCGCCGAATCACGCCGTTTCCTGCATTTTCGGGCACAACGTCTTTATAAAACACCCATCGGTCATTTTTCATTTTTTGCTCCTACAGTCGCACAGGAACGCCTAGCCCTGCCAAATCGCGTTTGATTCCGTCAACGGTGTAGCCCATCGAGTGAACCATGCTCGCAATCAAGGCAGCATCGGCTTTTCCGCTTGTGAGAACATCTGCCAAGTGCTGTGGAGTGCCACCGCCGCCCGAAGCAATCACGGGAACGCTCACATTCTCTGCAATCATGCGCGTGACGGTGAGCTCGTAGCCCTGCCGCACGCCGTCCGCATCGATTGAATTCAAGACGATTTCACCTGCGCCAAGAGAAACGGCTTTTTTTGCCCATTCAAGCGCATCGAGGTCAGTCTTCACACGCCCGCCGTTGATATATACGCGGTAGCCACTCGGCATTTCGCTGTCTTTTGCCGCGTCCATTCCCAAAACGATGCACTGGTTTCCGAAAATCCGTGCGCCCTCACGAATCAAATCAGGATTTTTGACTGCCTGTGAGTTGAGGCTGATTTTTTCCGCGCCCGCAAGAATCGTAGAGCGAATGTCTTCGATTGAGCCGATTCCGCCGCCCACGCAGAACGGAATAAACACTTGCTCTGCCACGCGCGAAATCAAGTCGAGAATCGGACCGCGCCCCCGTGCGCTTGCCATGATGTCGTAAAACACAAGCTCGTCAACGCCCTGCTCGTAATATTTTTTTGCCATCTCAACCGGGTCGCCGATGTCGATATTGTTCTGGAACTTCACGCCCTTCGTCGTGCGCCCGTCCTTCACATCAAGACAGACGATGATTCGCTTTTTTAACATAATTTTTCCTCAATCTCTATCCACAGATATGCACAGATTTTCACAGATTATAAATTTGAAATATTGAAAATCATGAAAATAAACTCGAAAGACTTTCTTATATGAAATATAAAATCTGTGTAATCTGTGTTAATCTGTGGATTTTATATAGTTCTCCAAAATTTTCAGTCCTGCTCGTCCGCTCTTTTCGGGATGGAACTGAAAGGCGGTAACGCTTCCGCTTGAAACACAGGCGGGAACACGGCAACCGTAGTCAGCGTAGGCTTTGACGATGCTTTCATCGCTCGGCTGAATCAAGTATGAATGCACGAAATAGAAATCTGATGTTTCGCTCACGCCCGCAAAGAGGGGAGAAGAGCCGTTTACATACGAAAGATTGTTCCAGCCCATGTGTGGCACTTTGCGGTTCGACAAGCTCACCGCCCCTGAATTGTGGTCGCTGAGCGTAGTCGAAGCGTTCCACACAGTTTCAAAATGGCGGATTGTGCCTTTGAGCAATCCCAAACAATCGACATCGCCTTCTTCGGAATGCTCAAAAATGATTTGGCTTCCGAGGCAGATTCCCACGAGGGGCTTTCCCGCCTTTGCCCAGTCGCGTAAAAATGTGTCAAAGCCCGTTTTTTTGAGCTGTTCCATCGCGTATTTTGCTTCCCCCACGCCGGGGAAAATGAGCCGGTCGCAGCCCTCCAAATCAGCGGGATTTTTTGAGAGCACATAATCCGCCTTTAAGAACGAAAGCGCGCGCTCCACACTTTTTATATTCCCTGCGTTATAATCAACGATTCCTACCATGAAAAAGACTGTATCATTAAAATTGGAAAAAAAAAAGAGCACGAGAGAAAAAGAAACCTTTTTAAGGTTGCGTTTTCTCTCGTTTTCAACTTTCAATTTTCAGTTTTCAATTTAAATTGCCGATACTCTGTGTATGAATACTCATGACTTTCTTCCTGTCATTAAGACGGTTCTCTCGGACAAGCGCGTGATTATTACGGCAGTGATTGTGTTCGTGTTTATGGATTTGTGCGCCTATATCGTACGCTATCGAAAAAAGCCGAAAGCTCCGAAGGGTAAGAAACCAATCGCTGTAGCTGCTCCTGCACCCGCCAAAACTGCTGACGAAGGCGGTGGAGATGATGCCGGTGGCGACGAGGAATAAGCGCGAGCACTGTCTTTTGGCTGCGTTCCGGTACTATATCAATTCTTCCCTGCCAAAATGTACCGCAGATGCGCAACCGTCGCTCTGAAAGAAGTTGTGTCAGAATTTCTGCGGTATCTTTCGCTTCCCACACATTTATTCCGAATACGTTTCGTTTCTGACGATTATACGCTTCCGTCAATTCACGCACTGCTTCTTCCCGTGTGAAGAGCCGGCGATTCTTTTTTATATACGTGAACGCGAATTCAGCATCGGCAGCGTATGGCAGCACCTGTTGTTTGCGTGCTTGTGCGTCGCAGATGTCACAACCTGAGCATGCAGTCTGTTTTTCGCCGAGATAGTCGAGCAGCACCTGTCGACGGCAGGTTGTGCTCAAGGCGAAATTTCCCATCGCGCGTAATCGGCTTCCTTCTTTTGCCTGACGAAATCGTACGTAGTCGGCGTGATTCCAAATCAGTACGGAGTGCGCTTTTTCCCCGTTCCGACCGGCTCTGCCAGATTCTTGCGCAAAGGCTTCAAGCGACGGTGGACAGTCTAAGTGCACGGTCGTCGCAATGTCTGCTTTATCGACTCCCATGCCGAGCGCACAAGTCGCGGCGATGATGCCATCTTTTGAGTTGTAGAACCATGCTTCGACAGCCGATTTTTCTTCTTTTGTCATTCCCGCGTGATAGAAACGCGTTTTTTCCTGTCCAAAATAGGCGGCGCAGAGGCGAGCTGTTTCCTCGGCGCGACGGCGTGTTCCGCAAAAAATAATGAGTGGTTTTTTGAGCGTGAGAGCGCATTCGAGCGCGGCTTTTTTCTTTGCGTAGGCAAAACGCACGGCATAGTGAATGTTTTCGCGGTCGCTTGAGCCATGCACGACCGTAACATCGTTCTCAAAAATGACTTCGGCGATTCGGTCGAGCACGTCTTTGCTCGCGGTTGCCGTGAATGCGCTTATCAGTGGCACGCGGAGTGTCTTGATGACCGACTGCAATCCGAGATATGCGGGACGGAACGTGTCGCCCCATTCAGAGACGCAGTGAGCCTCATCAATCGCAATGTGGGCAATCGGTACGTGCGCAAGCTGCCGCAAAAGTGCTGCGTCCTGTAAAATCTCTGGATTTGCGATAATGACGCGCGCGGGATTGCTTTTGTCGGTGAGTGCATTGAAATTTTCCTCGCGCTGAGCCTTTGTCTGCCCGCCTTTAAAAACAACGGTGCGAATTCCGGCTTTTTCCATGCGCCGCTTTTGGTCGTTCATGAGCGCAATGAGCGGATAGACGACGAGTGTCGCACCGTCGAGGAGCAGGGCGGGCACTAAAAAACAGAGCGATTTTCCGCTTCCCGTCGGGAGAATTACAATCTGCCGCTTGTGCTCAAGGATATTCGCGATGACAATGCGCTGCCAGGGAAACAAAAAACGGACGTGAAATCCCTCCTGCGCCGCCCTGACTGCGCGGTCTGCATCGAACAGTTCTGTTCCCTCGAGAACGCCACGCCCGTCGAATGAAATTTTCTCTGAATCTGCCATGTTTTCGTCCCTGATTATTTGTAGGCAAAAAAACTCGTTTTTCAGCAGGAAAAACAAGCGAACTGAGAAAAAAAAGTGAATTTTTTTGTTGGCTAGCGTCGGATACGAGCCATACGCGCTATTTGTCGAGAATCGTGATTTCAACGCGACGGTTCTTTGCTTTTCCCGCCTCGGTTGCATTTGACGCAATCGGAATGCGCGCGCCGAATCCCTGCGTAAACATGTGGTATTTGTCGCGCACGCCGAGCTGCATAAGGTACTGGGCGACCGAATCCGCGCGCTCTTCGCTCAACTGCTGGCAGCTTTCGGGCGTGCCGGCAAGCGCGGTGTGCCCGGAGATGAGCAAATCGTTCGGGTATTTTTCGATGATTTTCGCAATCTTTTTGATTTTGAGCTTTTCGCTCGGCATGAGAATCGCCGAGTCCGGCTTGAACTGAATGTTCTCGACGGAAATCGTGAGTCCTTTTTCGCTCTTGGTGACCGAAACGTCCTCGAGGTCGAGTTCTTTTACTTTTTCGAGCACTTCGGCAAGGTGTGCGTCGGTTGCCGTTCGCTCAAAATCAGTGACTTCCGCGTGAGCCTTGCCCGTGAAGTCGAACTGATTTCCGAGATAGGTTTCCATGACGATGCGGAAATCCTCGGTGTAGTGGTCAATCTGCCCCTTTTCGTTGTCCCACCAAATCGTCTGGTTTGAGTAGCCCATCGTGGTGACAGGGAAATCATCGGTGAGTTCGTAGGCATTTTCGGGCACCGGGCTTTCGTAGAAAAGCGAGTATTTGACGGAAAGCACTTGGAACGTCTTTTTTGCGTGCGTCGAGTCGGAAGAAACGCCTTCTTCGTCGCGGAGATACTGATATTGCGCGGTGAATGGCACAATGAACGGCTCGTTGTTGGCAAAACTGCGGCGCAAATCATGCGCTTCGTGCCCGTTTGCCGTCCAAGTGTCGCCGATTTTGACGGGCTTTTCGGGCAAGCTCGGAACATCGCGCACAACCGGCATGAAATATTCTGTGCCGATTTCAAAAATGCCGCGGGCGTCGCGCCAGTATTTGCTTTCGTATTCTTCGCCGTAGGTGAGCATGCCGTTTGAGTCAGTCGCGCGGGAATTTTCGGTCGTCATGAACGTGGCTTCGTTGAATCCGCGCCCCTTTTTGTCAACGTCGGTGATGCGTGCCGAGACGCGGTTGATGATTTCGGCGCGGTGGTGCAATCTGCCGTTGACTTTGACGTCTTCATTGACCGTTGAAAGCACGCGGTAGTTGTCGCCCTTTTTGTACTTGAACGCGAGCGTTTTTTCGCCGCTTGCCGCAAACGTGCCCGTCACAAAAAAAGTGGCGAGAAAGAGAAGCACAAAAAATCTGCGTATACCCGCGCTCATCCGCGTCTTACAATTCTGTTTCATATTACAAATGATCCGCTAAATCGTAGTTGCCGCCTAAAATCTGCTCGCATTTTTCTTTTGGCATTGGCTTGCCCTTGAGGAAGCCCTGAATGTTCTTGCAGTTGATTTCCTTGAGCACGTCGAGTTGGTCTTCTTTTTCGACACCTTCGGCGATTGTGTCCAAGCCCATCTTCGTGACCATCGAAATGATTGAGTCGGTGATATTCGCCTCGACGCCGCCCTTGTCAGTGATGTTCGCGATGAACGATTTGTCGATTTTGAGCGTAGTAATCGGGAGGATTTGCAGATAGCTCAAACTTGAGTAGCCCGTTCCGAAGTCGTCGAGCGAAATGCCGATGCCCATGTCGCGTATTTGTCGGAGTAAACCGAGCACTTCGTTTTTGTTGTCGATGAAGATGCCCTCGGTGATTTCGATTTCAAGACTTGCGGGCGGAATTTCATATTGCTTGAGGTACGAGACCAAATCGAAGATGAACGTTGGTTTTTTAAGCTGAACCGGAGAGACATTGACGCTCATGATGCCGTCAAACTGATATTTGTCCTGCCATGACTTGAGCGTTTTGATTGCCGTTTCCAAAATCCAGTCGCCGAGCGGAATGACAAGCCGCGTCTCTTCGGCAATCGGAATGAACTGCTCCGGATTAACCCAGCCGAGTTCTTCGTCGTACCAGCGCAGAAGTGCCTCAAAACCGCGGAGTTTGTTCGTCGCCACGTCAAACTGCGGCTGATAGTAGAGCTGAAAAATCTCGTCGGTAATCGCCTGATTGAGCTTGTTCTGAATGGAGACTTTTTCCATGAAGCGTTCGCGCATAACCGATTTGAAAAAACAGATGTCGTTTTTGCCTTTGCGTTTTGCCTCGTACATCGCCATGTCAGCGTATTTGAGCAAGTCGTCGCAATTCTCCGCATCGTCAGGATAGAGCGCGATGCCGCCGGAAAAATCGATGCCCTCCTGATTCATTACCTCGAGCAGCAGGTCGCCCGCGTTCAAAATCGTATCCTGCGAGTTGATGTTGTTCATCATGACGATGAATTCATCGCCACCGTATCGGTACACTTTGATGAATTCTTTTTCGAATCGTTTGAGAATGTCCGCTGCGTGACAGATAACCTCATCACCCTCGGAGTGCCCCTGCGCGTCGTTGATAAGCTTCATGTTGTCGAGGTCGAGGAGAATCAAGCCGAACTTGTCGCCCGCCGCTTTTGCCGCCTTGAGCCACACGTCGAAATCCATCTTGAATTTCTGACGACTGCACAATCCCGTCATCGCGTCGTGGTAGGCGTTGAATTCAAGCTGTTCGTTGAGGAAGTTGATGTTCTCGAGACGATTCTTGAGTTTTTCGCGAGAGCGGGAAAGCTCGTCGGTGAGCGCGGCAAGCCTGAGATTCTGGCGCAACAACTGCTGCTCACGCTCCTTGTCTTTTTCGACGTTGACGACAGACATGATGATGAAGCCGCTCGCCGTTGAGTTCATGGTGACGCGAAGCCATGCAGAAAAATGCGTTGAGTAGAACGTGGTTTCCTGCAATTCGCCCGTGTTGAAACAGTCGCATGCCATGTTGTACCAGTCGACATCTTTTGAGAGCACAGCGACACACTGCTCCACCGTGAATCCGATTTTGATGAGGTTCGGATAGGTCTTTTTGAAGCTTTCGTTCATGAAATGCACAGAGAAATTTTGTGCGATGTCACTCTTTTCGTGCTTTTTTGAGGATGCTCCGTTTTCTGCGGGCACAACCGCAATAATCGGAGTCGATAATTTTTCAAGTATCTCTTTGTAATCTCTATCTTTCATCAGACGATTCCTATCCTTTTCTTATTCTTCTTTTGTCGGCACAATTAAGAGCAAATATAAGCATGATGACAGAAAGAATTATAACAAAAAAAAATCGCTTTTTCATTTAAAATACCATTGAATTATGTTAAAATAAAAATAGAATATTAGTAAAAAAAGAGGTGCTGATGTCTATGAAAAACGCATTCAAAACCCAAATTCACGCAATTTTTTCACTTTTGCTGAGCACGGCACTTGTTGTTCTCGTTGCTTCGTGCGCCCCGTTCGAGTCAAGCAAAAAAGGCTCTCTTACATTCTCTTTCGGTCCGTCGGTAATCAAGGCAGTTGCGTCTTCTGCGCGCGATGTTACTGACGACATCGTTTCTGAGGACGATGAGCTTGACAGCCTTCTTGACACTCTGAACAACCTCGACATCACAAAAGCCGAAATCGTCGTCTCTCTTTCGGGTGACTACAAACGAACGCAAACGCTTGATATTACAAAGTATGTTGCCGCCGTCGAAAGCGAGGATGAACTGCCGAACATCACCGAAACGCTCACCTTTACGGACATTCCCGTCGGCTCGCGCGTTGTGGCGCAGGGCGATGTCTACGTTACGGTTTCGCTCACCGACGAAATCTTGGCGCAAATCCAGTCTATGTACGACACCTTGAACGAGCAATATACGTACCTAAAGGAAGAACTCACGCAAATGCAAGAAAGTGTTTCCGAAGAAGAGGGCGAGTGGTACGAGCAGGAAGTTGCCTACTTTAAAGAATCCCTTACTGAATATGAAACACAACTCGCTGAAATCAAAAAAATACTCGATGAAGGTGGCACGACAGAGCACGTCATGACCGGCACGTCAGATACCGTCACCATCGGAAGTGAAGACAATATTGCGGTCATCAGTCTCAAAACAATCGAGGATGAGCCGGACGCCCCCGACGAGCCGAGCGACACCGAGATTCCGTACACTGTCACGCTGACCTACGACTCAAGCGACAACGCATCACGCACGCTTTCTTCGTTTTCGCTCTACAGCATTTCCGACACGGAAACGGTTGCGAGCATTTTGTCTCTCTCTGCGGATGACTTTGACGAAAACGCGGCCGCCATTAAGCGTCTCGTGCTCAGTGGCAGCAGCATTCAGTCATATTCTGCTGATTCTGATGAGGTCTCTATTGCGAGCGACGGCACTATCACCATCACGGACACAACCACGGCGGTCAGCGCAGGCGAAAGCCGTTGCTTTATCGGCGTTGCGTATTTCGAAGACGGCACGGTCGCACTTGCGCATCCGGGAAGCGAAAAAACAATCGGTGTGAGCGAGTGTTTTGTTACAATTTCCGAAACCGAAAACAACATCGCGCTTGTGCTGACGGCATGGAATGTATCTGGCGAAACAACGTCTCACACGTACAAAATCTATTTCTGGCTTCAAGACGCTGACTCTACGCGTGAAGACGGCTACACACCTACACATGCGACGAAAGCCTCACTGAAACGGGCACGTTCTCAAGCTGGACCGAATTCTTCGAAATCATCGACGGCTACAAGGGCACATACAAAAACGGGCTGCTCTACAACGAGTACCAGAATTCTGGAGCCTTTGATGAGGAGGACATTTATGAATACGCGATGTATTTCAGTACGCCGATTTCATATACGGTCAACTATCGCACGGCGAGCGATGAAAACGCTACGGACTACGAAGAAGTTGAAGACCTCAAAAAGACTGGAACAACAGTCGCCGACCTGAGCATTATTCCTTTTGCCGAGCAGTTCAGTACGGAAACAATCGAGGGCTACACATACTATGGCTACAATTATGAATTTGGCGAAGACGGCAATTTGACGCTTAACCTTACGTACATATCAGAGGGCGGATCGGAGGAAGAAGAAAAAGCCTTCCTTACCGAGGTCACGCTTTCTCAGATTTCGGCGTCTCTTTCTGTCGACGAACAAACCGTTCTTACTGCACTGGGTGTGTATTCCGACGGCACGAGCTCTGCTCTTACGAGCGATTATTCTATCTCTGCCGCTTCAAGCGAGCAAAGCGTTGCAATCGTCAACACAAACTCTGACGGCGAAATTACCATTACCGGTATCGGCTCAGGAGAGGCGATAATCACGGTAACCGTAACCTCAAAATCCGATTCAGAGCTGTCTTTTGAAGTAACGTGTGAGGTTATAGTCAGCAGTACTCCGGCAACAACAATCTCTTTGAGCTACGCAAGCGGCTCGACTGTGCCGAGTGCTTCTCTGTATGAAGTCACGTTCTACGGAGTGCCTTCAAGTTCTCTTACGACAACCCAGCTCGCGGCTCTTGCGTCAGGCAAGTATGGTGTCGTTGATTTCATGAAGCTATTAAAAGACAGTTCTGCTGTTTACCTCGGTCAGTATTATGGAGCTGGAAATTCCAGTTTGAGCGTAGATTCTTCGACAGGTGCAATCACTATTGAAGCTTCAACTTCTTTCACAAGCGACGGCACATCGGTCTATCCAGTCGCGCTTGTTGAATACGGAAGCACGGCAAACTCTTCTACGACAATCTCAGCCTTCGCTTTTGCGTATGGAACTTCTCCATCTGAAATCTCCGCTACGGAAGGCGAAGTTAGCTTTACGAACCTTACGACAAGCAGTATCCCGTGCGAGGTCATTTTCCTTAACAAAGATAACAATAACACGATAAATGACGAATACACGACCGTCGTTGCCCTTGATTCATACACCATCGGCGATGAAACGATGATTGCGACCGTAAAAAAAAGTGCCACATCACGCATTTCGGCTCTCATAGAAGCAGGCTATAGCTTAGTTGAAAACGACGGTACGAAAGGTGGCGTAGATCGATATGTTTCCGCAAATAAAAGCTACACCGGCTTCCCCTACGTCGGCTTCTACTATGCGGCTGCGGAGCGCAACGACCCTGCCACAAGCGGAATCAGCGTAACGCTTGATGAAACTTCATTCGCCGATGAGGGGAAGAACGTCACTGTTACAGTGGAGCAGGAAGAAAACTCAATCACATTTACTGCGGTTCCTGCAGCAGGTGCCAGTGCCGGATATGCCTATCAGTGGTATCTTGACGGTGAGGCTCTTAATGGTGCGACAACGAGTTCGTATGAACTGACAGAGTATCATCTTGCTGAGCTTGACGCGGATATCCACTACATCATGCTTGATGTCACAATTTCTGGCGCGCACTACAGTGCGCAAACAACATTTACCATCACAAAATAAAAAAAAGTGGTTGCCTTGCCGTGCTTTTTTGGTGCTGCAAGGCGCTTTTGTGAATAAAAAAGGAGAACATCATGAAAAGTAAACTGACCTTTTGTTCTGTAATTTCCATTTTGCTTATGCTCCTCGCTTCCTGCAACAACATTGCGGACTCTTCATCACGTGACAGTCGCTCTTGCGGTGAGTGACGTTTCCCGTACAATCATGCCGACGGCGATGGATTACTCTGACACCTCAAAAGTCATTCTCACGGCGGAAAAACTGAATATTACTTCGGGCAAATATGAAAGCTACAATCTTGACGGAAGCACGACTGCAAAAACATGGACTGCACTGACCGATGCTGATGAGGATGGAAACAGCAAAATCATAAAGGGCGCGCTTTACAACATGGAAGAAAGCACGCTTACACTTGAGATTGGCACATACAATTTCGCGCTCGAAGTCTACACATGGACTTCCTCAACCGACTCAACCGAGCATCTTTCACAGACTGCGGCACTCGAAGCCTTTGAGGTTTCCGCTTCAACGGAGACAATTTCATTTACGACAACGTATGCCGGCAACGGCTCGCTTGCGCTCACGTTTAAATGGGCGGCAGATTCAGACAAGGCTGGCAAAATCAGGCGCATTGACGCGGGGCTTTTTACGCTAGAGAGTAAGGGCGAGACTGCTGCGACAGACGCAAGCGGAAAAGTCTCATATGATTATGAGGAACTTACGCTGACGTCTGATTCTGATGCTTATTCTGCGGATTATGCGAAGAGCGGACTTCCTAACGGAACATATCTTCTGAAATACCGGGTTTATGATTCTTATGGCACAAATGTTCTGAATACTATCGCTGATTTTGTGAAAATACATGGTTTCAAGACCGAAAATACAATCACGCTTGACTTAGACAAAATCAATTCGCTGCCACAAGGGGCGGGCGGTGTCGTGATTGATGATTCACGGATTTCAATCAAGGCAGAGCCGGACGGTTCTCTCTATTTGAACTCTGGAACTATCGCAATTTCGGCAACAGATTCTAATGGCGAGCAGATTGACACATCTAATATTACCGCAAAACTTCTTTATGGCGGTGCGGTGCTTGATTCTGAGTTCTGGCAGTGGCTTGATGACGGCTTTGTAATGCTTGGCACTGGCGAAAAACTTGCCACGGGCGGCACTTACCAGCTTCTTGTGACGGCAAGCGCGGATGCTGGCACTACGACGGTCACAGGCTCTAATACATTCAATATTCAAGTTGAGGATAAAGAATTTTACGAAATTGATGTAAGCGATGCCAATTACGCAGAAACGCTTGCAAACGCAATGAAGCAACTTGATGCTCCTGCAATCGTGAAGGTTACAGGCGCGGGAATTGATACGGTAACTGGCGGAGAAGCGGGCACACTCAAGAATATTTCAGAGACAATCAATAACAATAAAATGTATGGGGTTGCTTTGGATTTGTCAGAGCTTACTGAAGTCACAAAAATTGTTACAGATGATTTTGAAAGTTGCGCTTACATACAAAGCATTGCACTTCCCCAAACAATCACTTCGCTCGAATCAAGTGCTTTTGACAGATGTACGGCACTCACTACGGTTACAATTCCTGCGAGTGTTTCTTCAATTGCGGGTGGGGCGTTCTATTATTGTTCTGCTCTTGAAAAATTTGAGCTTGATTCTTCTAACACAGTTTTTGCCACACTTTCTGACGGTGCATTGCTTACAACTTCTGCGACAGGTGACACATCAAAAACAAAGATTGTTGCCGCCGCTCCTGCCTCATTCAGCGGACAATCGCTTGATTTTGAAGCCGATTATCCGAATGTAACCGAAATAGAAGAAGCTGCATTCCGAAACACAAAGGGCTTAACGAGCGTAACAATTGGAAGCACAATCACAAGCATTGGTGGTTCTGCATTCTCAGACTGTGAAATTACCTCGCTCACGCTTGAAGCACTACCTACGACGATTGGCACAACAGCTTTTTATAATGCAAATGTTACAAACTTGACCGTCGCTTTTGATGTCACAAGCAATAATTACAGCACATTTGAGTCATTCATTTCGGGAAGCAGTTCAAGCAGAAACGGAATTTGCAATTTGCAAACGATTGTGTTCAACGGGTATGCGTATCTCAAAGATTCAACGAGCAGCACCGGACCAACTTCTTCCTATAGCAATACAGAAGCGTTATTCTATAGTTCTAACTCTACACTCACTTCTATTTCCTTTAATAAGGGCGCACATGTCGGAACATACCAGTTGGTTGGCTTTTCAACACTTGAATCCATCACTTTTGGTGCGCCTGATGATGGTAATGCATCCGAAATCGAAATGTATGCGATTGGCGGATATTCCAACGAATTTTACAACTATTCCATCACAACAGTTGATTTGACGGGTGTCACGAGTATTGCAAGTGACGGCTTTAATAACTGTAGCTATTTAAAAACTGTTGAACTTCCAGCATCGCTTACAAGTTTGAAATATGATTCATTTGAAGGCTGTGAAATCGAAACTTATACGGTTGCAGAAGGCGGTGTCTTCTCTCTAAAGACTGGAAAAGACGGCAAGGGGACTTTTGTTTGTTCTGACAGTGGAGCTACTGTTATTATAGGGCTTTCATCAGAAGGAGCAGTTGATTTTACTGATACAGGAATTACAACTGTTGATTATTATGCGTTCAGAAATAGCACTGTTACTTCCCTCAATCTTACAGGTGTGGAGCATGTAGGTCAGCAGGCGTTCTACAATAAGACAAACCTTTCTTCAATTACTTGGGGTACAACCCTCAAATCAATTGACACGCAAGCATTCTACCGAGCAGCGGTTACAAGTGTGGAACTTCCTGAAAGCGTAATTGCGATTGCATACAGTGCATTCAGAAGACTGGATACATCAGAAAATGTAATTACAACCTTTACGATTGGCGGAAAATCTGGCTCTGACACTGACCAGCCGACTGGTTGGTATAAATTAACTGACAGTGATGCAAAAACAACTTGGCAAGGATATATTACAGAAACACCAACTTCAATTACAACAACTGATACTATTGTAAGTTTGCCAGTTAGCGGCTCAACAGAAGCGGTAATCACAACAATTCAAAATGCTGCTTGCGATAATAATTCGTCTAGTGGAAGCGGTTACTATTACCGCCTTGTCACCAACTAATCGAGGGGGAGGAGAACACTATGAAATCAATGAAAACTATAGCGAAACAAATTCTTGCTCTGTCTGCGGGCGCATTCTTGCTTGTGTTTGCGGGCTGCTCTGATGTGGCGGAAAAAACGGCTTCTCAAAACGAAGCGGCGCAAACCTGCACGGTGAGCGGTAGTCTTTCTGTGGGAAACGCACTTCCTTCAAAAATCGCGTCTTCGCTTTCGGCAAATGCGGCTGCCCGCTCGGCGACTTCTTCTTTTGCAACGGAGAGCGAGTATCGTGTGTATGAGTATCACTTGAAGGAAACTACAAATGATGACGGGAGCACAACTTATGAGCGCGAGAGCGGAGAACCTTTGACCGGCTCTGTGGACAAAACCGCTTTGTTATACTCGGTGGCTTTGAATCAGACAGAAAGATGGGAAATTGAAATCACTTTGTGGAGTGCGCTTGATTCTGATGCAAATTCGTCTGTGGCTATTCTGAATGGCTCAACAACCGTTACGGTGAGTGAGAGAAATTTTTTGAATCAGACCGTTCGTGGTGGAACAGTGACTTTAACGCCGCAGTCAAATGCGGATGTGAGCGGCGCAATCTTGCTTCAAATCAAAAATGAGGCGGAATCAATTTCTTCTGTTGCGTATTCTTGGATTAAAGATTCTGCTGACAATTCTTTCCCTGCAAGTCTTACAGACGGAACGCTCGATTTTACTGACGGGGAAGCGACATTCACTTTTAGTTCGGTGAAAAGTGGAGTATACGAAGTTCTTTTTGCATTTAAGAATTCTGCCGGCGAAACGCTGTATTCTTGCACGGAACTTATTCCTGTTTTCTCTGGCTTTACGACGGACACTTGGTATGGCGAAAGCCCGTATCTGCATGGCCTTGAAGATGATGACGGAGGAGTTGTTACTCAATTTGTCATCACCAGTGATTTGCTTACTTCGTATGCGAAGGTGGACTCACTTGGCTCAGCAGAATATCCGCTTGTACTGTGGGACAAGGGGGCAAAGGAAGATGAAACTTGGTCAGCGGGCTATAATGTATTCTCGGCGGACGCAACGCTTACAGGCGTAAAAATCGGCGACGGCTCTGTGCTTGCTGAAGGAAAGACGATTTCAGATTTTGCGATTGACCCGGTTACACAGGCGATTTACACGCTTGAAAACACTTCTGGCAGTGAGACAAGCAAAGTCGTAAAATATCCGACTTACGCGGGCTATGCAAAAGGTAAGACAGTTGCGTCGGGATATACAGCCAGTACGCTGTCAGGGAATTTGAGCTACATTTGCTCGTATAATGATACAATGTATGCGTATTCTTATTCTTCTGATGCTCTGTTCAAAGCTCAAGACGGAACATTCACAAAACTTTCTGTTGTTGACGAAACCAGTGCAGAATTTAGTTTAAGTTCAATACCATATCCAAGAATTGCCGCGGACGAAACTTATCTTTATATGGCGTATCGTGGAGATGGCTCTGAATCTGGAACTTATTCCGTATATCTCAGAAAATTCTCAATTTCAGGCACAACGCTCACGCAGGTTGCGAGTTGTGAAAAAACGCTCACCGATTTGGGCGTTTATGGCGTGACCGACGGGCAATATCAATTGAATGGGGCTGGCGACCTTTCCGTATCTGACATTATCGTAGATTCAGCGCGTTCTGCGGTGTATGTGCTGGTGAATGAGAATGTATTTAATTCTATGTCAGATGAGCATGAAAGCCGTGGCGGTATCATCAAATTCACGAATACTGCTTCTGCAGCAGGAAGTGTCACCACACACACGCTTACTTGCGTTGCTCTTGACGGTTCATCGACAAACCTCATTTACGGCTGGGCGTACGATGGCTACCATCCTACAGAGGGCAATGACACAAATTATTTCTACGGGGCAAAGCGATTTATCGCAAAAAAGCCTGATGAACTTGTGATTGCCGATGACGGCGGCTATGAAGAAAACAATGAGAAAAAAAACAAAAACCGTGTGGTCAAAATGAATCTTGAAACCTTTGCCATGGATACGGTGGATGTAAATGTCGGATTTGATGTGTATGTTTCTAACTGTGGTTTTAGTAGTAATTACACCGGCTCTGGATATTAATTGAAAAACTTCCCCAAAAAGCACTTGCCGAATATGGTGGGTGCTTTTTTTTGTTGCTAAAATCATAGCTTAATAGTATATTAAATTTACTAGCAAATTCATTGGGGGTGTATTATGCCAGCAGTTCTCAAAGCAAAGACCGTATTGAATTCATTTGTTCCCATCAGCCGTTTTAATAAAGGGGAAACGAGCAAAATTATCGGCGAAGTTCAGAACGAGGGAATTAAATTCGTAGTGCGCAACAATAATCCTGAATGTGTTATGCTTAGTTTAGACTCGTACAAGCGGCTTCTTGATGAAATTGAAGATTTGGAGCTTGCCACAATTGCGCTTGAACGCGAAGCCCGCAATACTGAGAAAAAATACATTTCCCACGAAGATATGATGGCTCGCTATGGAATCACACAGACGGATTTAGCGGCAATTGATGATTCGGAGATTGAGTTTGAATGAAAAAATGGATTATTGATTACGAAGATGAGGCAAAAGAAGATTTTGACAATCTTGATGGTTCGCAACGCGGTTACGTTTTTAAAGCAATCGAGAAAGTGAGCCAAAATCCACTTCCGCAAAGCGAAGGGGGCTATGGAAAACCGCTTGGCAACAAGAACGGCAATGATTTGACGGGGCTTTTTAAAATAAAACTTAAGCGACTTGGGCTTAGAGTGCTATATCGTTTGGTTCGGGAGCATGGCATAATGAAAATCGTGATTATTTCTGTCCGAAGCGATAATGAAGTATACGAACAGGCAGCAAAACGAATCCAAAAAAACAAATGAAAACTCTTTCCCCAAGAATTTCCGTCTGTATCCCCGTGTTCTCTACCGAGCCTTTTTTGGCACAGTGCTTGCGTTCTGTCATTCAGCAGGATTTTTCTGATTTTGAGGTGGTTATCGTAAGCGATGCGAGCCGTGGCACGGACGAAAAAGGCAGAAACGCGAAGAAAATCGTCCATCTTATGCAAAAAGAGTGCGACAAGAGCCGAAAAGCGCGAAATCTTCCGAAAATTCCATTCCGATTTATTGAGCATAAAGAAAACCGCGGGCTGATTGAGGTGCGGCGCACGCTGATGTACGAAGCCCGCGGAGCATACATGACGCAGCTCGACAGCGACGATGAGATGGAAGCGGGCGCGCTTTCGGCGTTGTATGGGGCGGCAGCGAACGGCGGTTTTGACATTGTGCATGGCACTTCCACAGCGGGAATATTTGCGCCTGACGGCATGTTTACTCCCACAAAAGTAAACCGCTATGGCACGATTCATTACGGCGAGATTTTTGGGCGCGAAGTGTTTCGCTTGTGGCTCATGGAGAATAAGTTTACCGCGAACACGTGGGGCAAACTGATTAAGCGGGAATTGTGGCAGAAAGCCTACGAGCATATTCCCTACACGGAATGCAACATGGCGGACGATGTGCTGCTCTTTTTCTTTCTGGCACAATATGCAAAATCCTACAAAGGAATCGAGGCGAAAGTCTACCGCTACCGTGTGAACACGGGCATGTCCTCCGCGCGGAAAATTGACACGCTCCACAAGTGGAAAATGATTTGCTCTGCCGCGAGCGTATTCACCGTGATTTCACAATGGATTGAGGCAGAAGATTCCCGCGTCAAGCGCGAGAATGACAGCCAAAATGTCAGTGCCGGGCTTGCCCCGACAATCCTCCCTGATGAAATCGAAAGAATCCGTATCATGACGCGATATTATCTTTCAAACAACTTAAAACAGATGCAGGAGACCGTCATTCCCGAATTGCAAAAAGAAGCCCGCGCCATGCTCTGCGAGTATTGGGGCGCGGGCTTTGTAGAAAAAATGGATACGGCTAGTTCGTCTGCAAGCGCAGCTTTTCCCACTTAGAGTAGTACATGTCGAGTTTGTCGCCGAGGTCGTCTTTAAGTTCGCAGTTGTCAAGCTCGCTCGCCTCATAGAGCGGCTTTGTCGTCATGTATTGCTCAGCCTCGGTGTTTACGAAACACGGGAAGTGGAATCCATCGAGGAATTTCGCGTAGTTTTCGGGGCGGTGAATGAAGTTGATGAATTCAGTCGCAAGCTCGACATTCTTTGAGTCTCTGAGAATGCAGAGACTGTCGAGGTACGACGCGCCACCCTGTTCTGGAATAAAGAAGTCAATCGTGCTCTCCCATTCGTCCTCGGGCACTTCGCCGTACATGACTTCCGCATAGCCGTGGCAGAGCCACAAATCGCCGCGCGCAAAGTCTTTTCCGAATCCTTCCGCGTCGAATTTGACGATGTTCGGAAGCCAGTCGTTTTTAATCATGTCGACCGCTTCTTGCACTTCGCGTTCATTCGTGGTGCTGACCGCATAGCCCTTGTATTTGAGCGCATCGCCGATAACCTCGCGGTAGTCGTCCATCATTGAGGCATGACCGTTGAAGCGAGCGTCTGCGAAGATGTTCCATGTGCGCTCATAGTCGCCCGACGGCACTTTCTTTTTGTTTACGCCAATGCCCGCCGCGCCAAAATAGTACGGAACAGCGTAGACCATGTCGGGGTCATAGGTGACCTTTTCGAGCACTTTCGGATTGATTTTATCGCGGTTGGTGAATTTTTCCTGAACAATCGGCTGGAACATGTTGCGCTTCATCATGATTGAAACATAATCCTGCGAGGGAACAACGATGTCGAAGCTCTTTGCGCCGCCGTTTACGAGCTTGTTGAACATCGTTTCGTTTGAGTCATATTCGGTGACGATGACCTTGCAGTCAAATTCTTTTTCAAACGCTTTGACGACATCTTCGGGCGTGTAGTATGTCCACGTGAAGAGTTTCAATGTCTTTTTCTGTTCGCAAGAAAGAAGACCCAATCCCGCGACAAGACCACACGCCGCAACTGCAATTTTAGAAAGAAGTTTCATAAATGTTTTCCCTTATTCATCCACAGATAGGCACAGATTTCCACAGATTTAATATAAAAATCTGCGCTTATCTGTGTTAATCTGTGGATAGTTTTTTTAGTGTGCTGAAGCGAATCCTTTGAGGCTCTTTCGTAAAAGAACGGCAAGACCGCCAATCAGCAGAATCAGCACGAAAGAAAGCGCGTTGATGACCGGGCTGACTCCGTGACGAATCATATTGTATACATAAATCGGCAAAGTCTCAACATTGCCGTTTACGAGCGAAGTGATTACGAAGTCTTCGATGGACATGGTAACGCTCATCATAAAGCCGCTCATGATTCCCGGCATAATCGCGGGGAGAATCACCTTGAAGAGCGTTTGCGTTTCGTTCGCGCCGAGGTCGTGGCTCGCTTCGATAATCGAATAGTCGAATTCGTCAACACGGGCAGAAACCATGAGGTACACGAACGGAAGACAGAACGTTGTGTGCGCGATTATGATGGTGCCCAAACCAAGATTCATGTGAATTCCGCTCAAAAAAATGAGGAGCGACACGCCCATGATGACTTCTGGCAATACCATCGGCAAAAAGGAAACCGACTGAATGTAGGCGCGACCTTTGAATTTGTACCAGTTGTTGCCGATTGCAGCCAAACTTCCCAAAACAGTGGAAATTGCCGCCGAAACGAGCGCGACGATTGCGCTGTACAAAAGCGACATCCACAATCTGCCTGAATTCAAGAACAATTCTTCGTACCACACGAACGACACGCCCGTAAAACGCGAGCCTTTTGACGCATTGAATGAATAGAACACAATCACGAAGAGCGGCAAAAAGAGAAAGAGCAGCGCAATCACAAGCACTGTGTTCGAAAAACTGAATGGACGCGCGCGTTTTTTCCAGTCGCGTTTTGCGTGCTTGTTGCTTTCGGTTTTTGCGACCGGATTTCGTTTTAAAAGCGCGAGAATTACAGAAACAAGAAAATCCATCTTTCGCTCCTATTCTTTTTTCATTTTTTTGAGGCTGGCTTCTTTTTTGTCCGAAGAAATCATGAACAAAATCGCCGCCATGCTGACCACTGTGAGCACCACGCTGAACGCGCTTGCGAGCGGCAAATTCCGCGCCTTTTGAATCTGGTCCATGATGATGTTTCCGAGCATGTAGCTTTCGGTTGAGCCAATAATCTGCGGCACGGTGTAGTTTCCGAAAATCGGGATAAAGGTGAAAATGAGCGCGCTGATTATTCCCGATTTGATTCCCGGAATCATTACGCGGAAGATTGCGCCTGATTTTGTGGCTCCTAAGTCACGGGCGGCTTCCAAAAGTGTAAAATCAAAGCGGTCAACCGAAGTGAAAATCGGGAGAATCGCGTAGGGAAGGTACATGTAAATGCTCACGAGGATAACCGCGCCCTTCGTGAACATGAATTTGTGCGGCACAAACACGCCGTCTTCATTCTGCGTCACAAAAAAGCAGAAGCGGGAGAAAATCTCACAGATGCCGTTCAATGCACCGTTCTCGCCCAAAATCGTCATCCACGCGAAAATGCGGATAAGCGAGTTCGTGAGGAAGGGCACGATTACCAAAATCAAAAGCGTGGTCTGGTGACGGCTTCGGGCAATCGCATAGCCACAGGGGAGCGCAATCAGAATCGAAATGAACGTGGCAACGAGCGTCATCCACAGCGTGCGCAAAAAAATCATGCCATACGCGGGCGTGAACATCTGCTTGTACGCGTCGAGCGAGAATTCGTGAATCACACCGCCGAACATGTCGCGCTTCATGAATGAATACGCCACGATAATCGCGAGCGGCACGACAAAAAAGAGCGAGAACCAAAGCCCCATCGGGTAGCTGTAAAACGGACCAGGATTTTTCTTTTTCATAAGCAATTTCCTCAAAAAAAGCGGGCGTTGCGGGCGGCGTTTGAGCCCGCAGAGAGGGTAGCACGCAACGAAGTGCGGGCGAAGGGGGAGACTTCCCCCAACTTCTCACTGCTCACTCCTAACTTCTCACTTTTCAATATCTTCCACAATGTAACCGTCTTCGGCTGACCATGAGATGTACACGGTGTCCTTCCACTGGATTTCGGGGCCGTCGTCAAGATAATTCTGATGCTGCTTAAAGACTTTGACGATGGTGCCTGTTTTTTCGAGCTTTACATAGAATTTTGACTGGAAGCCCGTGTAGACTGGTTCTTCGACGATTCCTTTGAACACATTGATGTCTTTGCGACCGTTCACATTCGGCTCTTCCAAAGTGATTCGGATTTTTTCGGGGCGCACGGTGAATGCGACTTTTTGCCCCTCGTCGGTGTGCTCGTAGTCAGTGACGAGAATGTTTTTGTCTTCTTCTTTGGTTGCCTGTGTGTCGCCCGTAAGCTGAGCCTGCAATCCGAGAGCTGGAACATTGAGCGTAACCATGTGCTCGATGTCGGCTTTGCCCGGCACTTTGTAGCTTTCGCAGTTTACGACAGTGGCTTCAAACAAGTTCGTTTCGCCGATGAACTGCGCGACAAACTGAGTGGCGGGGCTTTCGTAGATTTCGTACGGAGTTCCGACCTGCAACACATGCCCGTGATTCATGACGGCGATTCGGTCTGAGACGGCAAGCGCTTCGCTCTGGTCATGCGTGACAAAAATGAAAGTGATGCCGATTTTGTCATGCAGACGGTCAAGTTCTACCAGAAGATTTGAGCGCAATTTTGCGTCAAGCGCGGAAAGTGGCTCGTCCAAAAGCAGAACTTTCGGCTCGTTAATCAGCGCGCGAGCGATCGCAACTCGCTGCCGCTGCCCGCCTGAAAGCTGGTTCGGCTTTTTGTGGATATGCTCGTCAAGTTCCACCAAATGCACATATTTTCGCACTTTTTCGTCGATTTCGGCTTTGGGAAGTTTTTGCAATCGCAACGAGAACGCGACATTTTCATACACGCTCAAATGCGGGAACAACGCGTAATTTTGGAACACGGTATTTGACGCGCGTTTGTTCGGTGGCAACTCCGTGACATCTACATCGTCAAAGAGCACCGCGCCGTCGTCAGGAAACTCAAAGCCTGCGAGAATGCGCAAAAGCGTTGTCTTTCCGCACCCAGACGGTCCTAACAGCGTGAAAAATTCGCCCTGCTTAATCGTAAAATCAATGGTGTCCAGAGCGATAAAATCGCCGAAATGTTTGTTCACACCTTGAATAGTAACCTGACTGCCTTTCATATAGATAAAATAGTTTTTATGGGCAAAGTTTGCAATAAGGTGAGGGGAGATATTTCATAAAATCAATCAGAAAAAATAATTGAGAATCATGTAGAGAATCGTTCCGCCAAAAATGCTTAGCATTGCGTTTCGTTTCCAGAGATGGAGCAGCACGGTGACGATGGCGGCACCAACGGCGCACAACACGGACGGAAGTTCCGAAAGCGGGTGCGCGCTCAAAAAGAGCAAATCGGTCGTGCGCTCGCGGAATGTCGCGCAAAAAAGCACGGCAATCGAAATCGCGGGAATGAATTTCTCGATGAAGCCAAAAAAGGCGGGCACGGAGCGTTTTCGGAAGATGATGAACGGCAGCAAGCGGAGCAAAAGCATCATGACGCCGATGCAGAGCGTCGCAATGAGGGATTCAATCGCGGTGAATTTCATCTTTTGCCTCCTCTGGTGAGCGCAATCATCACGACGATGCCGAGGCACAGACCGGTGAGAATGATGTGCTGGCTCGGTAAAATCGCTTGCCCGCCGATTTTGATGTATGAGAGCGCGATGGCGACGGCGGTGGCAAAAATGCCGACGAGCGAGGGAAGCCAACGCTTGCTTGCGGAGATTTGATTTATCATGAGGACGATAAAAAGGGCGGTGAGCGCAAAATCAACGCCGTTCAGGTAGCCCGCGGGAATAAAATTGCCCACGATTGCGCCGATGAGCGTTCCAAGTACCCAGTATGAGTAGTCAAAGAGCGAGATGATTGCAAGATACGCGCCCTTGTCGGCATCTTTTGGCACAGTGCACGAAGAGATGAGCGCAAATGTTTCGTCAGTAATGGTAAAGATGAGCGGGAATTTCCATGTTCCGGTTCCGCGGTAAGTTTCCAAAAGCGAGAGCGAATAGAACACGTGGCGCAGACCAATCACAAACTCGATTCCGACAAAGGCAATCACGCTCGCCCAAAAGCTTGAGGCGTTCACAAGCCCTGAAGAAAAGAGCGCGATGCCCACGTACTGCCCCGTGCCTGAGTAAATGAGGAGACTCATTGCGACGGCGAGCCACCACGGAAAGCCCGCGTTTACGACCATGAGCCCGAACGGAATGCCAATCGCGATGTATCCGAAAAAAACGGGCGTGGTGAGTTTGACCGCCCGCCTGAAATTTGACGAATCAAGCATGAGTGACTGTAACATTAAAAAGAAAAACGCTCAATCAATATTCGGCATATGCGCGTGAATTAAATTGTACAAAATAGAATTTGCTTTTTCTCAGAAATAGCCGATAATGTATAAGATTCATTTAAAGTTCTTTCGGTGGGAAATAAAAATACAAGGAGTCTTAATGAAAAGCCTCAAACTCTCTACAAAAATCGCGTTGCTTTCGGCTATTGCGATTATCGTTTCATCGGTTGCAGTAGGTGTTATCTCTATTAATGTTGCAAGTTCTGAAATCACTTCACTTACTATGGAGAATCTTGAGACAACGGAAGTCGGTGTCATGGAAACGCTCGACAACTGGCGCAGTCAGCTTGAGTATTCAACGCTCGTCCTTGCCGACAAAACGCGCCTTGCAGCCGCGCTTTCGCAGAATGACTTTGACACGGCAAATTCGCTCGCCGTTGAGCAAAAGAAAGTGCTCGACATCGACTACCTGCTCGTTACTGACGAAAGCGGGCGTGTCGTGGGCGGAAATGCAAAATTCGGCATCGACCTTTCAAATTCGCACGCGGTCAAAACTGCTTTGCGCGGCGACAAAGGATACTCGTATGAGTCCACCGAGATTTACAAATACAGTTTGGTGTACGCCTACCCCATCAGAGGTGACGGCGGCGTTGTCGGAACGGTCATCGGTACGTACAGCATGGTCGACCCTGAATTCGTCGAGGCAATCAAACGCACCTACAAGGTTGAGTGCACGATGTTCGAGGGAGATACTCGCGCTTCAACGACGCTCGGCTCAAGTCTCGTCGGCACAAAACTTGAAAACAAAGCAATTCTTGACGAAGTGCTCAACAGAGGCGAACGCTACGAGGGCTTTAACGTCATCAATGGTACAAAATACATGTCGGTGTACGCGCCCGTTCAGGACGAAAGCGGCTCGATTTCGGGCATGCTCTTTGTTGCCAAAACAATGGAAGTCGTCAACAATGCGGTCGCAAAATCTGCGAGACTCATCGTGCCACTTATCATCGTGCTCATGGTGGTGCTCGTCGTTCTTACGGCGCTCCTTCTTCGCTACTTGATTAAGCCGTTGCTCGGCGTTAAAACCACGCTCGAGGACATTTCTTCGGGCGACGCTGACTTACGAAAGCGCATTGAGCTTAAATCTCAGGACGAAATCGGCGATGTCGTCAACGGATTCAACAAATTCGCGGGCAAATTGCAGAATATCATCGGTGACGTCAAAGGCTCAAAAGACGAATTGCTCGAAGCGGGCGAAAATCTCTCGGCGGCAACGCAGGACACGGCAAGCTCAATCACCGAGATTATCGCAAACATCGAGAGTATGAAGCATCAGATTGACAGTCAGAACCAGTCGGTCAACCAGACGGCGGGCGCGGTCAACGAGATTGCGTCAAACATCGAGTCGCTTGAGCGCATGATTGAAAGCCAGTCTTCGGGCGTTACGCAGGCGAGCGCGGCAGTTGAGCAGATGATTGGAAACATCTCGTCAGTCAACACCTCAATGGAAAAGATGACGCATTCATTCAATGACTTGCGCTCAAATTCTCACGAGGGAATTTCAAAGCAAAAGGCGGTGAACGACCGAATCACCGAAATCGAAACGCAGTCACAGATGTTGCAAGAGGCAAACGTCGCGATTGCAAATATCGCAAGCCAGACGAATTTGCTCGCTATGAACGCGGCAATCGAGGCGGCTCACGCGGGCGAGGCAGGCAAAGGCTTTGCGGTCGTTGCAGACGAAATCCGAAAGCTTTCAGAAACGTCGTCTGCGCAGTCAAAGACAATCGGCGACCAGCTTTCAAACATCAAGGATTCAATCACGCAAGTCGTTACGGCTTCGAACGAGTCAACGCTTGCGTTCGAGAGCGTGTCCAAAAAGCTCGAAGAGACCGACGCGCTTGTTATGCAGATTCGTGCCGCAATGGAAGAGCAGAACGAAGGCTCTCAGCAGATTACCGAGGCGCTTCACACGATGAACGACAGCACGGTCGAAGTCCGCAATGCTTCTTCTGAAATGGCAGAGGGTAACAAGATGATTTTGAAGGAAGTGCAGCAGCTTCAAAACGCGGCGATGACGATGAGCCAAAGCATGGAAGAAATGGCTGTCGGTGCGCGCAAAATCAACGAGACGGGCGCGGCGCTCACCGAAGTTTCTGGTCTGATGAACGAGTCAATCGACAAAATCGGCGAGCAGGTCGATCAATTCAAAGTTTAGGAAAACGTTCCCCGCTTCGGCGGGGCTTTTTTTGCCCCGGTTTTTTTTTCTTGTCAATCTTAAAATTTCGTTGAATTCTCATGAAAATCGCCTTATACTTTTTATAATCAATACACATCACATCTTTATCTTCAAGGAGCTATTCACTATATGTCCAAAAAATCAAAAGATAAACGCTCGAGCCTTATCCGCAGGCTTTTGTTTGTTGTCGGTGCAATCATCGTCCTGTTCAACGTCGTGCAGCTTTTGTTCGTCACCACAAATGCGCAGAAGGCAATCGTTGCCGAAGACCTGAGCATGTACGCGAACATGATTGACGGCTACGCTGACTCGCTGTACAACGATGTCGACGGCTATTTTAAGGAATTAAACGGCTACATTTACGCTGACGTTATGGATGACGGTGATTTGGAAGCTGTCTATGCATGGATTCAAGACCCAGAGCACGAAGACATGCGCGCTGAGTTCGATTATGTTATGTTCGCGGGACCTGACGGCATTTCGTACAACGATATTGGCACCACGACCGATATTCATGACCGAGACTACTTCAAAGCAATCATGCAAGAAGGCAAAGAGCGATATGTCGACAATCCGGTTATCTCAAAAACAACGGGAAAGCCTGTTGTGCATATCACGCGTGCCGTAAAAGATAGAAGCGGGCGCACGTTCGCAATGCTCGCGGGCGTTGTTAATGTCAATTTGCTCACCGATTTGGTCGATGACATTAAAATCGGCGAAAAGGGGTACGGCTATTTGCTCTCAAGCGAGGGGCTTGTTATCGCTCACCCGCAGAGTGATTTCGTTATGCAGAAAAACTTCATCACGGGCATTACCGGCGGAAAGGGCGGCAAAAATGGCGACATGATTGCGGTTGCTGAGGCAATGGCGGCAGGTCAGACGGGCGAGGCGTTCATCAATGCGAACGGTCGCAAAGGCAAGGACTTGATTGTGTACGGTCCGGTCGAGGGCACGCCGTGGTCGCTTGGTCTTTCAATTCCAGACAATCAGATTTATGACTTGGTAAACACTATCCGCAGTCTCATGATGGGCTTCTCTATTGCGAGTATCGTGTTCTTGTGCGTCAGCTCAGGCTTCCTCTTGCTCCGCTCGCTCAAACCGCTTCAGATTGTCGAGGGCGCAATCACGGGCATTGCTTCGGGCGACGCTGACCTCACAAAACGAATCGAAATCGACTCAAACAACGAAATCGGCTACGTCGTCAAAGGATTCAACGCATTCGCGTCAAAATTGCAGACGATTATCGGCGATGTCAAAACGTCAAAAGACGAACTCATGGTTGCCGGTGAAAACCTCACGAGCGCAACCGAAGACACGTCAAGCTCAATCACTGAGATTATCGCAAACATCGACTCAATGAAAAATCAAATCGACAATCAGAACCAGTCGGTCAACCAAACGGCGGGCGCAGTCAACGAGATTGCGTCAAACATCGAGTCGCTTGAGCACATGATTGAGTCTCAGTCTTCGGGCGTTACGCAGGCGAGCGCGGCGGTCGAGCAGATGATTGGAAACATCTCGTCAGTCAACACCTCAATGGAAAAGATGACGCATTCATTCAATGATTTGCGCTCAAATTCTCACACGGGTATCGCAAAGCAAAAGGCGGTCAACGACCGAATCACCGAAATTGAAACGCAGTCACAAATGCTTCAGGAAGCAAACGTTGCAATCGCTTCTATCGCAAGCCAGACGAACTTGCTCGCTATGAACGCGGCAATCGAGGCGGCTCACGCGGGCGAGGCAGGCAAAGGCTTTGCGGTCGTCGCGGACGAAATCCGTAAGCTTTCAGAAACGTCAACGGCGCAGTCAAAGACAATCGGCGACCAGCTTTCAAACATCAAAGATTCAATCAGCCAGGTCGTTACGGCTTCAAGCGAGTCGACGCTTGCATTCGAGAGCGTGTCTAAAAAGCTCGAAGAGACCGACGCGCTCGTTATGCAGATTCGTGCCGCAATGGAAGAGCAGAACGAAGGTTCTAAACAGATTACCGAAGCGCTCCACAATATGAACGACAGTACGGTTGAAGTCCGCAATGCGTCTGCCGAAATGTCCGAAGGAAACCAGTTGATTCTGAAAGAAGTGCAGCAGCTCCAAAACGCGGCAATGGCGATGAGCCAGAGCATGGAAGAAATGGCAATCGGTGCGCGCAAAATCAACGAGACTGGTGCTGCCTTGAGCGACGTTTCAAATCAAATCAACGGCTCAATCGGCAAAATCGGCGAACAGGTCGATAAATTCAAAGTCTAAGTCGACATCCATGTCGTGACAAGAATTTTTAGGTTGCACAGCACCCTAAAAATTCTTGCGCTCAACTGTCTTTATCCCGCCTCCGTGCGGGCATTTACTCTTATTTTTCTTAAAATTTTTACATTAAGGTGTTCTTATGAAAATCAATTTACACAGTTTGCAGTTCCGGCTTATGGCGATGGTGATTGCCATTACCGTAGTTTCCAATGTCACGCTTGCAATCGTCGCTGACAACCTTTCGTCTTCAACAGTCCAAGAAACCGTCCACCAGCTTATGAATTCTGTTACTGAGAGTGCCGTAAGCAAAATCAAAGGCGAAACTGAGCGTCACTTCCGCGTGGCAGAAACCGTTGCGGCAATGGATTTTGTGCGCGACCCAAACGTCTCCGTCCTTGAAAAGTGCGAGCGGCTTCGCGCGATAAGCAAAATCAGCGATGATTACGAAAACGTGTCGTTCTACGATGCGGACGGAAATTCCTTTACCGCTGGTGGCGCGCCGATTCATTTTCCTGAACGGCTTTACATCAAAGAAGCGGTTAAGGGGAACTCTGTTATGATGGAGCCGGCGGTAAGTCCTGCGACGGGAGAGTTTTTGCAGCAGTATTCGGTTCCTGTGTACGACTATGACAATAACATCATTGGCGTTTCTGTTGTAAACCTCTATGGTGAGTCGCTTTCTAAAAAACTTGCAGACATTCACTTCGGAAAGCAGTCTGACGTGTATGTCATCAGCCGAACAACGGGCAAAACAGTTGCTTCAAAAGACGTGCAGCGCGTCCACAACGAAGAAAATGCGTTTGATACTGCTGACGGTTCAATCAAGCCGATTATGGACGGAATGCGGACGGGCGCAACAAATGGCGGCGCATTCATCGATCCTGCGAGCGGCATAAAGATGACCGCGGCATACTGCCCGATTCCTGACACCGACTGGTCTGTCTTGGGCGTGACTGCCTACGATGACTTTTATGCGACGCTTAAGCACATGATTCGCATCATGATGATAATTCTTGTGGTCATTCTCGTCGTATCTTTCTTTATCAGTGGATTTACGGTTGCCCGCTCACTCAAGCCGCTTCTCACGGTAAAAGGCGCAATCACTGACATCGCTTCGGGCGACGCTGACCTCACAAAGCGAATCCAATCAACGGCAAAAGACGAAATCGGTGACGTCGTAAACGGCTTCAATGCATTCTCTGGCAAATTGCAGACGATTATCGGTGATGTTAAAGGCTCAAAAGACGAGCTTATGGTTGCTGGCGAAAATCTCGCAAGCGCAACGCAGGACACGTCAAGTTCAATCACTGAGATTATCGCAAACATCGACTCAATGAAGAATCAGATTGACCATCAGAACCAGTCGGTCAACCAAACGGCGGGCGCGGTCAACGAGATTGCGTCAAACATCGAATCGCTTGAGCACATGATTGAGTCTCAGTCATCTTCGGTAACGCAGGCAAGTGCGGCGGTCGAGCAGATGATTGGCAACATCTCGTCTGTCAACGGCTCAATGGAAAAAATGGCGCACTCATTCACTGACTTGCGTTCTAATTCGCAGTCGGGCATTGCAAAGCAAAAGGCGGTCAACGACCGAATCAACGAAATCGAAAGCCAGTCGGAAATGCTCCAAGAAGCAAACGTTGCGATTGCGGCAATTGCAAGCCAGACGAACTTGCTCGCTATGAACGCGGCAATCGAGGCGGCTCACGCGGGTGAGGCAGGCAAAGGCTTTGCGGTCGTTGCAGACGAAATCCGTAAGCTTTCAGAAACGTCAACGGCTCAGTCAAAGACAATCGGCGACCAGCTTTCAAACATCAAGGATTCAATCATGCAGGTCGTGTCGGCGTCTGGAGAGTCGGCAGTCGCGTTTGAGGCGGTTTCTCGTAAACTCGAAGAAACTGATGCGCTTGTCATGCAGATTCGAGCCGCAATGGAAGAGCAGAACGAAGGCTCTCAGCAGATTACCGAAGCGCTCCACAACATGAACGACAGCACGGTTGAAGTCCGCAACGCTTCTTCTGAGATGGCAGAGGGCAACCAGTTGATTTTGAAGGAAGTGCAGCAGCTCCAAAACGCGGCAATGGCGATGAGCCAGAGCATGGAAGAAATGTCAATTGGTGCGCGCAAAATCAACGAGACCGGCTCCGCTTTAAGCGACGTCTCAGCTCAAATCAACGGCTCAATCGACAAAATCGGCGAACAAGTCGATAAGTTCAAAGTGTAGCGAACGGAAAATTGAAAATTGACCGGAAAGCAAAAACAGGCGGGAAGCGAGGTTGCGACACGAAATCCACTTTGCGCGTGCGAGCGAAGCGAGACAGATTCCTTGTACGCGCAACCGCGGATTTCTGTGGCGCGTTCTCGCTGGTAGCCTGTTTTTGTTTTAGTGAGTGAAATTCTTGTCATTTGTTGACATTTACCCCTGTTTTTTGTAAATTTTTCCCATGTTAAAGAATATCAGTGTTTTTGAAAACGACCCCGTTCCGCGCGCGGTCTTTAAGTTGGCGCTTCCGACTGTTCTGAGCATGATAGTCTCAGTTTTTTACAACATGGTTGATACGTTCTTCGTCGGACAGACAGGCGATGCAAATCAGATGGCAGCGGTCAGCGTTGCGACTCCCGTTTTTTTGTTCTTTATGGCAGCCGGAAACATTTTCGGCATGGGCGGCTCTTCGTTCTTGAGCCGTGCACTTGGTGAAAAGCGATACGACAAGGCAAAAAACATCAGTTCATTCTGTTTGTATGCGGGCATTGCCGTCGGCATTATCGGTACGATTCTCATGTTCTCTTTTATGACGGAGATTTTGCAAGCCGTCGGTACGAGCGAGAACACGTTTGGCTACGCAAAAGAATATCTCTCATGGATTGCGTACGGCGGCGTGGCGATTGTCGTCTCTACGGCGTTCACCAATTTGGTGCGCGGCGAGGGCGCGTCTCAGAGCGCGATGAAGGCGATGATGGCGGGCACGATTGCGAACATTGTGCTCGACCCGATTTTTATTCTCGACCGCTTTTTGTTCATTCCGTGCTTGGGTCTTGGCGTTGCGGGCGCGGCGATTGCAACGGTCATCGGAAACCTCGTGTCGATTGTGGTGTGCTTTTTTCATGTCATTTCAAAAAATTCCGTGCTGACGCTCAGCCCGAAGTATTTTGCGATGCGAAACGGCATCTTAAAGGGCGTGCTGTTAATCGGCTTGCCCGCCTCGCTTACGAACATTCTCATGAGCTTGAGCAATATCCTCACGAATAAATTCCTCGTGAGCTACGGCGATGTGAACGTGGCGGGCATGGGCATCGCCATGAAAGCGAACATGCTCGTCATCTTCGTGCAACTCGGTGTTGCCGCAGGAACGCAGCCGCTCATTGGCTACACGTTTGGCGCAAAAAATTTCAAGCGAATGAAAGCCGCAATGAAATTCGCCATGCTCTGCAATATTACCGCTGGCATTTCGCTCACCGCGCTCTATTTTATCTTTACGCGCCAGATTGTGAACATCTTCATCAACGATCCGACGGTTATCGACGCGGGCGTGCGAATGCTCCGTGCGCTCATGGTGTCAAGCCCGGTGGTCGGCATTCTCTTTATGTTCAACTTCTCGTTCCAGGCGATGGGAAAGGCGCTTCCGTCACTCGCGCTTGCCGTGAGCCGTCAGGGATTTGTCTTCTTGCCCGCGATTATCCTCTTGAACATGTTCCTCGGGCTTGAGGGCATTGTGCTCGCCCAGCCGATTGCCGATTACGTCTCCATTTTTATGGCGCTCTGCATGTTCCTGTACATGAACAAGGGCTTTAAGAAGATGGAGCAAGAGGCAGCGAGTGCGAATGACACTCATTAAATTTTTTGCTAGAATAGCGTTCTATGAAGCGAATGATTCCCGTCGTCTTTATATTGACGGCGGCTGGGCTGGCTCTCTTGTTTTTCAGCCGAAATCTCTTTGTAAAAAATAACGTCATTTCTCGTGCACGCGTCGTTATTCCGCTCGTCGGTGAGCAGGAAGATGGCGCAAAAAGCAACGAGTATTCTGACGGCTTAAAGCAAACCCCATTCATTCAGCTTTCAAACGGCGAAACGCTCGTCGGCACGCTTGAGATGGACATCGACGGTGACGGCTACGACGATCAAGTCAACATGGTAAAAACGGGGGCGAGTCCGTACATCGTGCTGATTGTCGGTCTGTACAATCCCAAAAACGGCAACTACGAACGAACTAATTATCTCGCGACCACAATTACGCAGGTCAAAACATTTGCATGCACGAGTCTCGATGTGCTTGGAAATCACAAAAATGCGCTCATCTATCAGGGCGTGACTGACTCAGGCTCGGTCGTGCTCAAAATCTTCCTCGGAAATCGCAACAACGCCGGAGAATTCATTCTCAAGCCAATCGGCGATTTCGAGGCTGACGGCACGATTTTTATTCAGCAAAGCCCGCGCAGTGAAGCGTACGAACTGAATCACGCAAAAGACAAGCCGTTCCCCGTGTGGGTGTACACTTCCGAGCAAAAGACCAGTGGCGCAGATGCGGCAAAACTCGATCAAATCCAAACAATGTATGAGTGGGATGAGTCAGAGGGCATGTATGTCGCAGTCAAAACGCTCCGCGTCGCAGGAAACACGCTTGCTCAAAAGGAGCTGGCGCGCATTCAAGACGGCACGGTCGCTACGTTTGGAAATTTTCTTGACGGGCTGTGGTACAAAATCGAAAACAGTGGCGTAAGTATCCGGTATATTTCGTTTGACTATCCGAATTCTGAAATCATCTTCGAATATGAAGACTCAGAGGAAGTGTATTCATGGCTCAACAGCACGCTTCGCCGTAACGGTATTTATTTTTCGGCGGTCAACAAATCCATCGAAAATTTGCAGCGTCGTTTTGACATCTCGCTCGTAAGCACGGACGAAATCAAAATCAAATTGCAAGACGACGTGCGCATGCTGATTAACGAAAGCACGCTCTGGGACGGCAATTACAAAAAATTCACGTCAAAAGAAGGGCAGAAAGTAACGCCCACCAAAGAAAGCGCGTGCGTTTCGCGTCTTATCGAACAAGGCACCTGGGAAGCGAGCGACAAGACTGTCCTCAAATTCACCGAAAATAGCTATGTCGCAAGCGGGCTTACTTCATATGACTCAGGGCGCTTTACCACAAACGACGTGCAGGGAAGCACGCTCTTGCAGTTCCGCTCGGCGCACGAAGTGCCCTTCTTTAAGCGCGTGTATGTACCATCTTTTTCGGTTACGCAAACGACTGAGCGCGATGCCCGTGGCAGAATAACCGAAAAAGAGCTTGTCGACACTGATACCATTATCTTGCACGATGTTGTGTTGTCGCCCGAGGGCTTTTATCAAGAATCGACGGCACCGCTCATCCTCAAAAAATACGTTCCGCCAAAAGAAGATGAAGAGCCTGCCGAGGAAATCCAGTCATTCGTGCAGTCGGAAGTTCCGCAGGACTCAAAAGAACCAAAACTCTCGGTCGGCATTTCTCCGCAGTATTTCTCACCTGATGGCGATGGCGAATATGACGACCTTACGATTATGGTCAAGGCTGAGTGCGATGCTCCGATGAAATCATGGTCGTTCACGGTCGAAGACCCGGCAACATTAAAGCCGTTCTGGAGCATCAAAGGCACAACTGACTTACAGGAAAAAATCGTGTGGAACGGAAAGAGCGCGCGTGGCGAAGTCGTTCAGTCTGCAACGGATTATCCCTACGAATTCACCGTCACGGATTCAAACAATCTCTCAAGCACAATTAAGGGGTTTGTCAAAGTCGACGTGCTCGTTATCCGCGAGGGAGAGCGCATTAAAATGCAAGTTCCGTCTATCATCTTCCGAAGTGACGCGGCAGATTTTAAGACGACCGAGGAACTGGCAGCCCGAGCCGATTATGACGGAAAGACGCTCGGTCTCGATCAGCGCACGCTTGAGAACAACGTCAAAGTCTTGGGGCGAATCTCCGAGATTCTTAAAAAATTCCGCGACTATAACGTCACTATCGAAGGAAACGCAAACAATCTTTCAGGCTCTCAGCAAGAAGAAGATGAAGTCAAATTGCTCTCGGAGCAGCGCGCGCAGTTTGTGCGTGACTGGCTCATAAAGGACGGCGTTCCCTCATCGAACCTCAAAGCCACGGGCAATGGAAGCAAAAATCCCGCCACGCTTTCAACGGCAATTGAAGACCGCTGGAAAAACAGGCGAGTAGAATTTATTTTGAAAAAGTAGTAAGGTAATGCACTATGACTGCTAATGAATTGCGCTCGAAATACATCGAGTTTTTTAAATCAAAGAATCATGCTGAAATTTCAGGACAGAGTTTGATTCCTGAAAATGACCCATCTGTTTTGTTCACCATGGCGGGAATGCACCCGCTCGTTCCGTACTTGCTCGGCGAAAAGCACCCGGCTGGCACGCGCCTTACCGACTACCAAAAGTGTATCCGCACGGGCGACATTGAAGAAGTGGGCGACCCAAGCCACCTCACTTGTTTTGAAATGCTCGGAAACTGGTCTCTCGGCGACTACTTTAAAAAAGAATCTATCGCATTTTCTTACGAATTTTTAACGAGCAAAGATTGGCTTGCGCTCGACCCCAAAAAACTTTCCGTCACTGTGTTTGCAGGCGACGAAAACGCTCCTCGTGACGAAGAAGCTGCGGGCTACTGGAAAGAAAACGGAATGCCCGAAGACAAAATCGCCTATCTTCCCGCAAGCGACAACTGGTGGGCGGCAGGTCCAACGGGTCCGTGCGGTCCTGACACCGAAATTTTCTACTGGGTGGGCGAAGGCTTGCCTCCCGTCGGCTCAAACAAAGGCACAGACAGCGCAAACTGGATGGAAATCTGGAACAATGTCTTCATGCAGTACAACCGCATCGACGAAAAAACGCTCGTTCCGCTCGAAAAAAAGAATGTTGACACGGGCATGGGCTTGGAGCGCACGAACTGTATCTTGCAGGGAAAAAAATCTGTCTATCTTACCGAAGTGTTCCAGCCGATTATCGCAAAAATCGAGGCTCTTTCTGATTACACTTACGGGTCTGATGAAGAAAAAGACAAGTCAGTCCGAATCATCGCTGACCATGCGCGCGCTTCTGTGTTCATCATCGGGGATGTGCGTGGCGTAACCCCTGACCGAGTTGGTGCGGGCTATGTTCTCCGCCGATTGATTCGCCGTGCTGTTCGCCACGGAATGAAACTCGGCATCGAAAAGGCATTCTTGGCAGAAATCGCCGATGTCGTCATTGAGAATTTTAAATGCGCGTACCCCGAACTTGAGCAGAATGCGGCAAAAGTCAAAAAAGAACTCACCGCCGAAGAAGAAAAATTCCGCGTTACGCTCAAAAACGGCGAGGCAGAATTCCAAAAGCTTCTTCCAAACCTCATGAAGAATCCCAAAAAGGAAATCTCTGGCAAAGTCGCGTTCCGATTGTATGACACATTCGGCTTCCCGCTTGAACTCACGCAGGAACTTGGCGCGGAAAACGGCTTTACGGTCGATGTCGAGGGCTTTAAAGAGGCGGAGCGAAAGCATCAAGAAGCGTCAAAATCCTTAGACGCGGGAAAGGCAAAGGGCGGTTTGGCAGAGCAGAGCGACACCACCACAAAATATCACACGGCAACGCACCTTCTTCAGCAGGCACTCGTGAATGTGTTGGGCGACCAAGTTGCGCAAAAAGGAAGCAACATCAACAACGAGCGAATGCGCTTCGACTTCACTTTTGAGCGACCAATGACCAAAGAAGAAATTCAGCAGGTCGAGGATATTGTAAACGCAAAAATTAAAGAAGATTTGCCTGTCACAATGGAAATCATGTCGCTTGAAGCGGCAAAGGCAAGCGGAGCACGCGCACTCTTTACGAACAAGTACGGCGAAGATGTCAAAGTCTACACCATCGGAAAAGACCCGAAAAACGACTGGTTCAGCAAAGAAGTCTGCGGAGGCCCGCATGTTCAGCACACAGCGCAAATCGGCGACTTCAAAATTCAAAAAGAACAGTCAAGCTCGGCTGGCGTTCGCCGAATCCGTGCGGTGATTTCAGGTGGCTTGCCATTGGAGACATAAAAAATAAAGCCACACGGATTTGCAAGTTGCGAAAGCAACGGGTTAAATAGTTTCTTTTCAAAACGAGGCGTAGCCTCATTCGATTTTGCTAACGCAAAATCATTAGAAATATATATTTAATGAGATTCCGTAGGAATCTCGAATCCGTGTGACAATTAAAAATTGTAACTAACAGGGGATAAGTGTGTTCTTATTCTTTAGAGGAAAAATATAATGAAAAAAATTTTACTTGCTGCTGCATTGGCATTTTCAGTTGCGTTCGGAGCGGTTGCTCAGTCTGATTTACAGCCGTTGGTTGTCGTCAAACTCAACAAATCAGAGACGATTACGCTCAGACAGCTTAAGAATCGTGTCGAAACGTATCAAAAGCAGAACAATATCTCTACATTCACTATCGAGCAAAAAAAAGAAATCCTCGATGCAATGATTGACGAAAAGCTGGTCGTTCAGGCGGCGCAAAAGGCGGGCATGAGCATCACCGACACGCAGGTCAATCAGTATTTCTTGCAGAATATCAGCCAGCAAGTTGGTCGTTCTGTCACCGAAGCCGAATTCTCTGAAATCGTCAAAAAACAGACGGGGCTTTCTCTCGATGACTTTATGAAGCAGCAGGTCGGCATGAATGTCGCTGATTACAAGGCATATCTCAAGACTCAGTTGCTCGCTCAGCAGTATGTGTTGCAGCAAAAACAAGATGAAATCAAAAATGTCGCGCCGACTGACGAAGACATCCGCAAATTCTACGACTTGAACAAGGCATCATTCGTGCAGAACGATATGGTCAAATTGTTCCTCGTTGTTGTTCCCAAAGGCGACAATGCGGCGGGCGCAAAAATCAAGGCAGAAGCTTTGCTCAACGGCATTACGACAAAAACGCTTTCATTCGACAAAATCAAATCTGACAGCGGCAAAGACTATCAGGGTGGCGATCTGTTCATCGGAAAAACGGCTCAGCATGCACAGCAACTCGGTATTTCCTACAACGACCTGCTTGAACTTTTTACGCGCGATGTAAATTACATGTCAAGTCTCAACGAAACCGATACTGACTTCCAATTCTACGTTGTCCGACAGAAATATGCGGCAAAAATGCTCGCTATTTCCGACCTCGTGCAGCCAGAAACGACGATTACGGTCTACGATTACATCAAGCAGAATCTCACGAATCAAATGCAGAGTCAGGCGCTCATTTCGGCAGTGCAGGATATTACAAAATCCCTCAATACACCGAGCAATGTTGAGCGAAAAAAGAAAGAAAAGGATCTCGAAAAACTTCTTAACTGGGAAAAATAATGTCACGACGAAAATCTAGAATTATTGCGTTTCAGGGATTGTATTCTTGGGACGTCGGTGGAATGAGCGAAAAAGATGTTCTCGAGCTTTCATGGGCAAGCGCCAATCCGCGCGACGGTGAAGAGGAAGAGGCTGACGAAAAAGCTCCGCTTGATGATGAATCAGCAGCCTTTTCGCGCATGCTCATTGCTGGCACTATCGAAAACAAAGCGCAAATCGACGATTTGATTAAAAAGAATCTCACAAACTGGGAATTTGACCGCGTAAACAAGGTCACTATCGCCATTTTGCGTATGAGCGTGTATTCATTGCTTTATACCAAAGATGTTGAGCCTTCAATCGTTATCGACGAGGCGATTGATATTGCCAAAAATTTTGGGCCCGATGAGTCATATAAATTCGTGAACGCAATTCTTGACAATATAAGAAAATCTTTGAATTAGCCTATGAAAAAATCCCTTGCCGTAAGAAAAATTGCTTTTGTTTCGCTTTTGTTTCTTCTCGCGGGGATTTTTTTTGCATCTTGCGCACACTCTGATGACGCTTCCTTTATGTCCGCGATGGAAAGTATCGATATCTTTATCAAAAATGGCGATGCGTCCGAGGCGATGCGGCTTCTAAAAAAGTCAGAAAAAAAAGCGTACAGTTCATTTGCACGAATCGGTATTTTCCGACGGTACATGCAGATGGGTGAAGAAAAGCGCGCAGAAGCGGTCTTGGAACGAGGTCTCAAAAAACTTCCCGAAAACCCAGAACTTTCGGCGGTGTACGGGCATTTCCTCTTGCGGCGGAATCGGCTCGCTGAGTCAATCGCAATTACCAAAGTTCTTGAGGGCACAAAATACGGCTCAATTCGCGCCGAAGCGATGATGAAGCAGATTTTGCAAGGCGACGGACTTTCTGGTATCTCGACGCCGTTTCTCTCGCGCGAATTTTCTTCTGCCTATTATGATATGTATGTTGGCACAGACGATGCGCGTTGGCTTCGAAATTGTGCCTTGCTTTCGCTCTTGCGGGGCGATTATACATTGGCGGCGTCGTTGCAGGACACGCTGAGAGATTCTGAGGACGCGCTTTTTTGGGCATATGTGCAGTATGATGCGGGCAACTTCGACATTGCGGCTCGGAATCTGCGCTCTGTTACCTCGCCCCTGTTGCGAAGCAGTGCGGCATTGCTTGAGTCAGATGCCTATATGATGCTTTCCGATGAAGAAAGCGCGGAAGCGGCACGAACTGAATACATTGCGTCGGTCGCAAATTCCTCAGCGGTTCAGCCCTCAATTTTCGTCAATTCGTCTTTGTACGCATTCCGACATGAGCAGTATCGAAAATCGTACGAGTATCTTTTGGATGCGCTCATGAATGAACCTGATTTTATCCCGGCGCTCATTACGTACGGAAAATTATCGTGGCAGGATTCGCGTCCAGTTCAAATGTCGGAACTTGAAAAAGCACTCCGTAAAACCTCGCTTCGCACAACCTCAATGCGCGAATACGATGAGCGACCAAAATTCACGATTGCTGATGCGCTCTATCGCATGCAGGAGGCGCTTGAACGTGAGTCACGGGCAGGTTTGCGCCATGATGAAGATTTGATTGTCGAGCGGCTTTCCCTGTATCTCAAAGACAATCCCGATTTGACGCTTACGCAAAAAACGGCTGCGATTTGGAGCGAGCTTGAGCAAAATGAGCTTGGAACGAACTTGTATCCGTCTCATTTGGTGCAATTCTCTGTGCAAAAATTGCTTTCATACGGTTTGATTGATGAAGCGCGTGCTTTGTTTATGAATTACATCGATGCGAAATTCGACTTGAACTACCGAAAACAGGCGACTGATGCTGGTACGACCGAGGACGTAAAGACGGACATTTTTGGTGGTGAAAAGACAGAAGCCGTTCCTGTTATTCCCGAAAGTGTTGCGCGGCTTGCGTTTGGCGACCGTGCTGCTGACAAATCAGACCGCATGGAAATTTGGGAAGTTGAGTTTGCGGCATATTTCTCGTTGCTCGAGCGAAACATTTCTGCGGCAAAACGATTGTATGAGTACGTTGTGTTCGAGACGGGGGGCGTAAAGCGTGCCAATGCGAGCGGAGAAATCATGTCTGTTTCGCCACTTTCTGCTTCATCGAGTGCGGCAAATCTTGCGATGATTTATTCAAGCACGGGCGAACGGCAAAAAGCACTCGCGCTCTATTCGCTTGCCGCCGGAAAAACAAAGTCCTTGCAGATAAAATCACGTCTGCTCTATCGGCTCGCCGTTATTCAAGCTGATATGGGCGATGTGAACAGCGCAAAAACGTCGCTCACGTACAGTTTGTCGCTCGACAAAACAAATGCCGATGCACGCCTTTTAAAGCGACAAATCGACCTCTCAAAATAACTTAAAAAAGCGAAAGAATTTTCTCTCGGTCAACGTCGGAAACGGCTTTCTTTACCTGTGCGAAAAATTCTTTCTTTTCGGCGGGAAGCTGATAGTCTCCGAGCATTGCGACAATTTGGTCGGCGGTGTCGAAATCAAAGGCTTCCACACATTCCTTTATATTTTTGAGCGCTTCTTCAAATTGTTCATCGGGGAGGGCTTCCTTTTGCGAATCGTCGTCGTTTTGCTCGCACAGCGCCGCCAAATGCGCTTTGTATGAGCGGAAAATGGCGAGCAATTCGGGCGTTTTTGCCGTGATTTCCTCTTCGTTGTCTTTGTCGCCGCACTGCTCGAGATAGCGCGCCTTTTCGGACAATTCTTTTGCGCCGATTAAGCGCGCCGAACTTTTGAGCGCATGCACCAGCACCGTGTAATTGCGCCAGTCTTTTTCGGCAACATAGCGTTCGATTTCGTTGGCTTTTGTGTCGATTGCGCCGTAAAACTCATGCAAAGTCTGCTCGAGAATGTCGGCATCACCCGTGTATTTGAGCGCGTCCTTCATGTCGATGCCCGTTACGCCCGCAAAGCGCTCTTTGACCGCCTGGCACTCAGGCGACAGCTCTGCTTGCGCAGGAATCTCCTTCACTTCTTCGGTACAGCGCTCGACAAGCTGCGCCGGCAGATATTTTATGAGCATTGCCTCGAGCTTTTTGCTCTCAATCGGCTTTGACAGATAGTCGGTAAAGCCCGCCTCAAGGTACATTTCTTTTGCCCCGGAAACCGCATTTGCCGTGAGCGCAATGCACGGAACGTCCTTGTTCTGATTGGTGGCAAGTTCTTTCATTGCGTTGAACGTCTCGATTCCGTCCATGCCCGGCATGCGGTGGTCAAGGAAAATCATGTCGTATTTGTGCTTTGTAACGAGTTCAAGCGTTGCCTGCCCGCTCGTTGCCGTCTCAATCTGAATGCCCGTCTGCTTGAGCAAGCCTTTGACGACCGTAAGATTAAGCTCCGTGTCATCGACGACGAGGATTTTTGCCTCTGGCGCATGGAGACATTCTTTGTACTCGGCAATCTCCGCGAGCGATTTTTCGTAGCTGTCGTTAAAGTCACCTACCGGCTCCCATTCAACGACGCGCTGTCGCACCGTAAAGAAAAAGTCAGAGCCTTTGCCGTACTCGCTCGCGACTTCGAGTTTTGTGCCCATGAGCGAGAGCAAGTTTTTGACGATGTTCATGCCCAAGCCCGTGCCCTCAATCGTGCGGTTTTTGTTTTCTTCGATGCGCTGGAACGCCGTAAAGAGTTTGGGCAAATCCTCAGTCTTGATGCCGATTCCCGTGTCGATGACGTGCACCGTCAAATCGATATGGTTTTCGCCCGTCTGTTTGAAACTGAGGCGCATGGTGACCGAGCCTTCTTTTGTGTATTTGACCGCATTCGTGAGGATATTGAGGATACACTGCTTGATGCGCACATCATCGCCGAAAAGCAGATTGGGAATATTCTTGTCGATGTCGATGTTCAGCGCGAGATTTTTGTCTTTCGCGCGCTTTGCAATCATGTTCACGAGGTCGTTCACCATCGAGTTGAGGTGATAGTTCGCCGGAACGATTTCCATTTTGCCCGCTTCGATTTTTGAGAAGTCGAGAATATCGTTCACAATGCTCAAAAGGCTCTTGCCCGCGTTTTCGATGTCGACTGCGTATTTTTTAATCGTCGGGTCGTCACTTTCGCGGATAATCATTTCGTTTAAGCCGAGCACTGCGTTAATCGGCGTGCGGATTTCGTGACTCATGTTGGAGAGAAAGTCTGACTTTGCCTTGCTTGCCGCCTGTGCCGTTGAGAGTTCTGTTTCGAGCCGCTTTTCTCGCTCGAGATTGTCGATATACGCGTTCGTATTGTCGAATGCACGCACAAGCGCGTCGTAAAGCACGCCCATTTCGTCTTTTGAGCTGATTTTGAGCGACTTGAGGTCGATGAGCGGTGCTTCGGTGTTTCGCGTGATTGTGCTGTCGACCTTGCAGATGTATGAGTCTTCTGCCGCCTTTGCCAAGAGGCTAATCGGGTGAATGATGCCCGTATTCGCGCGCGCAATCGTAAGCATGATAATCGGCGTGCCAATAATCGTCATGAGAATCGTGAGCCGCGTGGCAAAAACAATTGACTGCCAGTCATTGAGCATGTTGAATTCGTCCAAAAGCGCGTTCGCAAAGCCGAATCCCGCGAAAATGAGCGAAAGCGCCTCGATAAGAATCAGTCTGGAAAGCCGAGAGCTGATGCCCTGCCCTTTGCGCCGTGCAAGCTCTGCGTTTATCTTGCGGATTTCGTCGGAATCGTACGTGCTCGCAAAAAAGAGATTTTTGTATTTTTCGGGAAGATAATTGAAGTACCAGTAGCAGAAGAGGCACACTATCGCCGTCGGAAGCAGCGCAATGCCAAAATGAAAGCGTTCTGCGCCGAACGTGACGCGGTTTCCCTCAAGAATGGCGAGCAAGAGATTCCAGCCGTTACCGAGAATCAGCGAAAAGCCAATCCAGACAAAAAAAGTCTTCCATGCGCTCTTGTACCATTGGCGGAACACGGGGAAATTCGCAATGATAGAAGCGAGCAAGAGCACAAACGCGTGATACGCGAGCGCGTGCGAAATCATGCACTCAAACGCAAAAAAGACAAGCACGACCATGCTGCCCATCGCATAGCCCGAGAGCGACGTGAGAATCATGACCGGCACAATCATGAGATAGCACTGCACCTTATGGAAAAACCAGCGGTTGATGTACAGGTCGCTCTGAAATGTGTGCTCAATCAGCATGAGCAGAACAAAGCAGAGTATCGATGTGAGCGGAATCGTAATTTTAAAAGCGTTGTTGTCAACGAAAAAATAAGATTTGTAGTCTTTTTTTGGCATGAGACGCCCCCGAAATCAAAATAAAAACGCCGCGCGCGCACGGCTCACCGTTACTTGCCCTTGAAGAAATCGTCGACCGTCTTTAAGAGCGCTTCCGGCTCCATCGACTTGAGCAGGTATTTTTCGGGCTTAGCGGCGAGCACCTTCATGACCGTCTCTTTGTCATCTTTTGAGGTGAGGAAAATCACCGGAATGTTCGCCGTTTTTTCGTCGTTTTTGAGCATTTCGAACACCTGCAAGCCGGACGCGACAGGCATTTCGTAGTCGAGCAAGATTAAGTCGACGTGATTCTGCGTAAGGAACTGGATTGCGTTCATGCCCGAATTCGCCATGTACACGTCATAGCGCTTTGAGAGCCATGTTTTCATGGTGCGGAGCATAACGCTGTCATCATCGACGACCAAAATTCGCTTCATTCCTGGAGTCATACCTTCCTCGCTTGTGATAAGAATGTTGAGTTTGTTGATAACGTCCTTCATGTTGACCGGGCGGCTGAAAGCGGCTGAGACGAGAGCCTTCGGAACAACCTCGTACGCCGCGTCGATTTCCATCGGATTGCCGATAAGGTAGAGCACGCGGTCTTTGCCCTCGGTGGTAATCAGTTTTTTGATGTATTTGAGCGTTCCGTTGAATTTGTTTAAATCGCCCTCAAGATAGACAACATAGATGTCGGGAATATTTTCGATGAGGGAGATTTCAACCATGTCCGGCTCTGCGGTAGTAACATCAAAGCGAGCGTCTTTTAAGGCTTTTATCATTGCAGTGACCAAAAAGTTCTGCGTCTCGCTGACAAACAATATTCTTCGTTCCATAGTTCATTTACCTCACGTTAAATATACTACAACTCTGAGAATTTTTCACTGAAAATATTTTAGTTGCCGATTGTCGAAAAATTCTATATTTTATTTATATCATCATGTACTAATTTGGAGGAACATATATGAAACTTAAGCCATTGGCAGACCGCGTCCTTCTCAAACAGGAAAAAGCGGAAACAAAAACAGCGTCTGGAATCATCATTCCAGAGACCGCTCAGGAAAAAACACAGACCGCAACCGTTGAGGCTGTCGGTCCGGGAACAGAAAAAGACCCGATTACCGTCAAAGTCGGTGACCGCGTTATGTACGACAAATACGCCGGCGTTCAGGTCAAAATGGACGGCGATGAGTATCTCATCGTAAAGAATTCAGACATCATCGCAATCGTAGAGTAGTTCAAACACTACGCGCATTGCCCCGCAGCAAGCACAAAAACGAAAGTGCTTGCTGCGGGGCATTTTTTTTTATCTCGCGCTGTGCTATACTTTACCGTATGGCAGATTATCACGTTTTTGATGCGGCTCCCGAGGGAACGCCGGTCAGTAATTTTGTTCATCTTCATGTTCATTCGGATTATTCGTTGCTCGACTCGTGCGCACGCCTTGACGATTTGGTGGCAAAGGCAAAACGGCTCAACATGCCCGCGCTCGCGCTTACTGACCACGGAAACATGTTCGGCGCGCTCAATTTTGAAAAACTCTGCCATGTAAACGGAATCAACCCGATTGTCGGCGAAGAATTTTATGTCGCGTACGGCTCTCATTTAGAAAAGAATTCCGTTCCCTATTCGCGAAAGGGCGAGGACGGCGACAGGCAAGCCCGCTACTTCCACCTCATTCTGCTCTGCGAAAACGAGACGGGCTACAAAAACATGAGCTGGCTTTCTTCAATCGCCTACACCGAGGGCACGTGGTACAAGCCGCGCATTGATTTTGAGCTGCTCGAAAAGTATCACGAGGGCTTAATCTGCTGTTCTGCGTGTATTGCGGGCGAGCTTCCCCAGCTTTTGCTTGCCAACAAAGACGAAGAAGCAAAAGAACTCGCGCTCAAATACAAAAATCTTTTCGGAAAAGACCATTACTACATCGAGTTGCAAGACCACGGGCTTGAAGACCAAAAGCTCGTCAACAAAAAACTCATTGCGCTCGCCCACGAACTCGACATTCCGCTCGTCGTTACGAACGATATTCACTACATCGAAAAGGAAGACGCTGAGGCTCAGGATTGCTTGCGTTGCATTGGTTTTAAAAAGAACATGAACGAGCCGCATCAGACGATGGGTGAGGGCAGAAGCGAGTGGTATTTCAAAACTGAGGAAGAAATGCGCCTGCTTTTTCCCGATTGCCCCGAAGCCTACGACAACACAATCAAAATCGCGAACATGTGCAATCTCACGATTCACCAGTACAAAACGCAGGAACTCAAAGCCTGTCTCCCGCGATTTGAGCTTCCGAAAGAATTCCAAACGCACGGCGATGACTATGCGGCAAACCAAGACGATTACGTGCGCTACCTCGTCGAAAAGGGCTTGCGCGACCGCTATGGCACAATCACGCCGCAAATCCGCCAGCGCGCCGAGTACGAACTTGGCATCATCTTCAAGATGGGATTTTCGGGCTACTTCCTTATCGTGTGGGAATTTATCAACTGGTCAAAGTCGACCTACGACAATGTGAACAAACGCCCGAAGCCCTACATTCCGATTGGTCCGGGGCGCGGTTCGGGCGCGGGAAGTCTTGTTGCCTACTGCATGACGATTACGGACATCGACCCGTTCCGCTTTAAGCTCATTTTTGAACGGTTTTTGAATCCTGAGCGCGTCTCAATGCCTGATTTTGACGTTGATATGGACTTCGATTATCGCCAGGACATCATTCAGCACACGCGCGATTTGTACGGAGACCCGCAGGTCGGGCACATCGTCACATTCGGTACGCTAAAGCCCAAAAATGTCATCGCCGATGTCGGGCGCACGCTTGGAATTCCGCTTGCCGAAGTCAATATGCTCAAGTCTAAAGTCTCGGAGAATTTAAAGGCAAAACTTAAAAACTGCTTTGAGCCTGCAAACGAAAAATTCCCCGACGGCGGTCAGCTTGCGGAATTCAGGCACGACCCGCGCTACGAAAAACTTTTCGACCTTGCGCTAAAACTTGAAGGCTGCAAGCGAAACACGGGTCTTCACGCGTCGGGCATGGTTATCGGGCTTACGGCGCTTCCCGACTGGGCGCCCGTTTTTATGGACCCCAAAACGCATGAAGTCGGAGTCCAATACACAATGGACATCATTGAGCCGTGCGGTCTTGTTAAATTCGACTACCTCGGTCTTAAAACGCTTTCGCTCATCCGCTACGCTGAAAATATCATCAACAAGCACAAAAAGCCGGGCGAGCCTGATTTTGTGTGCGCGAAAGTGAGCGAAACTGACCCCAAAACATTCGAGCTTTTTAAGCGCGGCGATTCGGTTGCCGTGTTCCAGTTTGAGTCTCCCGGTATGCAAAAGATTTTGCGTCAGTTCCAGCCCGAAAAACTCGAGGATTTGGTCGCCTTGAATGCGCTGTACCGCCCGGGTCCGATGGATTACATTCCAAACTACATCGACGGAAAATGGAAGCCCGAAACCGTGCATTACCCCGACCCCTGCCTCGAGCCGATTCTTAAAGAAACCTACGGCGTTATGGTCTATCAGGAACAGGTCATGCAAGTCTCGCAAAAAATCGCGGGATTCTCGCTCGGTGGCGCGGACATGCTCCGTCGTGCAATGGGAAAGAAAAAGCCCGAAGTGTTGATGGGCAAAAAGGTCGAATTTGAAGAAGGCGCGGTCAAACAGGGCTTTACCAAAGAGCACGCCGACGAAATTTTTGAAATCATGATTCCGTTCGCGGGCTACGGTTTTAACAAATCTCACGCGGCGGCATATTCGGTGCTCGCATACCGCACGGGCTGGCTTAAAGCGAACAAGCCCGCTGAATTCATGGCGGCGAACCTTACGAACGAAATCACTTCCACGGACGGACTTCCCGCCTACATTGCCGAAGCGCGGCGCATTGGCGTTCCCGTCGATCCGCCAGATGTAAACCGCTCCGACGCTATTTTTGATGTTATTGACGGGCACATTGTGTTCGGTTTCAAGGGAATCAAGGGCATGGGCGATGGCGCGGCGCGTGCTATCGTCAAAGAGCGCGAGGCAAACGGTCCGTACAAAGATTTTATGGACTTTTTGATTCGCGTCATCGGTTCTAAAAACGAGCCAACTGAGGAAGAAAAGGCTGAGGGCAAGGTCGGTCGTGCATCTCCGATTAACAAAAAGGCGGTCGAAGTGCTCATCAAGTGCGGTGGATTCGACAATCTCGGTCAGAACCGCCCCACGCTCATTTCAAATCTTGAGCGCGCCTATGCGTATGCCGAAAAAATCGCGCTCGGAAGCGATGACGGTCAGCTCTCTCTCTTTGGCGACACGGACGAAAAAGAATACACCGACTATGTGTTTGAAGAGGTCGAAGATTGCTCTCGTCTCGAAAAACTCAACATGGAAAAAGAACTGATTGGCTGCTACGTCTCGGGGCATCCGCTCGACGACTACAAAAAAGCCTACGAAAAAGCGACGGTCAACTCGCTCACGATTGCCCGAGCCGCAAAAGATGACAAAGCCGAAAAAGACGCGCTTGCTTCAAGCGGAAAAAATCCGTGGCAAATGCGGAATGCGGGGCGCGTGCACTCGGCGGTCGGCATGGTCACGGACTTGCGCACGATTATGACCAAAAAAGGCGCGCAGATGGCGTTCGCGAAGTTGCAGGACTACAACGGCTCGTTCGACCTCACGTTCTTCCCGAAAACGTGGGAAGCGATGAAAGACAAAATTCAAAACGATACGGTCTACGCCTTCAAAGGAAAGATTGATTCAAGCCGCGAACAGCCGAGCATGCTCGTGGATGCAATCGAAGACCCGAAACTCTTGCAAGAAAAGGCAATTGAGGAAGTGCACATTCAGCTTGAGAGCGGCTTTAACGACGAAAAGCAGATTTTCAATCTCAAAGAATATCTCTTCGGAAACTCGGGAACATGTGCGGTCTATTTCCACATCGACACTGACCAAGACACGTACATCGTCAAGGCATCAGCACAGCTTACCGCTCCTTCCACAAAGGAATTTGCCGAAGAGCTAAAATCGATTCCGTTCGTTAAGGACGTGTGGATGGTGTAGCGGGCAGGTTTCGCGTGAGTATCTTAAGATAGAGCGGCTGCAAGATAAAAATGAGCACGTAGCCAACTATCAGCGAGATAACAAGCGAATGCAAGAACATCGGCAAAAACTGAAGCTGTGGAAGCGATTCAGCGGGTGCACCGTTCGCAAGTGCGGCTTCAATTCCCTTTTTTGCACCAGAATAGGCGAGCGCGACCATAAGCAGCGTGATGACAGGCGTATAAAACAGGTCTGAAATGAGTGAACTGAGTGCAAGCGCGCCGAGCGAGCGTTCTTGAAGCCCGCACTTTTTACAGCATGCAGCCTCGGCTTTTCGTACGGGAAGGCAAAAACCGATGATAAGACTGAGTACCGTACTGAGCGCAAAACTGATAAGCCACGGCACGAGTTCAAAATGCCCTGACAAGCCAAAACCCGTGAGCGAAAGCGCGCAACTGAGCGACACGCCCATCAAAATGTTCATCAGAATGCCGATTTTTTTCATTGGATTTTTGTTCTGTGTATGTTCCATACCGATGATTGTATCATGCTTTCACAATTGTTCAAATGAAAAGATTTTTTCTTTGTCTTTTTTGCAAGAAACCAGTATATTTTTTGTATGAATATAAACGCACTTTTTTCTGTATTGGCGTCTGTCGCCTCGATTTACATACTGCTCTGTTTTGTCCGGGTGATGCTCTCCTGGTTTCCGGGCGCGGAGTATTCAAAATTCGGGCAAGTGCTCGCCCAAATGTGCGACCCGTATCTGAATCTCTTCCGCCGCTTGCGCTTTTTGCGCTTTTCTTCATTTGATTTTACGCCAGCAATTGCGCTTTGTGTGCTCATGGCGGCTCAGGCGTTCTTTACGAGCCTTGCCATGGGAACAGGCTTCCGCCTTTCAACAATCCTCGCAATGCTCGTCATGCTCGTGGGAAATATCATCACCTCAATTCTCGGATTTTTGGTCGTGATTCTCGTTGTGCGGCTGATTGTGTATCTTATCATCGGTGATGGAAATGTGTCTTATTCGATTTGGACGGTCGTTGACCGCTCGCTCTCGCCGCTCATGTTCCGAATCGCAGGCGCGTTCTTCCGCGGGCAGTCTATCTCGTTCGTAAAAGCGCTCGTCACGTCAATCATCACGCTGATTGTTACGTCCGTCGCCGTTTCCTACGTGATTCGCATACTCGGCACGTTAATCAGTATGATTCCGTTTTAGCCTATGAAGCTTTCTGAACTGAACAATTCGATTTCGTCTCTGCCGGGAATCGGCGCGGCAAAACAGGCTCTCTTTGCGCGGCTCAATGTTTTTACGATTTCGGATTTGCTTCAGTTTTATCCGCGCGACTACGAAGACCGCACGCAAAAAATCACGATTGCCCAGTCGCTTCAAAACAACACGGGGAAAATCCACACGATTGCGCAGATTGTCGCCCATGACTGGTTCGGCTACGGCAGAATGAAAACGCTCAAACTGATTGCGACTGACGGCACGGGCACGGTGGAACTTGCCGCGTTCGGGCGGGCGTTCTTGGAAAAAACGCATCCTGTGGGGCAGATTGTCGCGCTCTCGGCAAAATGCGAAGTCAAATTCGGAAAATACCAGTCCACTTCCTTTGAGCTTGCCAAAATCGCTGACGGAGGAAATCTCACCGCCTTTGAGGGAATCGCCGTTCCGAACAGCCGCGTGTTTCCGATTTACCCGCTCACCGAGGGGTTAACGAGCAAAATCGTGAGCAAAACGATTCAAGCCGCGTTCAACCAATTTTCGCTCGGTCTCGAAAACGATTTGCCCGCCGACATCATCGAAAAACGCCACTTGCTTTCCAAAAAAGACGCGCTCCGCTCGATTCACTTTCCAAAAACGCTGTCAGAAGCACTTGGGGCGCGGAACACGCTCGTTTTTGAGGAATTGTTCTTGTTCCAAAAAACGCTCGCTGAACGCGCACTTGCCCATCGCGGAAAACTCCCCAAAATTGAAGTCGATTCCGCCGAAAGCACGCAACGGCAAGTCTCAGAAGAAGAATTTGCCGCCTCTCTTTCCACCAAGCAAAAAGATTTGCTTTCGCGCCTTCCCTACAAACTCACGAGTGACCAAATGAGTGTCATCACGCTCATGAACGAGGATATTGATGGGAATTACGGGTTTGGCGAAAAAACGCAGACAATCGAACAGCAGAACCGCTTTTCCATGCGCACGCTCTTGCAGGGTGATGTCGGCTCTGGAAAAACGCTCGTCTCATTCTTTGCCGCGCTCCGTGTGATTGACTATGGCGGACAGGTCGCGCTCATGGCTCCCACGGAATTGCTCGCCCGCCAGCACGCAGAAAATGCCGCGAGGCTGCTTGAAGCCGTGGGTGTAAGCGTTGCCTATCTTACGGGGAATATCAAAACAAAGGGGCGCGACAATTTGCTTTCCGCGCTCAAAAAGGGCGACATCAATCTCGTGATTGGCACGCACGCGCTCTTTTCAAAAAATGTGCAGTATCACGACTTAGCTCTTGCCATCATCGACGAGCAGCACCGATTCGGCGTTATGCAACGCTCGGCAATTTTGGACAAGGGGCGCACTTCCGTTGTCGCGACCGACAAATTCGCGCAGCCGCCCTTCCGAGAGCCGAATCTTCTCATGATGAGTGCAACTCCGATTCCGCAGACGCTCGCGCTTACTGTGTTCGGCGACCTCGATGTGCGCACGATTCACACCATGCCGCAGGGGCGAAAGCCCGTCACAACCTATCTCACCAAAGCGGGAAACGAGCGCAATGCCTACGAAGCCGTCCGAAAAGAACTGAATGCCGGTCATCAGGCGTATTTCGTTTACCCCGCGATTGAGCAAAATCTTGATGCAAACGAAGGCGAATTTGGCACGGATTCTTTCGGAAAAAAATCGCCGCTCAAATCAGCCGAAGAAAGCTTTACTTTCTTGCAAACGCAGGTCTACCCGAATTTCAAGTGTGCGCTCATTCACTCAAAAATCGAAGAAGAAGAGCAAAACCGCATTCTCGAAGATTTCCGCGCGAACAAAATCCAAGTGCTCGTGGCAACAACCGTTGTGGAAGTGGGCGTAGATGTTCCGAACGCAACGTGCATGGTCATCGAGCAGGCGGACAGGTTCGGGCTTGCCGCACTTCACCAGCTTCGCGGGCGCGTGGGGCGAGGAAGCGCACAATCGTACTGTTTTTTGATTTACCGTGCGAACATCACCGAAAACGGAATCGAGCGCATGAAAGCCCTGCACGAAACGACCGACGGATTTAAAATCGCCGAAGAAGATTTGCGCTTGCGCGGTCCCGGCGAAATAACGGGCACGGCTCAGAGCGGCGAACTCGCCTTTAAAATAGCAAATCTCGCCCGCGACATGAAACTCATGCAAGAGGCGAGAAAAGAGGCTTTCGACAGCCTTACAATTTAAGCAACGTATGCTTCCAAGCGGCGGCGGCGTGACGGACTCTGCAAGGTTTTGACCGCTGTTTTTTCAATCTGGCGGATTCGCTCTTTGGTAAGCCCGCATGAGTCGCCGATTTCTTTGAGTGACATCGGCTTGAGTCCGTTTAAGCCGTAGCGCATTCGGATAACGCGCGCTGCTTTTGGCTTGAGCGTTTTGAGCGCATCATCGACATCAGTTTTGAGCGCGTTTGTGAGCGCCACTTGCTCCGGCGAAGGATTGATTTCGTCTTTGAACGTATCTCCGAACGCCGCTTCGCTCTTTTCTGCGTCAATCGGTGCGTCAAGGCTTACCATATCGCGGTTAAAGTTGAGCAAATCACGCACATAGCTCGTTTTCATTCCCAAAATCTTCGCGATTTCTCGAGTCTGCTCTTCCTCAGCCTTGTCTGCTTCGACCATCGTGCGCGCTTTTTCGATTTGGTACAATTCATTCACTTTGTTTGAGGGCAAGCGGATTGCGCGGCTTCGGTCGCTCAGTGCTTTTTGAATGCTCTGGCGAATCCACCACACCGCATACGAAATAAATTTGTATCCTTTTGACACATCGAAGTGGTCGACTGCCATCATGAGACCAATATTTCCCTCGCTGATTAAGTCCGCAAGCTCAAAGCCTCGGTTCTGATATGTTTTCGCAATCGCAATGACAAAACGGAGATTTGCATTTACGAGCTTGTTTTTTGCCGCACGGCTGCCGTTTGCCGCTTTTTGCGCCAGTTCTTTTTCTTCTTCCGCAGTCAAAAGCGGAATTCGGCTCAAATCTTTCATGTATGCGCTGATTGTTTCGTCATCGTATTTCATAGTGTGTCTCCTGTGCATTGCGACTGTTTTATGCGTAAAAATAAGCAAGTTCCGTGCCAAGAAATGAAAATTGAAAATGGAAAGTTGAAAAATGAAAATTGGGGCGCTCCCCGCTTCGCGGGTCGGGTGTTTCGCCCTTCGCTCGCGCTCATTGTTCCGCTTCGCTTCACAACTTCGGGGCTACACCCCCTAGCGCGTGAGTCAAAAAAACACAGTGTTCCAAAATTGCGAAATCCCTGTGTCATTTTGATACACTTCTCTTGCGCGTGCTTTTGCACTATAATGAGTGCATGATTCGATTGGTCGCTTTTTTAGGAAATTACGGTGAGGAATACAAACTCTCGCGGCACAATGTCGCGTGGCAGTTCGCAAGCCAGCTTCCGTTTTATGCTAAATTTTCGTTTCAAAACAAATTCAAGGGTGATTATGCCGTCGTCGAAACGCGCACGCTTGCCGAATGGATGGGCGAAACGGGCGTGTACACCACAAAAGACGGCGGCACTCCCCGTGTGCCTGAGAACGCACCCGAAAAAATCTACTTTCTAAAGCCGCTCACCTACATGAATTTAAGCGGCGAGTCAATCGGCGAGCTTGCGCGATTTTTCAAAATCAACAACGACGAAATTTTGGTCGTGCATGACGAACTGGAGCTTCCGATTGGCACGGTGAGTTTAAAATGGAGCGGCGGCTTGGGCGGTCACAACGGGCTTCGCTCAGCAAAAGCGGTGCTCGGCACAGCTGATTTTTGGCGGCTTCGCTTTGGCATTTCAAAGCCCGCGAACGTAAACATCGCCGATTACGTGCTCTCAAATTTCACGGCGGACGAGCGGATTATCCTCGCGCAGGAATTTGCGCCCACAAACGAGATGTTCTGCAAACTCTTGCTTTCTTCCGACCCGAATCGGATTTTGCAGAGCTGGAGCAAAAAGAAAATAATTGAAAACTGAAAACGGAAAATTGAAATGAAAACTGAAAATAAAACGCTTGCATCTGCATTTTCTCATTTTTTTGACATCGTAAAGGCGGTGCGGAACGGCTGCCCCTGGGACAAAGACCAGACGCCGCTTTCTTTGCGTTCAACGTTCTTTGAGGAAACGTGCGAGGCAATCGACGCGCTCACGCAGGAAGACCCCGCGCATGTCAAAGAAGAACTCGGCGACGTGCTTTTGAATGTCGTGCTCATCGCCTATTTGTTTGAAGAAAAAGGCTTGTTCACCGTGGAAGAGGTGATAGACGGCATTGCCGAAAAACTCGTGCGCCGCCACCCGCATGTATTCGCCGAGAGCGCGGGCAAATCCGAAGTCACTGAGAGCGTCGCGGGCAATCCCGAAAAAGTGCTCAATCAGTGGGAGCGAATCAAAGCAAACGTCGAGGGGCGCAAAACCGACTCGATTCTCGACTCAATTCCCGAGCAGTTTCCGCCGGTGCTTAAGGCGTACAAAATGCTCAAAAAAGTATCAAAAGCCGGCTTCGACTGGAAGACGCTCTCCGAAGTGCGCATGAAATTCTGCGAGGAACTTGCCGAAATGCACGACGCGTTCATCGACGTTGAGCAAAACCGAAAATACACGGGCGAAAAGCCGCTCACGGTTTCAAGCTCCAATCCCGAGCTTGACAAGGCGCAGCTTCATCTTGAAGAAGAATTCGGTGATGCGCTCTTCTCGCTCATCAATTACGGGCGCTGGCTTGGCATTGACGCGAATGTTGCGCTCCAGCGGGCAATCAAAAAATTCGAGTACCGTTTTCATCACGTGGAAGCAGGCATGAAAGAAAAAAACATGCCGATGGATGCAAGCCATCATCGCGACATGATGAGCTTTTGGAACGAAGCGAAAGGCGTAAAATAACGCGCGGAATCTTTTTTGATTGTACTTTTGCGTTCTTTTCGGTATATTTAGAGCATGAGAATTTTTAACGACAACGACGAAGAAAAAAAGTCTGAACAAAAGGACGACTCGCTTTCCGAGAAATTTTTAAAGACCCGCCAGATTATTTTGAGCGGCGAAATCAACGAAGAAAACACGGCAAAGGTCATCAAGCAGCTTCTTTTGCTCGAGGCAGACAGCGACAAGCCGATTTATATCTACATCGACTCACCCGGAGGCTCTATCGACTCAGGGTTTGGCATTTACGACATGATTCGCTTTATCAACGCGCCTGTGTACACCATTGGTACGGGGCTTATCGCGAGTATGGGTTCAATCATCTTGCTTTCCGTGCCAAAAGAGCGTCGTTTTGCGCTCCCGAACAGCCACTATCTCATTCACCAGCCGTTGATTGGCGGTGTGGCGCGCGGAGTTGCGACTGATTTGGAAATCCAAGCCGAAGAAATCGCAAAGTCAAAAAAGAAGTTGATTAAACTCATCGCTGCCGAAACAGGCAAAAGCGAAGAACAAGTCGAAAAAGACTGCGACCGTGACCACTGGCTCACGGCAGAAGAGGCTCTTGAGTACGGCTTGGTGAGCAAAATCGTCTCAAAGCGAGCGGATTTGCAGTAGTCTTTTTGGTAGGAATATGGTTTTTGAATTAACGGAATCTCTTATTGCTGAAATCATATTCGCCATGGAAGACCAAAACGCCGAGTTTGTGTTTGATTCTGCGCGGAAGATTGTCGTTCATATCGATGATTTGTCGGAATCCGAACTGGGCGACGAAGAAAATGTCTATCCATTGCCACCGTGGTCATCTACGGATGGCTTTAGTTTACGTGAAGAATTTGCGTCGTGCGTCCGTGTGCCGAGCGTGCAGGGCGAGCTTCGCGAAGTTCTTGCCAATGGCAGGGGGGTGTTCAAGAATTACAAAACTGTGTTAAAGCAGTACCCGCACATCGAAAAGCGATTTTTGGCGTTCAAAAAGCAAAAAATGCGCTCGGTTGTGTACGAGTGGTACAATGCGCTCCGCGATTCTTGGGGTCTGGAAACACTGAGTCAGGATTTTGAGGATTATGACGATCTGGTTCAGGAAGATTTTGAATTCCAACCGTACAATCACGAAAAGGACAGTGATTGTATTCTTCATGAGGCGGAGAACATCGCAAGCGAAATAAAAAGCAACTTTCCGGGCGAAACAGGTGAAGCGATTGCCCATGTATGGCGTCGCAAGTTCGATTTTGAAGCTTCTGCACAAGTCGGAGGAATTATTTCACGCACTTTGTCAGATGATGTCGCCGGAGTTCTTTTGTATGCTCGCTTTCCGTCCTTTTCACAAAAAACGGCGGCTTTCATCGCTTGTTTTGTGAATCAGAATTACCGAGGCTTAGGAATTTGCAGAGAATTGTTTGCACAGAGCATTTCCACTTTAAAAAATCTCGGAATTCATGACTTTATCATTGCTGACGCTGTGATACCCGATTATATCGAACCGTTATTGACCCGTTGTGGTTTTGAAAAAAAAGGTTCAGTTTACACAGCAGTTTTAGCGTAAAGGAGTTTTTTTATGGCATTTAGACGCAATTTCAGACGACCTTTCAGACAGAACAGAGAGATTGATCTTAATCAGGCAGCTGCATATCTTCAAGATGTTGTTGCAAAGGTAAAGGCAAATCCTGATGAGCTTGAGGCTCTCAAAAAAGTTTTCAAGAAAAATGTTCCATTCACTCTTCGTTCTTACGTTGCCGCATATCTTTTGAAGAACGCTGGCGGGGCAATTTTCCGATTCAACAAATTTGGAGGCGAGCGCGATGATTTCCATGCAAACCGCGAAGAGCGATTCAACCGCTTCGAGCGAACTGAAAATCAGAGCGAGGAAGGCGCTTCAACAGAAGCACGTGAGCCACGCGAGCGATTCACACGCGTTCAGATTGATCCAGAGAACGCTGAAGTCGTGTTCGTAAGCATCGGACGAAACCGCCGCGTATTCCCGCGCGACCTCGTTGGTCTTTTCATCAGCGTCGCAGGCATCGAAAAAGAGCGCATCGGTGACATCCGCGTGCTCGCAAACTACTCATTCGTCCAGCTTTTCAAAGAAGACGCCGAAAAAGCAATCAGCGCATTGAACGGTCACGTGTACCGCGGTCGCGCATTGAGCGTAAGCTATTCAAAGCAGCGCCCGGAGGGTGAGGCTGACGAGAGTGAGCCAGAGGAATCTGTCGACACGTACGAAAACAACGAGCCGGTTCCGAACGTATCAAACGAGTCTGCTCCTATCGTTGACAGCTTCACGTCAAACAACAACGACACAATGGCACAGCAGGCGGCGTTCGCAAAGGCACAGGCAGAAATGACCGATGAGGAAATTTTGGCAGCCCGCGCACCGCGCTCTTCTTCATCAGAAGACATTCAGTAAGGCAAAAGCCATGAACCTTCATCTTCTGAGGACTGGTCCGCTTGGCGTAAACACATATCTCGTTCCTGTCTCAAAAACGGACGTGATTGTCATCGACCCTGCGGATTGCACGTTCTCACACGATGAAGGTTCTGTCGTCTCATACCTTGCTTCAAAAAATCTCGTTCCCGTGGCGGTCGTTCTGACGCACGGGCACTTTGATCACGTTTCAGGGCTTCCTTTCTTAAAAAAATCATTCCCCGCGCTTCCGATTGCGATTCACCCAGACGATGCCGCGTATGTCGGAGCCGATTCCGCAGTCATGCAAGGAAAAGCGCTCGCTCAGATGGGCTTTGATGAATTTCTGCCCTTTGTCACAAATCTTCCGCAGGCAACGGCATTCCTCGAAGACAAAAAAACGCTCGCCGATGTGTTTGCTTCTGTCAGTTTTTCAGAAGAGGTGCGCGCCTCGCTCTCTCAGTGGGAAATCTTGCACACGCCGGGGCACACCGAAGGCTCGTGTTGTTTGTACAATGATGCAGAACGCACGCTCATTTCGGGCGACACCATGTTTTATCGGTCGTGGGGCAGAACGGATTTAGTCGGCGGAAACGAGCGCAAAATCCACCAGAGTCTTTTAAAAATCAACGAGTATTGCGAAGAAGACACGCGCGTGTATTCAGGTCACGACGGCGGCAGTTTTATCTTGGGTGAGAATTTCTAAAAACCGCCGTATACAGTGCGTTTTTCGCTTTGGTGTGTGTGCAGAAACTTAAAACAGCTTTATTTCGCCGCGCGGAGTTGGCATTTCGGTAAAAACCGGCTCTTCGTAGCGGTCGTGCGTGATTCGGTAATAGTGGCAGACGTTTTTATCTTCATTGCGGTGCACGTCCATGATTGAAAACGTGTTCGGCATTCCGCCGCGTGCTTGCGAGCAGCTTCCCGGATTTGAGATTCCCAAAAAATCATTGCGCCCGTCGCGCGTTACGTGGCTTCTGAGCGAATTGGGCACGTGCGTGTGCCCGTACCAGGCAATGTCCATGCCTCGGCGGATGGCTTCGTTTCGCAAATCTTTGTTGCCGTAGTACACGTTGTAGCGGTGTCCGTGCGTAAGAAAGATTTTTTTGCCCGCGATGGTGACTTCTTGGAATTCGGGAACAAAAATCGGAACGCGCTTGTCGGTAAAAATCGTTGTGGTGGAGTTGTCGCCGTTTCCGCGCACAAAATAGACAACGGACGGAATCTTTTCACCGAAACTCCTGTCGAAAAAGCCCATTTCGAGCGTTTCAACTAAATCGAGCAATCCGTCTCCGCAAAAGCACATGGCATTGCACTCATGACCGAACGCTTCGATTATTTTCTGCATGATGCGCGCGTTTCCGTGAGAGTCAGAGAGCAAAAGAACTTTCGCGAATTCAATTTCTGCGAGCGCGTCGATTGCTTCTTGAGAGCCGATTGCAAGATTTTTCTGTTGAACGATTTCTATCATTAGCTATCAGCTCGGCGTTACTCGAAAATGAAGTGATTTATGGACTGCAAGCCCGTTTCGCCGTCAACGTAATGAACGACCGTGCGCTTTTTGGTAAAAAGCTGCTCCACGAACGTGATGAGCGAGCTGTCTGCCTTGAGCGGCTCGCGAAGCTCAATCATTTCTGAGACAGCGTTTGTGAGCATTTCAACGGCGTCAAAATCGGGGATAAAGTCAGTGACTTCGCCGTCAATCGTGTTCGTTTTGTGTGCGTAGTCGAGCACAAAGTCGGACGTTGACTCAGAGCCGAGCACGTCGTCCTGCGAGAAGAGCGTGAACACGGGGAAGTCGAGCGCGCCGGACTCCGTTTTGTCCTGCATCTTTGAGAGCGCAATGTGCAATCCCTCGGGCGCGCCGAGAATAATCATGCCCGCGAGCGTTTTGTCTTCGAGGCGGTCGGCGAGCGAGGAAATGCGTTCTTTTCCGGCGACCATAAAGTCAGCGGGGTAGACGAACACTGAAATCAAGCCCGCGTTGTCTTCGGTTTCGACACCGAAATTGTCGTTGAGCGACTGCGTAATGCTCGCAATATGTGCGTCGTCGTTGTAGCCGTAGCCGAGCACGATGACAATCTGCTTGCCCTCGAGGTACGCGCGGGTTTCCGGCGTGATTTTTTTGAGTTTCGCGGGCACTTGTTCGTTCGTCGAAGTGGAAGAAAGTGAATTAGAAGCCACTACTTTTTTATCGTTCTTGCAACCGCCGAACGCAAGCGCGCACAGTGCTGCTGCAAGAACACATGAGTATTTCAGTGTTGTGTACATACGATGGTGTCCTAGTCAGCAAATTCAACTTGAATAATGAGATTTGCCTTTGGCTTTGATGCCGCGGTTGCTGTTGCGGGGGGTGGTGCCACTGGCGTGGGAAGCGAAGATGTTGCGGCTGCTTCGCCTGCGGATGCCGTGTTCGTGCCTTCGCCCAATGACTCAGCCGTTGCGCGTGCGTTCTGCGCCGGTGTCGAAGTCTGACCAGCCGACGTGAATGACGCCTGCTCGCCCCGTGAGACAGTGAATGAGCCCGGAGGCGCGTATTCTGAGATGTCCTGCGCCTCGTTGCCCTCGCTCGCTTCTTCGACTGGACCGTCGTTCAGAACGGCAAATGCCTGTTCGCTCTTTGCCGTGTTCTTCCATGTGGCGACTTTTCCCTGCATCGTTTGGACGGCGACGGAACGGAACTTTGTGGTGACCTGATATTCAGTACCGCGGACAGAAGCGGTTGCTACGGGAGACCGAACGGTGAACCCGACGCGGCGGTCTTGTGATTTTTGGACATTTGACTTGAGAGAGCCAGTGTCGAGGAAGATAGTGGTGTCATCTTTGCCTGGTGCGCCTGCGACTCCTTCACGCTCGGCAAGCTGCTGTAAGGTGAGGCGAGAGAGCGGCGCAACGGTGACCGTTGATTCTTTGATTTTGAGGACGACTTCTGATTTGAAGCCCGTCTGAATGACCGAACCCTGATTTAAGGTGTCGCCGTTTTTGAGCGCGACCCACGACTCTCCGTTCTGAACCTCGGCTTTTCCTTTTGCTGAGACAACGACGGCATCCATAGAGAATGCGGTGAATGCGGTTGCCGCGAAAAGAACCGAAAGAAGTAATTTTTTCATAGAGTGCCTCCTTTTTTAGAATGCGATTCGAATGTTACATTTTAAGACCGTTTTGTCAGCATCTGAATTGTCTTTCCCGATGTACTGACCAAAACTTGCGCCGAGCGCGACATCGCTGACAATCTGCCAGTCAAAGCCCACGGCATATTGGAAACCAGCCTGTTCGATTTCTTCGGTGGCGTCAAACACGATGTCACCTGACGCACGGAGCAGCAGTTGCTCGAGTGGCTTGATGGTTGCCGAAAGCCCCGTGGTGACGATACCCGAGTATTCTGGCTCATCGAGTGAGTTGACTGCCGTCATGCTCGTAAAGCCCTGAAACTTCTCGAATGGACCTTGTGAGCCAGAGGCATACACCGCGTTAAGTGAAACCGACATCGATTTGAAGTCAGGGTAGAGAGAAAGCGAGCCTTTGGTGAGATTTGCTACCTTGAAATCCGCGCCGTCATAGCTTGAGAAGCCGAGCGTTGACGACAAATCGTAGAAGAGCGGTGAGACAAGCGGACCTGAGAGTGAGAGCGTGCCGTATAAGCGGTTGTATTTTGTGTCTTCGAGGCTGAATGTGCCGAAGCCTTCGAGCGCGACTGTTTGATTCGCGACGATGTGTGGCAGCACGAACGTGAGCCCCGCGACCGCGTATTTGTTTGCCACGACGTACAGTTTGTCGTTGTCGAGCTCCGGCTGGTCGTAGTCAAGAATCGTGGTGTTCTTTGCGTTGAGCAAGCCCGTGTATGCGCCGAAAAGCGCGATTTTGAATGAATATGCATCGTAGTCGATTTTGAGACCGTCGGCGTTCTGAGAGAAGACAAGCCCGCTCGCGTCGCTGTTGAAGAATCGCCCCGTGACGAACGTGACGTCTCCGGAAGCAAGTTCCCGATGAAGCGCGAGCTTGAACAAGGTGACGTCGAGCGTATTCGACATTTTTTCGTCTGAATCCGCAACGCTGTCATCGTATTCGTTTTTGAACGAGCCTTCCATGATGAAATAGCTTGAGCCGTCGTCGCTGAGAGCCGTTCTGAGCCATGCCGATGCATTGACGACGTTATCGAAATCCAAGTCACTCGTTTTGTTGCCAGAGAATTTGGCGTCGTTTGAGAGCACTCCGCCTGTTTCGAGCGCAAATGCTGAGGCGGAAAAAAGCAGTGCGGCAAAGCCTGAAAAAAGTGTTTTTGCGGTGATTTTCATGTTATTCATCTCCTGAGAGCGTAAGGCATGATGAGAAGAGGTCGATTGAATCTCTTCCTGAAATCTTCATTGCGGGATCGCTCTCGCGGGGAAGAATGTTTTTTGCTTTTAGTTCTTTGAAGGCGTAGCGTTTTGAGTGGAACAGCGAGTAGAACAAGCCGCCCTTGAGATTCAAGAGTTTTGCATAGAGAAGACACGCTTCGTCGAGCCTGGCTTCATCATTTGCAGAAGCAGTTGAAGAAAAATAACCGTTTTGAGAGAGCGCTTCAAATGCCTTTTCGGGAGAGTCATCTTCGGAGATGAGCTGTGCTTGCACGGCAGGCAGATATGCCAGCTGTGCGTACGTGACGTTCTCTGATTTGAGAATTGAAGCGAATTGCTCGGAACTTTGAGAAAATGCCGTAACCGATGAAAAGAGTCCGGCGAGAATACAAACAAGGATTTTTTTCATGGGTGAACTCCTGTTTTTGAACTCATTTCTTGGAATTTTAAGAATTACTCAAGAAAATCTACAGTTCTATTATATCCTGTGTTATACTATTTGTCATGAGAAAAGATGCAAAACAACCCAAAGAGGGTAAAAAAAATCTGTCACGGAAAACCGCAGGTCTTATCATCGTGGTGAGCTCTCTCGTCTTCTGGTCGCTCCTGTGCGCGATTGGCGCGTTGCAGAAATTTGACTACCGCCTGTACGATTTGGTGCTGAGCTTTACGAATAATCCTGCTGTCCGAAAAGAAGTGCTCCTCGTCGAGGCGGACAATGCCTCTTTGCAGGCGATGGGACCCTGGCCGTGGACGCGCGACATTTTTGCGAACGCCTTGCTCCGCATGAAAGAATTCGGCGCATCGACGGCGGTATTCGATATTGAGTACCTTTCGCCCTCAAATCTCGCAGTCGATGAGGATGCCATTATTGAAGCGGCTTCCAATTTTGACGGTACGCGCCCTGATTTCGAAAAATTCGTGCGCGACAACGACGATTATTTTGCGCGCGCGATTCAGTTCTTCGGAAACACATGGCTTACGATTAACACGCTCGACATTGACATCGACTACTCTGACGACGAAATCGAATATGCAAAAAAACGCTTTCTATATGATGTCGACGACAAGGACAGCCTGACGCTCAAGAATTTCAGAAAGAGCCGTCTCGACAGCGTAAAAACATCTTTTCTCGACAACTTCACCACCGAAAAGCCTGATTGGGAGAATCCCGCCTTTCTCAAAAAATACCTGATTGGATTCTCGCCCGCACGGCATCAGTTTTTAAGCCATGCCGCCGGAGCGGGATTTACGAACGTCATCATCGATATGGACGGAACGCGCCGCCGAATCGAGCTTTTGAACGACAAGGACGGCGTGTTTGCCGGTCAGCTTGCCTTTGCGCCGATTGTGCGCATCTTGAATCCGGAGCGCATTACACGGGAAGCGCGCCGTTTGGAGCTTTCTAACTGCCAGGGAGCCGGAGGTAAGAGCATTTCGATTCCGCTGGACAGCGACGGAAAGATGATTATCAACTGGCTGCATACGCTGTTCATCGATTCATTCCGTCATGAGAGCGTATACTTCCTTGCGCAGCTTGATGAGCTTGAGAAAAATATCGTGATTGAGCTTAATTCGCTCTCCCGATTCTTGGCTTCGCTCGACGCGGTGCAGCTTCCCGGTCTCTCGCCGATGGAAAGCGCCGCCGCGATACGCACGCTGGTCGCGGATTACAATGACATTGCGGATTTTAAGGACTTTCTGCTCTCAAAGTGCGAGGGGTATGACATCGACGGAAACGCAATCGGTGGTGGCGTTGAATATTCGGACTACGTGCAGTATTTTTCGTTCCGAAAGGCATTCTTTGAAGGCGTGACTGAATTTTGTGCGGACAAGACGATGGACGAAATCGCCGAGCGCATGTTTGCCATTTCGGAACACATCTCTCCCGAGGAATACCAGTCGATTCAGAACGACCTTTCGGAACTGTTTGACACGCTTGAGAACGAAGTCGCGCTCTACAATTCGATGTTCGCCGAAAAAAAAGCGGTGTACGCGAATTCATTCTGCATTCTTGGGCACACGGCGAGCTCCACAACCGATCTGGGTACGACGCCGTTTGAGCGCGCGTACATGAATGTGGGAACGCACGCGAACGTGTACAACACGATTATGAACGAGGATTTTATCTATCCGGTGCGCTGGGGGTGGGGTGTGCTCATTATTGGTGTGCTTGCGCTCGTGCTCATCGTGCTTCCCGCCGAAAAAAAGGCGTTCGTTCAGAACACGACCGGTGTGACGCTCGTTCTCATATCGCTCGTGTTCCCCGCGCTTGCGATGACGCTGTTCAGCCGATACGTCCCCGCACTCACGCCGTTTTTGATTGCGTTCAGTTCGTATCTCGCCATGACGATTTACCGATTCGCTACGAGCGAAAAAGACAAAAAATTCTTGCAGACAACGTTCGGTGCCTATGTCGCGCCTGCGGTTGTTGAGCAGATTGTCAAAAATCCAGAAATCGCGCGATTGGGCGGCAAAAGCGACAATCTCACCGCGCTGTTCTCCGATGTCAAATCGTTCTCGGCGTTCACCGAAGTTATCAACAACGAAGAGGGTGAGGACAAGGGCGCACAACGGCTCGTCGCCATTTTGAACGACTATCTCGGCGTGCTGAGCGACGCCATCATGGACAACAAGGGCACCATCGACAAATACGTCGGTGACGAAATCGTCTCGTTCTTCGGTGCGCCAGTGCACGACGAGAACAATGCGTTCGACGCGTGCGTCGCCGGAATCCGCATGTTGCAGGCAGAAAAACGCTTCAACGAAGAGCACAAGCACGAGCTGCCGATTATCCCGCAGACGGGCGAGCCGTTCTTCTTGCACTCGCGCGTCGGCTTGAATTCGGGAAACATGGTCGTCGGAAACATGGGAACGGAGAAAAAATTGAACTACACGATTATGGGCAACAACGTAAACCTTGCGAGCCGTCTCGAAGGAACAAACAAAGCGTATGGCTCATGGATTATGTGCTCTGAGTCCACGTGGCACAATGCGAATCTCGGCGAGAACCGTGGGAAAATCGTCGCGCGAAAACTCGACTACGTGCGTGTCATCAACGTCAAAAAGCCGGTCGGGATTTATTCAATCATCGGTCTGCGCGCTGAGCTGAGCGAAAAGCGAATCAAGGCAACGGAGCTCTTCAATGAGGGAATGCGCTGGTATCTCAAAGGCATCGACACGCCGCAAGAACCGAAGAATCCCGAGGAACTCAAGAAAGCCTACGAATTGTACAAGCAGGCGGACGAACTGTACCCGGACGATGAGAGCGCAAAGGTCTTTATGGCGCGCTGTGTCGATTTCATCAAAAATGGCGTTCCGTCTCCGTGGGATGGCGTGTACACAATGAAATCAAAATAATTTCCCTTTATATAACAAGATTTTTTTGAAACTTTTGATAGTCGCCGATATTATAAGAGTGTATGAGAAAGCACTTATCTATACTGTCGGCGATTTTCTTTACGTCTGTGGCACTGCTCGGTGCACAGGAAGGCGAACAGCGTTCGTCCACAGCACGAGAGACTGCGACCACGCTTTCAATCGATGATGCGGTCGCACTCGCCAAAAAGAATAACGTTTCCCTTGCTCGCGAGCAGATTACGCTTGATGCGGCAAAGCGAACAAAAGACCATTCATGGAACAGCGTAAGCCCCACGGCGAGCGTGAGTGCGTCATCTTCTGTTCCGATTGATGCCTTGAGCGACAACGATGCGGGCTACGCGGCTTCGTTCGGTGTTTCGGCGACGCTTTCTCTCTCGCTTTCGGCAAATCTGTACACATCGATGCAGAGCGCAAAGATTGCCTATGAGTCGGGAAAGCTCAATTTTGACGATGCGGTAAAATCCGTGGAGCTGAGCGTGCGCGAGGCATTCTACGGGCTTTTGTACGAAAAAGAAAACATCACGCTGCAAGAGCAGAACCTTGAAATCGCAAAGACGCAGTATAACAACAACCTCGCAAAGTACAATCAGGGACGCTTGAGCGAAATCGACGTGCTTTCTGCGGAAGTCAACTACAAGAGCAAGATTCCCACGGTCGGAAGCGCGCGCACGACGTTTTTGAACGATTTGGCTGAGTTCAAGCAGATGCTCGGGCTTCCGATTGACGAGCGCATTGAGCTTTCCGGCTCGCTCGACGACGTGCTCACGCTGAATAAAATCGACGTCGACATGAAGGACGTGCAGTCATCATCTATCAAATTGCTTGAATACAAGCTCGCGACTGCGAAAAACAGTGTCTTGGACAAGCGATTTTCCGCATTCGCACCGAGTTTGAGCGCATCGCTCACCTGGCGCGACCAAAGCTGGTATCTCGGCTACGACGGCACGGCTCCAGACGCCACAAAGACGACCGCCCTTACGCTCTCGGCGACGATTCCGCTCGACGGCGTGCTCCCCTGGTCGAGCCGCAACGATGCGATTGACAGTGCCGAAGACACGGTAAAAGACTTGGAGCTTCAGCTTGACAACGAAATGAAGAACTTAAAGCGCACGGTCGACTCAAGCCTTCGCTCAATCCGGCAGAGCCAAGAATCAATCCAATACAAACAGGCAAACGTCGCGTTGGCGCAAAAAACATACGACATGACGCAGGAGGCGTACAACCGTGGTACCAAAGATTTGCTCACGTTGCAAGACGCGAATACGTCGCTCTTGAATGCACAAGTCTCGCTCAAAAGCGAAACGCTCACGCTCATCAGGGCGATTTTGAATTTGGAGAATACAATCGGCGTTCCGTTTGGCACGCTGGGAAACGGAAATTTGAAAACGGAAAATTGAAAACTAACATAATGGAGTTTGTTGATATGGACGAAAAAGAAAAATCTAAATCGATGAAGCCAAAAATCGTGGCTGGTGCGGTTCTTCTGCTGCTCGTTCTCTGCGTTGTTGTTGCAAAAAAGCAGTCTGGTGGAAATCAGGCGGGCGGCTTTAAGAAAGGCGGTCGGGGCGGCGGAAACACGGTCGTGTCGGTCAAAACGCAGGTGCTTGAAGAGACGACGCTTCACGGCTACATCTCAACGAACGGCGAGATTGAAAGCGAAAACTCTGTCAACGTGTTCCCCGATGCGTCGGGCAAAGTCATGGAGACGAACGTCATGCTCGGCTCTCCTGTGCGTCGCGGCGACATTATCGCCTATGTAGACCCGAGCGCGCCCGGTCAGTATTACAAAAAAAGCCCGGTCTATGCGCCGATTTCGGGAAGTGTCATTTCAACGCCGCTCAAAAACGGCACGACGGTCTCAACGAGCACGGCGATTGCGATTATCGGTGATATTTCAAATTTGCAGGTGAGCGCGGATATTCCTGAGCGCTATGTCTCAGTGCTCAAAAAGGGGCTAAAAGCTGACATCACGGTTGAGGCATACCCCGACGTTGTTTTTAAAGCGACGGTCACGCGCGTAAGCCCGGTGGTCGACACGACGAGCCGCACAAAGGAAGTGATTCTCCATTTTGACGAAAAAGATGAGCGAATCAACGCGGGCATGTTCGGCAAGGTCAAGCTGTTTACCGAAGACTACACGGGCGCTGTTGTCATGCCAAGCGACTCGCTCGTTCAGAACGGCGACGATTATTTTGCCTACGTGGTGAACGACGACGCAACGGTCTCAAAGCGCAAAGTCACGCGCGGAAAGAGCGTCGACGGAGTGGTGCAGATTCTTGACGGCGTGAGTGCCGGTGAACGAGTCGTTGTGCAAGGTCAGACCTCACTCGGTGATGGCTCGAAGATTCAAGACATCACGAACGGAGTGCAGAAAAAATGAGCATTTCTAAAAAAACACTCGACCACCCTGTCCTTACGCTGATTGTCTTTGTGCTGCTGTTGATTATGGGCGTGTTTACGCTCAAAAATGTCGCAATCAGTTTGATGCCGGATGTCGACTCTCCGTACATCACGGTGCGAACCACATACACGAACGCAGGGCCTGAGTCGGTCGAAAAATCCGTCACGAAGGTGCTTGAAGGGCAGCTCGTTTCGGTGAGCGGACTCAAAAATCTCACTTCCACATCTTCTTCAGGCTCTTCTTCAATCTCGCTTGAATTCAATTACGGCACGGACTTGGATTCTGCCACGAACGACATTCGAGACAAAATCAGCCGCGTTACGCGCAATTTGCCTGACGACGCGGGCACTCCGACGATTTTTAAGATGGACAGCGACTCCATGCCGATTATGCGCATTGCGGTGCGCGGAAACCGCTCGAACGACGACCTAAAGCAAATCGCCGAAGACCAAATCGTCGACCTTTTTGAGCAAGTTGACGGCGTTGCTGAGGCGAGCGTGTCGGGCGGGCGCGACAAAATCGTGCGCGTGGACATTTCGCAGAACCGCCTTGCCGCCTACGGGCTTACGATGGCGGGAGTGTATTCTGCGCTCGCCAAGCAAAACCTCGAGCTTGGCGGCGGAAAAATCACCGAGGGCACGCACGACTACACCATCCGCACGACGGGCGAATTCTCGAGCATCGACGAAGTGAACGACACGATTATCACCACGCTCAACGGCTATGGCGTAAAACTGAGCGACATCGGCACGGCGTACCTGGGCTACAAGGATAAATCGAGCGAAGTCTACATCAACGGACAGCCGGGCGTGTACGTGAGCATTACGAAGCAGTCAGGCAAAAATACCGTCACGGTGGCGGCGGCAACGCGCGAAAAACTCGCTGAAATCCAGGAAAGCCTTCCGAGCGACATTCGGCTTGAAGTTATCCGCGATTCTTCCACATCGATTAACGACACGATTAACACGCTCATTGAATCGGCGTACACGGGTCTCTTGCTCGCGGTCATCATTTTGTTCCTGTTCCTAAAGTCGGGCAAATCCACGATGATTATCGCGATTTCAATCCCGCTCTCGATGGTCATTACGCTCTTGTGCATGAATTTTGCGGGGCTTACGCTCAACATGATGACGCTTACGGGCTTGATTTTGGGTGTCGGCATGATAGTCGACGCGTCCATCGTTATGATTGAGAACATCTACGTGTACCGAACGCGCGGCGCGCAGCCAAAAGTGGCGGCGGTGCTCGGCTCTCAGGAAATGGTCATGTCAGTCATTTCGGGAAACCTCACGACTATCTGCGTCTTTATTCCGTTCCTGTTCTTTATGAAAGACTTGGGCATGATGGGGCAGATGTTCAAGGGCATGATTTTTACGGTCGTCATCGCGCTCGTTTCTTCGCTCTTCGTCGCGATTTTCCTTGTTCCCGTGCTTGCGGGTAAATTCTTTCCGCTCACAAACCGGCTCGAAAAGCCCGTGCAGTTCAAACCCTTGCGAAAATTCTACGAGATTCTTGAAATTCCGCTCGTAAAACTCACCGCGGCGTACCGAAAGGCACTGAGCGCAGCGTTGAACCACCGAATCACCACGTGCATTGTCTGTTTTTCCGTGCTTTTGATGGCGTTCGTCTTTATTCCCACCTTGCGCGTGCAGATGATGACGGGCGGAAGCGATGACAGCGTAACGATGAATGTGACGATGCCGATTGGAACGACGCTGAGCGAAACCACGGCGGTCATCAAGACGTTTGAGAAAATCTGCGAAGAAGAAATCAAGGGCTACACGACGCTCATCACGTCGATTGGAACAGGCTCGGGCGCAGGCGGAAACTCATACAAAGGCTCGATTCAAATCAATCTTCCGTCAAGCGAAGAGCAGATTGACACTGCGGAGACGATTCAGCAAAAACTCCGCGCTCACTTCGGCGATTTTACCGACGCGCGCTTTAACTTCTCTCAGGGCATGATGCGGCAGATGACCGGCTCGTCATTCAAACTCAAAATCCGCTCCGATGACTTGGACGCGGCGCTCAAAGTAGCGTCTCAAGTGCGCTCCGTCATGGAAAGCATTTCCGACATCGGCGAAGTTTCGATTGACACCGAAGAGGGCTTGCCCGAAGTTGAGATTGAGATTGACCGACAGCGCGCATACTCGTTCGGCGTTGACGTTACCACGGTTGCAAAAGAAATCAATTACGCGATTAACGGCGTCACGGCGACCACGTACCGGCAGGACGGCAAAGAATACGACATGGTGTTGCTCTACCAAAAGGGCGACCGGCAGAGCGTTTCCGACTTGGAGCAGATTTATGTGAACGGCTCGGGCGGAAAAGTGAGTGTCGCGAATTTTGCGCGTGTCGTCAAAGGCTTGGGGCCCGTTTCAATCCGCCGTGCGAACCAAACGCGCGTCGTTACCGTAAGCGCGGACAACAACGGAAAGCGAAACGACTACGAAGTTGAGGACGACATCAAGGCGGGCATCGCGGAGACCTTTATCGTGCCTGACGGCGTGACGATTTCATACGAAGGCAACTGGAAGGACACGCAGGAGCAAGGGCAGGTGTACGGCTTGATTATCATCATGGCGATTTTGCTCGTCTTTGGCGTAATGGCGGGCACATACGAGAGCTTTAAAGCCCCGTTCATCAACCTGATGACGATTCCGTTCCTCATTGTGGGCGTGGTGTTCGTCTACAAGATAAGCGGGCAGGCGTTCAGCATGATGAGCGCAGTTGGCTTGATTATGCTCGTTGGCATCGTCGTCAACAACGGAATCATCCTCGTTGACTATACGAATTTGCTCATTGACCGTGGCTACAAAATGAAGGAAGCCTGTCTCGAAGCGGGCACGAGCCGATTGCGCCCCGTTTTGATGACCACGCTCACCACGATTCTCGGCATGATTCCGATGTGCTTTGCTACGACGGGAAGCGCGGGCATGGTGCAGCCAATCGGCGTTGCGGTCGTCGGCGGCTTAACGAGTTCTACCTTTATCACGCTCTTCTTTATCCCCGTTCTCTACTCACTCATGATGAAAGAAAAACGCGTGCATAAGTCAAAGATTCAAGTGCTTTTGACGGAGGAATAACATGACGAGATGTGAGATTATCGCCAATCAGTCCGTGCAGGACGAAATCGTCGGGCTTATGGAAGAGCATATTCCCGACGTGCTGTACACGATTATTCCGATGGCGGTCGGACGCGGAAAAAATTCCTACAAGATGGGAAGCGCCACCTGGCCCGAGACGAATTTTGTGCTCGTAAGCTACATTGCTGACGAAAAAGTCAAAACGCTCAAAGCGATTATAAAAGCAGTGAAAGAAAAATTCTCGGGCGAGGGCATAAAGCTCTTCCTCGTAAAAGCTGCGGATTAGTTCATTCAAGCGACGGCGAATAGCTTACTCGAGTGCGGCGGCGGTTATCGTTCATCGTCGCCGTTGAGCTTATCTTCTCGGTGCACGATGGCTTTCATTTCATACATGAGCTTGTCTGCATTCGAGAGGAACGTTCTGAAATCGGCGAAACTCTTTTTGTAATAGGTGTAGCCCACGCTGATTGAGATTTTGTACGGGGCGTTGAGCTCTGCGTTCTTTTTTTCGATGAGGTCGTAGATTTTGTCGCTCAGTATTTGCGCTTCGTCGGGCGTGAACATGACGCCAATCACAAATTCATCGCCACCGAAGCGGCTCATAATGCATCGCCTGCGGATATGGGCGCACGCTTCTTTGAGCACTTCCGCCGTGGCAACGAGCGCGCGGTCGCCTTCCGTGTGGCCGTACGTGTCGTTGATTGCCTTGAATTTGTTTAAATCCATCATAAAGAGATAGAGACATTCCATTCTCGTGTACGGTGACTCGTTTATCTGCTTGATTTGCTCAAGGAAGAACCGCTCACCCTGACGGCGGTTGCTGATGCCCGTGAGCGCGTCGAGTGAAATCAAGTCGCGCATCTGGAAGATATAGATGATGAGCGTTGCCACCGTAAAGCCAATCGCGAACGACGGAATGCTCCAGTAGAAGTAGTGCACGAGCGCCCCCACAATGACAGGCACCGTATAAATGGCGACCAAAAAATACTGCTCTTTTGCAAAGTCGTTCTGCGTGCTAAAGAAAAAGCCGAGCGATGTTGCGCCGAACACAATCACGTAGCCAAACAGCAGAATCATGAGCGGAAGATAGAGCGCGCCCTTCACGAGATTGCCGCCCTCGTCGATTGAAAAAACGAGGTGAGTCCAGCACGTGGTGAAGATGGCGAGCAGCGCGAGCGCGAACGGCGTGAAAATCAGATTTCTGATGAGCGTTTTTTTGGGGCTGACCGATTCCCAAATGGAGAACAAAAAACGGCTGATTGTGTACGCGCAGATTGCCATGACCGTGTACATGATGATATTGGTGAGGTAGCGGCTTACGACCGTGCGGGGAATCTTGTAGTCGCTGTATGCGAGCATCCAAATGGAATCCACAACGCAGTACAGAATGACCGTGATGAGAACTCTCGTGAGATGAACACGCTTGTTTGAGCGCTCGACATCGCTGAGCGTCGTATAGAGCAAAATGCCCATGATGAGGGCGCAGAATAAATCAAAGCACACGTAAAAAAGCGCGGTCGCGGCTTGAAGGGATTGATTGTCCATAGATGCTTATAATTGTAACACAGGCTTTCTAAAAAGGACAGAAAAAAATTACCTATACATTTATACCCCCCCCCATGCCTATTTTAATGAAGAGGAGATGCTTGTCGTTTACTCCCGTTTTGGTGTAGATGTGCGAGATATGATTTTCTACCGTGCGGAGCGAAAGCCCCAGTTCCTCGGCGACCTGCTGGTTTGACAGCCCGCGTTGCAGCTCATGTAGAATCGTGCGCTCTTTTGGCGTGAAGGTGGCGTAGAGACTGTTGACCTCATTGAGCGTTGCGTTCAGCTCGTGCTGGATATATGTTTTTCCCTCGAACACCGCCTCAAGAGCCTCAAACAACGTGTCGCGCCCCGCGTTCTTTGAGACGAAGCCCTTCGCTCCGTACTGCTCCGACATCACCTTGCGCACATGGCAGCCTGCATCGCGCGACGTGAACATGAGCGCGCGAATGTTCTTTTTGGAGCGTTTTATTGCCTCAAGAATCGCAAGCCCGTCCTCATTCGGCTCTTCGCCCGTGCCACGGAACGACAGCCCCATGATAGCGACGGCGCACTGATGTTCGCTGAGGTGCGCCTGCTCTATGACCTTGAGCGCGTTGTCGACCGTGCGAGCCTTTGCCGCGATACGATACTTTGTGATGGACGAAAACCACCGTTCAATGCCGTTGATGGTGACTTCTTGATGCTCAAAAATGAAAATCAATTTCTCCATAATCTCCATTTTAGCATGGGTCTTTTAGAAAAATCTAAGAAAAAGATAAATTTTTTCTTAAAAACCGTGCGTAACACTCAAGACTGATTCTGAAATGCTCCTTAAACTTTTCGCAAATCTCTGTGAGAGATTACATTCAAAAATCTTAGGAGGATTTTATGAAGAAAATTTTGGCTTTGGTGACGGGAGCAGCACTGTTGCTTACGGCATCGTTTTTTACAGCCTGTGATGGATTGAGCAATGTTGACGAATCGTATAGCTCAGACACAATCGTCAGCCTTTCAGCTCCGTCTGTAACAGCAAAGGCATACCCGGGTGCGAACATCTTGGTATGGAACGCCGTAAAGAATGCGGACAAATTCACCATCTACCGAAAAGACTCGGCTGGTCTTGAAGTAAAACTTGCTACAACTACAAGCTTGTACTACGTAGATTCAGAGGTCTTGATTAACAAGGCGTCGTACACCTACACCGTGTTTGCTTACAATGCAAGCAACGGGCTTACAAGCCGAGCTGTCAAAACAAACGAAAGCTCAACCTCAGTCACGTTGACTGCAATCACCGCACCGGTTCTCACCGCCGCGCTTGACTTGGCAAAATACGAGAACGGCTGGAACGGAACAGCAGAACCAACATCTTATCCGGACTTGAGCAAACCAGAGAACACCTTGAGCGCAGACACCGTTACGGTTACTGCAAACGGCAAATATGTCGTCGTTCAGTTCCCTGGAAAAGCATACTTGAACTACACCGTAACCGACTACTTCGGAAACGTTATCCAAGATGCTGACGCTACACTTAACGGCGCAAAAACCTTCGTGAACAACGCACTCCGCACCTACTACTTCATCCCGGGTGCTGCCGGCGACCACACGCTCAACATCGTCGCTTCACCGCTCAACGAAGCGTACTACACCGCGTCAGCCACAATCGCAAAAACTGCGACAACGACAGCGAGCCTCTCTTCTTGGACTGCTAATATTGTTGCTACGTGGGAAGACAGCTCAGCTCACATCGTCTTCACACCAAATACAAAATATGCGACATCTGCTGACACAACAAAATACACGGTTTATCGCTATGTTGATGGCACATACACTGCTTTGGCAGGCACAATCGCTACCGAAGAAGATGGCACAAAATTCGCAATCGATGACGCTGACGCTTCAAAGACAATCGATTCTAAATACTATGTCATTCTCACTGTTGGAACAGACTCTATCGCTGCAAACAACAGCGCAAGCCTTGACGCAAGCGGCTACGTAAGCCCGATTGGAGCGAGCGCGACGGATGTTGCAGCTACAAAAGTTGCGGCGACAAGCTCTGATGCTGCATATGTCAAAGTCACATTCACACCGAACGCTGACTATGCAGAGTCAACAGATGCTTCTAACTACACTGTCTACAAATACACAGACGACGAGAATGAATGGGATATAGTTGGAACTTCATCTGCTGAATCAGTCAAGAACGGACAGGAGACAGGTAAGTTCTATGTAAAAGATACGAGCCCTGACTTTACGGTTGACACAACATATGTTGTTGTTCTCAAGACGAGCACGGACGAAGGAACGGCAGTTACTGCGAAACTCGCGGCTGCTACCGATGCGATTGCGACAATCGTCAGCATTGAGCCTGATTCTACAGGAGCAAAAGTTGTCGTTACATTTACACCGAATGCGGCTTACTCTCTTACTCCTTCTAAGTACGCTGTCTACAAATACACAGACGACGCAGAAACATGGGAGAGTGTCGGAACTGCTTCTGCCGACACAGATTCTAAACTTTCTGGCAAAACAGGAACATTCTCTGCAACAGATACAACTCCTGACTTCACGGTTGACACAACGTACGTTATCGTTCTCAACGGCGACGAAGCTTCTGCGGTGAGCGAAACACTCGCGGCAAGCTCATTGGGTATCGTAAGCGCTACGAACCTTAAGACTGTATGGAATGACGCTCTTACCCAGGTGCTTGTCAAGTTCACTCCAGCAACAGATTATGCAGAAGTGGCAGATTTGAGCAAATACACTGTTTATCGCAAAGTGAAGGATAGTGACGAAGAGGCAACTGTACTCGGAAGCCCAAATGCGTATGCCGACTACTTCTACTACACTGATACAACTGCCGACAAGACGGTTGACTACACCTATATTGTTGTGCTTGCTGTTGACGGAAAATCAGGTTCTGAGGTAACAGAAGATTTGAGTTCTGCTTACGCTCTTGAGACGTTCTCTAATTTAACGCTTTATGGCTCTCTTAAGAATCTTGATGGCGACGGTGTATCTAACGACGCTTATCTTTGGGTGATGACAGATAAAGACGTGATTGCAAGTGAGCTTACGTTGTACCATGCAACAAAGAATTCAAACGGAGATCAAGATAGTGAATGGGAGAAGCTCTCTGTTGACTGGCAATCTTATGACTATTCTAACACTCTCGGCTACTTCTTGACATACGTCAAAGACCTTGAAGACGGAACAAATAATAGATTCATGGTTGTCTGTGAGCGTGATGGCTACAAGACAAAGACTGCTTTTAAGGCTGGTTTTGACATTTCTGCTTCTGTCACTGATGCTTCAATTTCTGCCACAAGATATTCTACGACATCAAGTTATTCAACATTTACACCGACAAATATCGCCGTAACGGTAAATGACTCGGTTTCTGACACGACCGAAACGGCTGCAAATTACACCTATACGGTTGCCTACACAACACTCGTAGCGGATGACGTGGATAATAGTAGATTTGTATTTGCTGATTGGAGTGACGAGAAGACCGTCTCTATGACAGAGACTGAAGCTGACTATTGGTCGGGCGTGCTTGCATACACGTCTTTGGATGATGGAATCTATGCATTCCGTGTCACAAAGACCGACACCAAGTACAACGTTTCAACATACTCATATTCAAACACCGTAATGATTCAGCGCGAGGCAACAACGAGTGCTGACACCGTGATTGATAGCTTGCTTAGCTTCAGTGCAACAGCAACGACTTCCGGTGTCTCACTGGCTCTCGAGTATGAAGATGAGCTGTTGGGTACTGACTCTGAGAATTATTGGTATAACTACTACACGAATCTGTACGGAAACAACTCAACAACATGCGCCACGACAGATGTCGTAAAAGAAAACTACACATGGAAAGTGTATCGTGCAAAAGTTCAGCATTATGAACAGGTTGAATCTTACAGCGAGGTGAGTGGTATCAGCTTCTCTTGGACAGGTACAACAAACAGCTTGCCAAATGCGTCTGACAACACGACGTCTGTTTCATTTGATACAGGCTACAAAGGCACAGCAACAGACACCGCTGCGAAGAATACAGACGAAAATGTGTATGTTTACTACTATTTGTTGGTCGGAACGAATAAAGAAGACGGGTCAAAAGTCTACCTGCCAACAACTGTCTACATCGGCAACTAATCCATCTTACACCGTAGCCACGGCTACGGCGTAACGTCACCCTAAAAAAATCCCGTGTATTCACGTTTTTCGTGGTACACGGGATTTCTTTTTAGAGACGTTCGCTCTCATTTTCAGCTTTCAACTTTCCGTTTTCAATTCGCTCTTGAGTGCGAGCACTTCTTCAAGGGGGAGAGAACAGCACCGCGCGATTTTTTCAGGTGCATCACCTTCTTTGAGGAGATTTCTCGCATTCTCGCGGGCGTTTTGCTGTACGCCTTGCTCAATACCTTTCGCGACGCCCCGCCGCTCTGCGGCAAGAAGCCCGCTCGTGTAGTCGCGCTTTTTGCCCTCAATCTGCCCCTGGATAATCCAGCGCCACTCGTCCATGTTTATTTTGGTCAATGTATTCTCTGCACTCATGATACCCTCCTCGGTTTGTGCGAGATTTGCTTGAAGTTTCAGCTTTCAACTTTCCGTTTTCAATTCGCTCTTGAGTGCGAGCACTTCTTCAAGGGGGAGAGAACAGCACCGCGCGATTTTTTCAGGTGCATCACCTTCTTTGAGGAGATTTCTCGCATTCTCGCGGGCGGCTTGCTGTACGCCTTGCT
>JAFUTH010000010.1 GCA_017484285.1 Treponema sp. | reverse complement strand
GACTTACGCTACCAGTGGTATTCGGTGCAGGACGGCGAAAGCGAGGGAAGTGCGATTGAAAACGAGACAAGCACAACGCTCAAAATCCGCACGGAGCATTTGGGAAAAACGGGCTACTACTGTGTCGTTACGAACACGATAGGGGACAACGGCGACGGCGGGAAAAAAGTGGCTGAGGCGAAAAGCGCGACTATTTGGATTGATGCCGTGTACCTGAAAGACATTGTTTCCGCGCCAGAATTCACCGTACAGCCGCAGGCAATGAACATCGCGCCCTATAACCGGAGCATTGAGCTGTCATGCGCCGCAGAATCAGCACAGGGAAATGTATCCTACCGCTGGTACGAGAGCGCGGACGGAACGAGCGCGGCGGGGACCGCCGTCACCGGCGGAACGTCCGCCACCCTCACCACGCCCGCCTTCACGGAGAAAGGAATCCGCTATTTCTACTGCGTGGCGACGGTCATCCTCTCTGCGGACGAGGACGAGGAAATCAAGTGCGTCGCGGCGGTTTCCGACGTGGTGAGCGTGGCATGCACGGGGCTGCCAGTGGTGCAGATTGATACTGTGGATGGTGAAGAGCCGACTTGTGATTATGTGAGTTGCCCGCCTGGTGAGAATGGGGCGGGTATAACAAATGCAACGAAAGTTCCCTCGCGAATGAAAATTTTCAAGTTTGGTGAAAATTCTGCAATTTACGATAGCGGCGAGTATGTCAAAAAAGAAAGCGGATTGACAGTCAAAATTCGCGGAAACACAAGCGCGTACAGCGCGAAAAAGCCGTACAAACTCAAATTGCAGAAAAAAGCTGATTTACTTGAGAATTTGCTTGGGCGCACTGAAAAGAAATACAAAGATAAAGAATGGCTTTTGCTCAAAGATGGCACTTCGCTCAATACGTTTGTAGGTATGACGGTTGCTGATATTGCGGGAACGCCGTGGACTCCTGAATTTGCGTATGTGAATGTAGTTATCAATGGTAGCTATCGTGGTGTGTATATGCTAATTGAAGCAATTAGTCAGAGTGAGGGACGAATTGATGTTGCCGATGATGGCTACATTATTGAACGTGATGCGTATTGGTGGAATGAGGATGTTTATTTTGCTACAGGATTAAATCAAAAATATACGTTCAAGTATCCAGATGATGAGGATATAACACAAGAGCAAATTGATTTTATTCAAGATTATATGAATGCGCTTGAAAGTCATGTGAAAGATGGAACGTATGAGGATTATATTGATACAGAAAGTTTTGCTCGTTGGCAACTGATTCATGATATTCTCGGAACATGGGATTCAGAAGGTTCAAATATCTATATGTCAAAATATGACAGCACGACGGAAGAAAATCCATATGAGGATGGCACATGGTCAAAAATCACGATGTCTACACCATGGGATTTTGATTCAAATTATCGTATGGTAGACAGATGGGCAAATGTGCATAACGGAGCGCAAATTTATGCAAACCGATTGTTTACAAGTGAAAATACGGCTTTCCTCGATTCGTACAAGGCGCAGTGGACGGCTCTTTCTGCAAGCCTGTGGTCAGAACTTTCTTCAAAACTTGAAGAATTAAAATCCGAATTAGGTGAAGACATAAATTTTTCTCGCAGATTGGACGCCTTAAGATGGGGAACTGGCTATAGCACTGTGGAAGCTAACATCACAACAGCTGAAGACTGGTTTACTTCTCGAACCTCTTGGCTTGACAACGCAATCAACGGACTTTAAAACTTCGCCTTAATTTCCTCTAGCACGCGCAAGTCGGAAATCGCGTCTTCGAGCGGGGAGACAAGCTCGCTCTCCCCGTCAAGAAAATCGACCGCGTTCTGAACCATGCCGCTAAAGTAGCCGGTCTTTTTGGGAAGTTTGAGTTTTTGCTTGGTGAGCGAGTAAAAGCCCGTGTAGAGTTTGGATTCTTTTCGGAGGAAGAGTTCGGCAAAGCCGTTTCCGATGCAGATTTTTCCGAGCGTGCCTAAAATTTCGATTCTGAATTCAAAGAATTTGCTCCGCCCGCTCATTTTTATCGTGACTTCGGGAATTGTTCCGTAAGAAGAGACTACCGATGAGTAGTGTGCGCTGAAATTTCGGACAACGCTTTTTTCGTCTTTGAAGATTCCGCTAACGCTCGGTTGTTTTAATTCACAGTGGAAAAGATACTGAACGATGTCCACCAAGTGCGTTCCGTCGTGCAGGAGCGAATACGTTCCGTCTTTTTCAAATTCCTCGCCGTAAATCCGCAAACCCGAGTCCAGTTCTCCGACTACCGATTGTATGTCTCCAATCTGCTCAATCATTTTGACTATCGAAAGATAGTCTTTTGCAAACCTCCGCTCATGGTTCACCATTACGGGAACGCCGCACTCTTTTGCCTTTGCGCGGATTTTTTCGGCTTCCTCAGAATTGAGCGCGACCGGCTTTTCAAGAATCACGAGGCGCGGCTTGTATTCAATCGCCTTAATGCATTCTTCGAGATGGTGGTCTTCGTTTACCGCAACCGTGATGATGTCGAGGCAGGTGACATTTTCGTAGAGTTCTTTGCTCGTGGGAAAAGCAAGCGTAAATTCTTTTTTGGAATGATGCTTTTTTACGAACTTCCGCCAGCTTTCAAGATTTTCTTCGTTCGTGTCGGCGGCGGCAATCAGATTGATTCGCTTGTTCTTCAAAAGTGCCATCGTGTGGCTTGCGGGCTGCTCTCGCTTTTTGTCGAATCCGAGCGAAAATCCGATTCTTCCCGTGCCGACAATCGCGGCGATATAACGATTTTTTTCCATGTGTTTAATTATAAGAAAGCGTTTGCTTTTGTGCTAGAATTTTATTATCTTTAGTGAAAGGAATTTTGTGTTTTCAGAAAGAGGTACGAAAATGGCTGAAGAATGCACGCACAATTGTTCAACATGCGGCTCGGCTTGCAAATCAAAGGACTTGCGGGCGACGCTCCGTGAGGGAAGCTGCGTTAAAAAAGTAATCGGAATCGTTTCGGGAAAGGGCGGCGTTGGAAAATCGCTCGTGACGGCATTGCTCGCCTCAAAAATGAAGAAAAACGGCTTTAAGACGGCGGTTCTTGACGCTGACATTACAGGCCCGTCAATTCCGACGAGTTTCGGCGTTGCAGACCAAAAAGCAATGGGCGATAAATCAGGCGCGATTTACCCGGTCAAAACGGAATCGGGAATCCAGCTCATGAGCATGAATTTTCTTCTCGAAAAAGAAACCGACCCCGTGCTGTGGCGAGGTCCTGTGATTGCGGGCGCGGTCAAGCAGTTCTGGACTGATGTTGTGTGGAACGATGTCGATTTTATGTTCGTGGACATGCCTCCGGGAACGGGTGATGTGCCGCTTACGGTGTTTCAGTCTCTCCCCGTTGACGGAATTATCGTCGTGTCGTCTCCGCAGCAGCTCGTGCGCGTGATTGTCGAAAAAGCCGTCAAAATGGCAGAAATGATGAAAGTGCCGATTCTCGGTTTGGTCGAAAACATGAGCTATGTGAAATGCCCGCACTGCAACGAAGAAATCAAAGTGTTCGGCGAGAGCAACATCAACGGAATCGCAAAGGACTACGGAATCCCGGTTCTGGCACGAATCCCGATGAGCGAGGATATTTCCAAGTCAATCGACGAGGGCGATGTGGAGCGGCTTGACGCGGAATTTTTGGACGCGGCGGTCGAGCAGTTAAAAGTGCTGAATGCATAATTCATAGGTGGAATAACGAGCGTATGACACTAGAACAAGCTCGCGAGCGTGCGACGGCGAATTTTAAATCAGGGATGAATTGTACTCAATCGGTGGCGAGCGTTTTTGCCGAGCAATTCGGATATTCGCCCGAACAGATTGCCGCTCTCGTGCAGCCGTTTGGTGGCGGAATGTGCCGAATGCGCGAAGTGTGCGGAACGGTGAGCGGCATGTTGTTTTCGCTCGGTATGTTTAATGCTCAGAAAGCGAAATCGGGTGAAAAAATAAACGGCTTTGGCGGCGAAAAATCTCAAAAAGACGACACGTACGCGATTGGGCAAACACTTGCGGGCGAATTCAGAAAAATCAACGGCTCAATAATCTGCCGCGAATTGCTCGGGCTTGTGCCTCTCGGAACGAGCGAAAAATTGCTCGCGGCGGGAAAAACTGATTTGCACGAAGCGAGCGAGCCTGTAAGCGAAGAACGAACGAGCGAATATTACAAAAAACGCCCTTGTGCCGAACTCTGCGGAATCGCGGCGGAAATTTTTCAGAAATTCTTGGACGGGCAAAAGTGAACCTTCTTCTCGCTCCCATGGACGCTATCACGCATCAGGCATTTCGGAATCTTGTCGGTCGCTTTGGCGGGTGTGACGAATATTTTAACGAAATGATAAACGCCTCTTCACTCTTGGCAGGCGGTGCGTGGGAACAGTATTATCTCCTTGAAGCCCCCGAGCCTGAAAAACTCGTGTGGCAGCTCACCGACAAAAACGGCGATAAAATGGCTGAGGCGGCGGCAATTCTTGCGCAAAAAAACGGAATTGGAATTGACTTGAATATGGGCTGCTCGGCTCCGCAAATCGCAAAAACGGGCGCAGGAATCGCATGGATGACAAAGCCGATTGCCGAAACGCGTGACATGGTTCACAAAGTAAAATCCGCGCTTGAAAATGCGGCGAAGGATGGTCGCAAAGCAAAACGGCTCTCGGTAAAACTCCGCTTGGGTGATGAAAGCTACACCGAAGAAAAACTTCACAATTTCTGTGCCATGCTAATCGAAGAAGGCGTTCAGATGATTACGCTCCACGCGCGCACGCAAAAGCAAAAGCACTCGCGCCCCTCAAACTGGCATGCGGTCGAACATCTTGCACTCCGTTTTCCCGAAATTCCTGTGATTTTAAACGGCGATGTCAAAGATAAGGCGAGTTTTGAGCGAGCACAGAAAACCGCACCCCATGCACAGGGAATCATGATTGCGACGGCGGCGGCACAAAAGCCGTGGATTTTCGCAGAATTGAAAAAATCAGACACGAATGACACGAATTTACGCGAATTAGAAATCAATTGTGAACAGCTTGCGCTTCAATTCATCGATGATGTGGAACGCTTTCAGCCGAAAGAATTTTGGAAGACGCGGTTGCAGCGATTTTTTGCGTATTACTGCCTTAATTTCAGTTTCGGGCATTATTTTCAAAGTTCTATGCTGAATGCAAGCGATAACGAAGATGCCAAAAAACGGCTTCATGAATATTTTGAAAAATGCCCTGACGATAAAATTCATTCTTTTTGTTGATATTTTGGAGATTTCTGTTAAAATATCCTTATAAATCTCTACAATTTATATTTTGGAGCATTAGGATGAAAAAGTTCTTTGTTACTCTCGCTCTTTTGCTTGCATCGTTTGCAATTTCAGCTGAGTCTGCAAAAGATATCATTAAGGTGTTTTGTGATTTGGATCGCGTTCCCGATTACAACTATTCAACATTGATTCTTGAGAATATCGACCGAAACGGAAAGTCTGAGACTATTGAACTTTCTCAATATGGAAGCGGTGTCGATAACGGTCTCAAAAATGTTGCGTTTGATTTCAAGTCTCCAGCTGGCGTAAAAGGAATGCGCGTTCTTCAGCTTGAAAAACTCAAAAAAGCGGATGACCGATGGGTATACATGCCAAAATTGCGTCAGGCACGCCGAATCCCGATGACAGAACGCACCAAGTCATTTGGTGGTACGGAATTCACGTATAATGACATGACCATTCGCAATGAAGACGAAGACGACAACGAAATGATGGAAGACCCCTCATCAATTACGGTTAATGGGCACGATTACACCTGTTGGAAAATCAAATCAACTCCGTACAAAAAAAGCGAGGTGGAATACTCATATCGAATCTCATGGTTTGATAAAAAGACGTACATTCCTGTCCGAATTGAGTTCTATGATTCAAAAAATAAAATGATAAAAACCTATGAATGTCTCAAAATCGACATGGTAAAAGGTGCGACAGGAATCGAATATCCGCTCCGTCGTTCGAATTGCGTTACAAATCTCGTAACGGGGCGAAAAACGATTGCCAGTGTCAAAGATTTTGTCTTTGATGAGGAAATTTCAGATGAATATTTCACCCAGCACTGGCTTGTAACAGGAAAAGCACCAAAGATTAAAAAATAGCACGCGACGTGTAATCTTTTCCTTGAATGGAATATGTTGTTTGGATGCCCGGTCTGCCGCTTACATCATCGGTGAAGACTCGGGCATCTGTTATTTTGATTGCCGTTTGGTTCGACACCTTTTTGGCAAAAACTGCACCGCTTTTTATTTCTTCACACGCCTGAGAAAGCAATTCCGGATGCTCGTTCGCTCTAGCAGAATCAATTGATGATACAAATTCTGCCAAAGCATGTTCAGCCTGCGCAGAATGAAAGGCTTGCAAAAGGGTTTCGTCAGTGCTTCTTGATTTGTGAACAAGTGCGGAAGAAAAGGGAAGGAACGCAGAAAAAAGACAGAGTATAAACGAGAACATAACAACGCTTACCGCTACCGTAAAGAGCGTATCAAGATGTTGCTGCTTGTTCACCGGGTGCTTTTTTGCGAGACGAGCGAATACATGAGCATATGATGCCGCTCCATTGAATTTTGAAAGTTGGATTGCCTGCATTTTGTACCACCTTTTACTTTTTATATTTTATAATCGTATGATAGGGGTGGTATCTTTAAGAAGTCTTAACTTTTTATGATTATAAGAAATATCTTATCGCTAACTGTGAGTTTTCATATAAAAAACTGCCCGATTTGAAGTTTTGCGACTTTTTCGGGCAGTTTTTTTTTATTTCTCAATCGTGATTGACTGGTCAGCCGTGAACGATTTTCCCGGTTCGAGCGAGATGAGCGCAGCTTTTTCTTCCCACTCGTGCTCGGTGTTCTCGGCGTCGGCAGTGCCGTACCACGGTTCAATGCAGTTGAAGCCGTTTCCGTCGATTCCAGCCGCGCCGTTTCCGCCCTGCCAGACCATGAGATACGGATAGCCTGCGCAGTTCACTTTGACGAGTGAGCCGTCTTTTTTGTTGCGCAATCCCACCCAGTTCGACTTGAATGCCGTAAAGAAGTGCCCGTTTCCGAACCCTTGAGCGTTAATCGGGATAATGCCCGCTTCCGCTTCTCCGTAGGCGCGAGTGCATGGGGCAGTGCCCTCTTCGTCAACGGCAAGCTGTGCCGCGTCGTTCAAAAGCACGGTTGTGAGCGGTTCTTTTCGCTCAAATTCGTACTGATAATCTGAATTCGTTGTGCCTTTTGGGTCGGTGTTGCGCGGGCAGCAGAACGCGGTGTGGCTTCCGAGAGAGAAGAGCATGGTCGTGCTGTCGGTGTTGGTAACGGTCGTGGTGAAAATCAAGCCGTTTTCCTTCAACTCATAATGCGTTTTAAGGCTGAATTTCCACGGGAATTTGTCGGCGGTCTCGGCATTTTCGGTGAGTTCAAAAGTCGCCGCAGTTTCGCTCTGCTCGATGATTTTGTGCTCCATGTCGCGGCTCATGCCGTTGTTCACGAGGTGATATTCCTTTTCGCCGTATGTGTAGAATCCATCCTTGATGCGACCGACATGCGGGAACAAAACGGGCGCGTGGAATTTCCATACCTCTTCCGGTCCTTCGAATACATATTTCGTGCCATCTTTTACGCTTCGGAACGAATTGATTTCGGCTCCGTGCGTGCTCAAAACTACTTCGTAGTTGCTGTTTTTAAGTGTGATTGTCATGGAATCAGTGTATCACAATCTGTTATATTTCCGCAAATAGTGCTATCATCTCTCCATTCAAAATAAGGAGAATCTTTATGTTCAACCGACTTGAATACAAGAAAGCCGCTCGGGAAACGCTCAGCAAGAATTGGGGCATTCCTTGTATTCTTTCTGTTATGTACCTTGTGCTGTCGACGCTTGCGGAAGGTGCGAGTCCGCTTATCAGTGCATGCGTTGGGGGAATCTTGATGGTCGCACTCATTTTCACGCTCATGGAGATGACCGCTGTTTCTCAAAATTCGCAGGGAGACGTTTCTTTCTCGACATTTTTAAACGGGATTGAATTACATTGGCTGAATGCGCTTTTGGGGAGTCTTTGGCATTTTCTGTGGGTTTTCCTCTGGTCGCTGCTTTTTATTATTCCGGGCATTGTAAAACTCTACAGTTATTCAATGATGTTCTTTGTCCTCGCAGAAAACCCAAAAATCGGCGCGACAAAAGCTATGGATATAAGCAAGATTTTGACGAGCGGTCATAAGGCTGATTTGTTTCTCATGGATGTGAGTTTTCTTGGCTGGGCTGTTTTAAGCTGTCTTTCGTTTGGCATAGGATTTATTTGGCTTGTTCCATATGTAAAAATGACAAAGACCTACGCATACTACGATTTAAAACGCATGGCTTTCGCTCAGAGCAAACTTTCACCCGCAGATTTTGAATAGGAGGGCATCATGAAGCACAAAAAAGGACTGATTATTTTAATTATACTAACGATTATAAGCCTCATCGGGGGAATTCAAGAAATCATCTCAACACTGGCGGACACAGATTCATTTTCCTTTCATTTTTCTCGGTCGCGTGATTTTGACGAATTTGATGATGAATTCTTTGATGACTATGACGATGAAGATTTTGATGACGAGGCGGAAAGCCCGCTTGGTAAAATCATTTCGCTCAGACTGGGAAAAAATTCTTCCAACGGATTTAAAAATGCGAAGAATCCTTATATTTCCGTCATTTATATCACGGGCGTTATTTCTGAGGAAAACAAAACCTACAACCAAAAATGGCTTTTGCGTACGATAAAAAATGCCAAATCTGATAAAAATAACCGCGCCCTCTTGCTTTTTGTCGATTCTCCGGGCGGAACGGTGTACGAGTCAGACGAGGCGTATCTTGCGCTCATGGATTACAAAAAATCGACGGGCCGCACGGTGTATGCGTATTTTGGCTCTCTCGCGGCGAGTGGCGGATATTACATTGCAAGCGCAGCAGATTACATCTATGCGAACAGAAACTCGCTGACTGGCTCCATTGGCGTTATTGCGGGGCAGAGCATTGACGCGACGGCATTGCTTGAAAAACTTGGTATCAAAATGACCACGATTACGGCAGGACGCAATAAAAACATGGGAAATTACAATTCCGTTTTGACCGACGAGCAGCGCGCAATTTTGCAGTCAATTGCCGACGAGGCATATGAGCAGTTTACGGGCATTGTCGCAGAGGCGCGGGATTTGCCCATTGAAACCGTAAAGGTACTTGCAGATGGGCGAATTTACACTGCACAGCAAGCCAAAAACAACGGTCTCATTGACGCGGTGTGTTCTCTCGAAGATGCAAAATCTGAGATTCGCGCTGATTTTGAGAAGAATTCCGATGAGCGCGTGAATTTCATCGATGCAAAATATCATTATGAAGAAAATTGGATGTCGCTGTTGTACGGGGCAGCAGGCTTTATCGATAATCCAACTGCTGCTGTATACGAGCTTCTTGGCAAAACGCGCGGCACGTGCTTATATCTCTATCAGTAGCTAGAACGCGTATTTTAAGAGCGAGAGCTCAAGCACTCGCTTGCACAGTTCATCAGCACCGCCGTGACATAAGGCACTGGCAAACGGGCGACCGACCAAAACGCAGTCCGCGCCAAGTGCCCGTGCGGTCGCAACATCTTGTGGCGAGCGAATTCCGCCGTCAATCCATAGTTCTCCGCAATAGTTTTTGATTTCATCTGCATATTCAGCAAAAAATTCTGCCGTGCTTCCGCGCCGTGTCTCGATTCGTCCGCCATGATTTGAAATGTAGGCGATGTCGGGTTTGACTTCCTTGAGAAGGTCGATGTCATCGCGCGAGAAAATTCCCTTGATGGCGAATGGAATTTGCACGTGTCTTTTGATTTCAATAAGCTGAGCCGCTGATTTTTTTTCGAGTTGCACGAGATTTCGCATGGTGAGAATATTGTACGAGTCGATGTCAACGCCTGCGATTTTTACGTAATCTTTTGCCCATTCAAATCGCTCAAAAATCTTTTTGTTTGCGTATGGTTTGATGAAAACAGCAGTGTTTGCTTCAGGAGATTCAAATTTGACCTTGCGCAGTGCCTCAATGCCAAATTTGAGTTTTTCGTCAGGATACCCGTCGCCGATACACAATCCGACGCCGACGCGGTGCATCGCCTGAATAATCGCATCGTAAAAATCTGATTCGTGCGCAAAGCCGATGTTTTCGACTGCGCCTGTCATGGGTGCAATGCTGATTGCGGGAATACGGAATTCTGGCTCTAAATTGAGAAATCTTTTGATTCTGTCACTGTGCTTTTTTCGTACAATTTCCCATGCAGCGCAATTCAAAATGAAATTCTCGTTGTCTTTGACGCCGCCCATTCCGGGAAGCTGTCCGATACAGCCTTTTCCGTTACAGGTTTTGCAGAAATTGCATTTGAAAGTATTCGTGCCTGACGAATTCATAGTTTGAAGATTATAGCAAATACGCTCCTTTTAATAAACCTTAACCTTTTTTTCAAAAATCCGATAATCACTAAGTAGGAATGGAGACTCGATGAAAAAGAATCAAAAATACTCGGTTGCAGCTGGAATCGTTTTATTCGTTCTGGCGGCTTTATTTTCTATCTCATTATTGTTGGTTGCCATCGATTTTGGCGGAATCAGCCCCACAAAGAGCTCGTTTTTTTACTCTGTCGGAAAAATGTTCACCGGCGTATACGGAATTTCCTCTCTCTGTATTCCGATTTTCTTGATTATCGCTGGAATTCAGTGTTTTTCAGCGAATTGGCGTATCCGGAATGGCGTGCTGCTGCTCGGTTCTGTCGTGCCGTTCTTTACGCTTGATGCAATTGAGCATATTTGCCGCATGATTGTTACGTCTGATTCAGACAGCGTGATGGTTGTAAAGCTTGGCTCGACTTTGCTAATCGGCGCGCTCATTCTTGCTGCGGAATATTTGTTGCTTTCGATTTTGGGCGACGTTCTCGAGAATTCACTGTCAAAGTCCGATGACTATGATTTTATTACTGAAGAATCTGATTCGGCTGACGATGAGGAAATTCTTTTCGACGCGGATGCTGACGATGCAGAAGACGACAAAAAGCAACCTTCTGGAGCACTTGACCTTTCAACCGATAGGATTTTCTTACAGCAAAAAGAACTCCTCAAGGATTTGATTAATGACGGAAAGCCGAGCGAGACTCCGGCTGAGCCTGTCGTGGAGAAAACAGAACCTGTCATCGAAGAAAAGCCGCTCGAAACGCCTGTCGCTGAGAGCAGACCGCCCGTCGCTGAGACTGGTGAGCCGATTCTTGAAGAAAATGCGCCTGTCGTGCAAGAGGAAGAAGAGCCAATCGAAGAAGTGCTCAATGAAGAAGTTCTTGAGGAAGAGGAATTCAGTGAGCCTGTGCTTCCCGAGGAAGAATCTCCGTTTGCGCATATTTTTGACGAGCAGGAAAAAGCCCTCGACGAAGAATTTAACGAGCCGTTTGTCGAGCAGGAAGAGGAAGATTTCACCGAGCCTGCGCCAGAAGATTTTGTCGACCAAAATGCTGAGACTGAGATAGTTGAGCCGATTGAAGATGAAATCGAAGAGCAGTTTGAGGACGTTTCAGACGAAGAGAATGAGATTCATGAAGAAGCTATTCCCATCAACCCTGATGATTTTTTGAATGAGAGCGATGACGCGTCGCTTGAAGATGCCAAGCCTGTCGCTCTTCCGGTAGAAGTATCTGCTGAGGACGAGGCTGAGTCTCTGGAAACCGAGGTTGAGCAGGAAGAAGAAAATCCCGCTGATTATATCAATCTCGAGGACATCGCAGATGCTGATTCAGAAGATGACTCGATGGGCGTTGAAGATATTTTCTCTCAGATGGAAGCCGATGCTGCTGCGCATCCGGTGATGAAAAATCAGCCTGCCGTGGCACATGACTCGCTGTATCAGCCAGAGCGCGTTGATAACTTTGACGAAGATATTATGTCTGAGGATGTCGAAAAAGACGTTCCGACCGAGCTTCCTGATGAGTATCTTACCGAAGAATTTGATGAAGAAGACCGCTCGCTGAGTGAAGTCGATGGGCTCGATGATTCCGATGAGAATGACGAAACCGACGAATTAGAAAACTCTGCGACCGAATTTGATGATGACGCAACGATTGAAGATGATGCCGAGTTCGAGGAAGAAATTGACGAGTCTGATGAGGAAATTGAAAATCAGATTGATGAAATAAACGACATCGATTTTGGCGAGGAAGAGATTGACGCGCCTGATGTCGTTACGGAAGAGGAAATCGCAGAGACTGAAAAAGCACAGGAAGAAGAACTCGCGCACATTGAAGCTGCCGAAGAAGAAAAGAAGCCGCAGCGCCGCCTGAGCGAATACAAAATCCCGACCGATTTGCTCGAGAAATTCGAAAATGATGAATATTGGCTCATCGACGACGAGACAAAAGCAGCGGGCGAAAATCTCAAGCAAACGCTGAACGAATTCGGCATTGAGGCCGAAGTCACGGGAATCCGAAAAGGCCCCGTCGTTACGATGTTTGAATTGCTCCCCGCGCCGGGTGTAAAGCTGAGCAAAATCGTCAACTTGCAGGACAATATCGCGCTTGCGTTGGCGGCAAAATCAGTGCGTATCGTCGCGCCGATTCCAGGCAAGCACGCAGTCGGCATTGAAATTCCGAACAAAGAGCGGGCAATCGTCTCGTTCCGCGAGATTATTGAACAGCCGCTCCCAGAATTCAAAAAAATGGCAGTTCCGGTCATTCTCGGAAAAGACATTTCCGGTCAGTCGCAGATTATCGACATCGCAAAAACGCCGCACTTGCTCATTGCGGGCGCGACGGGTGCCGGTAAGTCAGTCTGCGTGAACTCGATTATCCTTTCGATTTTGTACAACCGCTCGCCGCGTGATGTCAAACTGATTATGGTTGACCCGAAAGTCGTTGAATTGAAGCTTTACAACGATATTCCGCACTTGCTCACTCCTGTCGTGACTGAGCCGAAGCGAGCGCTGCAAGTTCTCCAGTATTGTATCTGCGAGATGGAACGCCGCTATGCGCTTTTGGACGGAATGGGCGTGCGAGACATCGTAAGTTATAACACGCGAATCCGCGAGCGCAACATCGCGACCGAAAAATTGCCGTACATCGTCGTGATTATCGATGAGTTTGCCGACCTTATGGCGACAAGTGGCAAAGAGCTTGAGACAAACGTCGCGCGCCTTACTGCAATGAGCCGCGCCGTTGGCATTCACCTCGTGCTTGCAACACAACGACCGAGCGTAAATGTCATTACGGGCTTGATTAAGGCGAACATTCCGAGCCGAATCGCGTTCATGGTTGCGAGCCGCACAGACTCAAACATCATCATCGATGCAACGGGAGCGGAAAAATTGCTCGGCAAGGGCGACATGCTCTACACGTCGGCAGTCAATCCAATTCCGACTCGAATTCAGGGAACGCTCGTCGGCGACAATGAAGTTGAACGCGTTGTTGAGTACGTCAAATCATTCGGCGGGCCTGACTACATTGACGATGAAATTTTCGTCGATGATGACGAGGAAGGCGATGACGAGCCGGGCTTGTTCAGCGACGGCGAAGACCCGCTCTATGACCAGGCATTGCAGATTGTCGTGCAGGCAGGAAAAGCGAGCGCGAGCTACATTCAGCGGCGGCTCAAAATCGGCTACAACCGAGCAGCCCGCTTAGTTGAAGAAATGGAAGAGCGCGGAATCGTTGGGCCCGCGAACGGCTCAAAACCGCGCGAAGTGATTCACGTGCCGTGATAAAAAGCCCTGTAGCATAAAAAAAGCACCCGATTGCGGGTGCTTTTGCATTTTAAAGAACTAAACTAGCAGATAACGACTGAGTTGTCTGTTGAAGAGAACGGAGCCGGAATGTATTTGTCGGCTGCCCAATCGTTCTCCCAGCGGCTTCCATCAAGAAGGTATCGGAACTGATACTCTTTGCCAGGCTCAAGTGCGAGCTTAACAGAGAAAGAACCGTCCTTTCCCTTTTTGAGCGGAGTTTCAGTTGAGCTCCAGCTATTGAAGTCTCCAGCGATTGTGATTGTTTTTGCTCCCTGAGCTGCCTCTGGAGAAACCGTGAATGTTACGTTACAAGTCTTTTTGTCTTTCGTATAAGATTTTTTCAAAGCCATGATAAAGCCCCTTTTTGATATTGATATATTATATTATCGCAAAAAGAATTTATATGCAAGTTTAATTCTTTTTTAAACTTGCATACAGATTGCTTTATCATATCCGTTTTGAAATACAAGCTATTTTCTTGTCTTTCTGTGAAATCTGCGTTATATTTTTGGTATCAGTTTTATCCGTTGATTTATCCAAATTGCGAACGGACGCTGCTTCGTATGAGGCGGCGAAATCTTGCTAAATAGGAGGCTCGTTATGAGTGCTATCTTATCTAACAATCACTATCTTTTTACATCTGAGTCAGTAAGCGAAGGTCATCCCGATAAATTGTGTGACCAGGTTTCTGATGCAATCCTCGACGCGTGCTTGGCGGGCGACAAAAATTCTCATGTTGCGTGCGAGACATATGCCACAACGGGAATGGTCGTTGTGGGCGGTGAGATTTCAACGACTGCGAACATCGATGTTCAAAAAATCGTTCGAGATGTGGTGCGTGACATCGGCTACACAAACGAAGACTACGGCATTTCTGCGGACTCAATGGCTGTCTTGAACGTAATCCACAAGCAGTCGCCCGACATCAATCAGGGTGTCGTGGGAACTGGTCTCAAAGAGTACGAAGGTCAGCAGGGCGCGGGCGACCAGGGAATTATGTTCGGTTTTGCGACCAACGAAACGCCTGAGTACATGCCGGCAACGCTTGTGTACGCGCACAAAATCTTGCGGAAGGCGGCTGAACTCCGAAAGAACGGCACAATCAAGTGGCTCCGCCCGGACTCAAAATCGCAGGTCACGATTGAGTATGACGAGAATCACAAGCCTGTCCGAATCGATGCGGTTGTCGTGAGCCATCAGCACAATCCCGAAGTTGACTATGACACAATCAAAAAGACGATTATCGAGCAGATTGTAAAGCCTGTCCTTGAACCGACGGGGCTTTTGGACAAAGACACAAAATATTACATCAACCCGACAGGCCGATTCGTTGTAGGCGGTCCGCACGGAGACGCTGGCTTGACAGGTCGAAAAATCATCGTTGATACGTACGGCGGCATGGGGCGACATGGAGGAGGAGCGTTCAGCGGTAAAGACCCGTCTAAGGTTGACCGCTCGGCAGCGTACATGGCGCGCTACATCGCAAAGAACATTGTAGCGGCGGGCTTGGCTGACAGAGCTGAAATTCAGCTTTCGTATGCAATCGGCGTTCCGCACCCTGTTTCAATCATGGTTGATACATTCGGAACGGGAAAAGTCGATAACGCAAAAATCGCCGTAGCTGTCGAAAAAGTGTTCGATTGCACGCCCGCAGGAATCGAAAAAACGCTCGACCTCAGAAAACCGATTTACCGCGCAACGAGCAACTACGGTCACTTCGGTCGCGAAGGCTTCTCTTGGGAGAAAACCGACAAAGCCGAAGAGTTGAAAAAGGCTGTGAAATAATGTATTATGAGAGCGTCTTAAAACGACGCTCTTTTTTGCGGTTGTAGTACATCGGTAGTACCCGGGCTTCCCAAGCCTGTGAGGCGGGTCCGACTCCCGTCAACCGCTTTTTTTATGCCCACCCATTTTCCAAAAGTGCTAAAATATGAGCAAAAATTGACAAAAATCGCTAATATATGAGCAATGATTCAGCTTGAACAAAAAACTTCCCCGCAGATTGCAAAAGAAATAGCCGAGCGCGTGCAAAAACGGCGCAAAGAACGACACTTCACGCAAGAACAACTTGCGCTCAGAGCGGGAATGAGTTTTGCGTCTTACAAACGCTTCGAGCAAAAGCACGAAATCGCATTCGACTCGCTCATAAAAATTGCGATTGCCCTCGATTGCGAAAATGATTTCGATTCACTCTTTTCAAAACCGCATTTTTCTTCAATAGAGGAGCTTCTCGCAAGTGAAAAAAAATGCGCAAAATCCCCGTAGAAAAGACGACCGTTGAAAAACTATTTTTTTTCTGATAATTCTGCGACACCACTGTCGGTTTTTGCACTTTCAAGCCAACGCTTTGTTATTTCGGTCATATAGCAGAACTCCTTTTTGTAAAACAGTACGCTCAATAGAAGGAATGTTTGTTTTTGAGGCGAAATGACTTGCCGTTGCAAGCAAAATGTCAACAGGACGATTTTTGATATTGCGGACGGATTTATACGCACGGGTTGTCTCAGCAGGAATGTCGTTTACAGAATCGTCTACTATGATATAAAAATCATAATCACTTTCTTCGGTAAATGTGTCATCAGCATACGAACCAAACAAATAGATACGCACAGGGGAAATTGCATGCACGAAAGAGTCTTTTAGCTCGGTAATGTTCTGCGTAAGCATAAGCGCGTCTCCTTTTCTTAGTATAAAAGTATATCATATATTATTATTTCTGTAAAAAAATATAATTTGCGTGTTTGTTGTAAAACTGTGCTTTATAAATTATAATTGATGTTGAGGTGGTTTATGCGAAAAGAATTTTGTGAAAAAGACGGAATCTTGATTACATATACAGACAAAGATGTTTGCTTTGAAGAATGCGACACCGCTATGGCGATTCTCCTCAAAAACAACGGCGAAATCATTCACACAAATTTCGACAAAGAAAAAAGCGAATATTTTCAAAATTATCTCAAACAGATTTATCCGGGAATAACCAGTTTTAGAAACCTTGATTCTTTGGAGACCGCCTAATGCCGGAATATTTGCGCACGCTAGGCTATAAAGTCTATATTTGGTCAAAAGAAGAAAGTGAACCGATTCATTTTCATGTAACAAAAGGCAATCCGAGCAAAGATGACACAAAAATTTGGCTCTTGTCAAACGGGTCTTTAAAACTAGCCCACAACAAAGGTAGAATTCCGCAGAAAGATTTGTCTCGAATTTTTTCAGCAATGCAAAACTATTATTTTGATTACATCAATTTTTGGAAATCATATTTTAACGAAGAAGTAAAGTTTTACGAATAGTGTAGAAAAATAAGAACGAGCCTAACGGCTCGCCCCTACAATCCTAACGAGTATAGTTATTACATTTGTTTGCTCTCTTTATCAAAAACTTTTTTAATCATATCATCGATTGGGTTTGGAATTTTCAATATTCCGTTGAAGCAATCAGGTTTCTGAATAGAAAGACTCGCTTCCGAATTTATGCTTTCATTAAATTCGGAAGGTCTTAAATTAAAGAAATCTAGCATATTTTTTAGCTTCAAATAGAAAACTCATTAAATAAATCTCGAAGTTCTTTCCAGCCAAGATATTCTGTTTTATTAATTTTATCCATTACATACTCTTTTTTGCTTAGTACCCTTAGACGATATAAGTAACTAGAAGTAAAATCTTTACGAGAAAGTTGGTTTTTCCTTAACATCATATGCGCAATTTCAAAAAGCCCCATATAGTCATCTAGCGCAGGTTCAAAGTAATCTTTGTAAACTTTTGAATTCGTCCAATCTTTATCGGATGTAGGAGTTTCATCAGAGTTCTCATTTTTACCATTTTCTTCTGCTTTTTTACACCAGTAGGATATATTGCCTGTCATCAATGTTCTATGAACTTCCCAACGGCGTTTTTCAGAGAACATTTCCCGAAGTTTTAGTTGATTGTCAATTTTCTTTGTTGTATTGCCTCTTTTCAGTCCAGCATAAACCAAAACTGCAGAAATTATAGCCCCTATTATACCGCTCAATAATGTATTAAAATATTCTACATCAGAGACTTTCTTAGCCAAATCATTCAAATGATCAAAAACCGCTTCCTTGACCATCTGAAATATAAAAAAAAGAATAAGTGCAGTTCCTGCTAAGACCAAAATAGCCAATACAATCTTTAAAACACCACAGAAAATATAATCACATAAAGTGCAGTCTTTATTTTCCATAATTCAATTCTCCTCTTTATCTATCATTTCCCCCGCACCCCATCGCTCACCGAGCTACAGAGTGCAGGTTGGTTACCGTTTTTCTCTCTCCGCTCAGCACCTACTGACTTGTATAATTTGCATTGTACAAATACCTTCCGTAATAGGTGTCCGTTAATCGCGTTGCATTCGTACTTGGAGAACTCATTGTTCCAATATTCGTTCCGCTCGTATATGACGAAGAGTCTGTTTGAAACCAAGAAACTCTTGTATCCTCAAATGGCACACTCGTAAGCGTATTGCACCCAGAGAACGCATATCTTCCGATGCTCGTCACGCTGTCGGGTATGGTTATGCTCGTGAGACTTGTACAATCTTTGAACGCACTATTTTCGATGCCCGTCACACCATTGACTATCTTCACGCTAGTAAGCCCACTACAACCTTCAAATGTAGACTCTTCAATTTTTGTCACGGTTGTTGGTATCGTTACGCTCGTGAGGCCTGTGCATCCATAGAATACACCATACCCAATGTTCTTTACGCCCAGTTGTATAGACACACTCGTAAGTCCGCTACAGTGAGAAAATGCATTGCTCCCGATACTCCTCACGCTGCGCGGTATTGTTATACTCGTGAGACTTGTACAGCCATAGAATGCCAGACTTCCGATGCTTGCCACAGTGTCTGGAATCGTTATACTCGTAAGTTCGCTACAGTAAGAAAATGCACCGCTCCCGATGCTCGTCACGCTGCTCGGAATTATTACGCTTGTGATTGACTTGCACCCGACAAAAACATAATTTCCAATGCCCGTTACTGTAGAAGGAATTACCACATCAGTAACTTTCGTGCCGTTTATGTATAAGTCTGTACCCACGTTGCAAGGATTTGAACGGTTAGTAAATGAAATACTTAACCAATCTTCAAGAGTTCCTGTGTAATATACACTTTTTAGAGGTACGTTCCAAGAATATGAAGGAGATGAATAGTAGTAGCTGAACAAATCATTAAAATTTGAGATATTGCTACTGATTGTGACACTTTCAAGCCCACTACAACCTCCAAATACATACTCTCCAATACTTGTCACCGTGGCTGGAATTGTTATGCTCGTAAGACCTCGGCATCCATAGAATGCCTGACTTCCGATGCTTGCCACAGTGTCTGGAATCGTTATGCTTGTAAGCCCGTAACAACCAAAGAATGCACCATACAGGAGATTTCCACCTGTAACAGTTACTTTCTTTAAAGTTGCTGGTATGTAATAAGATGTATAACCCGAACTTGAGTAGTACTGCCTTGTAGACGTTCCACCCGTATATGACCCAGTACCGAATATATAGCCAAACAAAGTTGTTTTTGAAGCTGTCGTTGCATCAGCACTGCCACCAACAAATGGTATTGTTATCTCTTCAAGCGCGGAACACCCGCTGAATGCACTGCTTCCTATGCTCGTCACGCTATCGGGAATTGTTACATTGGTGAGCCTAGTGCAGTTAGAGAATGCACTGCTTCCTATGCTCGTAACACTGTCTGGAATCGTTACACTACTAAGAATACTGCAACCGCCAAACATATAGTCTCCGATAGTCTTTGCACCGTCTAAAATCGTCACGCTCGTAAGCCCTCTACAGCCAGAGAATGCATCTCTTCCGACACTCGTCACACCAGCTCCTATTGTTGCGCTCGTAAGCCCGGTACACCCCGCGAAGGCATACTGTTCGATGCTCGTCACGCTATCGGGAATTGTTACGGTAGCGAGTTCGGTACAACCTCCAAATGCATACTCTCCAATACTTGTCACCGTGGCTGGAATTGTTATGCTCGTAAGACCTCGGCATCCATAGAATGCCTTCCTTCCGATGCTTGCCACAGTGTCTGGAATCGTTATGCTTATAGATTTGTTACAGTAATAGAACGCATAGGGCGATATGCTTGTTACACCGTTCGGAATAGTATATTCAGAATCAGTTTTACCAGCAGGCCAATGAATTAAAAGCGTTTTATCCTTATTGAACAAAATGCCATCTTCACTTGCATATTGCGCATTTTCTGTTGATACAGTGATATTTGCAAGTTCACTACAACCTCCAAATGCATACTCTCCAATACTTGTCACCGTGGCTGGAATTGTTATGCTCGTAAGACCTCGGCATCCATAGAATGCCTGACTTCCGATGCTTACCACAGTGTCTGGAATCGTTATGCTTGCAAGCCCGTAACAACCATAGAATGCACCATACAGGAGATTTCCACCTGTAACAGTTACTTTTTTTAGCGTTTCAGGTATGTAGTATGTATAAGAGCTAGAAGTTGAGTAGCATTGTGTGGTAGCAGTTCCTCCAGTATATGAATTTTTACCAAAAATATAGCCGAACAATGTTTCTTTTGATGCCCATGTTATGCTCGCATTTTTCCCAACGAATGGAATCGTCATTTCTTCAAGTGACGAACAGCCTGCGAATGCGGAATCTCCGATGCTCACCACATTATTAGGTATCGTTACTCTTGTGATTCCCGTACAACCATAGAACGCATAGTTACCGATACTTGTTGCCGTAGAAGGAATTTCGACATCAGTGAGTTTTGCACCGCTTATGTATAAGTCCGACCCATTATAGCATGGATTCGAAGAAGGAGACGAGAACGAGATACCAACCCAATCTGCAAGCGTTCCCCGATAATATACGCTTTTAAGAGATGTGCAGTTGCTGAATAAATAACTTCCGAAACTTGTTATTTTAGTACCAATATTGACACTTTCGAGGTTGCTGCAGCCAAAGAAAGCACAAGTTCCGATGCTTGTCACGCTGTCGGGTATCGTTATGCTCGTGATTGATTTACAGCCATAGAATACATAATTACCAATATTTGTTGCTGTAGAAGGGATTTCAACATCAGTGAGTTTCGCACCGTTTATGTATAAGTCCGCCCCATTATAGCATGGATGTGAAGAAGTCGATAAGAGTGAAATGCCAAGCCAATCTGCAAGGGTACCTTCAAAATTCACTGTTGAAAGTGAAGTACATCCAGAGAAAGCAGAATCTCCTATGCTTTTTACACCATTTGGAACAGACACTCTACTTAGACCAGTACAATTGTAAAATACCTTACCGCCTATGCTCGTCACAGTATCGGGTATTGTTATGCTCGTAAGTCCAGAGCACCCAGAGAACGCACCATATAACAAATTTCCACCTGTAACGGTCACTTTCTTTAAACTTGATGGTATACAATACTTAGCTGAATACCCAGAGCTTGAGTAAGTCTGCCATGTATCCGTTCCTCCCGTGTATGAGTCTGAATCAAAAATATAGCCGAACAATGTTTCTTTTGATGCTGTCGTGGCATTTACACTGCTACCCACAAACGAAATGGTTATTTCTTCAAGAGAGGAACAACTTGAGAACGCTTTTTCGCCGATGCTTTTCACGCTATCGCCAAGTACAATGTTCGTAAGCCCCGTACATCCATAAAAAGCTCCATACAAGATGTTTCCACCTGTAACAGTCACTTTTTTGAGCGATTCTGGTATGTAATATTTCACAGGAACAGAGCCATTTGCATATTTTTGCTCTGTAGCCACACCACCAGTGTATGAACTTGTACCAAAACTATAGCCGAACAAGGTTTCTTTTGATGCTGTCGTGGCATTTGCACTGCTACCCACAAATGGAATAGTTATTTCTTCAAGTGAAGAACAACCTGCGAAAGCATACCACCCGATACTCGTCACGCTGTCGGGTATCGTTATGCTTCTAAGACTGGTACACCCTTCGAATGCATAACCTGCGATACTCGTCACACTATCTGGAATCGTTACGCTGGTGATTGATTTACAGCCACAGAACGCATAGTTACCAATGCTTGTCGCTGTAGAAGGAATGGTCACATCACCAGTAAGTTTTGTGCCGTTTATGTATAAGTCTGCACCATAATAACATGGATGTGAAAAATATGAGAATGAAATAGCTACCCAATCTGCAAGTGTTCCTTGATAGTAAAAACTTTTAAGAGAAGTACAGTATAAAAACGCCTCGCGTTCGATGCGCGTTACGCTAGTCGGAATCGTTATGCTTGTGATTGATTTACACCCAAAGAATGCATGGTAGCCAATGCTTGTAACCGTAGAAGGAATTTCCACATCGGTAAGTTTTGTGCCGTTTATGTATAAGTCTGCGCCATTGCTACACGGGTTACTACAGAGATAAGCATCGTCTTCAAAAGAAAATTTTAACCAATCTGCAAGAGACCCCTCATAATAAACAGTTGAAAGTTTAGTGCACCCAGAAAATGCTCCGTCAATAATGTTCGTTACAGATTTTGGAATCGTTATATTCATTAGGCTATTACATCTACCGAAAGCATACCACCCGATACTCGTCACGCTGTCGGGTATCGTTATGCTCGTAAGACTACGACAATTAGAGAACGCATCATCTCCGATGCTCGTCACGCTGTCGGGTATTGTTATGTTGGTAAGCCCTGTACAGCCTGCGAATGCGGAATCTCCGATGCTCAAGACCGTATTAGGCAGAACAATCTCAGCAAGATTCGAGCATGCATAAAATGAGTAAGACGATTTTTCATAAGAAGCATCTTCCAGTTCGGTAAGCCCCGTAACCGCAGACAAATCAAGAGACACAAGAATCTTTGAATCTTTTGACTTAAGTTCCTTTAACGCTCCGTTTATTTCTCGAATCAATTCCGTGCTGAATGTTCCGCTTGCAACAATCGGACAAGAGCAAGTCAGCCCTTTGATTCTTTCGACAATCGTTTCGTTTGTGGCGTAAATTTTATCCCATTTTGCGTAGAGCGTTATGTCACCCGTTTTTTCTCCTGCCTTCCAGCCCGTTATGCCCTCGCCTGTACAAGCGGCTTCCGTGAACCAGCCTAAGAATTCAGAATCATTATATGTGGAAGCGGTAAGAGTGACGGCATCTTCAATCGTGTATTCACGGACTGCCTCGTCTGAGATTGTTCCGCCGTTCATTTCGTAGGTGATGGCGTATTTTGTCGGATTCCATTTTGCGTAGACCGTAATATTGTTGCTCTGTCCTTCCGTAGAAGTCACTTTGTTCCCTTCAGAACATTCCGAATCAGCATACCAACCGTCAAATGTGTAATGCTCACGAGTTACCGTTTGTGGCAAAGTAAGGACAGACAATGAAGAATAAGATTCGCCGACCGTCGTTCCGCTTGCAAAACTTCCGCCATTCAGTTCATAGGAAATCTCATAAATATCATTGAAACTTTCTATTGTATATGTGGCGTTTGATGCCAATCCTGTCGAAATCTGCACAAGCTCGCGGTAGGTCGCAAGAACAAAATCGCCATCTTTCTCCGTAGAAGCGTAAAACGCAATTCGTGCGCGGTATGTTCCCGCGGGAATTTTAGTCGAAGAAAAAGTTACGCTTCCATTGGTTGGTGTAAGCCGTGTTTGTGTAACGCTATCCACACTTTCGCCGTCTGTATTTTCAAGCGTTGCAAGAACATACGAAACAGAACCAGCATTTTCTGCGTTTGCAAAAGAAAGCGTTATGCTGAACGAGCCAGTTCCCGTGCCGTTTTCAGAAAGAGAAAGTTCAAAAGAAAGCGTGTTTTGCCCTGTGGTGATTTCTTTTTCCGTACTTCCGCTGTAGGTTGAGCCGTTGCAATTCGCCGTAAGCGCAAAACTCCAAGTTCCTGTTGCTACGGCAATGTTCGCGCTTTCCATGCTTGAAGCCGTTGCCCATGAGCCGAGCGTTGTTTCTGCTTCGCCTGATTTTGTGCCTTTCAACACAAAATTGGTGAAATTTTCTTGGTCAGAAGAAGGCAAAATCGTTCGTGCAGAATTGTTCCCCAAACGGAGCGAGATGTATGCAAGCGTGTTTGCCGTTGTCGCCGTACCTTGTTCAGAAGCGTTGCCGTTGCTTGTCGAAGAACTGTTTTCTGATACGATTGGTGAGGTGTCATCGCTCAGAGAATCTTGGCAAGAAAAAAGTGTCGTCGTAAAAATCGCAAAAATGCCGTATGCAAAAAATCGTGTTATCTTTTTCATAGTTCTCTCCTAGTTTTCAACCTTGATTTGTGTAAAATATGAATACAACTTGCTCTCTTTTTGCGCTTCAAGAGCAAGTCCATAAGTTCCCTTTGCGAGCGTTGAAAGCTCTATTTCGTACTGCCGTGTAGTGGCGACTTTCGCGTCGTTGAAATACCACGCATAGGAATCACATTCATCAGCCGTAAAGGTGACAGTATTTCCTTCTTGCAGTCTGCCTACGCTGATGTCAGATTCTTCGTTTACGGTAAAACTGACGATTTTTGCCGTGCTCCACACTGCCGTATATTCCGCATCTTCGGTATATGGAGTGGGAAGCGTTCCATCGTTCTCATTCCAACCTGCAAAGGCAAATCCTGTTTTTGTAGGATTGGCAATCGCCACAGTCTGCCCATATTTTCCTGTTTTTGTAACCGTGCCGCTTTCTCCATCGAGCGTTCCGCCGTCAAGATTGAGCGTGAGCGTAACTCGTTTCCGCTCATAGTACACTTTTACGACCGTGCTTCCGTTGCCCGCAATCGTCTCTTGCGTAATCGCCAGTGCCGTAAAGTGCGCGTATGTTTTTTCTTCTGCATTCGTCTGCGCGTCTGTCGTGCCACTCATATTTTCACTTTCAAAAAGCGTGTAGCTATCATCGTTCGCGTTTTCTTGCCAATGTTCCACCTTGTATGCCGTATCTGTTCGTGGAGTCCATTTCGCCCACAGCGTCACATCGCCCGTTTTTTCATTCGCGCCCCAGCCCGTGATTTTCGTTCCCGTGCCGTTTCCGTCTGCATCTGCTTCTGAATACCAGCCTTCAAAAATGTAGCCGGTGAGAGACAAATCAGAAAGCGTTGCGCCTTCAATTCCTCGGTACGAGGT
>JAFUTH010000009.1 GCA_017484285.1 Treponema sp. | reverse complement strand
CAACTTTTTTTTTTATTTTTTCTTTTTTTTTGAGTTTTTTTATTTTTTTCGGGCAGTGGATTTGCACAAAAAAAAACTTTATACTGATTTACATGAGTTCTTTTATCGATGAAAATACGCTTTTTATTTTGGATTCTTACGGATTGATTTACCGCGAGTATTTTGCTTTTATTTCGCGTCCGCTCACGAACTCACGTGGGGAAAACATTTCGGCGGTGTTCGGATTTTTCCGCAACTTGCTTACTATATTAAAGAACTATTCGCCCCGTTACATGGTGGCGGCGATGGACTCAAAGACGGCGACATTCCGCCACGAGCTTTATGCCGAATACAAGGCGACGAGACCAAAAACACCCGAAGATTTGCACGCGCAGATTCCCTGGATTGAGGATATTCTGGAAACGCTCGGAATTAAGGTGATTCGGCGCGATGGATTTGAGGCGGACGATGTGATTGCCACGCTCGCGAAAAAGGCTGAGTCTGAGGGGCGGCACTGCATCATCTTAAGCGCGGACAAAGATTTACAGCAGCTCACGAACAGCCACATTCACTGCATGAAGCCCGACAAAATGCAGGTATGGGCGGAGCTTGACGAAGAGGGCGTTGAAGCCGACTGGGGCGTAAAGGCGGAAAAACTGCTCGATTTGCTTTCGCTCATGGGCGACACGGCGGACAATGTGCCAGGCGTAAAAGGCGTTGGTCAAAAAACGGCGGTAAAACTGCTTTCTGAATACGGCTCGCTTGAAGGAATTTATGAACACGCGAGCGAAATTAAGGGCGCGATTGGCGAGAAAATCCGCGCGGACAAGGAAAGTGCGTTCTTCTCGAAAAAACTGATTACGCTCTGCACGGAAGTTCCCGATTTGTGCGATGTCGGCTCGTGCTGTACCACGGAACTCAACTTTGCGGCAGCGGCTGACAAACTGGCGGCTCTTGAAATCCGCGCGATTGCCCGCGATTACCGTGCCGAAGCGAAAGGCAATTCCGCACCAAGTGATTCTGATTTGGGCGGATTGTTTGCGGGAACGGGAGAGAAGAAAGAACCAAAGAGCACGAGCAAAGAGTCGATTGCTGAAACAGAAAGCACGGTCGCGATTCAAAAAAATGCTGGCACTTACAAGGCACTCACCAACGCGGCAGAATTGGCTCAACATATAGAAGAACTTCTTGCGCATGAAAATCCCGTGTTTGCCTTCGACACGGAAACGGACTCACTCGACACGAGCACGGCAAATTTGCTCGGCTTCTCGCTTTCCTACAAAAAAGGAAGCGGCGTGTATGTTCCGCTGGCGACGGGCGGCGATTTGTTCTCTGACGCGCTTGGCGTGCAGAAAAAAGACGCGCTCGATTCGCTCAAAAAACTCTTTTACAATCCAAAGTGTACGATTGTCATGCACAACGCAAAATTCGACATGAAAGTGCTCGATTCTCAGGGCTTTATCAAACTGGAAGACTGGCTCGGCACGGACGGCGGTGTGGCTCGCATTGCCGACACAATGATTGCCGCGTGGCTTTTAGAGCCTGACCGAAGCGGAAAAACCGCCTACGCGCTCGAATATCTTTCTGAGACGCACTTGCACTTGAAAGGCACGGAATACGAAGAAATCGTTCCCAAAAACGGAACTTTTGCCGATGTGCCTTTGGAGTCGGCGGCGGCGTATTCAAGCGAAGACTCGGATTTTACGCTCCAATTGTGGAATGTGTTCGAGCCAAAACTCAAAGAGGAAAATCTTCACGACCTTTTCTTCAACATGGAAATGAAAGTGCTTCCGATTCTCGCGCTTATGGAAACGAACGGCATTCACATCGATTCGGGCTATCTCAATTCGTACGCGGTGGAGCTGAAAAATCAGATTGCGCTTTCTGAAAAAGAAATTTTTGCGCTCGCGGGGCATGAATTCAATATTGCTTCTCCAAAACAGCTTTCCACGGTGCTTTTTGAAGAGCGGAAACTGCCCGCAGGCAAAAAAACGAAGACGGGATTCTCCACGGACACGAGCGTGCTTGAAGAACTTTCCGAGCTCGACGAACTTCCCGCAAAAATCCTTGAATACCGCGCAAAGGCGAAATTGCTTTCAACCTATGTGGAGACTTTGCCCACGCAGGCAGACGAAAACGGTCGCGTCCACACGAGCTTTATGCAGACAGGAACGGCAACAGGGCGGCTTTCTTCAAAAGACCCGAACTTGCAGAACATTCCCGTGCGGAGCGAAGAAGGGCGCAAAATTCGAACAGCATTCACCGCAGAAAAAGGCACGGTCTTGATTTCGGCGGACTACGCTCAGATTGAGCTTGTCGTGCTCGCCCATTTGAGCGGCGATAAAAACTTGTGCGAGGCATTTGAAAACGAAGTCGATGTGCATAAGTCAACAGCGAGCTTGATTTACGGAGTTCCGATGGCGGAAGTCACTCCCGAAATGCGACGGAACGCAAAAACGCTCAACTTCGGGCTTATGTACGGCATGGGTGCGTTCTCGCTCTCAAAAGATTTGGGAATCGGGCGCGGGCAGGCAAAGGAATTCATCGACAATTATTTTGCGGTCTACGCGGGCGTAAAGGCGTTCTTCGACGAAAATGTGCGGCACACTGAGAAAACAGGCTACATCAAGACGATTTTTGACCGCCGCCGAAAAATTCTTGCGATTAACAGCAAAAACAAAATGGAAAAAGAAGGCGCGGTCCGTGTGGCAAAAAACTCACCGATTCAGGGAAGTGCGGCTGACATCGTAAAGCAGGCGATGATTGATGTGACGAGCGCGCTCAAAGCGACTGGCTCAAAGGCGCGGCTTCTCTTGCAGGTGCACGACGAGCTGATTTTTGAGTGCCCCGACGACGAAACGGAAATCTCAAACGCAATCGCGCTCATCCGCGACAAAATGGAACACGCCGTTAAGTTGCGCGTGCCCTTGCGTGTGTCGATTGAATGCGACAAAAACTGGGGGAAATTCCATTGATAGTCTGTGTTACAGGAATGATGGCTAGCGGGAAGAATTACATTTGCTCGCTTCTTGAAAAAGACGGATTCGTCTCGATTGATTTGGACAAAACAGCACACACGGCGATTTCGCTCTGCACAGAGCAGATTCTTTCTGCGTTTTCAGATGAGGCGCAAAAGCGCAGAATTTCGCTCGTGAATGGCGACGGTTCTTTAAATCGGCGGTCATTGGGCAAAATCGTCTTTTCTGACAAATCTTTGCTCGCACGGCAGGAAGCGATTGTGTACCCGAAAATCATCGAGCTTACGAATCAATTTATAAAAGAAAACCGCGAAAAATCAGTGATTCTGAACGCGACGGTGCTTTTTAAAACGCCCGAACTGCTCTCACAATGCGAAAAAATTCTCTTTGTAACGGCGGGATTTTTCACGCGAGTGTGCCGCGCAAAAAAACGAGACGGGCTTCCGCTCAGGCAAATTCTCGCGCGCTTCAAAAATCAAAAAAATCTTCTTGCCGAATACAAATCTGCGGCAGCTTCACTTGGCATTCCGCTTGAAATTGTCAAGAATTAAAGTGTCGCATACGTTTCACTTTTCAGTTTTCACCTTTCAAATTTCCTAAACATTTTTCCGTAGCATCCGATATTGAACGTATGGGTAAAGGAAGCCTTAAAAAAATCCAAGCTTCCTGTAAAGAGGATTTAGTTATGGAACAGAAGAAAACATTATGGATTGTCGCTGCGGCAGGAATTTTCTTGCTCGTAGTTGTCGGTGCAGCGTTGATTCTTTACTCTCCGTCATTGCATCAGTCGGCTCCTATTCAAGCGGGATTTGACCCGGCATCAGGCTGGATTAGCTCAACAAAACAGAGCGCAACGCCCGTTCCCGAAGGCGGATTTGCTTTCAACACAGAGACACCGGCGGCATCTGAAAGCACAACAAGCACATTGCCACCATCACCGTTTGCCTCTTCTGAAAACACTTCTGGCGACGCCCAGAGTAAACTCACGCAGGACACAAACAATCCGATACATACCGATAAACTCACGGTCATTTCAGATAATACAACGCTCGTTTCAACAGGAACGACCACAATCGATTTGAATTCACTCAAATCATCAGGCACAACGTCTAATATCGTTGCAAAGAATGAAATGACGGCTTCACAAATCAACACGAATCGCGCACAGGAATCACTTCCTCCACGACCAGCTCATGCACAGCCAGCAACTCCTGAGCGAGCACCAGAGACCTACTACACGCCAGCTCCTGTCGCAAAAGCAAGCACCCCCGCACCAAAAAGTGCTCCGGTCGCAAGCAAGAAAACGACAACGACAAGCGCAGCAAAAACAACAGTTGCTGCAAAGACAACAACAAAAGCTGCGACGGCGACAAAGGTTGCCTCTTCTGCAAAGAAAGCGCCGGATGCATTTTGGGTTCAAGCAGCCGCATACACAAGCAAGCGAAATGCTGATGAAGCGCGCTCAACGCTTGAATCAAACAAAATTGCAAGCGAAGTATTCACGTTCACCGATTCGAACGGAAAAACATTTTATCGGGTTCGCGTCGGCCCGTATGTGACAAAAAGCGAAGCCGAATATTGGCAAAGTCGAATCGCTCTCATTGACAAGTTTGCCTCGTCAAAGAGCGTCATTGTTAACACCGCTGTGAATTAAAAACTTCATAGACAAACAAAATCCTCCTAAAAACTGTCGGGAAACTGACAGTTTTTTTATTTTTTTTGAGAAAAAGCCGCATTTCACTGTAAGAAATCGCACAAATCGCTCTTACAAAAAGGCATGGAACTCAAAAAAGAAATGCGCAGTCATCTCCGCAGACGAAGACAATTGTTTTCGCATGGACGCAGGGGCTTGTTTCTCTGCTTGATTTTGGTTCTGCCTTCAAAAGGTTTCTCTCAATCACTCTTCAATTATGCAGAATATACATACGCCACAATTCTCACGCTTCCAACGGAAGCAAGCGAAAAAGAAAAAGCCGTTTCTGCAAACACAGGACTTGCGCTCTCCTTTAAAAATGCAGAGGCACGAGGCTACGTAACGCTTCCGAAAACAACATTCGCGGAACTAGAATCAGCCTCCTCGTTTGCCGGAAAAGCAGACCTTCTCAACGACCCACGCTATGGGCTCGGAATCACACTCTTCAAAAAACGTCTTCCGACACTCATAAAACTTGGCACAAACACATATTCACGCTCCATATCGAAACTCAACAATCCATCACCAAGTACGCTTGCAAATCCGCTTGTAAAAACATTTTCATTCTCAACGGGCATCGGCGCAACGCTTCCTACGCTTACGAGCAGCGTTCAACCATTTTCCTCCGCAGTAAGTATAACGCTACCCAAAAAGCAGTTTTTTCTGCCAATGACAGCCGAAGTGTTTTTTACTGAAGATGTCGCATCGGCGGTATCAATTTCAGCACAGCAGTCATTTTCGTCACGCTCCACGGTAAAAAGCGCAGTCACCGTTGCCCGCTTTTACATTGAGAACAACACAGCAATTTTAAAAAAGAATAACGCCGCTTTTGATGCCGATTGGTTTTACGCCGCCCTCGCCGAACTGTCGTTTCAATCTCCCCTTCTGAAAGCAAATTGCTACACGGGATTTCAGCAAAGTCCTTATGAGGCAAATCCAATTTGGATAAAAATTGACGCACGAACATACATAAAGCTGCTTCTTCTCAATTTTTCTTATTTTTCGATTATAAACGCAAAAGACTCGCCAAAGGCTGCCCCGCTCATCGGCGGCTCGTCCACCATCTGTCGTGTCAGTGAGCAAGCAAGCGTGAATCCGCAGATTTTATTTTTGCTAGACGACAGGCACGCAAGTTCCGTGAGATTCGGTTTTTCCGCGCTCGAACAACAAAAAGTCACTGCAACGAACACGCCCGTTCTGCTCACGACGCTAAAACTGCGCGCGGGTGCCGCATACGAAAACCATTTTTTCACAACGCGTTTTGACTGGACGCACGCGAACATACTGCTTGACGGAGAGCCACCCACAAAATCCTCTACGCCCGAAGAATGCCACTCATTCTCGCTCTCATCGTCATACGCTGGAAAACACGCAAAACTCTCGCTCTCGGGAAGTTACGCGCGCTATCCGCCGCTCACCGAAACGAGCGCGCTCAAAGAAGTCTATTCAGCAGATGTAAAAATCGGCGTTCCTGCGCTTAAGATTTCAGCACAAGCAGGCGTTGACGTGACGCTCAAAGACGGTGAGCGAAGCGCGGGTGAGTTTGACGCACGCATCACCTACACAATGAAGCGAAAATATCTCCATACATCGCTGAAAGTTGGACTTGCAATGCCATTTTGATATTGAACAAGGCTCTCTTTTACTGTATATTTTTATAATTCTACAAAAATTGGAAATTCTTTTTTGAGAGGTAAACAATATGGCTTTTGATATTACTAAAGTGCGTAATATCGGTATCAGTGCCCACATTGACTCTGGTAAGACAACCACATCAGAACGCATCTTGTTCTATTGTAACAAGATTCATGCGATTCACGAAGTTCGTGGTAAGGACGGTGTCGGTGCTGTAATGGACAACATGGAACTGGAACGCGAACGCGGAATTACTATCCAGTCAGCAGCAACTCAGGTTCAGTGGAAGGACATCACTATCAACCTTATCGACACACCGGGACACGTCGACTTCACAGTCGAAGTTGAACGCTCACTCCGCGTTCTTGACGGTGCTATCATGATTCTTTGTGCTGTTGCAGGCGTTCAGTCTCAGTCAATCACGGTTGACCGCCAGCTCAAGCGCTATCATGTACCTCGAATCGCTTTCGTCAACAAATGTGACCGTCAGGGTGCAAACCCAATCCGCGTCTGCCATCAGCTCCGCGACAAACTCGGTCTCAACTCACACATGGTTGAGCTTCCAATCGGTCTCGAAGACAAACTCGAAGGCGTTGTTGACTTGGTTGGCATGAAAGCCCTCTACTTCGACGGCGACAATGGCGAAAATGTCCGCGTTGCAGAAATTCCTGCAAACCTCAAAGCAGATGCAGACAAATATCGCGCTGAACTTCTCGACGCAGTTTCTAACTTCGATGACGAACTCATGGAAACATTGCTCGAAGAAAAAGAGCCAACAGAAGAGCAGATTATCAAAGCTATCCGCGCAGGCACGCTCTCAGAGCAGTTCGTCGGCGTATTCTGTGGTTCAGCGCATGTCAACAAAGGTATTCAGCCGCTTCTTGACGGTGTTGAGCGATACCTTCCGAACCCAACAGAAGTTCACAACTACGGTCTCGACCTCGACAAAAACGAGGAGCAGGTTGAACTTTTCAATGTTCCCGACAAGCCAGTCGTTGCACTCGCATTCAAACTTGATGACGGTCAGTTTGGTCAGCTCACATATATCCGAATCTATCAAGGTCGTTTGCCAAAAGGCGCTGAACTTACGAATGTCCGCACAAAGAAACGATTCAAGGTCGGTCGTCTTGTCCGCATGAACTCTGCCGCAATGGAAGATATTTCAGTGGGCGAGCCAGGCGACATTTGTGCGCTCTTCGGCGTAGACTGTGCTTCAGGTGATACATTCTGTGGCGAGGGAATCAATGTCGCAATGACTTCAATGTTCGTTCCGACCCCAGTTATTTCACAGGCTGTCCGACCGAAAGACAAGTCAATGGCAGCTAACTTCGCTAAAGCTCTCAACCGCTTTACAAAAGAAGACCCAACCTTCCAGACAGAATTGGATCCAGAGTCTAACGAGACAATCATCAAGGGTATGGGTGAGCTTCACCTTGCCGTTTATGTTGAGCGAATGAAGCGTGAATATAAGTGCGAAGTTGAAGTTACTCCACCAAAAGTAGCTTACCGCGAGTCTATCACAGCACAGGCTTCTTTCAACTACACACACAAAAAACAGACTGGTGGTTCTGGTCAGTACGGTCGTGTTGCCGGCTTCATGGAGCCATTGGCTGACAAAGACTACGAGTTTGTAGACGCAATCAAGGGCGGTGCTATTCCTAACGAATACATCCCGTCTTGTGATAAAGGTTTCAAACGGGCAATGGAAAAGGGTTCACTTATTGGTGCTCCTATCGTTGGCGTAAAATGTACAATCAATGATGGTCAGTATCACCCAGTCGACTCTTCAGACATCGCATTCCAAACTGCTGCTATCGGCGCATTCCGCGAAGCTTATGAGAAGGCAAAACCAGTTATCCTCGAACCAATCATGAAGGTTTCTATCGAAGGACCTACAGAATTCCAGGGTAATATGTTCGGTCTTATCAACCAGCGCCGCGGTGTAATCCTTGAGTCTACAGATGAAAACAACATGTCTGTCGTCAATGCAGAAGTTCCACTTTCAGAAATGTTCGGATTCTCTACAATCCTGCGTTCATCTACACAGGGTAAGGCAGAATTCACAATGGAATTCTTGAAATATGGTCGAGTTCCGGGCAATGTTGCTGACGAACTCATCAAAAAGTATCAGGAAGAGCGAAAAGCAGCTCAGAAATAAGGAGTCTTACATGGTAAAACAGGATCTTTACGATAAAAGCACCATCCGTCTTTTTGACGCTGCAACCGAAGGCGGCTTGAAAGCTGGCGAAATCGGTCTCGTCACTTCAAAGAAAGGCTTGGGCAAAACATCAGTGCTCGTTCAGTTTGGTATGGACACGCTCTTGCAGGACAAACAGCTCGTCCATGTCACATTCGACTTGCACTCTTCAAATGTCATTTCTTGGTACGACGGAATCTTCACCGAGCTTGCAAAAAAGAAGAATGTCGGAAACGCGCAGGAGCTTAAAGAGTCTATCGTTTCAAAACGCACGATTCTCAACTTCTCTCTCGACAACTTCTCTCTTGCAAAAGTCGTAAACACGCTCAAGGCTCTCAAAGCCGGCGGAATCGCAGTTTCAGGCGTTGTGCTTGACGGAATCGACTTCGCAAAAGTCTCTGAGGACGACGTGAAGGCTGTGAGCGAATATGCAAAAGCTGAGAACGTTACCGTGTGGGGAGCTTCTACCGCAGACGGCGACAAACTTTCAGACTCAGTTCCAGCAAATCTTGAAGGCTACTTCTCAGCAGTTCTTCACTTGAATCAGAAATCAGACGCAGTAAGCGTTGATGTCTTGAAGATTCATGACAAAAAGAATGTTGAAGCCGGTCTCAAGCTGGACACAAAAACGCTCTTGATTACAAAAGCGTAAATTTTTATCCACAGATTAACACAGATGTGCACAGATTTTTAAAATATTAATCTGTGATAATCTTTCTAATCTGTGGACTATAAAATCCCGTGCTTCTTGGAGGTGCGGGATTTTTTTTGTCTCTTTTCTATGATTGTAGCAAGTCCTGAATTGTGCTAGAATCTTCCTACATAAAAATCGCCGTCTTTTGGCGAGAATTGAGGAATTAACATGAAATTGACTTGTGGTATCGTGGGCTTGCCGAATGTGGGTAAGTCTACTATTTTTTCAGCTCTTACAAAATCTCCGGCTCCCGCTGAAAATTATCCGTTCTGTACGATTGACCCGAATGTGGGCGTGGTGGAGCTTCCCGACGAGCGGCTTGACTTTATGGCGAGCGTGTTTCAGCCGAAGAAAAAAATCGCCGCCACCGTTGACTTTGTTGACATCGCGGGTCTCATAAAAGGGGCGAGCAAGGGCGAAGGCTTGGGAAACCAGTTTTTGGCAAATATCCGCGAGACGAGCGTTATTGCGCATGTCGTCCGCTGCTTTGACAATCCCGACATTCAGCATGTGCGCGAAGATGCCAAAACCGATGCCGCAATCGACCCTGAAAGCGATATTCTCACAATCAACTATGAGCTTTGCCAGGCGGACATCGACACAATCACCAAGCGTGAGGACAAAGTGACGCGCCAAATCCGAGCAATGGGAAAAGCCGAAGAAAAGAAATTCGCGGGCTACCGAAGCGCGGTCGACAAAATCTTGCCTCTCTTGCAGGACGGAAAATGCGCACGACAGGCAGATTTAACCGAAGACGAAATGGAAGGAATCTACGACCTGCATTTGCTCACGATTAAGCCGCAGCTCTTTGTGTGCAACATCGACGAAGACACAATCGCCGAAGGCACGAACAAATATGTGGAGCAGGTCAAAAAAATCGCCGCCGAAGAAAAGAGCGAAGTGATTGTGATTTGCGGAAAATTCGAGGCAGATTTGGCTGACATCACCGATGAAGCCGACCGCAAGGACTTTATGGAAAGCGTGGGGCTTAAAGAAAGCGGACTCACCGTGCTTGCGCGGGCGGCATATCACCTCATGGGATTGCGCACCTTCTTTACGGGAGGCCCAGATGAGTGCCGCGCTTGGACAATCCGAAACGGCGACACCGCACCAAAAGCGGCGGGCGTTATCCACACCGACTTTGAAAAAGGCTTTATCAAGGCGGAAGTGTATTCCGTGGAAGATTTGCGCCAGTACGGAAGCGAAGCCGAAATCAAAGCGCACGGCAAATACCGTCAGGAAGGCAAGGAATATGTCGTTCAAGACGGAGACTGCATATTCTTTAAATTCAACGTTTAGAAAAGAAACTAAATTTCCAATGTTCCGACGACCGTTGTGTCTTCTTCGTGGGGCTGTTCGCGCCGCTTGAAGAACGACGGTCGTTCTGTTTTTTCTTCGGCACGGCTCGCTGAGGCTATTGAAGCAGATTTTTCTTCTTTCTTGGCGTTTCGCTTGGCTTTGGGCGCGACCATAAAACCGAACATCGAGCCGCACAAGCCGCCCGCGATATGCGCGACCGTCGAAATATTCTCGGCTTTGGGCGCGTTTATCAGCTCCCGCCCCAAATAAATCGCGACCACGAAAATAAACGAAAGTGGAATCACATTTTTGTCGAGCGTGGTGATTGAAGCAAGGATTATCAGCATAAAGACAATGCCGCTCGCCCCCAAAAGCGGATGCGGAATAAGGCAGACATTTATCACGCCGGTCACAAAAGCCGTCACCACGAACATGAGGAGCACCATTTTTGAGCCGTAGCGTTCTTCCATGAGCGGGCCGAGCAACAAAACAAAAGCAAAATTCCCAAGCAAGTGATTCCAGTCGGTGTGACCGAAAATGTGAAGGAAAAGGCGGAAATAATCGAGCGCACTCTTGTAATTGAAGCCGATGTTTTTTGGCTCGTTTTCCAAAAGAATTTTTGTTCCGATTCGGGCAGGGGCGGTAAACAGGGCGGGAATCAAGTGTTTTCCGAACAGAAAATCATTCATCAAGAGGATTACGACGCACAGAATCGCGAACGTGAGCGTGACGGGCGCATTGTAAGTTATGCGGAATTTTTTTTTCATACGTATATTATCGGCATTTTTACTGTGTATATTCGGTTTTTGTGTTATACTAATGATGTAATGAGATTTTGGTTCAGACAGCACTTTTTTTTCGCACTCTTTCTTTGCGCTTTCTCCACACTTCTTTGCTCGTGTGGCGCACCAGAAACGCCCCGCATCGTTATCGGGAATGATTTTTATTACTGGGAGTCAAGCGCAGACGCCACTTTCGGCGATGCCATGCAGAACATGCGCTTTTTCAAAAAACTCGAAGACAACACCACTAAAAACCTGCGCAACGTGCTCGGACGAGGTTCTCACTATGTGTGGGTGCGCGCCGAATTCGAGATTCCGCCGCAGTTCAAAAATCAGCCGCTCGGTCTCGTCATTCCGCACTTGCGGTTCGCGGAGCAGCTTTGGTGCAACGGCAATTTTATCTCGCAGTACGGCGAATTTCCGCCGCACGAGCAATCAACGCTCTTTAAGGCGCACTTTTTCAGTCTTCCCGTCAATTTGCTCAACCAAGACGGCAAAAACATGATTATGATTCGCATCTATGCGCAAGGGAAGAGCGGCATTTCGAGCCATGCATTCATTCAGCCAACGCGATTTGCCTATCCCGCGTTCGAAAAAATCAATTTTCTGCACACGCGCATCTACATGCCCTTAACCGGAATTCTCGTCTTTACGTTCATTTTGTACCTCTGCTTTTTCATCAATGTTCCCAATTTTAAGGAATTCCGCGATTTTGCGCTCCTCAACCTCTTTACGTCGTTTTTTATCACGCCGTTCTTTGCAACGGAACTTCCGCCGTACACAAACGGAGTGTTTCAATTTCTCTCATTTTACAAGCTCTCGCTCTGCATTCCTGCCTATTTTATCATTTATTTTGCGACCATGTTCTCGATACATTACCACCACCTTTCATACACGCGCACGTGTGGCATCGTACAAACCGCAATGCTCGCCGTACAGGTGATTACAACGCTCATTGTGCCGACCTACGAGGCTCTCGTCGGAATCACGCCGTTCATGCTCGCGCTGCTTGCCATTCAAGGTCTTATGGGAGCGACAATCGTCGTACGAGAAATATACCGCACGGAGCACCGCCAATTCGCGTTTGAATTCTTACTAGGCTTTTTGCCACTCAGTCTCTCCGCCCTGCTCGACATCGCGCTCCGGCTTCACGACAAAACGCAAGTTTATCCATATTTCTCTATTTTTGGCTGGCAGATTTCAATCGCAATCTTCATCATCTTGCTCGCAACACGCTTCGCCGGCATTTACCGAAAGAGCGAGCAGCTTTCAAATCACCTGCAAGAAGAAGTCGCCACGCGCACCTCTGAGCTGCAAGATGCCAATTACGAGCTTTCGCTTTTGAACGAACGGCTCGAAAAAGACAAGCGCCATTCTGAAATGGATTTGGAAATGGCGGCAATCGTGCAAAAAAACTTTTTCCCGCAGCCAAACACGCGCTTCCGTGGCTAGGACATCGCCATCTGCTACGCGCCACAGGCAAAAGTCTCGGGCGACTTGTACGACTATTACAGCTACAACGATATTCTGAACGGCATCTCGCTCTTTGACGTGTCTGGGCACGGACTTTCGGCGAGTCTCGTTACCATGCTTTCAAAAAACATCATTTCTCGCGTATTCCAGACAGGGTTTCGGCGCAAAGAGACTGTCGACAAAATCTTGAGCAAAATCAACAACATGATTCTTTCCGAAAAGGGCGACATCGACAATTACATGACGGGCATTTTGTGCCGCTTCGAAAACGAGCCTGATTCCGACGAATGCACGGTTGAGCTGGGAAATGCAGGTCACCCTTACCCGCTCAAATTCAGCGCACAGGACAACGAAATTTTTGAGCTTAAAGGCAATGACGGCAAAAAGCACTACGGCGCCATCGGCATGCAGGGAATCACGGTCTCATTCGCGCGCTCAAATTTCTGCATGAAGACCGGCGACATTCTCGTACTGTACACCGACGGTATCACCGAGGCGGTAAATCCGCGCTATGACCAGTTCGGGCTTGAGCCAATAAAATTCATCATCAAGCAGCATCATGACAAGTCTCCCTCAGAAATTCTCTCGCTCATCATGGAGCGCTTGCGCGTGTTCACGCAGGAAAAGCCGCTCGAGGACGACATCACGCTCATCATCGCAAAACGCACCGACATGCATGATTATATTTCCGATGATGAGCATGAAGAAGAATTAGATGACTCGATTGAAGAGTTGACCGCTGAATAACCACTATAACTAATCTCAGATTTTTGATATACTGCCATCATTATGAAAATGACTTTGATGGGCACGGGCACAAGTCACGGCGTTCCCGTTATCGGCTGTACCTGCGCGGTCTGCACTTCTTCTGACCCGCACGACACCCGCCTGCGCTGCTCTGCCCTCGTCGAACACGCGAATCAGCATATTCTCATCGATGTGGGGCCAGATTTCCGCTTTCAGGCACTCAAATTCAAGATTTGCCGCCTCGACGCCGTTTTCATTACCCACTCGCACGCCGACCATTTGCACGGAATCGACGATTTGCGCATTTTCAGCCACAAAAATTCATTCGCCATGAGCCGCGACCGACAGATTGCCGAAAAATATCCCGAAACCGATGGCGAGGGCTTGCCGGTCTATACGAGCGAGCGCACAAAAGGCTACATTCACGAGCGATTTCCGTATATCTTTGTTGACCACGACAAAGGCGGCGGAATTCCAAAACTGCACCTTATTTCGGTTGACCAAAACACTTCCGAAAATCCGCTTGTGCTCGGCGACGAAGAAAAAATCGAAGTCGTTCAGATTCCCATGCTGCACGGAAATCATCACACGAACGGCTATGTGTTCAGCTACCGCACGGGCAAGGCAAAAAAAGGAATCGCCTACCTCACTGACTGCCATTTTATCAGCGATGAGTCAATTGCAGAAGTCAAAAAAGCGGGTGGCGAAATCGAGCATCTTGTGATTGACGCGCTCCGCGAAAAAGAGCACTCAAGCCACTGCAATTTTTTACAGGCACTCGCCTATGCCGAACGAATCGGCGCAAAACACACCTGGTTCACGCACATTACGCACGACATGAGCCACGCTCAGATTCAAGCCTATATCGACGCGCATATCGATGAGTTTCCGCGCCTTGCCGAAATCGTCAAAAACGGCGGAAGCGTTTCCCCGGCGCACGATGGCTTGGTTCTTACTGCATAATTTCGTGCAATTTGGGCTTCTTCATATTGACACTCAAGTGTCATTTTCATATACTGTTTGAACTTAATTCGTATTCAATTTTAGGTAGGTATACATCATGTCTAGAGTTTGTGATATTTGTGGAAAAGGTTCTCAGCACGGCAACAGAGTTAGTAAAGCATACAACCATACACGCCACACGTGGAGACCAAATCTCATCAAGGTAAAGACAGAGGATTTCGGACGAACAGAAACTTTGAATGTCTGCACACGCTGCTATCGCTCAGGTTTCGTTACAAAGAAAATCAGTGTCGTTCCTGCAAACGCTGGCGCTCCAAAAGCAGCCAACTAATTCAATTTTCTGATTGAATGCCCCCACCGTTACGCACGGTGGGATTTTTGTTTTAAACTAGTCCCGTGTGATTAAAAGTGCGCACAAGACGATTAAGTGGAGTGCGAATTCGTAGAGCCAGCCGAGGAAGTTGTTCGCGCCACCATTGAGCAATCCGCCGTTTCCGAGGAAGTCAGCGAGCACGATTGCAACCGCCCACACGACAACGACGATGAGTTTTAGGATTGAGCCAAATGTGCCCATGCGGTCGCCGATGAACAGCTGGAGAATGATAAAAATTCCCGAGAGCAATTCAATCACGCCGAACGCAATCGCGAGAATTTTCGCGACATCGCCGCTAAAGATTGATTTGATTGCCGCACAGCCGAAGTCTCCTTCGCCCTGCAATGCCCAAATTCCGCCCACTGCGAGCATCGCGCCCACCGCAATGTTCAGCACGAGCCAGAAAAGCCCAACATCAGATTTTTTTGCCATAAAAAACACCTCCTTTTATGGTCATTTTATGCCCGATATATCACGCGGAAAATCTCACAGACGATTTTACTGTCTTCGTGCGCCTCAAAGCCGCACAAATCCGCCTCGTCTTCAAGAAATTCCTGCATTTTCTCGCGCCATTCAGCAAGATTCTCATTCTCGCCGTCGCGCTGTGCCAAATCCCACGGAATTTCGTTTAGGGGAATCACTTTGACATCAGTGACCTCGATGATACAGCGCGGATTGTCATCTGAGTCCTCGACGATATACACTTCGCCCGCGACAGGAAGCGGCTCACGGTTGATTTCAAACGAATCAAAGGGCGTAAATGCCGCCGTCTTTTTGTCTCCGAGGACAAGCTGCAGCTGCTCCGTTCCGACAACGCCGTCGTTCTCAAAGCAAAGCTCACCAGAATACATCGCCTCGCTTTCGGATTGCTGTGTCGCAGCGAGATAGTCGCTCCAAAATTCGCGCAATGATTTTGTATTTTCTGTCTGCATGACTATTTTCTCCAGTTGTTTGATTTTATGAGCATCAAGATGAACGCCAAGATGATGAAAATGTTCGGTACGATGGCGAGCACGAGCTGAATGAGCGGAATTTCAAAGCCAAACACAGCGATTTTTCTGACGGAAACGACGCCCAGCTTGAGCAGAAGTTCAAACACGAGCGCAGAATACTCGGTGACGGCGCCGAGCACTAAAAACATCCACGAAAAATCACGGGTCTTGCTCCAAAGCATAATCGCAAGAAAGGCAATCACGCCGCCGAAAAAGAGTCGCATTACGAAAAAGAGCATGTCGGTCTCGCTCATCGTCTTTCTCCGCGCTATACGTCAAACGGATTGTTCTTTAAGGCAGAGAAGACGCCTTTATCCGCCCCGAACGGCACGATTGACGGCTGATGATAATCGGGCGAAATCACAAGGTGCGCGTTCAGACAGTGCCTGATAAAATCAGCGTAGCGTTCTTCAGGAATTTTGGGGAAGAGATACGGCCCTTTGCGCTCCCAATAGCGCGTAATGACTTGGTCGTAGATAAACCAGTGCTTTTCTTCGCGTTCTTGAAGTGCTTTGCGTAAGTCATAGACCGAGCGCGTAACGGCGGCACAGAGCGGAGAAGGCAAAAAGGTCTCGCCCGAAAACTGATGATGCAGGTACGACGCCTGCTCAAGAACGGTGTTTTTTACCGCGAGAATGTACAGTGTGTCCGTCCACGGAAGCGTCGGCGCGCAGACAATGCAATCAACGCGCTGCCAGTCCACATCTTGCGGATTCCACGGGCGATACACCGACGTTGACTGAGCCGAGAGCGAGACAGCCGCCTCGAGCGCGAGCGATTTTGACGAAAAGGTGAATGCAGTGCGCTCATCGCCAAACAGCGCGGAGAATGCACGGCTCAACTGGCTTTTTTCTCTGCCGTTCGGAGATGAAAAATCAGTGAAGTAGCTTCCCGAAATGCCGCGCTCAAGCACATTTTTGAGCACCGTGAACACAGAGCCGCCCCAGCCCAAAATCGCGCGCCCGCCTTCCTGATACAAGTCGGTGAGACGAACGCCTTTTGCGGTGTACAAAAAGCATTTTCGGGCGCGTTTGACCGTGCCGAAGCGTGAGAAAATTTCTTGCGCAAGTTCAGTCGTATTATTTTTCATAGCGAGACCGTTTCCTGTTGTATTGATAGAGCGAGACACCGTTTTCGTTTTGAGCGCGAATCAAGGCAATGTACGCGCTGTTCGGATTCAGCGAGTCTGCCTCGTCAAGGAGCGTTTTTGCAGCGGCAAATTCTTTTTGCTCAAACAAAAACTGCGAGAAAAAAATGTCGGCGAAGTAGGTTTCAGCACTGTTTCGCGAAGAAGCGCGCGCCTGCTCAAAATACGCACGCGCTTTTTTGTTGCTTCCGCCACCGACTCCTGGAGCCTGAAAATACCACTGTCCCAATGCCATAAGCGCAAGCGAGCACTGCGGATTCACCTCGTATGCCGAAAGATAGTATTTTTTAATCGTCGTGCCATAGAGCAAAATGTCTTTGATTGAGAATGTCGTCCAGCATGAGTATACGTCGCCGCTCGTCGCCCAGAACCATTCGCTGAACGTCTCGCCCTTGTGAGCGTCAAAATACGCGTCGTCTTTTGCTTTTTGGTCGGCGAGCAGTTTCCGAAACTCGTCACGGCTTATCGGCGGATTGTCAAAATAGTAATTGAACACCTCAGAAACGATAAGATTCTCAAGAATGAGCGCGTCTTGCTCGCCATGAGCGGCGCGGAGAAGCGGCACAGTGTCTTTCTCGAACTCACGGATACGCGCAAGAGCCTTGTCTCGGTCATCAAGAACAGAAAGCGTCATCCGCAGATGCATGAATTCATCGATTTTTTGCTGCGTAACGGGAGCAATTGCTCGCTCAGCAGACACAAGCGTTCTGAGTACGAAGAAAAAACAGAGCGCGAGCCTACGAATCGCGTTTTGCATGAAGCGCCTCCCGTTTTTCAAGAATCGCGCGAATTCGATGCAAGCGCGGCAGATTATAGCGCAAAATCATGAACGGGAGAAAACTGAGCACAGCGTTCACCGTCGCCGCAGGAATCACAAAATACGGCGCAAAAGAAGGCGGGTAGCAGAAAATCAAAAAATAGCCCCCGGCAATGCCTGCAAGATGGCAGAGCGCGCCGTAATTGCATTCAAGGATAAATCGCTCGATATAAGCGCGGTCTTCGGGATTCTCAACGGATTTTTTGCTGAATTTCGTGAACATGCCAAGCTCGACAACGCGATCTTTCCAGAGTTTGACGCCCAAAAGCTCGTAGATGCGGCACTCCCGCTTGGACACCGCCTGAAAGCGCGATGAATAGTCGAACCATTTTGCGGGCAGACACCAGCGGACAACAGTTGCCGCAAGTCCGTCAATCGCAATGAGCGCAAACGGCAAAATCAGCGCGGCAATCAGAATCGTGCGCACAGATAATCCGAGCGGATTGCAGACAGCATTGAACGCGATGATACAGATGTCGGCAAACGCAATGAGCGCGATATAGAGAATCATTGCGCCCCCGGCTCAGAATCCGTTGCGTATTCGAGGGGAATGCCGTACGTTTTTTCGTAGACTTCCTTCCAGACTGCGTAATTTTTTTGCTTCATGTACTCGGCATTTTGCCGCACAGAAAGTTCTGGCTTTGGGAAAATCGGCGGCAAGATGTGAACCGTGTACTCTTGCACGGGAAATCCGTCGCCACCGATGAGGTCGCTGTCACTGAGCGTGATGAAAAACGGCATGACAGGCGCGTTATTCTCCGCGGCGATTTTGAACGCACCGTTTGTAAGCGGGCGTGGCTTTCGGTAATTCCACCACATTGCCTGTTCTGCGTAAATCAAAATCTGACGACCGTGCGCGATGTATTCTTTTGCCGCCGCCATAAAATTCTTCATGGTTGAGACATTGCTGCTCAACGGCATCGTGTTGCAATGACGGAACAAAAAGCCGTAGAAGCCGGGAAAATTCGTGTAATTTCCTTCGCGGCAGACTTTGACCAGCTCCCGGTGCCAGACATGCTTTTCGATTGCCTTGTAGACCGCAAAATTATCAAACGCATTGAAGTGATTGCACGTAATGATGCCGCCGACGCGCTTATGCGCGATGTAGTTTTCAAGTCCGACGACACCTTTGATGATAAACTGCTTGGTGCGCAAGAGCTTGTTGATATGACGGCGCGCGAGCATATTCGCGAATTTCATCCAGAATTTGCTCGACAGCTTTTTATTGAGGTAGTCAACCTTGTCGGGAGTGAGCGGGATTGTCGGCGGATCGTCCTCAACGTCTTCCTGCCAGCGCCCTTCCCGCTCAAACTGCGCGATTTTTTCGACGATTGCGACACGTTCTGCATCTTTCGGAATGACCGGTGTGTGTTCGTTTTGATTAGTTTGCGCGTGAGCCATACAAGCCTCGCTCGACGAACTGCTCGCCCGTCGTTCGCCGCCGCGTGTTCCAATAATTGTTCGCGTCAACAGCGTCTTCTTCTGCCATCTTGACCAATTCGTTGAACTGCACGTTGTCACGCTCAATCAAATCAGCGCCGTAGCCCGCCTTGATTTTGAGAATATTTTCGTACAGGAACGTTTTTTTTGCATACGCCCAAAAATAATCCTCGTAGAGAATATTGTCATAGTGCCAGGGCTTCCAGTTGATTTTGTAGTGGATGAGCTTTAAGTCGTTGTCGTTAAAGTGCGGGGTTTTGTACGCGCTTTTGTTCCAGCCGAGGCTCAGCGGTTTGACCCGCCCCTTGCACAGAACGTTGAGGTAGTCTTCATCTTGCGTGACACGGAACGTAAAAGAATTGAGCAAATCGATGAATTTCATTTCGATGTTTTCATCGCGGTACAATTTTGCGTTAATCAAAAGCACGCCCGCGCTAAAATAGTCATAGCGCGACACCCCGAGTGCTTTTTCGACATACGTGCCATAGACATCATAATCGACCATGACCTCTTCACTCGCCGCCGCGACAAGATTATCACCAAGCTCCGTATTAAAAAGCTCAGAAATATCGCCCGTTACCACAATATCGCTGTCAAGATAGAGCACTTTATCGTAGTGCTTGAACACGCGCGGAATAAAGATGCGGCAATACGTTTCTTTTGAGTAATAGTGGCGAAGATGGAACGTGCCCGTAGACTTTTCCATTTCGTCCTTCATGGAAACGAAGTCAATCGTCGCGTTATCGACAGCCAAATCATCGACAATCAGACGAAGACGGTCGGCATATTCTTTTCGAAGACTCGTCGTAAGCACATAAATTTTGTAGAAGTAGTTCTTTGAAGCATTATCTAAAAGCGATGTAAGCGCGACCGCAAAAAAAGGCGCATAATTGTCATCTATCGCAAAGAAAATAGGAATCTCTTTTTTTGTTGCATTCATACGTGACTCATTTTACAGGTATTTCAAGGACTTGGCAACACGAACTCTTTTTGCCAAACGCGTCCTCTTTATGAGACACACTGACAAAAGAAAAGTTGCGGAGAAAAAAACTCCAGCCGAGTAACTGGAGTGCCGTTTGTTACAACTTCGCGAGTTTTTCAGTGACGAGTTTTGTTGCCACGCCGGGGTTCGCTTTGCCCTTACTCGCCTTCATAACCTGCCCCATGAGCCAGCCGACTACATTGGTTTTTCCGCCCTTAAAGTCTGCGACCGCTTTGGGATTTTCGGCGATTACCTGGTCAACGATTTTCTCAATCTCGCCTGAATCCGACACGCTTTCCATGCCCTCAGCCTTGATAATCTCAGCGGGCATTTTTCCGCTTTCAAGCATCTTGGCAAAGACCGTCTTTCCTTGCGCGGAAGTGATTTTTTTGTCGGCAATCGCGTTCACGAGTTCCGTAATGTGCTTTGGCGTGATTGAAACCTCGCCAATCGTGATATTCTTTTCGTTCAAGACTGCAAGCAACTCGGCAAGAATCCAGTTTGCGACCTTCTTCACATCTTTTGCACCCTTTGCGGCTTCCTCAAACCACAGAGAAAGCTCGCGCGTGCTTGTCAAAGTCTCCACATCAAAGTCAGAAAGACCGTAATCCTTCTTTAAGCGGGTGCGTTTTGCTTCGGGAAGCTCGCCCACTCTTGACCCCGCGCGGGTAATCAAATCATCGCTCACACTGAATGGCTTAATGTCCGGCTCGACGACAAATCGGTAATCGACGAATGAGTTTTTGGTTCGCTGCACGACCGTCTGCCCTTTTGCCTCGTCCCAGCCCATTGTGACCTTAAAGCCGGGGTTGAATTCCTGCCGGTCGTTCTGGAATTCCTCAAGCTGGCGTTTTGCTTCGTAGGTACACGCCTCGCGGATTGCCTTAAAGCTGTTCAGGTTCTTGATTTCGGAAATAGGCGTGTGCCACAATTTGCCGTCTTCCCACACATTCAGGTTGATGTTCGCGTCGCAGCGCATGTTTCCTTCTTCAAGATTACCCGCTGTGACCTTCACATAGCGCAAGATTTCCTGCACGGTCTGCATAAAAAGCGCGGCTTCGTCAGGCGACGACATATCGGGCTTGGTGACAATCTCGATGAGCGGAGTGCCGCTTCGGTTGTAGTCGATGTACGAGTGCGCGCCCTGCAAGTGGAGCGACTTACCGACATCCTCTTCCAAGTGAATGCGCTCGATTCTTACGCGGCGGTATTTGCTGTCGATAATGCACGGCTCGCCCTTAAAATTGTTCGGTCGGTGTTTTGCGCCGCCAATCTGCTCGTCTTTGGGAAAGTGCGAGAGCGGCAAATCAACATGACCGTCCGTGCAGAGCGGAATATCGTACTGCGTAATCTGATAGCCCTTCGTCAAGTCAGGGTAAAAATAGTGCTTGCGGTCAAACTTCGTAAAATGCGCGATGTTGCAGTTGAGTGCCAAGCCCGCCACCGCGCCCAGTTCCACATAGCCCTTGCTGATTCTGGGCATTGCCCCCGGCAATCCCAAACAAACCGGGCACACACGCGTGTTCGGCATGCCGCCATACCGGTTTTCGCACGCACAAAACGCCTTTGTTTTAGTCAAAAGCTGCGTATGAATCTCGCAGCCGATTACGATTTCGTATTTATCGATAGCCATAATTTCCTCAAAAAAATATTCAAAAACAGTGTAGCGAATTTGAGAGAGAATTTACAGTAGGTTTGAGGAATTTTTACGTAATCACCCGCTCCAAAAATCCCAGAATATCACCCCGCACCTCTTGTGCGCAGTCATCGAGCAGGATTTCGTGGCGGAAGCCTGAATAGAGTTTGTACGAACAATCTTTTACGCCCGCTGACTTGTACGATTCGCACACTTTCGGAACATCTTCGCCGTAGTGACCGACCGGGTCGTCGCCACCTGCAATCAAGAAAATCGGGAGCGTGGCGGGAGTTTTTGCGAATGTTTCGGTCTTGTTTGCGTCGCGATTTACTTCCATAAGCATTTTGTAGCCGTCAAGACTGAACAAAAATCCGCAATACGGGCTTGCAATGTAATTGTCAACATTCGTTTTGCTCACCGAAAGCCAATCCAATGGTGTGCGAACCGGCTTGAAACGGTCGTTGTAAGAGCCGAAACTTGATTTATCGATAAACGTGCTTTTAAAATCTTTTCCCTTAAAGAGTTTGAGGACTTTGATTACATTCAGTCCAAGCGGCACTTTCGGGTCTTTTGCACCCGTACCGCACACGATAAGTGAATTATAATCCGAGCCGTATTTTGCGACCGTAAGCCGAACGACAAAACTTCCCATGCTGTGCCCAAACAGATTGAGCGGAAGTGACGGATTTTCATTTCGCGCAATCTCGCTCATCTTATGCGTGTCCTCAACGAGCGTCACCGACTGATTTGCATCAAGGAATAGACCGAGATGTTCAACATCTTTTGCGGTGTTTCCGTGCCCGACATGCTCGTGAATGTAGACGACATAGCCGTGGTTGCACAAAAGCTCCGCCAACGCCTCGTATCGCTCGGCATATTCTGCCATTCCGTGAACCATCTGAAAAATCGCCCTGGGAGCAACTTCTGGCGTGTATTTAAAATAGCAGATTCTGTCTGAACCATTCGTGCTGTCAAAATAAAGCTTTTCTTTTTTCATGTTGTGCCTCCTAGTGTTCGACCCAATCTCGGCTTCGTGAAACTGCTTTTTTCCAGCCAGAGAGCAGCGTTTCGCGCGTGACCTCTTCCATTTGCGGATGCAATACCGTTGTATTTCGTTTAAGCGTGCGAATATCATCGAGGTTTGAGAAAAGACCGATTGCAAGCCCCGCAAGCTGTGCGATTCCAAGCGACGTGATTTCCTTCATCTCAGGTCGTTGCACGGGAATGTTCAGAATGTCGCTCTGGAACTGCATCAAGAAATTGTTTCCGCTCGCTCCGCCGTCAACATTAAGTTCGGAGAGAAGAATCCCCGTGTCTTTTTGCATACACTCGACCAAATCATGGGTCTGAAACGCAATGCTTTCAAGAGCCGCACGGATTATATGAGCGCTTTTTGTTCCACGCGTAATTCCGATAATGCACCCGCGGGCGTACATATCCCAATACGGCGCGCCCATGCCCGTAAACGCGGGAACGACATACACGCCGCCTGTATCGCTCACCTGACACGCGTACTGCTCGGAGTCGGCACTGTTGTCAAAAAAACGAAGCTCGTCTTTCATCCACTGAACGACAGAACCGCCCGAAAAAATGCTTCCCTCAAGCACATACTGAACGCTCTTTTCTTTTGTGCTCGCGGCAATCGAAGTGAGCAGGGCATTTTTACTTCGGCACGGTTTTTCGCCCGTGTTCATCATCAAAAAACAGCCTGTTCCGTAAGTGTTCTTCGCCTGACCTTTTTTGAAGCACCCCTGACCAAAAAGACTTGCCTGCTGGTCGCCCGCCACCGCCGCAATCGGAACTGCATTGTTCAAAATGTCCGCATTTCCGTACACATAGCTTGAACAGTGCACTTCTGGCAGCATAATTTCAGGAATATCGAGCAGGTCGAGGATTTTTTTATCCCATTCAAGCGTATTGATATTGAACATCATTGTGCGGGAAGCGTTTGAGTAGTCGGTCGCATGGATTTTGCCCTGAGAAAGCTTCCACATGAGCCAAGTGTCCACCGTTCCAAAAAGAATTTCGCCCTTCTTTGCCCGCTCGCGCAATCCTTCCACCGTGTCAAGAATCCATTTTACTTTCGTCGCAGAAAAATACGCGTCAATCAAAAGCCCTGTCGATTCTTTTATGTACTCTTCCCAGCCGTCTTTTTTGAGCTGCTCGCAAATCTGAGCCGTCCGCCGGCACTGCCAGACAATCGCATTGTACACGGGCGTTCCAGTCGTTTTATCCCAGAGAATCGTTGTCTCGCGCTGATTCGTAATTCCAATCGCCGCGATTTCATCAATCGAAATATTGTTTTTTGTGAGAGATTCGACCATGACACCGTATTGCGTCGCGTAAATTTCCATCGGGTCATGCTCAACCCAGCCCTCACGCGGGTAAATTTGCGGAAGTTCATGTTGCGCCACTCCCACAATCTGGTGATTTTTGTCAAAAATAATCGCACGCGAAGAGGTCGTTCCCTGATCCAAAGAGATAATGTATTTTTTCATTATAAAAAAATTATAGGGTCAGAAAATTTCGCCGTCAACAAAAAAAGGGAAAAAGCAACCTTTCTGCCAAAGGTTTCTTTTTCCCTTGAACCCTTTTTTTTCCAAAGCGCTTTATTTTACTGGCACGCCGCACCCCACATGTTCCTCTTCCCACGCTTGCGCGAGCTGCAAAATCTTTGCCTCGCTGAACATTTTTCCGGCAAACTGAATGCCGACTGGAAGTCCGTCGCGGTTGCTTCCCGCGGGAACTGAGATTGACGGAATGCGCGCCAAGTTCACGAACGTGGTGAACAGGTCGCTCAGGTACATGGCGAGCGGGTCGTCGTATTTTTCGCCGAGCTTGAATGCGGGCGTCGGGCAGACCGGGCAGAGAATCACATCGTAGGTTTCAAAGAGCGCGGCAACTTCACGCTGAATGCGCGCGCGGACGCTCATGCCTTTTTTGTAGGTGTCGCCTGAGAACTGCTCGGAAAGCACATAGTTTCCGATGATGATGCGGCGTTTTACTTCCGGTCCAAAGCCTTCGCTTCGCGTGTCAACATAGAGTTGGTCGTAGCCTTGCCCGTTGTCAACGCGGTGTCCGTAGCGGATGCCATCAAAGCGCGAAAGGTTTGAAGCCGCCTCGGAAAGCGCGATAACATAATATGAAGCGATTGACGCGTCCAAAATGGGGAGATCAACCACATCGATTTGTGCGCCCTTTTCACTGAACCATTTTTTGGTGTCGTCAAAGACTTTCTTTACATCTGCATCCAAGCCCTTTGCTTCTTCAAACTGCTTGGGAACGGCGATTTTGAGCGAAGAAAAATCTTTGTACGCGGTAAGATTTACAAGTTTTTCGCAATCGGGCAAGTCTGCGCTCGTGTCATCGTAGAAGTCCACGCCCGCCATGAGTGAAAGCGGCGTGGCAATGTCCTGTGGCGTGTGCCCCAAAATGCCCACCTGGTCAAGAGATGAGCCGTAGGCAACCACGCCCCAGCGCGAAAGCACGCCGTAGGTCGGTTTTAAGCCGTAAATGCCGCAGTAGCTCGCGGGCAGACGCACCGAGCCGCCCGTTTCCGTTCCCAAGCCGAACAATGCTTGATTTGCGGCGACGGCAGCGGTAGAGCCGCCCGATGAGCCGCCCGAAACATAGTCGCGGTTTATGGGGTTTCGCGTAGGTCCGTAGATTGAATATTCGGTAGAAGAGCCCATGGCGAATTCGTCCTGATTGCAGCGACCGAGCGGAATCGCGCCCTTTGCAACAAGCCGTGCGATAACCGTGGCATTGTACGGCGCGACATAGCCTTCAAGGATTTTTGACGAGCACGTGAGCTTGTGCCCCTTGCTTGAAATATTGTCTTTGTTTGCAAACGGCACGCCCAAAAGCGGCTTTTCTGCAAAAAGAGCATCGATTGTGCCATTTGCACGCGCGGCGGCAATTTCTGCGTCAGCGGCTTTCGCTGTCTCCAGCGCGTCATCGTAAATTTCCAAAAATGCGTTGAGCGGCTTTTCGCTCTTTTGGTCAGCCGTGAATGTGTCGATTGAAGTCTGAACCAGTTTTTCACTGGTGGTTTCGCCCGATTTTAACGCGGCGACCGTTTCTTTTATCGTGTAGTACATTATGCGCCCTCTCCGAGAACTTTCGGCACTTGGAAGTAGCCGTCCATGAATTTGTCGGTGATTTTTTTGACATCGGGGATATCCAAGCCCGGAACGATTTCGTCCTCACGCAACTTTTCTGCCTCGGTTGAAGGATATGCGTCGTAAGGGTTTTCTGAGTCGTCGTATTTTGAAAGAATGTCGAAGTAGCCGACGATTTCATCGACTTGAGCTTTGAGCGTCGCCATGTCAGTGCTTGAAGGTGACAGGCGCGAGAGATACAACAGATTTTCGAGCGTTGTCTCGTCAACGGTTTTATGTGTAGCCATGCGAGTATTATAGCGAATTGCGGGGGCTTGTGGAATATGCATAAAACGGTCAAAATGGTACACGTTCACGCTGTGGCGTTCTAGAAGGAGAAAAAATATGGAAGTAAAGCCGTACTCACACATCGTGCAGTATTATGAAACGGACAAAATGGGAATCACGCATCACTCGAATTATGTCCGTTGGATGGAAGAAGCGCGCGTTGACTTTCTGAAACAGATTGGCTGGGATTATGCAAAGCTCGAAGAAGAAGGCATCATCTCGCCGGTAGTGGGAGTGAGCTGTAAATACAAGACGAGCACGACGTTTTCTGACACCGTGTACGTAACGGTTCGCGTCGAACACTACACGGGCGTCAAACTCACGCTCTCATACACCATGACAAACGCCGAGGGAAAAGCGGTCTGTTCGGGAACGAGCGAGCACTGCTTTGTAAACGCGGAGGGCAGAATCATTCAGGTAAAAAAAGACTATCCTGCGTTTCATGCCGTGCTCACGGAATTAGCGGAGCAGTAACGATTTTTGGCGGCTATTTTTTGTCGTCCTCGTCTTTTTCATCTTCTGCCATCTCTTCGTCAATGCCGGAGCGGTTGCGCAAATACTGAAAATGAGAGTAGCCTTTTTCGTTGCACTTGAACATTACGTCAAGCTCTCTTCGACCAAGCCCTAAGTCTACGGCTTTTTCAAGATATTCGCTCGCAACGGCTTTTTCGTTGTTCTCGAAGCTGAGCTGAGAATACGCGACATACGCCATGTACTTTTCGCCTTTGATTTCCGCACAAGAAAGCGCTGCGTCAAACTGAGCCTTTGCGCGCTTTTTTCCACCGCCCAAAACCGACGGCGCATAGAACATCCAGTTTCCGAGACAGACATGCGCGGCAGCCCGCTTGTCATTCGCCTGCACCGAAGCTTCATAAAACCCTTTGACTTTCATACCGTGAAGCAAAGTCGCAGCAACAGAGCGGGTCATGTAATATGCGGTAACGTCACCTGCGAACAGATAGAGCCATTCGCTCACCGCGCCCTTTTTTCGCTCGTTTATGCATTTGATGTCTTTTTGCATTTGGAGTTTCATTTTATCACGCAGTTCTTTTTGATTTCCGTTTGAAGTAAGCAAGCGGTCGTACATCTCCATAAAGTACATACTTTCAAGGATGCATTCTTCCTGCTCAAAATCCTTTGCCAGCACGGGAAGTTCGCCAAGCACCTTGTCCCGAAGCGCAGAAATCTTCTCGAGGGCGACCGTTATGTCCTCACTCTTAAGCGCGACACGCATTGTTATAAATTCCTCGACTTTTTCTTCGGTGAAGTCAGAAATCGCACCTTCCGCAGAAAGCAAACCGCTCAAGAGAAAAAAAATCAAAAGAAAAGAAAAAAAACGCTTCTTCATATTCAGAAAACCATAAAACAACATACACGTAACAAGAAAAAACTAATTTCTCTCAAAAATTTCCCGCAAACTCTCGGCAAGGTTGCGCCGTTCCGTGTGGAACTGCAAGATAAAATGCCGTTTTTCGCGCAATTCTTCGTTTCGCTTTTGAATTTCCGCCTTAAGATTCTCGTATCGGATTTCAAGCTGATGCTCCTTCGCAAAGGCACGGATTTTCGCAGAAATTTTGAGCGTGTAGCACAAATCGACCGTAAACACGCCGTAGAAAAATCCGACCACAAGGCAGAACGCAAGGTGATTCGTAAACCAGTAGAGCCATTCAAGAATCTTCGGATGCACAAGAAAATAGTAAAGCGCACTCAAAATTATCCAATAGAACGAATACTGCGGGCAGACAATTCCCTTAATGTTCCCCCAGCATGCAGAATAATCCCACAGCTTGATTTTCATGCCCTTAATAAAAATAAGCCCCGCAAAAAATTCGACAATCGTAATGCACAACGCCATAAGGCAGAAAAGCACCGTTTTTTGAAGCCATTCGCCTTTTATGAACGACACATCGATGAACGAAAGCGAAAAAAGCACACAGAGCGAAAGCCCGTACAGCGGAAGATATGGCCCCGTGAGAAAGCCAGGGTTGAGCCACTTGCGTTCAGGATTGTTCTTCGAGAAAAACCGCCGCCACAAAAGCTCGATTCCCCACCCGATGAGACTCCCCGCAAAAAACAAAAATGTCAAAACAAGAAAAATGGTCATAAGCTAATCCTTCACCACCATCAGCTGGCTTTCTTGGTATTTCGGCAAAAAGCGTTTGATTCCGCTGTTTTCAAAACTCACCGTGATTCCATACTCGCCTTCGTCGTTAATCGTGGTGTTCGCGATGATTCCGTAGCCGTATTCGTCGTGGTAGATTTTCGCGCCACGGTAGTATTTTCGCTTGATAGGGTCGCTTTCGACATCGGGATGGCTAAGACCGCGCTCGCCGTAGTCGCCGCCGTGAAAGCCTGACTGCCGGTAGCTCGACGGCAAATGCCCGATTGCCTTTACGCCCTCAGTTCCCATTTCAAGCAAGAACGGACTGCACTTCATGTACTCAATGTGACCGTACATGCGACGCACGGCACAACTTGTTAAGTACAGCTCGTTTTTCGCCCGCGTGATTCCCACATAGCAGAGGCGGCGTTCTTCTTCCATTTCTTCTTCGTCGTCGCCATTTCGCGGGAACACGCCTTCTTCCATGCCCGTCATCACCACGCGGTTGAATTCCAAGCCCTTCGTATTGTGAAGCGTGATGAGCGTAACGGCATCGTCACTGATTTCTTCGTCCGCGTTTGAAAGCGTTCGGTCAAGCTGAATGTTGTCGAGGAAATCCAAAAGCCCTTGCCGCGCGAGCGGATAGGGAACGGCGGAGTTTGCCAATTCCTGAATATTTTCCACGCGGAAGGTATGCTCTTCCTTGTCGCGGTCTTCGTAATACTGAGCCAAGCCCGATTTTTTTGCAATCGCTTCGATTAACTCGGCGAGCGTTCGTTTGCTTTCGCGTTTTTTTAGCTCATCGGAAGCCACATTTTCCGCAACGACCTCGCTCGCCAGTTCTCCGCCCGCTGTGGTGTCGTCGCCAAAGAGCGATTCAATTTCTTCGATAAGCTCGGCGAATTTCGCGACTTCGGATTTTGACTTTCCCGAAAGGCGAGAAGTCATGTATCGGCACGCGGCAATGATGTCGTTCTGCTCAAAGTTCTGAATGATTGCGCCGTTTTCAGCTGTTATTCGCGCTTCGCTCTGAGCACAAGTGACGATACTGTTCTGCGTTTTGTTTCCGATTCCGCGGGCGGGCTTGTTTATGATTCGGTGGAAGGCGATTTCGTTTTTGTGGTTCGCAATCAGTTCAAGCCACGCCACAATGTCCTTGACTTCCTCGCGCTCGAAGAATTTGAGCGACCCGACAATCAGATAGGGAATTTTTTTTCGCACGAATTCGCTTTCAAAGCCGAGCGACTGCGCGTTTGTGCGGTAGAGAATCGCCCAGTCAGAATACGGAACGCCCATCTCATGAGATTTTTGCACCAAGTCCGCGCAAAAATGCACTTCATCGTCTTGATTCGGCAAGAACGCAAGCACGGGCGTTTTCCCGCTCCCCCGCTCTGCACGGAGCGTTTTTCCGAGGCGACCGGCATTGTTTTTAATCACATTGTCCGCAAGCGAAAGAATCTCGCTCGTCGAGCGGTAATTTGATTCAAGTCGGACGATTTTTGTTCCCGCAAAGATTTTCGGAAAATTCAAGATATTCTGGATTTCTGCCCCGCGGAATTTGTAAATCGACTGGTCATCATCACCAACAACGCACACATAGGTGTTACTTCCCTCGTTCAAGCCAGAAAGTGCCTCAAGCAATTTGAACTGCGCGACATTCGAATCCTGATACTCATCGACCATAATCACGCGGAAACGGCGGTACATTTTTTCACGAAGATTTGCATTTTCTTTTAGCGCAAGGTAGGGAAGCAGAATCAAATCGCCGAAATCGACATTTCCCGTCGCCCGAAGCCGTTTTTCGTACGCATCGTACATTTCGGCAAAGTCAGTCGGATTCAAAAATTCGTCACGGGTCGAAAGCTCCTCGCTATCGGGAAGCAAGCAATAGTCTTTTGCAAGCGAGATTTTCCGCGCATAAGTCGCCGCCTCTTTTTTTGTCAGCTTCGGCTCGACCTTCTGAATGAGCGAAACCACATCGTCATCGTCATACACGGTAAAGTTCGGGTCGATTCCCGCATCCTCGGCATACACGCGCAAAAACCACGCGCCGAAGGAGTGAAATGTCTTGATTTGAGAGAATTCCGCACGCGCTTCAAGCGCAATCGCCCGCTCGTGCATTTCATTCGCCGCCTTTTTGGTGAATGTGACCGCCAAAATCGAATGTGGATTCACGCCCTTTTCGCCGATGAGATAGGCAATCTTTGTTGTAATGACGCGCGTTTTCCCCGAGCCAGCCCCTGCCAAAATCAAAAGCGGGCTTCCTTCGTGAACGACCGCCTCGTACTGCTCGGGATTCAAGACCGAAAGATATTCCTTCGCGTGTTCGGAAAGCTCGCCCGATTGAGAAGAAGTGATGCCAGAAAGAATTTCATCTTCAAGAGACACCGACTATCTCCTTGTAATACGGGCAGATATTTTCAAAGTGACCGTCTTTCATGCGGAAACCGTGCGGAATCGTGCCGAGTTGCGTAAAGCCGAGCCGTTCATACAAGTGGCGGGCGTGGGTGTTGCTTTCAACGACCGCATTGAACTGCAAGATTCTAAATCCGCACAAAGAAGTACGAGCGATACAATCACTCACGAGTTTTTCGCCGATGTGCTGACCGCGATAGTGAGAAGAGACCGCGTAGCTTGCGTTTGCAATGTGCGCACAGCGGCCGACATTGTTCGGGTGCAGAATGTACAAGCCGACGACCGTTCCGTTTTCGTTCTCGGCGACGGCTGAATACGTCTGCGAGGCAAAAAACGCCGAGCCCGTCTGTGCCGTAAGCTCATCTTCCTGCGGAAAAGCAATTCCCTCGCGCACGACTTCATTCCAAATCTCAATCATCGCGGGAACATCCGCTTCTTCGTATTTTCGTACAATAATTTTGCTCATTTTCATAAATCCTGCGCAAACTGAATTCCGCCGCCATGCGCGATTTTTTCGTTTAAGGGGGAATCCGCCACAAAGTCGCCGTTCAAATCGACATCGCCGCTTGAAGTGATTTTCACGCGCACGAGCCTTCCAGTTTTGACCGCCGCATTTTCCGCCTCTGAACTTCTGTCATAGCGCACGACCACGCTTCCGTCAACTTCGGGAGCCTGAAACCACGCCCGCCCGATTGCCAAGCCTTCATCGGGATTTTCGCTGCTTTCAGAAAGCACTTCCTCAATGAGAATATCGTATTCAGAGCCGGTGCGGAGTTTTAGCCGCTCGCGAGTAATTTTTGCTTGAATCTCAACCAATTCCGCCGCGCGTTTTTCTGCGATTTTTTTGGGAACTTGCCCTTTGAATTTGTACGCGGGAGTGTCGTCCTCTTTTGAATACGAAAAACAGCCGCTCCAGTCAGTCGCAATCTCGCGCAAAAAGGCTTTCGTGTTCTCAAACGCCTCGTCGCTCTCGCCGGGAAAGCCCGCCATAAAGGTGGTGCGAATCGCGACATCGGGGAAGGCGGCACGGATTTTTTCGATAAGAGCCGTGTACTTTTCGCGGCTCCCCACGCGGTTCATTTTCTTGATAATCTCATCGTCGCCGTTCTGAAACGGAATGTCAAAATAGTGCAAGAATCGCGAATCCCTCTGCATAACGGGAAGAATGTCTTCGTTGAAGTGGTCGGGGTGAATGTAAAGCAAACGCACGACAAAAGTTCCCTCAATCGCGGAAATCAGTTTGAGCAAGCGCGCAAGTCCTGATTCTCCCTCATGGAAAAGCGTTCGTCCGTCGCCAAAACAATTGTCGGCAGCTCCTGTTCCATACGCCGCCAAGTCCTGACCAATCAGATTGATTTCGTATACGCCTTTTGCGACGAGCGATTTTATTTCAGAAATGATTTCACCGGCGTTTCGGCTTCGCAAGTCGCCTCGGATAATCGGAATCGCACAGAATGAGCAGCGGTTGTTGCAGCCCTCGGTGATTTTGACAAATGCCATGCCGGGGAACGAGAGCAAAATGTCGCGGTCGCCGCAGCACACGCCTTCCTGTTTGGGAACGAGCACGGGGCGTTCGTCATTCATGAGCGGATCTAAGATTTTGTAGATTTCGTCGAGCTTTCCGTTACCAAAAAATCCGTCGGCTTCCGTTAAATCGTCTTTCAGTTCGGAAGCGTATCGCTCAGCAAGGCAGCCCGCAAGCAAAATTTTTGCCTTTGGGTACATTTCCCGTGCGCTCATGACGGCATTAATGCTCTCGGTTTTGGCAGATTCGATAAATCCACATGAGTTTACGATGATTAAATCGGCTTCGTGCGGGTCAAAGACTTGAATCCAATCCTTTTTTTTGAGAAGCGAGATAATCAACTCACCGTCAACCTGATTTTTTGCACAGCCGTGCTGGTCAATGAAAAACTGCATAGCGTTTTATTAATCCAAATCAACGACGACGAGCTTGTACCTGCCGTCGGTATCTTTTATCCACTTGATGTCTTCGGCAATAACCTCTCCTGCTTTTGAGACACCAAGTTCATACGTTTTGCTGTTCGCAACGACCTGTAATTTAACCGCGTTTCCGTTTGACACCCAGACGCGAAGACCATTGCTCGAAGTCATGTTCAGAATATCGCCACTCGCAAAATAATCTTCGACCGTCTCTTTGCGGTCGGGTCGGTAACGGAAGAGACAGCCCGCTCGGAATGACGCATTGACCGTAAACGGATAGGCACGCGTGTCAGAAAGAATTTCGGTGCGAGCCTGCTCTTTCGGCAAATCTTCCGCGTTCGGAATCTGATTTTCGTCAGGGGAAGCAACGGCAACATTCGCCGCATTTTTGAGCATGATTTTGACTTCAGCGCCCCGATCAACATTCTTTTGAGAAACGTCGGAAACGTACACAATCAACTCGGGAATTGAATTTCCGTCGACGTCAAGCTCCAGTTCCTCGGAAAGCTCGACATACTGAATGCCCGCCGGCGTCTCAAGACCAAAAATTCCCTCGGTCTCCGCAACGGTAAGGAAGATGTTTCCCGAATCGGTTCCCATAACGAGCTGGTCGCTTTTAAACAATCTGCCAGTAAACGGCTTTGAGGTCAGCTCGTATTTTTTGAATTCCGTGCCGCGTGCGAGCGCAAGATCCTCTTCAAGTTTGGCAAATTTCGCCTTGAAGATAATCGTAGCAGCGACTCCAAGACCGACGACAAAAATCACGCACAAAGAAACAATCAGCGGAATGACAAAGCGAGGTCGCTCTCGTTTTGTAAGCGCAAGCGGTGGCGGAGACTCCTGAATTTTCTTTGCGTGATACAATGTCGCAACATGATTCGCATCGACTTCAAGATATTCCGCATAGTTCTTTAAAAAACCAATAAGATACGGCTCGCCGGGAAAAGCAGCCGCATCTTCTTTTTCGAGAGCTTCAAGATATTCTTGTGTGATAGACGTCTCGCGGGCAATGAGCTCAAGTTCAAGCCCCTTTGCCTCACGCGCAGTCTTTAAAATCTCGCCATAGCTTTCCATTTTTTACTTACTCCGAAAAGAGAAAATTGTTGTAATTGTTGGCTGACGTAGGCGGATCGTAAATAAACCGCTGGTCAGAAATTCCATTGTTGAGGACATAATTCTTAAAATCGAACGAAAATGTCTCCCCCTGTGGTGTCGTCGCTTCAATACGGCGGATGAGCATTGTCGTCGGAAGGACAGAAAGTTTTATCGTAGTGAACGCTTCGCTCATATTGCGGCGTCTGAGAATCAAATTGACCACCATTTCGTCGCTGTCCTCATCGAGCGGAACAGGCTCCTGCCCGGTTTCATATGCAGGCGAATAATAGCGAGAGAGAAGAGCCAAACCTTGAGCCGTCGCAAGATTCGCACCGCTGTTGTTTGAATTGTCGACGGTCTGATTCAAAATCGCCGCGCTTCCCGGAAGATAAATCGTGAGCAAATCGCCGTTAAAGCAGATGACTTGCTCCTCTGGGTTTGTAAAGTCGATTCGAAGCAGATTGGGCGACTTGTATGAAACATGCCCCGCCATCGTTGTTTTGCTCGCTTTGATGTCGACATCAGCCTCGTAGTCTTTGATGGTCGAATAATTCTCTGAGACCGATTTAAAGAACGAAGATGCGGTTAAAATCGTCTGCGAGCAGAGGGAAGAGACAACTGCGAACGCAATCACGCAGGCGGAAATGAACTTTTTCATTCATTGCCCCCTTCACCGCTGCCCTGCTCGTTCTCGGCACTTGCGACCGTTGCTGAGTCTGCGGCGACCAAATCCTCGCAATGTTCGTGCGCTTTGAGGATTTCGTTGAATTCTTTTGCTTCCATTGTTTCGATTTCAAGCAAGCGGTTTGAGATGTATTCGAGCAATTCGCGCTTTTCGCGGAGCAATGACAAAACATGCTCATAGCGTTCGTTGATGACACGCGCGATTTCTTCATCGATGAATTTCTGCGTCTCTTCACTGAATTCGCGCACAAGGTTCGGCTCGCCGCCCCGCTGACCGAGCACACCCTTTCCGAGCGTCATGTTCTTAAAGCGTTCGCTCATGCCGTAGTCGGTAATCATCTGCTTGATGATGTCGGTTGCGCGTGCAATGTCGTTTGATGCGCCCGTTGAGACATCACCGAGGATGATTTCCTCTGCGGCGCGTCCACCAAGCGCACTGTCGACCTCGTTCATCATGTCTTTGCGCGTCATGAAGTGCTTTTCTTCTTTTTCTTCGCGGAACTGCGTGAATCCACCCACGCCGTGAGAGCGCGGAACGACCGTGATTTTATTGACCGGCGTGTGATCGGGCGTAAATGCCGCCACGAGCGCGTGCCCTGTTTCGTGCACCGCAACAAGGCGCATTTCCTTTTCGTTTTCTTTTCGGCTCTTCTTTTTAAGACCGATACTCACTTTGTCGATTGCTTCGTTGAAGTCAGTCATTGAAACTTTGTCGTGACCATTGCGGACTGCAAGAAGCGCCGCCTCGTTGACGACGTTTGCCAAATCCGCGCCCGCAAAACCGACCGTGCCGTGCGCAAGCGACTCGAAGTCAACCGAGTCGTCGAGTTTGACGTTCTTTGCGTGGATTTTGAGGATTGCCTCGCGCCCTTTGACATCGGGTCGCTCAACGGGAACTTGGCGGTCAAAGCGCCCAGGACGGAGCAGTGCCGGGTCGAGAATGTCAGCGCGGTTCGTTGCCGCAAGAATAATGAGACCTTTTTCGTTATCAAAGCCGTCCATTTCGACCAAAAGCTGGTTTAAAGTCTGCTCGCGCTCGTCGTTGCTTGAAAATCCGTTCATGCGGCTTTTGCCGATAGCGTCAATTTCGTCGATAAAAATAATGCACGGAGCTTTTTCGCGCGCCTGCTTGAACAAATCGCGCACACGGCTTGCGCCCACGCCCACGAACATTTCGACAAAATCACTGCCCGAAATGCGGAAGAACGGAACGCCCGCCTCGCCCGCGACTGCACGCGCAAGAAGCGTTTTACCCGTTCCCGGAGGACCAACCAAAAGCACGCCCTTCGGAATTTTTCCGCCGATGTCGGTGTATTTTTTGGGAGATTTAAGGAAATCGACGACCTCGACAAGCTCGTCTTTTGCCTCATCGACGCCCGCGACGTCCTCAAAGCGCGTTTTGACCTTGCCCTCATCGACCGCCTTGTTTCGGCTTCCGCCACCAAAAACCGAGCCCAACCCGCCCATTCCGCCCGTCATCTTTCGGAACATGAAGAAATAAATCGCGAGCAAAATGAGGAACGGTAAGATGTTGATTAAAATCTGCACCAAAATGTTGGTCTGCTTGTTTACGAATTTGTACTGAACGCCCTTTTCGTCCAAGAATTCGATAAATTTCGCCATGAGCACGCCCGTCGTTTTGTAGACCTTGCGGTTTTGTGGCATCTGCACCGGGCGGCGCACAAACGGAAAATTGCGGAGCGCAGAGTCGTTGCCGGAAGCAGCGTCTGAATTCAAAGAGAATTCTTCTGGGCCGTAGCCGATGAACATATTCTCGCCCATGTCGACTTTGACGATTTTTCCGTCTTCGATGAGCTCTTTGAATACAGAAAAATCAATCAGTTCTTCCTCGGGGCGTTGCATGAGGAACATGTTCACAAACGCAAGAATGAGCACGACAGCAATCATCAGCGTGAGGAAGGGAAACTTGAACGGCTTTCGGTTGCGGTCATCGTCTCCATCATCGGAATTAGGATCAAGCTTAAAAAAATTGTACGGGTCTTTATCGTATTTGTTTTTATCTTTGTCTTTTTTTGGTTCGTTAGTATCTGCCATTGTAGTATAAATATATCGAAAACATTCATTTTAGAGAAGAGAAAAAGCTAAAGTCACGCTCTTTGTTTCCGAAAATTATAAAGACAATCTGTTTTCGGGAGGGAAAACAAATGGCATTTGGAAATCCGTACGCAGCATATCAGACAACGGCGGTCAAAACGGCAAGTCAAGGCAAGCTCGTCGTCATGCTCTATCAGGGAGCAGAGCGAGAATTGACCTCGGCGCTCAACAGTTTCGATTCCGACGCAAAACTTCCTGCGGCAAAAATCGAAGATTTCGGAAAGCACATCATGAAAGCGCAGGAAATCATCAATGAGCTGCAAGTTTCACTCGACATGGACAAAGGCGGTCAGATTGCGCAAAATCTCATGTCTCTCTACGTCTACTTCAACAAAGAGCTGATGAGCGTAAGCATCAATCAAGACAAAGGAAAACTGATTACCGTCCTTGAGATGATTAAACAGCTCGGCTCAGCATGGGAAGCTGCCTCGGCAAACACGGCGGCAGATTCTGTTCCGCAGGCACAACGAACGCTCAACATCACGGGCTAGTGCACACTCGGGGGTATCATATGGCAGCAAAACAGCTTTCACAGGAAGAATTAAACGAACGCGTGGCGATTTTAAAGCGATTCCGCTCACTGCTCGAGCAGCAGCGCAACAAATTTCAGGAATACCTTCGGGTGCTTGAAAGCCAGGAAGGAAAAATCGAAAGCGAAGACGGAGAGTCAATCGCGGCGCACGCACAGCTTGAGAATCAGATTGTAGAAAATCTCGCAAGCTTGCAAAAAGTCATCGTGCCGATGCAGGGCATGTACCAGGCGATTATGCCGGGCGTTCCCGTGGCGGATAATGCGACGGTCGAGCGCTTGCAACTTGACTTGGCAAATCTGCAAAAGCAGGTGCTCGCACAGAACGAACGAAACCGCTCGCTGCTCCAGACGCAGATGGGCAAAATCAAAAATCAGCTGGGAGCCATGAATTTGATGAATCCGTACCGCGGGCGAAGCTCTGTTTACGCAGAAAAAGTCGCGGTCGGCAGCATGATTGAATTCAACGCGTAATTAGGCATTGACACCTAATCCAAATAACGCAAAATCTGCCTTAACAGGGTCGTCGGGAAAAATCTCGGCGACCTTTTTTGTGAGCGCGACGGCAGTGCGCAAATTCGCGCTTTTAGAGCAAATCAAGCCGAGCTCATTCGATTGCTGCATTACGTGCGTGTCGAGCGGCATGAGCAAGTCTTTTTTGCTAAACCACGTCCACAATCCCAAATCCACAGGAGAATCAGTGCGCACAAGCCAGCGCAAAAGCATATTTACCTTTTTTGCCGCGCAATCCTTTGAATGGGGAAGCAGCTTGCACTCGCTCGGAAAAGCCGAAGCAATCACTTGGTGAAGATAGATTTTATCTGTGCGCGCCCACTTTTCTTTAAAAAAATCGCCAATCGTCTCGCTTTGCTCTAAAATCGCGCACAATCCGTCAAAAAAGGCGCGCATATCGCGGTTCGTGTACATGCGGTAGAAAGAATAGTCGTTTTCGGGGAAAAAATCGTCGTACTTTTTTGAGAGAATCCAGTCGACAGGGGAAGCACCCGCCGCGCTCAAGATAAGCTCGACATGGGAAAGAATTTGCTCACGGCGACCGAATGCGAGATTCGCCGCGATAAAAGCAACCGTCTCAACCTCACGCACGCGTTCGTAGCGGTGCATGAACTGAGACGGATCTTTGAGAAGAAATTCCGCTGACTCATACATTTGAGCCAGCGAAATGAGCTTTTCAGAAAGTTCTTTTGAAAGTGAAGAACTATTTGTTGAGGATGAATTCAACTCGTCGGTTCTTCCAAGCGTTGTCTTTGTCGCCACGAGCCGCAACTGGCTGACGACCACCGCGACCAACAGCGCTCAAGCGGCTGCCATTGACGCCGTAGCTCTTGAGCTTAGACACAACGAATTCTGCGCGGTCTTTTGAAAGCGGTTCAAGCGGCAAGCCATACTTGTTCGTCGTCTCTTCTTCCTCGAGACCAGTAACGCTGTTTGCGTGACCTTCGACCGTAACGGTGTAGTTTTTGAACTTGTTGAGAATCTGCGCGATTCGTTTGAGAACGCGTTCGTTGTTCTTTGCCTGAGCCTCGGTGATACCAGGCTTCGTGACCTTTCCGCTCGCGTCAACGACTTGAATGTTAAAGTCAGCCGCATCCTGACGGAAGATGATTGACGGAACTGCCATTTTGAGCACGTCGCCCACACGGATAACGAGAATATCGATTTCGATTTTGCCCTCAACCGTGCTCGTCATACCGAGCGTGTCTGTGACCGTGAACGTGTACGGGTAGTCCATTGCAGACTGAACCAATTCGCCCGAGTTACTTCGACCGTCCCAAATAATGCGCTCAGTGATAGAAGATTTTCCGCTTGTTGACCAGAACGGTTTGTTGTTCGGGTCTTTAATTTGGAATGACCAGTTCTTGAGCGGAACAACGTCGTTGCCCTTGAGCTGAATGTACAAATCATCGTTCTCGCCATCGTTATCCGGAGAGAAGTACTGTGGCGCCGTTTTGACGGTGAGCTGCGGCGGTGTGACAGAGCAGATGAACAATGAAGAATTGACATCGACTTCGTTACCCTTTGCATACGTCATCTTGAGATTTGCGACAAACGCGCCCTCTGCGACTTTGTTGTCGCTGTCGAGACCGTTCCATGTGATTTCTGACGGAACGTCTTTCTGGTCTTTGTCACTCCAAGACTTCACAACCTTGCCTTCTGGAGTGATGATAGAAACGCTCCATGAGTCAACGCCATCTTTGAGTGACGGATGAAGAGAAATCTTCTGCGTCTCGAGGAAGTTGTCGCCGTTCGGACTGAATGCGTCATGCTCTGCGGTGACATAAGCCTTTGCCTCTCGGCTGTCGACCACGATGTTCGCGATTTCAGCAGAGCCTTTGTTACCCGCCGCATCTTCTGCCGCGAATACAATGCGGTATGAGCCGTCAGCAACTTTGTTTCCAGAAGCGTCAGCGCCGCTCCATTCAACATGTGCCGGAACTTTTCCCTGCCATGTGTAAGTGCGGACAATCTGATTCTTTGCGTCGTAGATGTTTGCCGTCCACTTGTCTTCGCTTGAAGTTTCAGCAGCAATCTGCAATGTGTCCTTTTTGCCGTCGCCGTCAGGAGAGAAGAGCGTGTAAGCGGCATTCAATGAGACAGTCGGCGCAACGGTATCAATTACGAATGGCTGCGTTGAGGTTTTTGCCTCGCTGCCGTTTGCAGATTTTGTTGAGAGCGTTGCGACGTATTTTCCGTCGTCACAGCGAGAACCGCTTGAAGCCAAGCCGTTCCAAGAGAATGAAGCCGGCAATGAAGCGCCGTTCTGGCTCCACACCGTCTCGCCCTTTTCGTTTTTGACTTCAACCGTGTATTCGTTGATAGAGCTTCCCGCCTTTACGACTGGCGTGAGTTTTACAGAAGATTTTGCTTTGTCGCTTCCAGCCGGGTTGAATGCCATAGGAGCTGCGGCAAGCATGAGTTCTGTTTTGCTCGTGTCGAGATTGATTTCGTTGATGATCGTTTCAGATGAGTTTCCTGCCAAGTCGGTCGCAGAAAGCACGTAGCGGTATTTTCCGTTTGCGGCGAGCGATGAAACATCATCGAGACCGTCCCACACAACCTGTTCCGGCGGGAATGCACCGAAGTCAAATTCGCGCACCGTCTTGCCTTCAGCGTCGACGATTTTACCTGTCCAATTCTCAATCGGAGAGCCTGAATCAGCGGCGATGTCCTGAGTGATAATCATCGTGTCGAGGTTTCCGTCGCCGTCAGGAGAGAACGTCGGGCTTGAAGACTTGATTTTTGCAACCGGTGGCGTTTTATCGAGCGTGAATTCCGCTGATTTTACGACATCCGGCTCGAATCCGTTGAGATATTTTGCCGTAACGACTGCTTGATACAATCCTTCCGGAGCGTCGGAATTCGTGTCTGTTTTGCCATCGAAGACGATAGAATCGGGCGGGTTCGTGATGCCGCTCTGGTCGTTTGCAGTGAATGTTTTTACGACCGTGCCACCTTTGTCAGTGATTTTGACAGCCCATTCGACCAATTTGTTTGGTGAGCGCGGATCCGGAACAGGAATCTTGACGAGGAACGAAATCGTGTCGTTTACGCCGTTTCCGTTCGGAGAGAAGTATTTGCTTCCGCTGATAGAAATGTTCGTAGCGGGTTTTTCTGCCGAATAGATGATATTCGTGATGCTTGCAGGATTTGAGACGTTGCCTGCGCGGTCAGTTGCAGAAATCTTGTAGTTGTATACACCGTCGGGGAGCATGCCGCCGTTTTCGTCCGTGCCGTTCCAGTCGAAGCTCAACGGAGAGCTTGCCGTCCATTTTTTTTCGAAGACAACAGTTCCCGTTGCATCAGTGAAGACAGCTGTCCACACGTCTTCCTCAGAACCGTCCTGCTTAATTGCGAGCACGGCTTTTGCGCCTTCACCGAAGATTTTGTCACTCTGAGATGGCTGTGTAAGGTCAACCTCTGGCGGCGTGTTATCGACGACGACAGACAATTTATTTGTTGACGCGGTGTTTCCGTTGTCATCGCTTGCCGTCATGTAGTATGAATAGTTTCCGTCGGGAGCGATTTCACCGCTGTCCATAACGCCGTTCCATAAGACCGTTGACGGAATCGTGACACCAGACTTTGGCGTAAACAATGCCTTCCAGAACGTTTTGAACGTGATTCGAGTCTCACGCTTTTCCTTGTTGCCGATAGTGCGCACAATCTCACCCTTTTCGTTTTCGATGATGAGCGACCATGATTTTACGTAGCGTTTTTCTTTGATTTTGATTGGAATCTCAAGAACATCCTGTTTACCGTCGTTATTCGGCGAAATGTAAATGGTTTCCTTTTCTGCGAATACGAGACCAGAAACAAGCGCGGTCGCCGCAAAAGCAATCAACGATTTTTTTATTTTGATATTCATTCGGGGTTACTCCTCATTCCACAAAGTAATTTCCGGAGCTTTTGTGTCAGCCATACCGAGATTCATGACCGCACCGGCACTCACGGCGTTTACGTTTTTGTACATCTGCTTCCATGCACCTGCAACGGTGATTTCGCTCTGCTCCCAGCCGTTTTTCGCGAGATACGAGTCGTTCTTTGCATTGAACGTGAATTTGAAGCTCACACCGACTGACGGCATAATGTTCTTTGCACCTTCGGCAAATTCTCGCACATCGAATTCCCAGCCAGCCGCGACTTTGAGGAAGTCCCAGAACTGGAGCTGCAAACCGAGGTCACACACGAAATTCTGGAATGCAGGATAGGCAAAATCCATAGAAAGACCTAAATCCATGACATCAGTAGAAACCATTGTTGCCGCAACACCCGTGCGCATCGTGGCGATTCCCGGCCAGCTGTCAGCCATTTCGAACTCGCCATCGTCAAGCGATGACTTGATGCCCGCTGTTTCCGAGCTTGTGTACACCTTACCGAGATTGTTCATAGAGACACCGAAACGGAGATTCTTCATGAAGAACAAATCGCCGAAGTTGTAGAACACGCCCAAGCCAAAACTTCCCGTCCAATCTGAATCAGTGAGGTCGCCGTAGAGAAGACCGAAGGTGCCCGTCAAACCAACAGACACCTGGTCAGTGATGTCTTTTGAAAAACCGGCGGTAAAATTGATACTGTTTCCGACCGGCATGTCAATGAATTCTGTCCAGACTCCCTGGAACAAGAACGTCGAGACGCACCAGCGAGAAGGAATCAAGATTCCGCCCTCAAATGCGCCACCGACCGAGTGGTCGTCATCGTTGTTTGAGCTAAAGAGCATGGTGCCGGCGACATCAAGCGTTACGCGCTGTTCCCACGCCGTAAGCGCAGGATTGTTGATAATTGAAGCAGGTGTCGCAGTGAAAATGCCACCACCAGCAGCAGAATTTGCGCCAAAAATCAGTTGAGGCTCGGTAAGACGAAGCACATTCTGACCTCCGGCGGGTGGATTGTACGCAAACAGCCCCGCGCTGAGCAACACAGACGCAAGCACTGTACCCAAAAGTTTTTTCATAAGATGCCTCCAAAAAACACGGCGAAAAACCGCATTCTTTCCCATTTTTTCGATGTAGTAAGTAATAACTTAAAATTATCAAAAAATCTACCGTTTATTGTTAAAATCAGCAAAATGTTATGATTCGCAACAAAATAACCTTAAAAACATTTGACTTTCTACCTAGAAAATTGCATATTTTAGAACATGGCAAACAAAGAATCATTTTTTCAGAAATTGCTTGGCTCGCTCATCGGCGGCAAAGATTCTGAAGCAGATAAAAAACGGCAACTCAAAAATATCGCAAAGACACTCTCAAAAACACACTTCAAATACTACAAGCCGGGCTCAGATCAAGCGCTCCCTGTGTTGGGCAAATTCTTTTATGACTTGTACAAATCGCTTTCGCCATGCCAGATTTTATTCAACAGCCAACAGAATCCGAATTACTACAAGAATATCATCATAGACAACGCGCTTTCAGACGCGCAAAAAAAGGCACTCGAAGACCTTGAAGAAGACGCTATCACAGAACTTTCAAAAAAGATGCCGTTCAATCAGCTCAAACAAAAGGTAAAAACTGATTTGGCAACGTTCTCTGGCGAATTTGACCAGGCGCGCATCCAAAGCATCGACTCGCTCTACTCAAAAATGCTCAATTTCAAAGCATTCTGTACGTTCGATTACTATTTCATCCTCAAAAAATTCGACTCGTCAGTACGCGAAAACGAATTCAACAAAACGCCGAAATTCGTGCCGATTGACGCCTCTTACATCGCCGACGACATGAAAGACTTTCTCTCAACATTGTGGTCTCTGCCGCTCACTGAGGATTGGTCTGATTTGTTGCAGCTTCTCAAACGAATGCGCGGCGGAAACGAGCCAATCAAAGCAAATCAGTGGGCAAAAATCGTCGCACGTCTCACCCAAATCAAAACTTCGCGCGTATTCGAGATGATTATTCAGCTCACCACAAAAAATCCGGCATACGAAGTTGTCTACGAAGAAAAGCGAGAGCAAATTGTCGAGGCATACATCGACAAAATCAAAAATCAGGCAACAACGACCATCAACAAGCTCGAAAATGCGCAAAAGAACTCAAAAATCGACGGACTCTTGCAGCAAATTTTCGGCACCACGAGCATTTCTTCTCTCCAAAACTACACAGACGAACAGAGCGCATATTTCATCAAAAAGAATCTCGGCGGCTTTGAGTACACGCAGGCGCTCAGCTACATGAAGGCGTTCTTAGTCGAGTACGTCAAGCGCGAAGTCCGCGAATATGCCGACCTCGTTCTCATCCGCGGAAAATGGACAACAAGCCCGCTCTCAGCCGAAATGAGCGACGCATACAATGACTTGCTCACCTACTCCGAAAAAATCACCGCGTTCGACAAAAAACTCTCAGAAGAAGAAGGCGAATTTGGCTTAAAACTCAAGACATTGCTTCCGCGCGCTGACCGCGACAAAGAAGCCGCGAATATCATCAAAACTATTCTCCGCGACAACAACGGACTTGCAAAAGAGTACATCGTCAACGCAACAAAGAGCCTTATCGCGTTCGCAAAAAACACAAAATTGCTCATCGAGGATTATCAAAAACAGCGCCCCGAACTGCTTACTAACTGGAAGGAGCTTGACCGCTTTGCCGAAACACCGATTAAAGATTTGGGTGTCGAAGTCTACAAAAAGATTTACCTTATCGTAAACCTCATGCAAAGTATGTTGGCTGGTCAAGAATAGCTGAGAGGAAGCCCGCTAGCTGGTCAAGAATAGCTAGGCAATTACGTAAAACAATAGTTTTGTAAGGACTGCGCCACTCGTCACAAACGGCATAATGGGAATCGCGAACACCGGTCGGAATACGACGGTGTTTTTTTTCAACTTTTGCATTGCCGCCGAAGAAAGATAAAAGAGCACGCCAATGAGCGCGGCAAACGCGGCGGCAACAAGATTATCGTAAAACCCACAATACACCGCCGTACACGCACCGAAGCATATATCATCAAAACCAAGCCAATCGCCGGTAAACACTTCCACGCAAAAAAAGAGTAGCAGCGACGTTGCGAGCGAAAGAGCGGTCATCTGAAGCACGGGAAGAAGCGTTTTTGAGAGAAGAAGGCGGGCAACGAACAACGCGGCAAGAGCAATGAGCGGGAACACAGCACTCACCCGAAATTTACGCCAATCAATCACGGAGAGCGGAATCGCAAACAGAAGATACAGAGCCGTAAGAATAAGCAGATGTTTTGTCATTCAGAAATCCATTAGCGAAGCACGGAATCGACCAGCTTTTTAAATTCAGCATCAAGCTGCACGTCGGCGCCGTACAAACCGCGCTCAGAAAGAGAGAACGTTCCGTCACTGCTCTGCACGATTGAATCTGGCATTTCAGCGGAAAGCTCGGTCACAGTTCCATTAGAAGCAAGTTGTGTGAGTGAGAACGGCATAGTATCCTCCAATTTTTCCAAAGCCCCGAGTTCGGAAAGTTCCTCGACCTCTTCAACCGGCGCTTCGTCAGTAACAGCCTCGAATTCTTCGATTTCTACAATCGGCTCTTCGATGCTCTCTTGTACAATATCGGCAGATTCTGACAATTCTTCACTAGTCGTATCAATATTATTTTCAGTTTCATGGGGGAGCAGGGCAGGATTCTCATAGAAATGCTCGTTTTCCTCATTCGGCTGTTCGGTGGTTGCATACAACAGTCCGTCCATGTCATCTTCATCAAGATACGAATAATCCACGGGAAGCGCGACGAAATTCTCAACGACTGGATTTGGCACTTCCTCTTTTGCTTTGTCATCGAGGGGAACGCCGAATTCGATTATCTCAAGCATTTCTTCGTCTTTGTATATATCATCGTTCTGGGGGACGTTGTTTGAAAGGATTCCCGGCACAAACGCACTCGCACTGACGTAGCCATTTTTTTCGATAATTTCATCAGGCGCAAGCTCCTCAAGTTCTTCGATTGAGTCATCTAGATTTGCGTCGTTGAGGGTGCTGATTTTGTCGTTTACTTCTTTGAGGCGGTTGATGTCGTACTGCTCGGAGAACGATGGCTGTCGCAAAAGTCCTTCCGCATCAAGAGGGGTGATTTCAGAATCAGGCAGTTCGGTAACGCGCTGCACACCGTCGATGCTTTTCAAATCCGAGCTGTCATCACCCGCAAGCCATTCACTGCCGTCTTCTTCATCGAGCGGTTCTATTTCTTCGGCGGGCTCGACATCTTCTGCATCTTCAAGAGGTTCTGCCTCATCAAGCTCCTCGGGTGATTCGATTTCCTCAAGCGGCTCGGCGGGCTCGGCATCTTCTATTTCATCTAACGGCTCAACTTCCTCAATTTCTTCGACAGGTTCGATTTCCTCAAGTGGCTCGGCGTCTTCAATGTCCTCAAGCGGTTCTACCTCCTCAATTTCTTCGACAGGTTCGATTTCCTCAAGTGGCGCAGCATCCTCGACCTCTTCGAGCGGTTCTGCCTCATCAAGCTCCTCGACCGACTCGGCGTCTTCTATGTCCTCGACTGGCTCGGCATTTTCCGCCACTTCGACAGGCGCAACAGTTTCCAGATTCTTCGTATCGTCTGCATCATCAAACGGCTCGGAAACCTCAAACGTATCGGCAACCGTGGCAGGAACGGTTTGTATCTGGAGTTTTCCGCTTTCGAGGATATCTTCGAGCGATGATTTTACGATTTCTCGCAATTCTTCGGCATCGATTTGTGCACGTGCATTCACGGTCTGGACAATCGGTGCGGCGGCGGTTTGCTGGAGCGCGGGAAGTTCTCCGAAAGAAGCGAGCATTTCATTCCAGCTCGAGTCGAAAATTGACTGAAATTCAGCGGCGTGCTTCCGGGCTTTTCGTCCCAGCGATTTGATGAGCCGGCTTTCGATAATCGCCCGCTGCTCTGCAAAATACTCGGGTGTCGGCGCATCGCCCATTTTTTTACAGGCGATGAGGAATTCGTTTTCATAGCGATGCACTTTGTCGCGGATAACGACAATATCGTCATGGCGGAAACTGAGAATCAAAAAGATGGCGAGATAGAATGTAATGAACGCCGTTGCCAGAATCAAAAGCCTGAGATACGGCGGAAATTGCAACTCAGACTCATCATACACCATCGCGATAAAGCCAAAATCATCGCGCGCGTTTTTATGCGAGAACGCGCAATACGTCTCGGAAAGCGAAAGCTGCTCGTCCGATGTTTTTTCAACGGGAATGATTTTCCAGAATGATTCCGGCGTCGGCTCGTGCCATTTTGCGAGAATCTGCTGTTCGGCGGAAGCCTGTCCGTAATTCGGCAATCCGAAGACAAATCCGCCAAAACCGCTCAACCGATTGACCGAGTCGCGCGATTCGGTAACGAGTTTCGCAAATCCGTTGATGTCGATGAGGTTTCGGTTGAACAAAAATCTGCCAAAATACGATGCGTCGCAATAAAACAGGATAGAGCCGCAAAAACTGTCATTTTTATCATAAAACGGGAACGAAAAAATGAGCCTATTCTGCTCGCCGTCCTTGATGAGCCGGCATTTTTCCAACGCATCCGCACGTTGCGCAATCCAATCAGAGGCTTTTACGGAATCAAAGCTGACGTCTCCCGTCGCATCGTAGTTTCGGTAGGCAAATCCGCTTTTGCTTGAGATAAGATCGCCGCTAAAGGTGCTGAAATACACGTTGCGGCCGTTATCATCGACGATACGAATGCCGGTGAGCGCGTTTGTAGTCGTAACGAGTTGGGTGCGGAGTGTCTCGCGTTTTTTGGCTGCATCATCGGACGGACGCGAATCGAGATAGCTTTTAACGCTTTCTTCACGCGTAAAAGAATCGAAACGCCGTATGAGAGTCTCAAAATATTCGTTTTGCGCAGACGCGATTTCTCCAATCTTTTGTTCTTTGAGTTCCCGCACAACAGGCTGATAAAAATTTACTTCTATCAGGTCAAACAAACCGGAAAATGCGACGACGGTAAATCCACAAAAAACAAGAACTGAAATTAAAAGGCTGAATGCGACTTTCTGGCCAGAAGTCATATATACCTCTTTCATTTTCGGCAAATTTCACAACAAAAGCAAGGGAAATTGAAAACGGAAAATTGAAAGTTGAAAATTTGTTTTATCTGTGTACATCAGAAAGAATCTGTGATTAAATATTTTCTCATGAATTTAATAAATCTCGAAGAGGAAGAATCCAAGAAAATCCGTGCGGTGCTCGTCGGCGCGCCAAAAGCAGATATTTCGGAACTTGAAGGTCTCACAGATACGCTCGGCTACGAAATTGCGCGCACGGTCATTCTCGCACGAATCGAGGCTAATCCCGTCTACGGCATCGGGAGCGGCAAGGCGGAAGAAATCGCCGCACTCGCCTCTGAATTAGAAGCTGACATCATCGTTTTCGATTTCGAACTCTCCCCACGAAAACAGCGCAACTGGGAAAAACTCGCGAAGATTCCAGTGATTGACCGACAGGAGGTCATTCTGCGGATTTTCGCCGCGCGCGCCCAAACAAAAGAAGCCGTCTTGCAAGTACAACTCGCTCGGCTTGAATACTCGCTTCCCCGACTCGCCCACTCATACGGCGACATGGCACGCCAGCGCGGCGGCAATTTTGGCGCAAAAGGCTCTGGCGAAACGCAGCTTGAGCTTGATCTGCGCAAAATCCGGGACAAAATCGCGCAAGTCAAACGAGAGCTCGCACAAGTCGTCCGCGACCGCGAAACACAGCGTAAAAAACGGGAACGCGTGCCGCTGCCGTCGTGTGCCCTCGCCGGATACACGAACGCCGGAAAATCATCGCTCTTAAATGCACTCACGGGCGCAGATGTGTTTGTCGAAGACAAATTGTTCGCAACGCTCGACCCGACAACGCGAAAACTCCAGCTCAAATCATCGCTCAAAACGGCTGAATCCGAAAAAGGCTTCGCCACGAACATTCTGCTCACGGATACGGTCGGTTTTATCTCAAACCTGCCCCACTCGCTCGTCAATGCATTCAAATCGACGCTTGAGGAAGCACAGCGCGCGCAGCTCATTCTCCTCGTGCTCGATGCGAGCGACGAAAAAGTGGAATTTCAGTACAACACGGTCGTAAGCGTTCTTGAAGAAATCGGTGCACGCGACACGCCAAAAATCATCGTCCTTAACAAAATCGATAAGATTTTTGATAACGCGCCGTTGCTCGCCCGGCTTTCCACGCTTTTTCCGGATTCCATAAAAATCAGCGCAAAAACGCACGAGGGATTTGAAGAACTTTCCGCCCGCATGTGCGATGAGCTGTTGGGCGAAGAAACGGCATACATCATTCCGCAGAGCGAACAGCGTCTCTTGTCAGAAGTGCGCCGAACGGGAATAATGCTTGAAGATGTCTGGCTGGATGACGGCATTCACATAAAAATCAAAGGCGGCGAGCTCAAAAAAAATCCGCGCTTGTCGAATCTGCTGCTTCCCTACGCCGAGGGAGCGGAAACCGAGAGACTGCCAGCAGCGCAAAGCGGATTCAAAAAGAAATTCGGTTCGGACTGGTAACGGGAGATGACCATGAAAAAAACAACTATCAACACCATTCTGCTCGCGCTCATCGGCGTGATTCTCGTCTTCATCATTGCGGGAACGGCAATCGCGCTCATCACAGAACATGCCGTTCCGGGTGAGGGATTGCGCCGTGAAGATCCCACGCCTGCCTCGGTCAATACAAGGCAAAACACAGTCTTCAACAACATCGGGCAAATCCGCGTGTTCACAAAAGAAGCCAGCGACACTTCAAAGAGCGTGATTGTGCTCGTTCCCTGGTTCGAGTACAAAGGCACTGACCAATCGTTCTACGAAGAGCTCGACCGCAAGCATCTGAGCATCAAGGCGCTCATAACGCACTATTTCCAGTCGCACACGCGCGAAGAACTGCTTTCGCTCGGCGAATCAAGCATTAAAGGCGAGTTAAAGAACCTGATAAACGCAACACTCGTGCTCGGAAGCATTTCAGAAATCTATTTCAACGACTATCTGTTTTTAGACTGATTTTACCAAAAAACTGCAACCAAACGCACTGTTTTGAGTCTAAAAAGACAGGGGCACGGTGCCCCGAACTGATATACATGGAGATTTTCGTATGGAACAGACAATAACATCCCCCGCGGCACAGGTAATCATCGCTCTTATCCCGATTGTAGGCATCGTCATCGGGGGCATCGTCATCTTTTTCTCGCTGCTATGGATTCATCACGAAACGAAACAGCGCATCAAAGCCGGTGATTTCACCAAAAAACGCTTCAACAGCCGCGCTTTTACGCTTCTCATCGGCTTGCTGCTTACGGGGCTCGGCATCATGCTCTCCGTTTTCTTCGCGCTTCTCACTGGAGTTTCACCCGCATTGCTTGGCGGGCTGATTCCGTTCACGATTGGATTCTGCCTTCTTTTGTTCTACCGCATCTACGCTTGGAAAGATGACGCTCGACCAACTGATAATTAAAAAACGAGACAACGCGCTCATAAAAGCGACGCTCGCCGGAGACTCAAAGGCATTTTCAAAACTCATTTCTTACTACAAAAAGCGGATTCTCGCGTTGGGAATGAGTTTTTTCAAAAATGAGACCGATACCGATGACTTCATGCAGGAAGTTTTTCTAAAAGTCTACACGAATCTCTCTCGGTTCAGAGGCGATTCCGCGTTTTCGACATGGCTCACGTCTATCGCATACAACACCGCTGTCAACGCAAAAAACCGCCGAAAAGAGTACCTTCCCATTTCTGACGAGGAAAACATTGAGGACAAAAGCCTCACCCCCGAAAAAAATGAAATCCGAAAACTAACGGTGCTCGCCGTTCGCGAAGCCGTCAAAGATTTGCCCGAGAAATTCGCAATCTGCGTAGAGCTCTATTTTTTCTATGACAACTCGCACGCTGAAATCAGCGAAATCACCGGGCTTCCAATAAACACAATAAAATCACATATCTTTCGTGCGAAGAAAATTTTGCGCGAAAAACTGAGAGGTTTTTATGAAGAATGAGAATTGTGAAAAAAAGATGGACGAATTTCTCGCGCTCGACAAGAACGAACGCCTGCCGCTTTCACTGACGCTCCACTTGCTCAGCTGCAAAAAATGTCGCTCTCAGGTACATTACCTCACGCTTGCCGAGCGATACGCATCCGAGCCCATTCATGCCGCGTCAGCAAAAGAACTATTTGCCACACGACAACCGCTCAAGCCCGTCTCAATGACAAAATGGATTGTCTGGGGAACTATCATGCTCCTGCTGATGGTGACGTTCGGCATTTTCTTGAATCGCATCGACCACGCGGCAATCTTCTTCCACGTGCTCTTCGGAATTCTCGTCACCGCCTACTGCGTGCTCTTCGTCGCCACCAACATGGACTTTTTTATAAAGAAAATAGACAAATCCCCGGTACTTTAAAAGAAAACGCCCCGCACGAAGCGGGGATTTTGGATTCCACTAGTTCCAAAGATTTTCAGGATTGACCTGTTTGCCGTTTTTGAACACCGTAAAGTGCAAATGCGGTCCCGTGCTCATGCCCGTGCTGCCGACACGACCGATTCTCGTGTCCTGCGTGACGTACTGTCCGGAAACACAGGTGATTGCGCTCATGTGACCATACAGCGTTTTGTATCCAGAATGATGCGCCACGATGACGTAATTTCCATAGGTTGAGTTGTAGCCCGTCGCCGTAACCTTTCCTGGAAGCGCGGCATAGATGTTTGTTCCCATCGGGCACGCCATGTCAACGCCCGAGTGATATGAACGCGCGCCCGTGAATGGACTCGCTCGCCAGCCGAAGCTTGAAGACTTGTACCAGCGCGCACGGATTGGCTTTCGGAACAAATCGCCGTTGATTTCCTGGCGAGTCACCCAGTCAAGCTGAGCATCCGGTACGAAAATCATCGTTCCCGCCTCGAGAGACGTATCAAGCGCAACATGGTTCACCGATGAGCACTTTTCGACATCGACTTTGTATTTTTCGGCGACCGAATCGATGGTTTCGCCGTCTTTTTTGACCGTGTACAAGATTCCCGGCATCGTCGGAATTTTGAGATACGTGCCGATTTGCAACAATCGTGATGAGCGGATATTGTTTACTGATATGATTGTGTCCTGCGTCACATCAAACTGCTCCGCAATCCGACCAATCATGTCGCCCTGACGAACACGATATGACATGTATGAAAGATTGTATGAATCATTAAACACAGCTCCCGTTTCTTCCGACTGTGCCATTTCGGTCAGCGTTTCTTCGGAGATGAGCGGAATTCCCGGTGTCTCAAGACCTCCCTGCCCGTTTTCTGCCGCAGACGTATGATTTGCAAAAACGACCGCACCGGTAAGCACGACGGCACACACACCGAACGTAACGGAAAAACACTGGATCGCATTTTTTAAAGTCATCGTAGTAAAGGCGTTTTTTATGGTGAACATCAAATTTTTCATTACTTTTTACCCAACCCAATTAAGTATGTTTCAAATGATTCGGAACGGCATGCAACAGGCTTGAATCCCTTTGCGTTTACAAAGACCTCACGCATTTTTTTGAGAAGTGCCTGTTGATCTCCATTCTGAAAAATCTTCACAGCAAAATTACCGCCAGTTTTGAGCATCGTCTCCGCATACCAGATTGCCATCTTGACCAAGCCTGATGAACGGGCTGTATCAACGACACGATTTCCGGTGGTGAGCGGGGCTGCATCACACACAACGAGGTCGAACGGACCTTCAGCCTTGATTTTGTCGACAATCTCTTTTTGCTGCAAATCGCCTTGGATAAACACAAGATTGTCGCCCTTGACGCTCTTGGAAAGCGGATTCAAATCGCACGAAACGACTTTGCCGCTGCCTTCCATTTCGCGCAGCAAGAATGTTGTCCAACTGCCCGGAGCCGCGCCTAAATCAAGCACTTTGTAATTCTTCTTAATCATACCGAATTTCTGGTCAATCTCCTGAAGCTTGTACACCGAACGAGCGGGATAGCCCTCAGAAAAAGCCTTTCGTGACCAAAAATCAGGTTTCTCATAAGAATTTGCCATACTTAACTATCGGACAAATTAAATCAGAATTTTAAGAATTTGTGAACGCGTTTATACGACTTTTTTTTGCACTATAGCAGTGCGTCTTTTTCGTATTTCATTGGCTTTTTCCCACATCTGCACTATAATGATGGCATGAAATCAGAATTCACGTCTCGGCTCATAAAAATCGAAGCCGTGCTCCATACATACATTCCGACTCATGCAAATCCAGAATGGAAGGCGCTCTCATTCGGCACGATTGATTCATGCATTCAAGATTCCCACATCACGCCGCTTATTCAGCCCTGCAAAAACCTCATCGACCTCGGCGGAAAGCGATGGCGTCCGCTCCTTTTAGTTTTATGCGCAGAACTTGCCTCTCAGGCGCAAAAAAAATCACACGATGAGTGCTCTGCCGCAATCGAAAAAGCATACACGCTCACGCCGCTCGTTGAATTCGCGCACACAGCGAGCCTCATTCATGACGACATCGAAGACTGTGCCGACACACGCCGCGGGGAAGTAGCCGCGCACATCGCCTACGGGCTTGATGTCGCACTCAATGCGGCCTCTTGGCTCTATTTTGAGGCAGCAACGTGCATAAAACAAGTTCCTGCCAGCGAGCAAGCCGCGCTCTACGAACTATTTCTCACCGAAATGCGCCGGCTTCATTTGGGGCAGGCAATGGATATTCTCTGGCACAGAAATCCCCGGCTTATTCCCTCTATCGACGAATATCGTGCGATGGTGCACAACAAAACGGGCACGCTCTCTCGGCTCGCCGTCAAGCTCGGTCTTCTTGCGGGGGGTGCGTCCGCGGAGCAAGCCGAACAAGCGGGTGTCTATGCCGAAGAGATTGGGCTAGGATTTCAGATTATCGATGATGTCATCAATCTCACCACGGGGAATCCCGGCAAAAAACGCGGTGATGACATCGTTGAGGGCAAAAAAAGTCTCCCCGTTCTCTATCACCTCGCAGAAAACAATCAGGACAAAAATCATCTTGCGACACTCTTTGAGCTGGCTCGCACAGAAGGCATTGATTCGCCCGCCGTCGAAGAAGCAATTTCCCTGCTCACGAGCAGTCACGCAATCGAAAAGGCTGCGCAAGAAGGCACTGAGATTATTCAAAAAGCAAGCACATCGCTCGCTTCTCTATTTGGCACGGGCGACTCAGAGGCAAGAACGCTCATATTAGATTTGTTTGCTGCTCTCCAAAGCAAGGCACAATAGGAGCGCAGCATGGTCGAAAACGTCGTAACGCTAAACACACAAGCAATTGAATTCGCATCGAACGGGCAATATCCAGAGGCAATTGCCTGTCTCAAACGCGCTATTTCTCTCGAAAAACACAATTATCTTCTCTGGTACAACCTCGGCATCACCTACCGTGATGCGGGGAATCTCCGTGAGGCAAAACGCGCGCTGCTCAGAGCGCACGAAATCGAAACTGATGACGATGAGGTAATCGAAACACTCGCGCTCATCTGCTTCAATCAGGGGTGCAACGAGGAAGCATTATCGTATTGTCTGGAAGGATTGGCAAAAAACGCACAGAACGCGCATTTGTGGAATACAATCGGCGTCATCTACTTTAACACGAGTGAATTCAATCTCGCCTGTGAAGCATTTGAGAACGCAGTCACCATCAATTCCTACTATTACGACGCCTTGTTTAATCTCCGTGACACCTATGAAGAATTGGGCAACAAGGTAGGATATGAGCAGTGCGTCAAACAAATGAAAAACATTCAGCTTGGCGAGAATTCTTTCTCAGGAGACACGTCAAATGCGTGATTTCGCAATCGTAAAAGGCATTGAAGGTCAAAGAATCGAAGTCGTCTCCCTCATTTCCGACGCATGCATCACCTGCTCCTCAATCGATTGCGCAAAACAGGGCAAAAGTTTTCACGTCATCAACAAAAGAAATTTTCCGATTTCCGAAAACAATATCGTGCGCATCGGCTTTCCCCGCATTCTCAACGGGATTCTGGGGCTCATTTCGCTCTTCACGCCCATATTCTGCTCAGCTATCGGATTTTTCTTTTCGCCAATCGTCGCAACAAAACTCGGATTTGAGCTCACACAAACCACAAAAGCGCTCACGGTCATCGCATTCTTTTTTATTTCGTCGGCACTCGTTTTTATCATCAGCCGCACCGACCTACATCTCACGCACCCCGAAATCATCCAAGTACTTTAAAAAAAACATGCCCCGTACCGATACAGTACAGGGCGTTCTTGTTATCGAGCGTATTCGACGATACGTGTTTCGCGAATCATCGTGAGTTTTATGCGACCCGGATAGCGAATGTCTGTTTCGATTTGCTTGGCAATCTTTTGCGCAAGCTCTTTGACTTCGCCGTCTGGAATCTTTTCGTTGTTGACGAGAATGCGAAGCTCACGACCTGCCTGAATCGCGTACGCCTTTTCGACACCCGCGAACTTTTCGGCTGTTTCTTCAAGATTCTCCAGTCGTTTAACGTAATTGTCGACTGTTTCACGCCGAGCACCCGGACGCGCGGCAGAAATTGCGTCGGCAATCTGCACGATGACCGCTTCAAGCGTGGTTGCCTCAACATCGTTGTGGTGAGCAGCAATCGCATTGATGACTTTGGGATCTTCGCCCATTTTGCGCGCCATCTCCGCGCCGACTTCTGCGTGGTTCTGGTCTGAGTCATTCTCAGCGCCTTTACCGATGTCGTGGAGAAGCGCCGCTCGCTTGGCAAGCTCTTTGTTTGCGCCCACTTCGGCGGCAAGCAATGAAGCGATTTCGGCGACTTCTTTTGAGTGCGTGAGCACATTCTGACCGTAGCTCGTGCGGAAATACAATCTTCCCAATGCGCGAACTCCGTCCTGGCTCATGTTGTGGATTCCCAAGTCGAAGAGCACCTTTTCGCCCTCTTCGTAAATCTTCTGCTGAATTTCGCGCGTAACCTTTTGAACGATTTCTTCGATGCGGGCGGGGTGGATGCGTCCGTCCGTAACGAGGCGTTCAAGCGACTGCTTTGCGATTTCTTTGCGAACTGGGTCAAAGCAAGAAATAACGACTGCTTCGGGCGTGTCGTCGATGATGATGTCGACGCCTGTGAGCGTTTCAAGCGCACGGATGTTGCGACCTTCTCGCCCGATGATGCGACCTTTCATCTCATCGCCCGGCAATGAAACCGTAGTGACCGTTAAATCACCTGTCGTTTCGGTGGCGATGCGCTGAATCGTGGAAATAAGGATTTCCTGTGCTTTTTTTTCGGCAGAAAGCTGTGCGTCCTGCTCAATTTTGTTGAGCAGAGCCTGCGCGTCGTGGCGAGCGTCGTTCTCAAGATTTTTGATGATTAAATCTTTTGCTTCTTTTGCGGAGAGACCAGAAATCCGCTCGAGTTCCTTGCGGTACTGCTCTTCCTGCTCCTGAAGCCGCTCTTCGCGCTTTTTCATAGCATTGACACGATCGGTGAATTCGAGTTCTTTTTTGTCGAATTCTTCGGCTCGCTTGTCAACCAACTCTTCTTTTTTGCTAACCCGCGCTTCGTATTTTTGAACTTCAGCGCGTCGCTCGCGATCTTCCCGTTCCTGCTGTTTTCGTTCACGAATGATTTGATCTTTTGCTTCAAGCAAAATCTCTTTTTTCTGTGCTTCTGCTTCTTTTATTGCATCCTGTCTTAAACGTTCTGCTTTTTGTTCTGATGCAGATAGTTGAAATCTGGCGTAACACCAGCGAATTACCCATCCTAGAACGATTCCTGCAACCGGGAGACCGACGAACAAAACTACATTGCTCATTTTTTGATACTCCTAGTTTCTGAATCAAGATTTTTCAATCAAGTCTTTCTATAATAACCGATAGAATTAGAGATGTCAAACTAAAAATGATGCGGTTCTGCGCCTACATATGGAATGATTCGCCGAGATAGATTTCGCGGGCGACGGGGCTGTCGATAATATCTTGCTTGGTGCCCTGAATCAAAATCTGTCCGGTGCTGACGATGATTGCGCGGTCGGTGATTTCGAGCGTGTCGCGGACGTTATGGTCGGTGATGAGAACGCCGATGCCGCGATTCGAGAGCAATTTTATCATGCCCTTGATGTCGGCGACGGCAATCGGGTCGATGCCTGCGAACGGCTCGTCAAGAAGGAGAAATTTTGGCTCAATCGCAAGCGAGCGCGCAATTTCTGTACGACGGCGCTCGCCGCCAGAGAGGGTATACGCGAGCTGTTTTCGGATTCTGCCGATAGCGAATTCTTCGATGAGCTCTTCGAGCTTTTGTTTTTTTTCGGCGCGTGTCAAATCGGGGCGCGTCTCAAGAATCGACCAGATGTTTTCTTCGACGGTGAGCTTTTTAAAGACGCTCGGCTCCTGCGGAAGGTAGGAAATGCCGAGCTGCGCGCGCTTGAACATCGGGAGCGGCGTGATTCGTTTGTCATCAAGGAAAATTTCGCCCGATGTTGGCTTGTAAAATCCGACTATCATGTAAAAACTCGTCGTCTTTCCGGCTCCGTTCGGTCCGAGCAAGCCTAAGACCTCGCCCGTGTGCATCTTGAAATCGACGCCCTGCACGACCTTCTTTTTTCCGAATGATTTGTAGAGCGAGCTGACGCGCAAGGTGTGGTAGGGTTGTTCGGTGTGCTCTGTGGTGGTTATTTCATCGCTCATTCTTCTTCTCCCGTTGGCTCGTCGCCGTTTTCACCTGTTGGCACCTCAGCAGGCTCAACAGGTTTTTCTTTTTCGTCAGCAGCAGGTTCCTGCTTTTCATCCGCTGACACATCAGGAGTCTCGGCAGGCTTTTTCTCTTCTTTTTTGGAATCAGTTACCGTACCGCTCACCCTGCCTGAAAGCGTAATTTCCTGCGAGTCAAGATTGAGGATGATTTCCTGCGCACGGAACGTATCCTCACCCTGGACGATTTTTGGATTGCCGCTCATTTCAAGCATTTGCGCTTTTTTTCGATAAATTGCAAACGCGGAAGTACACGTATTGTTTTTCTGCTTAAGCGAGACTCCAATCTGCATCGTCGCAATCTCATTATTCTGATTATACTCAATGATTTGCGCATCAGCGGTGACTTCGTTTTCGGTGTCAATCATGTGCACCGAGTCTTCAAGCCGCGCAAGTTTTGTCTGACGGTCGAAACGCAATCGCCCGCAGGTAAAATCCATGCTTGTCTCGGTATTTTTTCCCTCGACGCTGCCCTCAGCTGTTATGTATCGGAAATCATCCCCATTTAAGATGATAACCTCCGCTTTGATTTCCATGGTGTTTGTTTTAACATAGGCGTTTCCCGCAAGCCGCGTCTCATCTGTTTTACTTCCAGAAACGCCCGTCATCGAATCAGCCTGAAAGTGTATCTCTTCAGAAAAAAGCGATGCGCAAAACAAACAAAAAAGCGCGCCGACGAGCACAAGCAGTTTATTCATCTTCATCTGGAACCTCGTCTTCTGCTGCCTCGTCACTCTCCGTCGCGTCATCTGACGTTTGTATCGTGCCTTCAACCCGATCGATGAACGAGAATGATTTGCTCACGCCGCTTGCGCTAAAGCCGTACCCTGTCATTGTGATGTCGTCTTTCGTGAGCTGCACTTCGCTGTTTTTGCCACTCGTGATTTGCTCCGTTTTTTTGTTGAAGTTGAGTGAATCCGCGGAGATTTTCATATTTTGTTTTTTGAGATTCAGCAAAATATTGCCGTACAGCGTGTAGACTTCATTTTTGGTATTCGCGGAAATGAGCTCGCACCGTCCGCTCGTCTGGAGTTTGCCGTCTTTTTCGTATGTTTCAAATTCGGCATTTTTCGCAAAGATGGCATTATCGCTTTTGTATTGCTCGAGTTCAGCCGCGTTTAGGCGCACGTTTTTTTTGCTCGATTCGTATTTGGTATAATCGGCGTTTTTAAAACTGAATTCGGGAATCGTATCTTCGGAGTTTTCGCCCTTGAGATAATTGAGAGAACAGGAAACAGCGAGAATCGCGGAGAGAAAAACAAAAAAAAATGAACGGAAAAGATTTTTTTTCATCAGATTTGCGTTAAGATTTTAGCACTAAGAATTGTTTGTTTCAACGGACGATGTAACGACAAAATCACCGCGACCGCAATTCTTAAAATTGTTTACAATTTGAAATTATGGTTGTATAATTATCGCTATGGCAGACTTATTAACAGATGCAGAATTTGACATGTTCCGCAAAGTCATCTACGACGAAAGCGGAATCACATTCTCAGCAACAAATCGCTCTATCCTCGATAGCCGATTAAAAGAAAAACTGAGAGAAAAACAATTAGACTCCGTAGAAGAATATTACCGTCTCGTAATGTCAAACAAAGAAGAGATGAAAATCATGCTCGACTCTGTTACGACGAACTTGACGCGATTCTTCCGAAATCAGCCACATTTCGATGCTCTTGTAAACTATGTCATTCCTCACGTATTGGAAAACAAACGCAAAACTGGCGACACAACGGTACGCATTTGGAGTGCAGGCTGTTCAACGGGCGAAGAACCATACACAATTGCCATGATTTTGGCAGACATTCTTCCGCCACCGTACAAATTCCAAATCACAGCCTCGGACATTTCGCTCAAATGTCTCATGACAGGTCAGGCAGGCTTCTATCCAGAGGCGCGAATCACGGGCATCCCGCAAAAATACCTCGACCGCTTCTTCACCAAGAACGACCGCGGATATCAGGTAAAGCCTGAGCTTATGTCCACAATCAAATTCGACTATCACAATCTTCGAAACGACTCTGGCGCGCGAAATCTCGATGTCGTTTTCTGCCGAAACGTACTCATCTATTTCGACGAGCCCGCTCAAAAGGCAGTTATCGACCGCTTTTGGAATTCAATGGCAAATCATTCGTACTTGTTCATCGGGCACTCAGAGAGTTTGTTCGGCATGGAAACAAAATTCGAATTCCTTAAGACTGATTGGGCGTGTCTGTATCAAAAGCAAGTGTAGGTGATTCTGCGCTGATGTTTAGTCTGCATTTTTACGTGCAGACTGATTTTTTTATAGGGAGATAAAACATGGAAGATATATCAGTTCTTATTTGTGACGACTCCGCGCTTATGCGCAACCTTATTTCTCACGTTATCGATGGTACAGAAGGTCTGACCGTTGTCGGAAAGGCAATGAACGGTCAATTCCTCATCGAAAAGCTGCCGCTTGTAAAGCCAGATGTCATTGTCCTCGACATCGAAATGCCGGTTATGACGGGCGTTGAATTCCTTCGATGGCGCAAACAGAACCGTGTTGATATTCCTGTCATCATTCTTTCGAGCATTGCAGAAAAAGGCGCTGCGGTCACCATGGAATGTCTCGAACTCGGAGCATCTGACTTCATCACAAAGCCGAACGGCTCCGTTTCAGCCGACATCAGTTCTGTCTCTGACCGATTGATTGAGCTCATTTCTTCATATGGCGGCGCCTATGCGCGTCGTCACGGAAAAATCGTTCGTGGCGGTGATTTTTATTCAAATCTTGCTTCAGAGCGCGCAGTCACACGAAAACTCACTGCCGCAATGGGCGAAGAAAAAGCAAAACAATTCCTTGCCGACGAAAAAAACAAAACGCCCGCAAAACCGCTCTCATTCGCCGCTCCTACGCCAAAAGAGCCAGCTGTTATCGAGCCGCTCCGCAAGCCAGGCAAAATCGAAGTCATCGCAATCGGTATTTCAACGGGTGGTCCGAACGCACTGCGCGACGTATTCAAAATGATTGATCCGCGCCTAAAGCAGCCGGTGCTCGTCGTTCAGCACATGCCAGCAGGCTTCACCAAAGAATTCGCAAACTCGCTCGACAAAATCTGCGCGCTTGCCGTCAAAGAAGCAGAAGACGGCGACCCTATCGAAAGCGGAAAGGTCTACATCGCGCCGGGTAACTATCACATCTACGTCGAGCAATCGCCACTCGGCAAAAAGACGCTCCGACTCTCGCAAGAAGCACAGCGAAACGGTCACCGTCCGTCCGCTGACGTTCTCTTTGAGTCCGTCGCAAAAGTCTATCAGAACCACGCGCTCGGCGTCATCATGACAGGCATGGGCAAAGACGGCGCAGTTGAACTTGCCGAAATGCGCAAACAGGGCGCATGGACGCTCGGTCAGGACGAAGCGAGCTCTATCGTCTACGGCATGCCAAAGGTTGCCTTTGAGTTGGGCGGTGTACAAAAGCAAGTTCCGCTCGAAAAAATGGCAGACGAGATTTCAAAACTCGCGAGAGAAAACTCATAACAAAATGCCCCGCAACTGTGTCATTCACATCGTTGCGGGGCATTTTTTTCAATTTTCAATTTTCAGTTTACTTACGCCAAGCACGCGTCAAGTTCGGCAGAAATCGCTTTTTTGTCGAGGTTCTGACCGATAACGCAGAGTTTTACCATGCGGTCGCCCACCGTCTCGTCCCATTCTTTTTTGATTTCGGGATTTGCGGCAAGGATTTTCTCTTGCTCTTTTTTGGGAGCAGCGGCAATCCACTGTCCTGAGTAACCCGCCTGAATCTGCCGTCCGCTTGTCTCAAAGACATACGCCATTTCCTGCTCATCGCTGAACCAAAGCAATCCCTTGCAGCGGATGATGTTCTTTGGCCATTTGTTTGCGTATTCGTCGAGTTTTTGGCGGTCAAACGGCTTTCGGCGGTAGTAGATGAATGTGCCGATTCCGTATTCGTCTTCGCTTTCGCCCTCGTGTCTGTGTTCGTGGTGATGGTGGTGGTGACCGTGCTCGTCTTCATCGTGGTCATGATGATGCTCGTGCTCTTCATGTTCGTCGTCGTGATGTTCATGTTCTTCGTGCTCGTCATGGTCGTGATGATGGTGTTCGTGCTCTTCATCATCATCGTCGTCATCATCGACTTCACCTTCTTCAAGCTGCTTGCACCAGCCTGCGCTTGCATAGACGGTTTCAAATTCAAAGCTACCCGTCGCGAGAATGTCAGAAACTGGAACATCGCCGTGGCTCGTTTCGATAATCTTTACGCCTGGGTGCAACACTTCGATGACCTTGCGGACTTTCTTGAACTGGTCTTCTGTAACCAAATCCTTTTTGTTGATAACGAGCGTTGAGCAGAACTCAATCTGCTGAACCAAGAGCGACTCAATATCTTCCTCGCCGATTGCTTCTTTGGCAAGCAATTTGTCACCACCCGCGAATTCGTCAACCAAGCGGGCAGCGTCAACCACGCCGACCACATTGTCGAGCTTGCCGTTTTTAATCAGCTCAAGCTCCTGAGCGATTGGCATTGGCTCGCACACGCCCGACGCCTCAATCATGATGTAGTCGTATTTGCCCGTTTTAATGAGGTTTTCGATATTCTGGGCAAGCTGGCTTTTGAGCGTACAGCAGATACAGCCGTTTGTGAGCGGAACGATGTCGCTCGTATCGGTGATTTTCGCACCGTCAGCAATCAATTTTGCATCGACATTGACCTCGCCGATGTCATTTACGATAACAGCGACCTTGTAGCCTTCCTGATTGTTAAGCACTTTATTGAGCAATGTGGTTTTTCCCGCACCGAGATAACCGCAGAGCAATGTCATTGGCGTAAGATTTTTTGCCATTTTCTAACTCCTATTCTCTCTAAATATAGCGAATTTTCTGTTAACCGACTACAACAAATTCGGACTTTCTTCGCTAGCCGCGCCAGAAGATTCACTCGCTTCGGGAGCTGCTTCCTGCGCGGGGGCTGGCTCTGGCGCTTTTATCAAATCGCTCTCGGTAACAGAGAATTTGCTTTTGAGCGCATTCGTCGCGAGATAGATGTCGCTCTTTCCGTTCAAGCGCACGTAGTTCTGCTGACCGTTCGCCGCGTCTTTTCCGATTTCGAGCGCAAGGTATTCTTTTCCGTTGTCGCTCACCCGAACCGTGATTTTTTGCGCGTCAGAAAAGCCGTATCGCTCGATTGCGTCATCGCTTGAAGAGGTTGAAACAACGCTCAGCGTGCGGATATTTTTGACCGCCTCGACAATCGGCGCGACTTTGTTTGTGTCCGTGTCGTTCATGCCGATTTTCCAAAAATCGCCGTACCGTTTGAGTGTTACCGCGCCTTTGTCGCTCGAAGCAATCTCAATCGTATCAAACGATTTTTCAATCACGAAATCCTTTACGCTCGAGCGATTTCCAGCAATCACCTGAATGATATAAATCAGCGCGAGCAACACAACTGCGCCCGCCAGTATCAGTTTTCGCATCATCAATTTGTTCATTTTTCAATCCTCTCATCATTTGGATTATATCGCTCCCGAATCGCCTGCTTTTTCGCTTTGATTCTGACAAGGACGATGAGCCCCGCAAGCGCGACGAGGACGACCAAGCCGATTTCGTTGAAGTATTTGGCGATGTTTGACGCGCTCGTGCTCTTTATGGTGAGCGTGTTCAACGCCAAGCCCTTCGTGCGCATGAGACACAAGTCTTCCTCGCCGTTCAAGTAGTCAATCGCGTTTCGGACGAACATCGAGACGGGCTGCGTGCCGTTTTCGTCCAAGAGCTGCACGCCGACCGAAGCAGAACGACCGCCACCGACAATTGAGCTTGAGACGACGATGATTTTGCTGTTCTGAACCGATTTTGCAAGGTGCTCGTTTGAAGCGAGTGAATCGCCCCCAGCAGAAGCAGCTGAATCTGACGCGGAGTTTCCCGCAGGTTTCCCCGCAAATGCTGAATCAAACTTGCCCTCAACGAGAACCGCGAGATTTTCGCTCTTGAGCGAGTCTTTGTCGCTCGGAACGGAAATGAAGGTCGGATTCATGATGATGTTCGAGTCGATTGTCCATGATTCTTTTGACGATTTTGCAAGCACCGTGACGCGCGCGTTTTTGTTCTCTTTTGCGCCGGAGACGTCAATCGCGCCGTTCTGGAAGAAAATCACGTACCCCAAATTCTTGGAGATGGGATTTTTCTGGTCGAGCGAGTCTTTTTGCATCATCGGTGCGAAATAATACTGCAATTTTCCGTAGCGTCGGTCATTCGCCGAATAGCTGTTTTTGTCGTACACGTAGTTTTTCTCAAGACGGATGCCGTACTTTTCGAGATTTTTTTCGATTCCCGTGTTGAGCGGCGTGTAGCTCGGCGGCTGATACTGATTGTCGGGCAAATTCTCGATGAACGGGTCTGCGAACACGAGCAAATTGCCGCCTCTGAGCACATACTGGTCGATTTTATAGAGTTCTTCGTCGGTGAACGCCTCTTTCGGGCCATCAATCACGATGCTCGCAAGGCTCGAGGGAATTTCCTCTTCTTTAAGGTTGATTTCCTTGAACGTGTAGCGGTCAGAAATGAGAGACGCGAGCCGAGCCGAGCCAGTTTCTGAATTGGTGAAGTCAAGTTCGCCGTGCCCCGTAATGTAGCCGATTTCCTGCGATTTTGACACGAGCGATTTGAGGCTGTCTTCGATTTGCGCGCTCAAATTGTCGAGACCAGAAATCATGTTGCGTCCGAAGAAATCACGCGCCATTTTGACCGGGAAGAGCGAGAATTTTTCGCCGTATTCAAGCACAAGACCAATCGCGCCCGTGCCCTGCCCAAGATTCGGGTCGTTCCAGTTGAGACTCTGAATGCCGTACTTTTCGACAAGCGCCGGAATATCGGCAGGTGCAGGGTCAATTGACGAGAACGAGATTCGATTCTGATTCTTTTTGTTGACCTCGGTAAACGCCGCACGGACTTCATCTTCAATCTGATTGAAGCCGATGATTTTGAAGTCAGCGAGTTTTTTTGTCGCATAGAGCGTGAGCTTTACATCGCCCGAAAGCCCCGAAAGCGCGCTCGTTGTGGCGACCATGTTTGAAATCGTCGTCGTAATGCGGTACTCAAGACCGTCCGTGCTCGTGAGCGAATCCAAAATCTCGATGCGGTCTGCGTACAAGAGCGCGATTCCCATCCACACCTGCTTGAAGCCGACCTCATTGTTCTTAAGCTCTTGAATCTGAATCTGATTCAACCCGTAGTTGCGGGCGATTTTTTCGTTCTCAGGCTTTTTCATGTCGACGAATTCATAGCTGAAATTGCCGTTCGCCTTGCCCTTGTACTCGACCAAAATGTCCTTGATGTACTGATACACGCTCGAATACGGCGCGTTCAGATTGTCCGAGAAGAACACTTTGACAGAGAGCGGTTCTTCAAGCGTCTGCACGACCTGCGCGCTTCCCTTCGAGAGCGAATACGACTTCGGCTCAGTCAAATCGATGCGGAAAAACGCACGGCTCGCCACCAAATTGGCAAAAATCAATAGAAGGATAAAAAGCAAGATGTCGCTTTTCGGGCTTTTCAGATACTGAATGAATTTTTTCATTATCGTGCTTCTCCTGTCTTTTTGAGAGATTCAACCGTCAGCACAAAGAACAGTGCCGTGAGCGAGACGAAGTACACCACATCGCGCGAATCAATGATGCCGCGGGAAATCGACTCAAAGTGACTGTACGCCGAGAAAAAGTCGAAGAAACTGACGATTGCCGCCGGCATGAAGATGAGGAAGCTTGAGATAAGCGTGAAGACGATACAAATCGCAAACGCGATGAAGAACGCGATAATCTGATTTTTCGTGACGCTCGACGCGAACAAGCCGATTGCGCTGAACGACGCGATGAGGAAGAGCGCGCCCAAGTAGCCGCCAATCATCGGACCAGCGTCTGGCTTACCGAAGATGTAGCACGTAATCGCATAGCAAAGCGTCGGCACAAGCATGACCGCGCCCGCCACAAAAGACGCGAGGAATTTCCCCGTCACAATCTGCACTTCCGTGACAGGAAGCGTGAGCAGCGTTTCATATGAGCCGCTTCGTTTTTCCTCAGCCAACAGGCGCATGGTGAGCGCTGGAATGAAAAACGAGAGAATAATCGGCAAAAGGCCGAAGAACTGCCGCAATTCCGCGCGATTAATCAGGAAAAATGTGTTGAAGAACAAAAATCCCGAAGCCAGCAAAAACAGTCCCGTCACAATATACGCGATAGGACTTGTGAAGTAGGATTTTATTTCCCTGCGAAAAATAATCACCGCAGGTGAAGCATTTTTTTTCATATCAAAAACTCCTGTAAAAAGGTTAGCAGTTAGCAATGTGCAGTTAGCAGTTTCAACTTCTCACTGCTAATTGCTCACTGCTCACTCTCTATCGTCAGTCCGTGGAAGATGTCTTCGAGGCTGTTCTTGCGGACGGAAAGTTCGTAGATTGTCCAGTTTTTGCTTGCGCACAGGCGGAACAAGTCAGGGCGGATTTCTTTGCCGTCTTTTGCGCTCACGATGAACGAAACGGCTTTTTCCGCCGACTCGATTTTGTCGCCCTCGGTGAGCGTGCAGCTTTCCACATTATTTACAGAAGAAATTGCGTTTTTCGCCTCGTCCTCGCCCGCACCGTCAAGCTGGATAAAGACCGTCTCGGCGTGACCGTATCGCTCGCGGAGTTCCTGCGTGGGGCTGTCGGCAACGACTTTGCCCTTTGAGATGATAATCACGCGACCGCAGAGCATTTCGACTTCGCTCAAAATGTGCGTTGAGATGATGACCGTGCGCGTTTTTCCGATTTCACGGATAAGATTTCGCACATCTTCGATTTGGTTCGGGTCAAGCCCGCTCGTTGGCTCGTCAAGAATGAGGATTTCGGGGTCGTTCATGAGCGCGTGAGCCAAGCCGACACGCTGTTTGTATCCACGCGAAAGCTCCGAGATGTTCTTGTGCATGACTTCTTTAAGACCGCACTCCTCGCAGAGCTTGGGGATTTTTTCGTCAGCGTTCTGATTCTGCATGAGCGCGACATAGCGAAGATATTCCTCGACAATCATGTCGGCATAGAGCGGAGCGGATTCAGGCATGTAGCCGATTTTGCGCTTTGCCTCGACCGCATTCTGCTCGATGTCGATGCCGTCAATCAGCACCGTTCCGCTCGTTGGCTTAAAAAATCCAGTAATCATGCGCATGGTGGTAGACTTACCCGCGCCGTTTGGTCCTAAAAGACCGACAATCTGCCCCGTCGGAATCGAAAAGCTGACATCATCGACAGCCTTGAACTCGCCGAAGCGTTTAGAAAGATGTGAAACTTCAATCATTTTTGAAATGTCCTCAAAAATTCCTCACAGCGCACACAGAGTGCACAGAGGTTCTATAATTATAGAAAAACAAATTATGTGATAGGTTATACTTTTTTTACAAAAAAAGCAATTTGCAGGAATTTTTGGCTAGTGAATCAGCGTGTTTTTTGTCGCATAGATAAAAATCAACAACGCACCGTTCACCACGAGAATCGCAATCGTGGAGATGAACAAAAATCGCAGGCGGCGTGCATACTGAACGGCGAGCGAAAGCAAGTCGGGGTACTTTTTGTTGATTTCACCGAGCGGAAGTTTGCTTTTAATCACAAAAATGTCGTCAAGCGTAATCGCGTCGTTCTGAATTTTCACACCACCGAGTTTTTCAAGCGCAAAGCGGGCAACGGCATTCGCGCTCACGGGAATAAAAATGCTCCGACCAATAGCCTTTTGGATTCGGTTTTTCTCGCCTTTCGCACCCTTCCAATTCTGAACAAAGCGCGAAATGTGCTTCCGATTCTGAATCGCCAAAATAACAAGCCGAAGAATCGTAAAAATGAGCGTCACCCGAAAAATCATGGAAGCAACCGTGTCGTTCACTTCGGCGGGAAAGGGCTTAAAAAACAAAATCACGCAGCCCGCAAGCGAGCAAAACAAGCCCACAAACGACCACACGACCGCCTGCACGCAAAACGAGCGGATTTCAGGCTCAATCACTTCCTGCACCGAGTCCAACGCCTTTTCTTCAATGACATGAGAAAGCCCGCCCGTCTTTTCAGCCCACTTTTTGTACGCACTCACCGCATCTGAAATGAGTTTTAGGCACAAGCCGACCATGCCAGCGTCATCGAGCAAGCCCGCAAGGGGCACGACATCGGGAATCACATCAAGCGGCGAGAACACATAAATGAGCGTGAACACAATCGCGGCAAGGTTCGATTTTGAAAGCCCCGTGTACTCACGCCGTGCAACCGCCTTCACCATGTCAACAAGGCAGAAAATCTCGTCAGAAAACTGTGAGAGAAAGCCCGTCACCGATTTTTGCTTGATTTTCTCCTCATTTTTGACCACCGTGTCCAAGTCACGCTCCGTCGGCGATTTATGAAGAAACGAGTCGAAGATTTTTTGCAAACGGGAGCGTTGTTTTTCGGTCAGCTGTGGCATTTCTCTCTTCCTTACAAAAACATTCCCATTGAAAGCGGCAAGAACAAGTATTCGCTCGTTTCGCGAAGGTCGCCTTTGGTGAGGACGATGGGCTTTTCCATGTCGGGGTTGAAATTCTTGCTCACAAAATCAAGCGACGGGTGCGCCACGGCATTTCCGCTCTTCACTTCAAGCGGGAGCGTTTTGCCGTTTTTTCGGAGCAGAAAATCGACTTCGTACTTTTTTTTGCTGCCGGTTATCGTCTCATAAAAGCGCAGAGGGTGATTGTTGGTGGCGAGCATTTGCGCAATCAAGTTTTCGGTCATCATGCCTTTGTTCACGGAAAGTTTTCCGAGCACGAAGGATTTGTAGATTTCACTCGTGAGGTAATTTTTGCCCGCCGCGAGCGTAAGAAGCAGGCCTGTGTCGCCCATGTAGCATTTTGCCTTGCTCGGTTCGATTGAAAATCCCTCAAAAAGCACTGGCTCTTCCACGCCGTAGCACAGAGAACCGACCATCGACTCTGAAATCCAGTGAAGCGCGTTGCTGTACGAGACGGAAAAGCGGTCGCCCTGCCCCAGCGCGGAATATTTGATTTTTTTGTCGTGGTGGGAAAGCATCACGGGAATCGCGTCAAAAATCGCACGGGCTTCGGCGACATAAGTGTCGGCATATTTCGCGATGTCGTCACGGTACAAGTCGAGAATCGCCCGCTTTGCCGCTTCCGCCGCGTCGTATTTTTTCGTTTCAATATAGGCGGCGACGGACTGGGGCATTCCGCCGATAATCATGTACAGGCGGAGCTTTTCGTTTATCGTTTTGAGCAAGTTTCCGAGCGGTTGTTTTGACTCAAAATGCTCACGCAAGAACGGCACGCTCACTTCATCGCCCAATGCCCATAAGAATTCCTCAAAATCAAGCGGATGAAGATACATTTTCTCTTCCTCAGAAGGGAGCAGAATATCCTTCACATTTTTTTTAATTGAGATGAGCGAGCCTGTTTCAATGTAATCATAGCGGTTGTCGGAGACGAGATGCTTTATGAATTCACGCGCTTTCGGATATTTTTGGACTTCATCGAAAATAATGAGCGATTCGTGTTCATACAAGGGCGTGGAAAAAATCACGGAAAGTTGGTTGAAGAACTCGTTGATTCGCATTTTATTGCCATATTGCGCAAAGAGAGAAAAAACGCTGTCATCAACGCTCGAAAAATCAATAAGAATGTACGATTTGTATTCTGTTTTGGCGAATTCCTCAACGAGAAAACTTTTTCCGATTCGGCGCGCCCCCAACACGATGAGTGCCTTTGAGCGGGGAGAACTGCTTTTCCATTCGACAAGCTGGGCGTATCCCTTTCGGTGAAACGTTTTCATTTTCGCACCTCACAAAAATTTGAACATAGCTTCTAGGCTAATTCTACAAAAAATTGAATATAAAAACAAGCAAAATTCCACAAAATTTTGAACATAACTTCTAGGCTAATTCCACAAAAATTTGAACATAAAAGCGAATTTTGCTATACTTTTTTCATGAAAAATGCACTTTTTACGAACATGAAAGCCGCGATTTTTGACATGGACGGAACGATTTTGGATTCAATGGGCATGTGGCATGGAATCGCCGCGCAATATCTGAGAGCGAACGGAAAAACACCGCGCGAAAATTTGTGGGACGAAGTGAAGCGGTTTAATCTCGTGGAGACGGCTAACTATTTCATCGAAAACTATCAAGTCGAAAAACCGAAAGAGCAGATTATGGGCGAAGTGCGCGCTATCATCATCGAGCATTACGGAAAAACATTGCAACTCAAAGAGGGTGCACGCGAACTGCTTAAAACGCTGAACGAAAAGCACATTCCCTGCGTGCTTGCCACCGCCACTGACCGAGCGAGTGTGCTTGCGTGCATGAAGCGGCTCGACTGCGAAAAATATTTCGTCAAGATTCTCACTTGCCTTGAATACAACACCACGAAGGCAGAGACATTGATTTTTGAAAAGTCGGCGGAAGTGTGCGGAGTGAAGAACGAAGAAGCCGTCGTGTTTGAAGACGCTCTCCACGCGCTCAGAACGGCACACAATGCGGGATTTAAAACCTGCGCAGTCTACGATAAAAGCGATGAGGAGCGAACCGAACCGCCACTCACCGACTGGGAGCGAATGCTGAAAATCTGCGACGCAAGCTGTCTGTCGCTAAGGGAAGTTATTTCATCATTTTGACGACAGCCTTGTAATTCGGCATGAAGCGTGCGACCGTTGCGTAGAACTTTTTGTCGTGCGAGATGTTCAAAAAGTGCGTGAGCTCGTGCAAAACAACATACTCGATGCAAATTTGCGAAAAGCGGAGCAATTCGTAGTTTAAGGTGATTGTGTTCGTGCGGCGATTGCAACTTCCCCACATTGACTTGAGTTTCCGCCCTTTGAGCGTGATTTTACTGAGCGCGGGCATTTTCTTTATAAGCTCAGTGTTTTCAAAAAGGCGATACTGTTTTTCGAGCGTGGCACGGAAGATTTCAAGAGCGAGTGATTTCCATTTTTGAGAATAAACGCGCTCCCCTCGCCCCGCCGATTGTGCGGAATTCGTTTCGCCCAAAAAGTCAGAATCCTGCAAGCCGAGCGAGAACGCAACCGAATCTTCGCTGAGAGAATCGCTTTTTAACAGAAGAGATTTCACTTTTTCGACCGATTTTTGAATCCACGCTGATTTTGAACTGATGAATTCTTCGATTTTTGCGAGAGAAGCAAGGTGCGGCACGGAGCAAAACACATTTCCGCCTCGGTCAACACGCAGACGGAACGAGCGGATTCGTTTTTTGGAGATGGTGATTTGAATGTCTGTATTCGGTAAGTCGTAAATCATACCGCCCACCTTTCACTTTTCCGTTTTCACTTTTCCGTTTTCTAAAATTTCCGCCCATGAACGGTGGTCGCGCTTTGTTTCGTCCACGCCGAGCGCGCGCAAAATCTGACACAACTGCGGGCGAACGGTCTCAGGCGGCACATCATCGCGCGTGTATTCGATTTCGGCGTATGGCAAGCCATTGACTCTTTCCACTTCGAGGTGCGCTTCAAAATCAGAGCCAGCAAGTGAGCAGAAGCACGAAAGCGCGTTTTTTTGCTTTTCGAACCATTTAGTGTAGCCCGTCGCTGCAAAAAACGTGCGCAAAACGTCGGGATTTTCGACAAAGGTCTCGTGCTCCGAGTTGAATTCCACGCCGTTTTCAAGCGTCTTGTGCTTGATGCAAAAATAGGATTTTCCGCCCGTATCTGAGTCGTCTCCGTACATGTCGATGCCACTCGGTTCAAGCGAGTGCGTCCGCTCCGTGCGGATTCTAATGACCTTGAGCTCTTTGTGCGCGATTCGCTCCTCATGCGTGCGGTAGAGCGAAAAATATTCATCGGACTTTATCACCCGCGCCCGTGTGTGAAAGCGAATCTGAGTCACCCCCTGCGACTTGCCCAAAATGATGTTCTCAATGCTCGTATAGTGTTCCTCAGAAAGCGGAACTTTCAATTCAATTTCTCGTGACATATAAAGTGCTCACACTCAAGGAGGAGCTTTCCTAAATGCTTTCTTCGAGCGAGTCGGCTTCCTTGTGAAGCACGGTGCGCAATGTTTCGTCTTCAAGTCCTTCGCTCAATTCACGCAGATCTTTGAGGACTTCTTTTACAAGCGCAATGCCGTCTTTCTCGCTCGCCTGCACCTCGGGGTTTTCATGAAGCAAGCCTGAGCGGAGCAATGCTTTTGTGGTCGCATATAAGCCCGGTTTTCCAGACAATTTCGAAATCACGTAGTCGAGCAGAAGCCTGTTTCGGCTCGTCATGTACTCTTTCCGCTGACTCGGCGGCAAATAGTCGAGCATTTCGCGCAGTTTCTTGAACATCTCAAGGAAACTGCGGAATTTATAGACGATGCCTCTGTCCTCAATCGCGGCGATAATCGACGGAAGCATGTCAATCGCGCGCTTTAAAGTCAAATCGTCAATCGTCTTTGTTTTCTCGGCGGGGCTTTCTGTAAGTGGTGGCTCGTCAACGACCGCTTCGCTCTCAGGTTTCGCAGCATCAAATTCTTCTTCAAGCTCACGCGCAATCGGCTCTTCACTGCTTTCCACGAGTTCTTCGGTCTCGCGCTCAATCGGCTCCTCATCGCTCGCGTCCGCATCATCCTCTTCGGGAGTCGTTTTTGCCGCATCAGCGGCTTGCGATGCCGCCTGCCATGCGCTCTCGGCGGCGTAATTCGCTTTTTCGGCGAGATCTGCGGCGCGTTTTAGCTGTTCCTCAATCTTGTCCAAAGATTCTTCTGAAAGCTCCGACTTGACGGAACGGGCATCTTCCTCTTCCTCGAGATATTCCGTGCCAACAGGCAAGGGGGTAAAGACAGGCTCAGACGCATCTTCCTCATCGACGGGCGAACCATCATCAATCAGTCCGTCCAAATCAGTTCCCGTATCGTCGCCAAGCGCATTTTCATCGGACTCAAGCGCAACGGCGATAGAACCGACATCATCCGAGCCCGGCTCAGAAGTGGCGAGCTGTTCCATGCCGAACTGGTCAAAGTCAAACGATTCGCCGTTCACGTCGTCAGACGGCTCCGCGGGCGGAACGAGCACATCGTCAACATCCTCGCTAAACTGATTGTCAGTCACCTCAAGAGAGATTTCGTCGACATCAGAAACGATGTCGTCCATCTGAGGCTTATGGCTCTCAGGTTCTGCCGTGCGCTCCTCAGAAGAAGCAGTCTCAGCACCCGTTTCGGTAGAATTCAATTTTCCGCCCGAGAAGAGCGCGTCAAAATCGACCGAAGTGGCATCACTTCCAGAAAAATCGAGCGTCGAAAGACTTGCGTCATCCTCAAGGATTCGCTCAGAGGCAAGTTTTGAGCGGTGGTTGAACGAATCAGCCTTGTTCGCCTGCTTGTAATACTGCAACGCCTTTCCCAGCTGCTTTTGGTTTTCGTACAATTCACCGAGCGTAACCATTGCGTGCGCGTCCTGCGGATTCTTCTGAATCGCCGCCTGCAAGTATGGCTCAGCCTTTTCCACGTTGCCTTTCTGAATAAAGCGCATGCCCCAGTCGCGGTATACGTCGTTGTAATCGGGGTTGAGTTTTTTGATGCTCGCGAAGCACGTCTCCGCTTTTTCTGCCTCATCGCTGACGATGTAATATTGACCGAGCAAGTTCATCGTCTGCACGTCGCTTCGGTTAATCTGCTGCAATTTGTTGATTTTTTCGTACGCGGTATCAAGCTTGTTCGCTGAGATGTGGATATGCGCTGACTGCTTCATGATTGCGACATCATTCGGGTTCAGTTCTTCCGCCTTTTGAATCGTCTCGATTGCCTCGTCGCTCTTTCCCTGATTCTCAAGCGAGTGAGCCAAGCCCGTGAGCGCGTTCCGATAGCCGTCATCGACATCGAGTGCTTTCTTGAATTCGAGCTCTGCGTCCTCAAAAATGCTCTGGCGGTTGAAGACGTTGCCCTTCGCCGTGTGCATTTTGACATCATCGGGATTGATTTTGAGTGCCTGCGTGACGACCTCATCCGCCTCGCCGACCTTGTTCACGTCGAGGAGCAGGTCAGCGTATGCTTCGATTGCGTCAGTCCAGCCCGGCTTTGCCCTGAGCGCGCCTTCGTAAAAACTGAGTGCTTTCTGCGTCTCGCCGATTTCAGCATAGCTCTTCGCGATATTGAACTGCAAAATAGGATGGTTCGGATCGAATTTGAGACCACGATTGTATGCCTCAATCGCCTTAATCTGATTTCCCTGCAATGCGTAGATTGCGCCCAAGTGGTTGTTCGCGAGCACGTCCGACGGCGTTTCCTCGACGACTTCCTCGAAACAGTTGATTGCATCGTCGTAATTTCCCATCTGACGGTAGGTAAAGCCGAGGTTGTATGAAATCTTAGCGCGGCTCTTTGAATCACCCTCGCAGACGACCAACGCCTGCTCCAAAACCGCGACCGATTCCTCGTATTTTTTCTGACGGCGGTAGATGCCGCTGATAGCAACGAGCGCGTCAAGATTCTCGTTGTCCGCGCGCTTCACCTGCTCAAAAATGGTCAGAGCTTGGTCATCTTTTCCCGCTTTCGTGTAAAGATTGCCAAGCTGCATTTTGTACTCAAGATTGTCAGGTTCTTCAAGAATGAGATTTTTGTAAATCTTCGCCGCCAAAGTGTAATCATGCGCAATCAAAGCCGATTGAGCGCGATTCAACATCACATTCACATCAGACATAATCTATATCTCCGTTTTTATTTTTTCGTCAGCCGTGAGCTCGGGCGGGCAAACACCTCTTTTGACAAGATGCCGTTGATTCGCCCGTCGATTTTTGAATACGCGCTCACCGCGAAATAGTAAATTCTTCCGTTCTCGAGCCCGCTCAGCGTCACGGAAGTTGTGTTTCCGACATTCACCGGCGAGCTGCCCTCAAGTGCCGTACGCCCGAGATATTCGCCCGGGCGGTTTCCGTAGTACACATAGTAGCCGCCCGCGTTTTCATCAACCGATGAATTCCACGTGAGCGTGACCGTGCCGTCTCCCGCCACCGCATTCACCATGAACGGGGGCAATGGCTCGTACTGCTCCGTATACTTTACCGCAATCTCCGTCAGACGCGGAGTCCTGCTTCCCGCGCCGTCAGGCAACAGCTCCGCCGAAATCTGGAAATACAAGCCCGAAATGTCCGAAATCGGCTTTCCCGACTCGATTTCTTTCCATGCCGGATAGCTGTCCGTCCATCCGTAGCAATTGTCGCCCGACCGGATAAAAAAGCGGATGTCAGTCTGCGCGGGAACGTTCATGAGCGCGTCAATCTGCTCGATGACCGCCGACTGAGAGACCAGAATCGGCTTTGTGACGAACCTGCCGCCCGCCGCACGATACCGCTCGTTTCCCGTCGCCAAAAGATTCACGCGCTGCGCCGACACCGGAGAACGCATGATTTTCACATTGTCGATTTTCCCCGTATAATCAGGGCAGAACTCGATGCCTGCCTTTACGCCCAAAATCGGATAGCAGACCGTGCCGTTCTCGTGCCCATTTTTCGTGATGTACACGAGGGATTCCGTCCGCCCGTCAACAAGATATTCCAGCAATCCCGACTCCTCGTCAAAGGAAATCGTATGCCGCGCCCATGTTTTCGGCACAACGGTATTGAAGCCCGAAAGATGCACCTCCCGCGCCTTAAAGCCGACAAAGATATTGTTGAAGACCCACTCAAGATGATTATTAAAGAACGAGGCAGAAATCATCTGATACTCAGCCTGCACCCCCGTATTGAGCGACGACCGCCACGAGAATACCATCTCGCCGTTCTCAGCAAGCGACGGACAGAGCCAGAATTCTATCGTAAACGAGCCGATGTGCCCGTCCGTTCCAAAGAGCGCGGAACTCTTTCCGCTGAGCGTCAGTCCTTTTTTGATGCCACGGCTCACCCCCGCGCCCGCGCCTTTCACGGCATCATTCGAATATAGAAGGTTATTTGCGACAACCGTGTAATTTCCGGCACTGTCAGTCACATTGTTCTCATCAAAGCTCAATAACAAATCAGTATCGTCAGATGGCGTTGACACATGCGTCGAAAGCTCCAGCGCATCGTAGCCAAACTGCCCCGTTCTGTCCCCCACGACAACGCCGTCCAGCACAGAAAGCTCGCTCCAGCCCTTTTCGCCACCCAAAATCATCGTCTTCGGCGTTGAAAGTGCGGGTACTGCCACCAAGAAAAACTTCAAGACCGAGAATATTTTCATCAGCGATGGGAATAAACCGAGTTTTTGTAGTATAATCTTTTTTACACTCATTATGCTTTCACCTAAAAAAATAAAAAAATAGACCTATACTGAATTTATCGAGAAAATAAAGGCGATACTTAAGGGAAAGTGGAAAATTGAAAAACGGAAAATGAAAAATGGATTTTCTGATGAATATATGATATACTATTTGCACCTTTGAAGCAGGGGGCGTTTTGTGGGAACCTATCTGAATCCAGACAACGACAATTTCAGAGTTCAAGTTGAAAATGGCACATATGTCGACAAAACCATGCTCATCGAAGAAACGAACAAGCGTCTGAATGACAACGACTTCAAATTCCTCTGCATAAGCCGCCCGCGCCGTTTCGGAAAATCTATCGCCGAAAATATGCTTGCCGCCTACTATTCAAAAGGCGCAGATTCCCGAACACTTTTTGCGCCGTACAAGATTTCACAGGCTGCGTCCTTCGAGAAAAATCTGAACAAATTCAATGTGATTCATATCGACTTGAACGCGCTGTATTCGGAGTGGATAGTCACAATTCATGACCCAAGTCAAGAAAATATCCCCGAACAGCAAAGACGACTCTCTTTCATTCCTTTTGTGACCAAAAAACTGTGCACTGACTTCAAAAAAGAGTTCAAGGATGTCGCGTTTGAAGACGGCTCCTCTGTCGCAAGTAGCATTCAGCAGATTTACGAACAGAAACACGAGACATTCATCATCATCATCGACGAATACGATGTTCTCTTGCGCGAACAGGTGGAAGAAAACGAATTGGAAATCTACCGCGGATTCTTAAACTCTCTTTTTAAAAACGCACATTTAAAGCCCGCCCTTTCCCTTGCCTATCTTACGGGAATTTTGCCGATTATGAAGGACAAGGTTCAGTCAAAGATGAATGAATTTTATGAAATCAATATGCTGCATATAGGAAAATTCGCGGAATACACAGGATTTACGACCACTGAGGTAAAAATACTGTGCGAGAAATGCGGCTGTAATTTTGAAGAATGCAAAAGCTGGTATGATGGCTACAACCTGAAAGGCGTTGAGATTTACAATCCGCAGGCGGTGATAAAAGCGGTCGTCACGGGAGAATTTGTTTCTTATTGGAGCAAAACATCAAGTTATGAAGTCGTTGCCGAAAAAATCCGCATGAACTTCGCGGGCACAAAAGAAGATGTCATTACGATGATGGGAGGCGGACGCGTCGGAATTGAAGTCAGCAAATACGACAACACGATGACAGGATTCAAAAGCCGCGATGATGTTTTTACCTATTTGATTCATCTTGGCTACCTTGCTTATGACGAACAAAAAAAGCAGTGTTACATTCCGAACAAAGAGATTTATGAAGAATGGCAGAGAGTTATTGAAGATGATGAGAACTATGCCGAAACTGACAAAATCATCTCCGACTCAGAGCAACTTCTCCGTGACACCATCGCGATGAATGAAGAAGCCGTCGCACGAGGTCTTGATGCCGCGCACAGGCATGTCACATCATACCGCAATTATAACAACGAATACGCCCTTCACGCGGCGATTTACCTTGCCTACATCTATGCCATGAACAACTACATCATCGCAAAGGAACTGCCGACTGGGAACGGGTGCGCCGACATCGTGTACATTCCGTTCGACAAAACAAAAGAAGTGCTCATCGTGGAACTAAAATACAACGGAAGCGCAAGCAAGGCACTGGAGCAAATCAAAAGCAAAAAATACTTCGACCTGCTGGTAAAATGGAACGGTGGCATTCTCTTTGTGGGCGTGAACTACGATGCAGAGAGCAAAACGCATGAGTGCAAGATAGAACGATACGAAAAGTAAATTGAAAATTGAAAGTGGAAAATTGAAAAACGGGAATTCTCTCTCTGTATGAAACAGGGAATCGTGCTACGAGTGCTGCGACTCCGCGAAAACTTTTGTGATGTCCTGTGAAATCAGCTCACGCAACTGGGCTTCCATCGTCCCCAAATCAATTATTTCTTTTTCAGATTTTTCCTCCGAGGCTGGAAGTTCCTGTGCGAACAGGCGGATTGGCTCGATTTCCAAGATTGCGGCAATCTGCTCGATTGTTTCCGGCGAAGGGAAGTATTTTCCGTTTTCAATGCTGTTGATGTAGTTTGGATTTTTTCCAAGTTCAAGAGCCAAATCTAACTGTCTCATTTTCTTTAGCTTTCTGTAATACTTCAAGTTCCGAATAAACGCGTGCCTCAATTCTGCCATATTCATAGTATGACACTGTTTAAAAATTTAAATACAACTAAAATAGTTATATAAAATGAAATAAATTTTTGACATACAACCTATTTAGCTGTACCATATACATCTAAAATAGATGTATCAAAATCTCGCATCTATGAAGAAGGAGTATATTTATGAAAAAGCATTCAAAATTTTTGAAAATCGCCGTTGTTTTGTCGACACTGGCGTTTCTTATGATTATGTCAGGTTGTGAGGAACCAGATCCAGATTCTGAATCAACATGGAAATTCGTAAATTCTTCATCGTACACAATCTCTGTCTCCCCGTGGAAAGAGGAGAATACAAACACAGGAAAGTTCACTTTGAGTACTTGGTTTTATCTAAACTACACTACTGTAACATGGAAAGGTTGCGGTGACACTTATTGTCACTTTAATTATGAACCAAGCGATAGCGTCAAATACGACAAAGACTACAATTCACAAACGATTACTTTTACCAATAGGTGAGAAGTTTTAGGCAGGTCGTAGGGGCAGTTGTATCTTGCACAAAACAGTTTGCACCAAGAAACGGATTTGTGCACATCAAAAAATCATATCGAGTAAGAAGGAGTTGATATGATACGAAAATTTTTAAGAATCTTTACAATGGTTTGTTTTTTAGGAGCGGCTGTAGTCGGCTGTGAAATTGATGAGGAAGAAGCGGAAGAAGGCTCAAAAGACGCTCCCGTTGTGCTTACCGTTGACACATGGACTAATGGAGAAATTGCTAATGCAGGCGATGAGCAATGGTTCAGTTTTGTTGCTACGGCATCTACGCAGCGTGTTTATGTCAAATTTAGTACACTAACTGGAATGCGTGTTTACTTGTACGATGACGGATTCAACCAAATGGGTGATAGTCTGAATACTAGGGGAAGCGCAAGTTATGTTAACTATTTTGAAAAATCATTGACTAAGGGAAAAACTTACCACGTAAAAGTGGCTGGATATTATAGTGACTATTCCGGTACTTATTGGATTGGATTTACAGAGTCTCCTATGCAACCAGAAACAGTTATAACACCATTGACAAAAAACACATGGTTAAAAGGTGACATTGTACAGCCTTCAAGCGGTGGAACAGGCGAGCAATGGTTTAGTTTCGTTGCCACAGCCTCCACACAGAATATTTATGTCAAATTTGGCACATTAACAGATTTGTATGTCTGCGTGTATGACAACAAGTATAACCAAATAGGAGACGGGGTTCGTCTTAGAGACAATACTGGCAGAGTCAAGAGTCTTTCGAAATCAGTAACCGCTGAATTGACTTACTATATAAAAATAACGGGTTATGATGGCAAAGCTGGCACTTATTGGATTGGCTTCACAGACTCTCTTATGCAACCGGAAACAGTTATAACAGCTTTGACAAAAAACACGTGGCGAAGCGGCGATATAATCCAGCCTTCCAACGGTGGAACAGGCGAACAGTGGTTTAAGTTTGTTCCGAACGCACCCACACAGTATATCTATGTCAAATTTGGTGCATTAACAGATTTGTATGTTTCTGTGTATGACAGCAATTATAACCAAATAGGAGACGGGGTTCGTCTTAGAGACGATACTGGCAGAGTCAAAAGTCTTTCAAAATCATTAATCACTGAATTGACTTACTATATAAAAATAGCGGGTTATGATGGCAAAGCTGGTACTTATTGGCTCACCTTCAATTCCACAGGCGAAGCTCCACAATAATCAGTTTTCGGGATGATATAACATTCGTATTATGAGCGCAACGGCAAATTCTTTGTTTTACATCAGGTTCTCCTCAGAATTTGCCTGCGCCCATCTCTGTTGCTCACTTTTCAGGAGGATGAAATTGTATGCATAGGTCATTTTGTGGCACTTTTGCCAGCATATTGCTAGTTTTCATCTTTTCCCTGCTCACTTTATCCTGCGCCGCTACCGACACGGAAGACGCAATCGAGTATTACAACGAAGAAGTCAGTTATGCCGACGGTGAATCGTGCGTGGAACGCTACCTTCTGTACGAAGATGATGGCACATATGAGCGGTACATCGCGGGTATGTACTTTGGAAACGAAGTGCCTGGGTTCTATTTTGGAACGCTTTTTGAGACAGGCACATATGCAAAAGACGAGAGCAAGGCGGCAAGGAACATCACATTTTCACCCAAAAAGCAATATGACTTCGACACGAAAATGCTTGAATATGTAGGGCTAAAAGGACAAGTGCCCTATTACGGCACACTCACCGAGTCCACGCTCACGATTACATGGAATGTGCGAAGCGGTTTCACGTACGCAGAAGTTCCCATAATTTACAAACGAAAATAAACAGAAAAAGTGTCGAACGACAAGGAGACCTAGCGTTTCAGCAAGCGTTCGTCTAATGAAAAATCCTCACTGTTTGCAATTCTAACCGTATTCATCAATGCCGATTTTGGATTTATGAGGTAGTTAGATTCTTCTGGTACAATCGCGGACGGAACTTTAAGCACAAAACCGCCTTTTTCAACCCAGTCTTCAACAAAATCCTGAAGTTCAGGCATTGCCGAATATGTCCGCCAATCTTTTTGAGCAATGCGATAGACTTTCATTTACGAAAAAACTCCATATTGAATTCTTCCCAAACAATCCAAGACCATTTCTGAGCCGTAGCGAGAGGAAAGGAGTTTTGCGGGTACTGCGCCATCAAGAGAGATGTTTGGAGTTTCCAGCCATTCTTTAAAACTTGCCAGCAAATCAAAAATCTCGGTTCCTTTTGAAAATACTTGTGCTATTTGCAGAATTTTTTCTGAATTTTCGGCAGAAAGTTTTTCTTCTTCGGATTTTCTTTGCAAAGTCCGAATGTTAATGCCCGCCAAATTCGTGAGATACGATATGGATATATCAGCATTTTTTGAAAGATTCATGACGGAACGCTTTGTGAGACCAGTCTGCGAATAACGATAAAAATCCATCGGAGAGAAAATTCGTGTTTTCTGCTGACCAAGCAATGCCGAAACTTGCATACAACCACCTCGTTTTAAATATACAGGCAGATGTCGCCAAAGTCACGAAAATTGTCGCGAAAACTCCCGTGTGTACCCCCCCCACGCATTCTGGCGGAGCGATGCCAAAAACTGACAGTTTTCTTTTTTTCTGCTATACTATTCCAGTAATGCGTGCACAAGAATCGCCAAATTATGAAATTCTCCACCAAACCGCGCTCAAAGCCCCGTCTTCCAGCGGCGTATATCTTTGGCGGAACCAGGAAGGAACCGTCATCTATGTCGGCAAAGCCAAGAACCTCAAAAACAGGCTCTCTTCCTATTTTTCGGGAAACCGCCAAATAAAGACCGAATTGCTCGTCTCCAACGCGGCTTCAATCGAATACATCACCACAAGCAATGAATACGAAGCGTTCTTGCTCGAAAACAACTTAATCAAGAAGTACACGCCCCGATACAACATTCAGCTCAAAGACGGAAAATCCTACCCCGTCCTCAAAATCACGGACGAGCAATTTCCCCGTTTTTACAAGACAAGGCAAGTCCGCCGTGGTGACAATTCGCTCTATTTCGGGCCGTTCCCTGACGCGGGCGCGCTCGACACGTTCATCGACACGCTCTACAAGGTGTACCCTGTGCGCCATTGCCGAACTTTCAAAAAGCGCGACGCTCCGTGCATGTATTATCACATCGGGCAGTGCAAAGCCCCGTGCTGTGGTAAAATCGACGAGCAGACCTACAACGGATACATAGAAGAAATTAAATCCCTGCTCGAAGGAAAAGGCGACGAAACAGTCGTAAAAATCACCGCCAAAATGAAGGAAGCCGCCGCCAGCCTCAACTTTGAGAAAGCCGCCCGATTGCGTGACGGTCTCCGCGCCCTCACAATCATGCAAAACCAAAACATCGTCGAAGATTTTGCAAGCGAAGACCGAGACTACATCGCGCACTGGCGGGAAGGCGAGTTGGTCAGTTTCACCGTGCTCAAAATCCGTGACGGAAAACTGCTCGGTCGCGACAATTACCGCGTGGAAAGCATGAACGAAGACGAAGAATTGCTCGAAGAGTTTGCGCGGGCGTACTACAGCGAAGAAACCGCACTCCCCCCAAAGATTTTCGTTGACGAAAAGGACAACACGGAGTTTTTGGAAAAATGGCTTGTTCAGTTAGCAGGGAGCAGGGAGCAGGGAGCAGTTGATGGAGAGCAAAAACTGCACACTGCACACTGCTCACTGCTCACTAATCACTCTCCAACAATTTTGGAACGAGTAACAGCGAGTTCCGCACGCCGTGACATTGCCGCATTGAACATGGCGCGGGAGAACGCAAAAGAAGACATTATCCGCAGAATTCGCGAGCGCGGAGACATGCCAGCGTTGAACGAACTCAAAGACTTGCTCAGCTTGCCGAAATTGCCTGAGCGAATCGAAGGCTTTGATATTGCGCACATCGGCGGAAAATTCCCCGTTGCGTCGCTCATCTCGTTTTGGAAGGGAAATCCCGACAAAAAAAATTACCGCTATTTCCGTCTCAAAACCACGAACGGCGTTATCGATGACTTTGCTTCCATGCGCGAAGCGGCAACGCGCCGCTATTCCCGCCTTTCAAACGAAAACGCGGATTTGCCCGATTTGATTCTCATAGACGGTGGCATTGGTCAGGTGAACGCAGTTGACGGAATCCTTAAAATGCTGAACCTCGACATTCCGATTGCCGGTCTTGCCAAGCGCGACGAAGAAATCTGGCGACCGCACGCTTCTAAGCCGATTTGCCTTCCACGCCGAAGTGATGCGCTCAGGCTTCTCCAGCGCGTGCGCGACGAAACCCACCGCTTCGCCACGAGCCGAAACCAAAACTTGCGCACCAAAGAAAACACGGTCTCCGTTTTTGCAAGTCTTCCGCATATCGGAGAAAAGCGCGAGAAAATCTTAATCAAAACATTCACCACGCTCGAAAACTTGGCCGCTTGTGAAGAAGCCAAAATCGCGCAGACACTCGGCGTTCGTTCTGACATCGCAACGGAAATCTTGCTCGCCGCCCGCGCCGCCCTCGAAAAGCGCAACGAAACAAAAGAAAGCAAAAAAGCACTCTTCGCCGCGCAAATCGGCGGTCTTTCCCACGAAAGCGAAGACTACACTTCAAGCCTTGCCGCCGCCGCACTCGAATGAACTGCCTATAACACAGGGGAGCGTGTTCACAGCACTTAATTATAGACTAAAGCAACATTTTACTTATATCTTGACAAGCAAACACTCACGATATAAGATACAAGTATTGGGGAATCCATAGCCAGGGTGGCGACGACTGGAACAAGATTCGGGTTGTTTTTTTCCATAGGTTTGCCCCTTTTGATTTGAGATTGCAGGAGTCTTTTCTATTTTCTTCCCCCCTGCATTTAGTTATAGGCGCAGACTTGTCATTTTCGGCAATATACAGGAATAATTTTTTGTTATATGCAATCTTTTTTTCGCGAAACATGTCAAAAGTGTGCGTTCGTTTCAAATAAAAAGGTATGGAAAAAGTGTTGTTTTCGGGGATAGTCTGCGCGGAGCCAAAGCCCCGCCTTGACGAGGAGAGAGAGTTGTTCTGCGAGCTGCGCGTGCGCTCGCAGGGGCGTGTTCGTATGCTGCACGTCACGTCTGCCACGCAGTACGCGCTTTACTCGCACGCACAAAAAGGGGATTCGGTGCTTGTCACGGGCGTTCTGAAGAACGGCATCATTCGCGATGCCACCGTGTTCAGGACACGAGCCAGCTAAACATGTCAAAAGGAACAGTCTCGGCATTCAGCTCAAGTTTCAGCATCTCGCTGATGTACCGCTTTATATGGCGCACGCTTCCATTTGACGTTCCCACGTCCTTCGCTATCCGTGGCATGGACATTCCGTTCAGAAGCGAGAGAAGCACATCCCGCTGCAATACCGAGAACGAGTCTATTTTCTCCTCATAGCGCGTGCGCTTCCGTGCGAGGAGTTTTTTTGCGAACACGGAGACGTATGGCTTGTGCGCCGTCACCGAAGCCCTGCACGGCTCCGTTCCCTGTGGCGTGAGCCTAGTCCGCGTCTTTTACGGTAACGGAGCTGCTGTAGCCTGTTACCGCGCTCTTTCTTGTCGTACTTGACGATGAGAACATCGTCCGCACGGCAATCGAGTAGCTTACTTCCGCGCTCACCCCGGGATTTTTCGTTGCAATCATGCCGATAAGCGTATCGAGCGCGACATTGCGTCGCTTGACCTTGCCTACGTAGCCGTTTCCTGTGAACGGATTCTTATAGAGACTCACGCTCAGAGAACCTTCCGCCGTGTTCCAATTGTTGATTTGTTTTGCCATACTCATTTTCCTCCTTGTGATATGGTCGTTTGTTTGTGCCGCAAACGTTCGTTTTCGTGACAATCAACCCCTCGTTTTTCACACCAAAGAACGAAGGATATCGTGTCAATAAAACGAACGTTTTCCGCTGCCAAAAACGAGCGTTCATTGGTGTGAAAAATGAACATCGTATCGACAACACGAAGCGCATTGCGTTGTGAAAAAGAGCCTAGCACAGCGTGGTGCGCTTTCCGTGTTCACGATGTGGTCGAAATTTCAGCCATTTCATGAACACGCGAACGGCGCGAACTGCCGTTATCCCCTGCGCTTTCTCAGGCGGTATGCGGAAGAAATGAGAAAAGACGGGCTTTGCGACGAAGAAATTTTCTCTAATCTGCTCGGCGAGTTCAACGGCACGCCCTACGTGTGGGGCGGCGGGACAACCGAGGGGAGCGACTGCTCCGGGACGGTCTGTGCCGCGCTCAACGCGATGACGGGCAGGGAACGGCGCGTGACGGCGGACGCGCTCTACCGAACCGCACGGGTCGGCAGCTCCTCGAGGGCAGAGCCTGTGCGCAGGGAGAAGAAAATGAGGAGACTGAACTGGAAAAAGATGTTGCTCGTGTTCGCGCTAGCGACCGTCCTCGAAGTGGCGGCACGACCACAGACGGCGGACGGCGGAGAATCAGCGAAAGCGGCGAGCGTGCAAAAGAGCGAATCAGAGACATCCTCGCAAAAGGACTGTGACGCGGCGTTTGACGAGATAGCCTCGCTCATCGACGGCATCGTTGACACCGCGCTCGGCGAGTACAGCGCGCTTGAAGCCGTGAACGAGGAGCTTCGTACGGAAAACAAACGCCTTGAGCGAAAGCTGCTCACCGTGCAGGAAAAGCGACGCTTCTGGCTGAAAGTGAGTGCTGTCGAGCTGTGCGTGATAGGGGCGGGCGTGTACGGAATGTACAGACTGTTGGAGTGAGCGCGATGCTTTCTTAATTCAGTGCCTTCTCCGCAGACAGAAAGAAGATAACGAGAGACAATCCGCTTTAGGAGCGGGTGCACTCTTCAGTCACAACTATACCACAAATCAGCAAAAACTCAAACAGTCAATAGACCTGCATACACAAAAAACTCCCCCGCGCTACAGGCGAAATGCCTGCAACTCAGGGGAGCGTGTACACAGAAGTTAATTATAGACCTCAGCCACCTTTTACTTATATCTTGACAAGCAAACACTCACAATATAAAATACAAGTATTGGGAATACATAGCACAGGGTGGCTTGCCTCTCACTTCTTATGAATGGGAGAACTGCGCTGATATGACAAAGTACGAAAAAGCGATGCTCGTCATTGCGATTATTGGACTGCTTATAGATGCGCTCGCTCTCTTCAAGTTATTCTTGTAAGGGCAAAAAGAAAGCCTACCCCAAAAAGTGTAGCGAACTTCGGATAGGCTTTTCACAAAAGCTTAGAGAGGTGAGCCACGGTGTTGTGGATTCCCTCATTGCTTTAAAATATACCACACTCCCCCGAAAAGTCAATAGACCGACATACGCAAAAACTTCCCTGCGCCACAGGCAAAATGCCTACAACACAGGGGAGCGTGTGCCGTGCAGAACTCGACACGGCGCGAGATATTTTAGATTAGTATGCTACCGTAACACTTGGCGTGTAAGCCTGCGTGCTACTATCTGCGCAACCAAAGACAAGAGTTGCAGCACCACCAGTGTATGTAAACACATAAGTGCCTGTCTTATCATCAGCCTGATTTTCGAGTTTACATGCCTGTGAAGTAGGTGTAATTGAAGCACTTCCACCATCCGAAAGAGCTGTCGCAGTTGCCGTTACATTTCCAGCAGAATAATACGAGCCAACGAATGTAACCGTGCAATTGCCAGAAACATTCATCGACAAGGTGGCACCATTCTTGATAACCCAACCGTATGAATCGACAGTGTTATTAGCACCATTAAGTCCGCCACCGCTCATTGCGAAGCCATTTACTGCAAGCGTATATCCTGTGAGCGTTGTATAGTCACTCGCAAAATTGTAAGTTCCTGTTGCATACACGGTGCTTGCATTTGCGCTTGTTACTTCAACAGAGGGAACATAGGTACTTCCGCTGAATGTAAAGGTGATATCTGCGGCAGCTGAATCGGTGTATTCAAAGTCAAGTGAAGTGCTACAAGTCACAGAACCATTCTTACTACTTCCTGTGCTTGTCACAGATGCCGTTGTAAATGTTCCGCCCGACGCGGTGATTGTACCAGACTCGCTATATTGACAACCACCCAATGAAATTGTACTTGCTCCATTTACATGAATCGTAAGCGTTCCACCACTGCTGAATAACCAACCGTGAGAATTATCATGCCAATATCCTTTCGTTACCGAGAACAAACCGAAGTCATAATTTCCTGCACTTGAAGCAGATTTTGCAGCAGTTGTAAGCGTAATTTTATAGCTATCAGCTTGTGCAGTCGTGTCTTTTACCACAAGCGAGTACGTAGCCTTCTTCTCAGTCGTGCTTTCGGTTGCAGTGATTGTCGCAACACCGATTGCCTTAGCCGTCACTTCTCCAGTAGAAGCATCGACCGTTGCGACAGAAGTGTCTGAACTTTCGTAGCTTACAGAAGCATTTGCGCCCGTGATTGAGAGCGTGTTCGTGCCTGTTTTAGTTCCGCCCAAGTCCAATGTGTACGAAGTTGTTTCGTATGCGATTGAGGTGTCGTTTGCTGTTACCGTCACAGTACAAGTTGCAGTATAGCTGCCCGAAGTAACAGTAATCGTCGCATCACCCTCTGCAACGCCCGTCACTACACCGCTAGAAGAAACAGTCGCAACAGACTCAGCATTTGACGACCATGTAACGGAATCAGTGCTGTTGCTCGGTGTTACCGTTGCAGTGAGCGTTACGGTGCTTCCGGCGGCAACGCTTGCGGTGGTATGGTCAAGTTCGATGGCTGTCGTTGAAACAGCCGCATCGCTGATTGTCACTGCACCCGCTCCCACCTCTGACGGCAGGTTTGCCTGCACGGTAGCAGCAGTTTCGAGCGTGTAGGTCGGATAACCAGTAGGCGCAGTAAATGATGTTGCTGTGACTGAGTTTGTAAGCGAAGTCCCGCTTGAAGCATTGTTAGTGTTTCCTACAGAATACAATGTTCCACTTGACGAAGAAGAACCACTATCGCTGAATGCGTATTTTATGCCGCTGTCAAAATAGTTATTCTCTGCATAAATTGTAGAACCATTGCACACGCCAACTGCATACTGCTGACTATAGTCTCCGTTTGAATATGCATAATAGTTGTTGTACAAGTGCATTGTCGTGTTACGAACCATCGGCAAGCGCTGACCACAGTTGTAGAAATAATTGTGGTGATACGTAATCAAACGCGTATCTGCCTTGCCTTCGCTGTCGCTAGAACCAATCAAAGATGTCTTGTCGTGATTCTTGAACTTACAGTAAGAAACGGTAATGTACTGTCCTAAGCCCTTGATATCAAGCAAGCCGTCATAGGTCTGCCACTTTTCTGATGTACCGTTTGTACCGCCAGTATACACGTGACCGAGCGACATTGTATCTTCAAACGTACAGTGGTCAATCCACACGTACTTTGTCTGATTTGAAGAATCTTTATCTTGAATAGTGATACAATCCCACTGTGCATTATAACCGTCGCTTGTTACACCGTCATCCTTAACTTCGTGGTGCGGGAATGGATCGTAAGCATCCCGAATATTGAGGTTGCGAAGAACAACGTTAGAAACGCCCGAAATGCTTATGGTCGCGCCTTTAATTCCGCTGTCGGCATTAGCACCGACAATCGCCGTATTTGAAGCAATGACGAGCTGAATTTGCTTTTTGTAATTATCGCTAAGCTTCCACAAATCAGCATACAAACTTGTATTCGTAGAAGTATTTTCATTCTCATCATCAGATGTTAGCGAACAAGCAGCCGCGTATTTAGCTACCCAATCTGAGTATGAAGAATAGGTATTGCCACTCGTAAAGGTTGTGCCAGCAACAAATGAATCCAATTCGTCGGTCGTACCACCACCCACGCTCGGCAACATACCGTCGGTCATGTCAATCATGCCGTCGACAATGATGAAGTAACCGCCGGCTTTTGCATATTTTACCAAATCAGAGCGTGTAGAAACCGTTACAGTTCCATTTGTATATGAGGAAGAGCTGTAGCTGCTTGAATACCCAACACCCGCATATCCTGTCGGAGTCTCACCTTTTATGACAGAAAGCGTATTGCTGCGGCTTGAAGTGTCGCTGTCGGAAATTACAGTTCCGTTGTCGATGATAATATCGCTGTCTTCGGCGGTTGTACCACTTGGGCTAGCGCTTGAGTAGGTGACGACGATTTTTGAGATGTAGACCTGACCGCCGAAAGTGAATGTAACGTTGCCAGTACTATCACCGTCATCGGTATAAGTGGCGGTCATTTCATTAACCGTTGCACCATTCTGATTACCATAATTTGCAGTCAATGTTGTCGGCGTGAAAGAGTCGCCACTGTCGTCACTTGACACAGTAACTGTTATTCCGTCAGAGGATTTATCTTGGTAAGAATTATGAAGCGTAATTGTACAACTGCCAACAACAGGTACCGTTATTGTTCCACCGCCATTTCCGTTTGTATACACACCATAAGTTGTGCCATGATAGGTCACTCCGCTCGTCGTTAAATTTCCTGGAGTAAAGCTAGTAGTATAGCTAGTCGGACTCAACGACAAACTAGATGATGCAGTGAAATTATATGTGACCGTTGTCGTTACGCTTTCGCCACTGAGCGTTTCGCTTGAGCCGTCGGGATCAACGGTGTAACCGCGGTCGGAAATAAGCGTTGCGACATCCCAGTTTGTCGTGCTGTCTTTAGCATAGCATTTGTTTTTACTGTCGTAGTAGCGGTTGAGGATTGCTCGGCGACCAGAGTACTCGTTTGCGTACTCGGTAGATGTAATGACGCCAGATTTTGCATAGCGGCTCGTTGTGCTTACCGCCGTTCCGTTTACCGTTACGTTGTACTCCTTCCAGCCGACATCTGCATAATCGCCATAAAGCGTACCGGTAAGAGATTCCGGCTCATTACCAACATACCAGTGAGCGTCAGCCGGTGCAGAATTAAATGTAACATTCACCAAAGCAGCCTGATCATAATAGCTTGTGCTTGATTTTGCAGATGCACGACGGGCATAGTAGGCGGTTACGCTGCTGTCTACAGTTACCGTTGAATTAAGAAGGACATATCCTTTGCCGACCGTGGTTGCGCTCGTTGAACCGACACGGGTTTCAAAGAGGTATGCATTATCGTTTGAGAGGGTTGAATCTGCAAGACATTCAATCGCACAGTTTTCAAACAGAGCAACATTACTTGTGCCCCACATAAAGTCAACGTCACCGGCGACATAACAGCCGTAGAACCATGTCTTGTTTGCATCTGCGTTAACAGTATCCTGCAAACTGACGAATGAAGAGTTGTAAGCATTCAGATTGTAAGAAGTGCTGTAATAATACAACGCCTCTGCTTGATATTCACTAGATGCATGAGAGCCGTCAGCTGTATACGATGTTGCCCGCTTCGTAAGGTTTTTGAGCGTTACGTTCTCAAAAGTCAAATCTCCGCTTCCCTTGAAATAGAACGAAGGACGTGTATGCGTTGAATTGTTCATGTACATGTTGTTCACGTATTCAATCACAACATCGCTTCCGTAGGCAGCAGTTCCCTGCCCTTTCAAGATGATGTGAGCACCTTTTCCCTGCACGGAAACAAGCTCGTAATATTCACCGGCAGAAATATCGATTTCATATACGCCACTCGCTTTTGCCGCAGCAGTTGCAATCGCCCCGTACACAGAGAAGTAGTCTGCACTATTAGAACTTGTTGCATTGCTTACAGAAATCGCTATTGGGGAAGTAACCGTACCACCAGTCGTGACATTCGGTGCGCTCTTTGTGGTGAATGACCATTCCTTTGATGCGTAACCAGTCCAAGATGTATCGCTTGTAGTGATTACATCTGAACCGATAACGACATAATACTCAGTTCCCCAAGAGAGTGCGCCGATATGTGGCTGAATGTAGACAGTGTTTGTGTCCAAACTGTCACCGTTCGCTCCACCCACGTGAACAAGCTGCTGATTACCAACTGTTACCGTATATCCCGACTGTAACGACAAAAATTCATTTTTCGTGCTTGACTTTACTGTAATGCTGTCTGCAAGCGAATCATCTTCTGCTTTGTAAATATAAATCGTGCTATCAGCCGTCAGGGTTGGTGCAGAAGAGAATGACAAAAGCAGCTGAGTGTCGCCAAATGCGTTTGAGGCTTCTAAATTCGGGTAAACAGCATCGCTGTCATAGTCGAGTGTCGCTGTCGGCGCACTAGAGCTTACTGTCTTGCCCTTATCGTTGTTGCCGACATAGACTTTATATGTATCGGCAGTCAAGTTAGCGGTATAGGTTGCAGCACCGCTTGTTGCTGTCATTTTCGTGCCTGTTGACGTATCAGTTGATGATGACGGCACAAGCGTGATTTCAATTCCGCTGTCGCTCCATGCGTTTCCGTCTTTTGTTACGGTAACAGTTGCAACAAAAGTCGCCGTTGTTATCGGGATTATCTTTGAAGAGGTCTTGCCACGTACAACATAAACCGAATCCACATAGCTCGTCACAAGGGTATTCGAAGAATCATAAAGGAAGAATACAAGATATTTTGATACACCAGAATCAAAACTTTCGTTTGTATACGTAAATGTGGCATAATCAGTTCCGCTCGTGACGGCAGTCTTAGTTCCGGTATCCGTTGCAGAAATAGTCTCAGAGACAACCGTACTTACCGTTGCTACGCTCATTTCTTTCGCAATCTGCAACGTAGCCGTTACTGTTCCCGTTCCACCTTGTGCCGCATACATTTTGATTGTCACAGCAAGCGAAGCCGACGAGATTGTGACGCTACTCGCTTTTCCAACGAGCACTTTGTTTCCGTTTGTCGCAGCATCATATGCTGTCACCGTAAAATCATACGTTCCCGCTTTTATCTCAGCGGAAAGAGAGCTTGACTCAGACGTAATCTGTACTCGTTCAGTAAGCAAATCGGTTGATGTTGCATCAGAACCAGTTGTATCTGTAGCAGACAGCATGTAATAGTAAGAGGTAAGGTCAACATCATTAGGAAGAATAGTCTTTGCTGCTGATGTCGAAATATTAAACGTAACCTTTGCTTTTTCTGCCGTTACTGACGACGAGTTGTTAGAACCGTCTGTCAAAATATTGCTACAGGCTGCAAAGGCAAACAATGCCGATGAAACGATGAATGTTTTTATAGCTTTGAAAATGTTTTTCTTCATATTTTCCTCGCTTATTCAACTGAAAGTGTAGATTGTGCAGAGTAGACCACGCCCGTGCTCGTGTCAGTTGCTGTCACGAGAATTGCGTGATTTCCAGTTGCCAAAGAGACCTCACAAGTGTTTGCAGTGCTCTCTTGTTTTACCAAATCAACATACCATGAATAGGTGTAGCTTCCAGATGATGGCGCAGAAGCAGTAAATGTATATGTTCCGCTTGACACTGTGTAACCAACGGTAATATCAGAATCACCATTTAGGAAAGTAAGCGTCGTACTAGAAGGAAGCTCACCAGTCTCACTTGTTGCAGAACTGTAGACAAGTTCATCGTCTGCATATACTTCAATTAGCGTAAAGATGACAGAACTTGCCGTATCACCGAATATTGCATAGCCAGAGGAAAGAACCGTGCTGTTTGCAGGTGTAACGCCCGTTTTATACAGATATGTTGTATTAGCTGACGTTGAAGCAGCATCATAGATGTAATGGCTTGAAGTTGTCGCCGTACTGCTACTAGCGAATGTGTATTCTGTGACATAGCGATACGGTGCGGTACCAGACACAGCACCACCAAAACCATTTGTTGATTGACCGACAGGCTTACCAGAGTTAGCACCGCTCGCAGTTGTGTAGATTCCGTTAGCGCTACTAACATTTGCCGGGTTTTCGATAAAGCCTACATTAAGAGTCTTTGCACCGCTCGTATAAGAAGCCGTCGTCGCCTCAATGCGAACCTTCGTACCTGCGGCGAATTGCTTATTGAGGTACACAAACTTACCAGCTGCTACTGTCACCTGTCCACCTTTGACCGTAACAGCATCCCCGCTCGAAGTCTTGAGCCAAATCGACGTAACTTCCGTCTCTGATGTATATGGGGTGATACCCCCCACAACAATGTTTCCGTATCGTCGAACGGTAACAGTCCAAGAAGTTGTTTCATCACCAGAGCCGCTTGCGGTTATTGTCGCGGTTCCCGCAGTTTTTGACGTAAATGTGATATAACCTGAATTTGAAGTCAAATCAGCAGTTACGACATCTGTATTGTCTGATTCAACGGATGTTGCCGTAAATCCAAGCACGCTTGTTGTGTTCGCTGTCGTTTTATCTGTTTTTGGAACAAATGAAACGACATCGGTTGTATGCTCGTCTGTCGTTTTTACGTTTGTTACGGAGATAGAAGAGAGGTAATAACCTGATAGAACATCATATACCACATACCCCGCAGCATTAGCTGTATAGGTGAGTGATTCTTGCCCACCAAGTTCATAAGAGCCTGCGGTACGTTGCGTGACCGTCACGACACTTCCGCTAGAAACAGGAATGTAGAACAGCGCACCAGTGTTAACCTGCACATCGGACGAGCGGATTGCAATCTTTGAACCAGAAATCGGTGTCTCTACGTACATGACAGCAGCATCGTTTGTAGAAGCATCTGAAGTTCCCTTGAGGTATGCATAATTTGTAGCTGTAGCACTGCTTGAATACTGGATGACATACTGATTTGAAGTATTTGCCTCAACCGCCGTCGTACAATTCTCATCGCTATACATGGTCACTGCCGCCGTGCTGAAATCCCACGTGAGCGTCTCCAAGCCCTTGATGGTAACTGCGTATGTGTTATTTGTGTACGTACCAGTGTATCCTGTATAGGTAACTGTAATCGTCTGTGAGCCAGCCGCAGCAGAATCAAATCCGTCAAACGTAAGGTCGGAAGCAGAAATAGAGGCAGTCGAGTCATTTTCATAGGTGACAGTTGCAGTCACGCCAGTGCTATCGAATTCATCGCCAATGCTGTATGTTGTCTTTGCGTTTGCAAAATCAAACACGATACTTTTTATCGTTGCAATATCATATTGCTTTTCAGTCGCATTGCTCAACGTTCCGTATTTTGTAGTGCCGACATACACATTGTAGCTGCCAACGGGAACATAGCCCGTGTAACTATTCGTACCCGTTGTCTGCGTGAGTGTCTGTTTTGTTGTACTCGTCTCGGAAAGCTCCGCGCCATCTGAGTCAAGCATCTTGAGTGTAACTGTTGTGGCTGTCGTGTATGCGCTTCCGCCGTTCGTCACATTCACCGTTGCCTTGTACTGCGTCACGGGGATGGTCACATCGCTCGTTGAGGTGACGCCCTTGACTGCGTACACGGTTTCTTTGGGGATAGAACCGAGCGTCTGTGAGCCGTCAGAAAGGACGATGCCGACATAGCTCGCGCCCGCAGGAACAGTGCCCGTGATTGTACCCGTGCCAGCCGTTTCTGTATCAGCCGTATACGTGAGCGGATACGTTGAATCGAGCGAAGTTCCGCCCTCGCTGTAGAGCGTCGGTGTTACCGTGGTGGCTCCGTATCCGTCCTCGTACGTAACCTTGATGACGAGCGAACCGGTCGCACTGTCTGCGGCGACTCCGTACAGCGTGAACGCAAGAGTTGCTGTCGTTGCGTCACTGATTTCGATGCTGCTCAGCGTGCCCGCAAGTTTCGCGCCACTCGTTGCGTTCGTCGCAGTGAGCGTGAAATTGTATGTGCCTTCCGCCATTGTGAACGCCGTTGAAAGCGCGCTGTATGCGACATCAGTCGGTAAGCCCGTGACAGCCGTTGTGCTGTCTTCCGCCGTCGCCGTGAGCGTGAATGTATACTGCGTTAAATCGATTGCTCCTGCTGAGGGAAGTGCCGTTCGCGCCGCCGATGCGACATCAGCAGAAATCGTTACGACTCCCTTTCCCGCAGTTTGCTCTGTCGAAGAGCCAGTGCTGAGGTCTGAACAACCGGGTATCGCCAGTGCCAGACTCGCAGCCGCAAACAGAGCTTTTACAAACCGTAATTTTTTCATGTCTTGCTCCTTTTTTATTTACTCGCTCGTACCCGTATAGGTGACGCTTGTCGTTTTTGTGTACTTCTTTCCGTTGATGGTGACTTCCGCCGTAATGATATACGTTTTGCCAACCGTTGATGACGCAGGCAGCGTATATGATGAGCTTGTCGCCCCGGAAACCGCCGTACTCGAGCCGTCGAGATACCACGCATATGCCGTAGCAGTAACGCCTGTCGGGAGTGTTACGCGCACCGTTGCGCCGCTTGCCGTGAGAGAAATATCCTCGGTTGCGACGGTTGCACTCGCTTTCGCGTTTTCGGTGGTCGTTCGCGCAAAGGTGATTTTACTTGCGCGAGTTGAAGTCGCTTTCTTGTAACCGTAGAGCTTGTAGTTTCCTGCTCCAAGCGTGATGACAAATGATTCCGTTTTGTCTGTCTCTGAATCAGAATCAAGCGTCTGGAACGCAGCTTTTGAATTCGTGTCTCCAGAAGAAATGATATCCGTCTGATTCGTATAGATAGTAGCCGTGCTGTCACTGTCAGATGTGAAGCTTCCGTCTGCCGTGGTCAACACGATACCGCCCGTCTTAGACGCTGCCTTGAGAACTGTGTAATCGATTGTTACTTTCATCTCAGTCTGCAATGCAAATTCCGCATAGCCTGTTGTGTCAATGCTGCTTTTCAGCAAGAATCCGGTATCATCAATCGCCGTTGTGGTGTGGATATTGTTCAAAGCCTGTGACGTCAATGCACTCTGTGCTGTCCACGGTGCTTCGGTTGTTGCTGTCTCTGCGCCGAGGAGCGCATATTCTCCCGCACTCACGTACACGGGCGTAACCGTAACGGTGCACTCAGCGGTCTTTGAGCCGTCTTCTGTTGTAACGGTGATTATTGCAGTTCCGGGTGCAACAGCCGTCACAACGCCGTTTTCGACCGTCGCGACAGTCTCTGTGGCTGATGACCATGAGAGGTTTTTGTTCGTTGCGTTCGATGGGGCGACCGTCGCTTCAAGCGTAAGCGTAGCCCATCGAGCGAGAGAAGCCGATGTGTTGTTGAGCGTAACGCCGGTAACAGCAACCGTTGTATCCGTGACGCTCAACTCAAAGTCATCTGTAACAGCGTCAGTACCAGTGCCAACGGTCGCGGTGATTGTGGTCGTACCAGCGGTAAGCGGCTGAATCGCGCCTGTTGAAGCGTTAATTGTCGCAACGGCAGGCTTGCTTGAGCTCCAAGAAACCGTTCCGTTCGTACACCATGCGGGAGCAACCGTTGCCGTCAGACTGTTGTACGTCGTTCCGCTCGGATAGTCGGTGAGAACAAGCGCTGAGGTCGGCGCGCCTGAGATTGTTACCGAAGTCGCAGAAATCGTCTGAGCCTGATTGTACACAAGCACATAGCCCGGTGTGACTGTCTCGCCACCACCGCTGATTTTGATGGTGGTCGTCTGTGTCGTGCCGGTGTTGAACGTAAATGAAGCGATGTCCGATGAGACAGTATCGATTGTCTGTGAGCCGGGGTGCGTGACGGTGTATGCAGTGCCGTTTCCAATCTGAACGGTGAATGTTCTTCCCGCCGTGGCGTTCTGCACATAGAGCGTGAATGCCGCAACACCGCTCACCGTAATGTCGATTTCGCGCTCAGTTTTACTCAAATTGGCATAATAGTCAGTGACTTCGTTTATCGTCTGTGTAGAAGCGTTGTATTCAGCCTTCGCATACGTGAGATATGCCTTAGCATCGATATTCGTTTTGCCTAAATTAATTATCGTGTCACTCGCGCTGTATGCGTACACGTCGTCAGACGCCTCGGGTTTCGGGCTTACGGTGATGCTGAACTCCTCAGATGTTGCCGTTTTTGTCTCGTCGGTGCTGTCCGTCGCAGTAACGATGACTTTTACGGTCTGTGTTTCCGACGTAGTGTTATTCGCTGTGAGCGTGACGGTGTTTGTATCTGAGTCAGAAAGCGTTGCGTAGTCAGATCCGCTCGTAATTTTCCATGTGTAGACGAGCGTGGAATCGCTTGTTGTGACAGGGGTTGCTGTCAGGTCAGCAGTTCCGTCAGATTGGATTGATGCAGAAGAGCTTGAAATCGAGACAGAGGTGATGCCGTCCGTTTCGTCTCCCGGCTCTGCGCTTTCCTCTGTAACCGTAATAACGAGCGTGTTTGACTGAACAGCGCTGCCGTCTTTCGCGGTGGCTTGCACGGAGATTTTTCCAGCGGCAAGGGCTCGGAGATTGAGCGTCAGTGTGTCATCGCTGGATGCATAGGTGAAAGGAGCGTCTGTTTCTGTTGTGTCAGTCGCATCTGCCTCATCGGTCGTTTCTGTTGCGTCAGCAATCTCGGCAGCAGTTCCTTCGGTTGCGTCATCAGCAGCAGCGTCAATTGAGTTCGCTGCCTCTGTATCTTCAACCGTGGTGACAGTCCACTCGACCGCTTTATTTGATGCGTTGTCTGGCAAAACACTCGCCGTAATTACGAGCGTATCCCCCACCGCAATCGATGTTTTGTCGTCCGCGGCGGCAATCGCAATTGATGATACCTTAGTCGTACTGGTACCCCCCCCCCGTATCTGACGAGCAAGAGAGGAGCGCTCCAGAGAACGCACATGCGAGCACGGCAAGCACTGCAATACTCCAGGTCTGTGCCTTTTTTACTAAAAACATTTTTTCCTCCATGATGCAAGCTTTTAAACTCTCCAATATCTCCAAAAAACGGAAATATTTTTTGCAGAATACACCGACTTCGTTTTTTTTTCAATGAGGAAAATTTTGTAATCGTCTGTCATTTTAATGTAAGAGAGTTCTTAGAGAAGCGCGTCTTTTCGTCTTTTTAAGTCAAATCAGTTTTACGCAAAAACAAAAACGCGGCTCTCATCAAAAAGAACCGCGCCTTTCGTATTTTTAGAAGATGTTGCTTTAAGTTTTATTTAAGAAGATGGTCGTTCCTCGCCGCTCAGTAGGTTTTTCCGTCAAGTATCACGCTCGCGCCGCTTCCGGCTTCGGTAACGACAGTCTGCTTTGCCTCGTCCGCAGATTTGAGCGAGTATTTGTAGGGCACTTTCCACGGCTTTTCGCTCAGTTTGTGCGCTGTAAAGCCCTCGGTGTTGCTGGCACTCAGCTCGGGATTGTTGCCGTTCGCGTAGATTTTGTAGAAACTCGGCGTGCCTTCTTCCGAACTGTCGCTCGCGCGAAGGATTTTGCCCGCGTGCTTTCCGAAGAAGTTGTTCTCGACGATGAACTGTGCGCCCACGCCCGGTCCCAAGCTCGCCCCGGAATTCTTGCTCGTGCCGATGTCCTCGTACACGTTGTTGTACAAATGGAAGTACCCGCCGCGCGTTCGTGGCATTCGCTGCACGCATCCGTGGTAGTAGTTGTTGTGGAACGTGACTTCGCGCTCGTCCGGCGTGATGAATTTGTCGCTTGAGCCTGAGAGCGTCACTTTGTCGTGGTTGGTGAATTCGCAGTACGAGACCGTGACGTTCTTTGCGCACTTGATGTCGAGCGCGCCGTCGTGGTTGTAGTTTCGGTCGAGGTCAACGCACACGCCGTCGCTGAATGAGCAGTGGTCAATCCAGATGTTCTCGGGCAGGAAGAGGTAGCGTGCCTTTGTGGTCTTGTCCTCAATGCCCTCGATGACGAGCTGGTCTGCGCTCGCTTTTTTGCCCGCGTACTGAGGAACGCTCGTGTCGTACTCGGTTGAGCCGTGCGCGTCCCAGAAACTGATGTTTCGGATAATGACGTTCTTTGCGATAAAGTCCTCGCGCGCCTTGATGCGCAATCCGCCGTACGCGACTTTGGCATCGCTCGCGCCGATAATCGTTTTGTTCGCGCCGATGTCGTACATGAAGTCCTTGTGAAGCCGCTGATGCGTTTCGGGGTCAAACTGGTCGAAATAACTGTGGTCAGTGTCGCTCACGTTTCCGTCACTCAAATCGACCGTGCCGCTCACGATAATGAGCGCGCTTTTATCGCTGAGTGACGAGTTATTCACCGAGCCAGAGGCAATCGCGTTCGTAAAGGCAGTGCGCTTTTCTTTTGCAGTCGGATAGGTGGCGTCGTCGATGACAATCACGTTTTTTCTTGCGTAGGAAAGCTTGCCCATGTCTGCCCAGCCGTTCGTGACAGGCTTTTTGCGCGTTTTGATTATGAGTTGCGAGGGAGCTGCAAAACTAAGAGAGAGCGCACAGAACAGGGCGACCGAAAAAATTGTTCGTTTCATAAAAACTCCTTTTTATTCCAAGATATTAGATTCGGTTCATTGACGAAAAGACCTTTTCCGCCATGATATTGATTTCAACGCCCATTTTCTCGCTCGTTTCGGTGAGAATCGTGCGCAGCTCATCGATAGAAACATCAGCCCCGTCGAGACTGACCATCATCATCATGACGAAATTGCCCGAGAGAATTGTCTGAGTGATGTCAGCAATATTGATTTTGTGTGTTGCGAGAAGTGCGCTCACTTCCGCGATGATTCCAACTTTGTCGCTTCCAACGACCGTAATAATTGCGTTCATGCCTCAATTTTAATAATTTATGCTCTCTTTGGCTATGACTTTGACGAAATCGCCGGCGATTTTGATTGCCTCATCGCGGATGGTCGGGTCGAGCGCGGCGAATGCTTTGATAATCTTGCCCGCGTTCTTTACGATGTCTTTCGTAAGCTCGGAATTCGTGGACGCGTTGGTTGACTCGAGGAGCCCGAAGAGCGTTTCGATGAACTGCTCGCGGTGCTCGGGGGTAATCGCCTCGAACCATTTGTTGAAGCTCGTAAAAAAGATGTCGCTACCCGAGTCAAAGTCGTCTTTCGTGCAAAAATCGGTGGCGCGCACTTCCCACGAGAACGGGTTGTGCTGCATGAGGAATTTTTCGCTGCTTGCGACGACCGTGCAGCCGTCGTAGTGATGAAAGAGCATGCCGATAATCGAGAACTGCGGAAAAACAGAGCGCACTTTTGTTTTGATTGAGAAGAACGCGTCAGAGTCCAGGTTTTCCTGAGAAAAGCCCGGCCCGTCGAAGTTGTACACAAACGCGAGCCGCTTTTTGTCCTTTTCTGCCATGTGCGCGGCGGCAAAAATCGCGAGGTTTCCGCCCTTTGAGTGCCCGCCCACGGCAATCTCCGCCTTTTTGAACGAGAGCGAGGCGCGCGTAAGGTAGGCGAGCGCGTCTTCTTGGGCAGGCACGCGCTCCAAAAACGCGAGATTAAAGTCTTCCTTCCAGCCGACGATGGTGTCGTCAGTGCCCCGGAACGCCACGAAAATCTGCTGCTTGTTGAGGAATGAGCCAGAGGCGAGCACGAACGTGACCGCCGAAAACTGCTCTTCTTTTTCTTTGTCGTACTCGCTCACAAAGCCCGTAAGCTCGACATCTCCAAAACGAACGGACTCGCCCGCCTTTTTGAGCAATTCGTTCGTGCGCGTGTCGAGCAGAATGCCCAAATCTGAGCGCGTCTCAAAATCTGCCGACGCAAAAAAGAGCTTCGAGACCTCGCCGAGCCGAATCGATGAGTCAAAATCCCCCGGGGCGAGATTTGAAAAATTGATGTACGAAAGCTGGCAGAGCACGAGCGCGTCGACGTCATTGAACGGACTCGCCTCAAACGACAAGTCTCCGCGCCAGTCAAGATAATCGATAAGACTCGGTGTGTGTTTCATATGGACTCCCCTGTGTAGAAAAACTTGTTCTATTTTATCATTCTTATAGAAAAAGTCGAATGATTTCGATATACTTTTGCTTTCTTTTCTTAATAAAGGAGCGTACTATGGGCGGTATTTTCGGAGTTGTCTCCAAAGGCGATTGTTCTTTGGATTTGTTTTTTGGCGTTGATTACCATTCGCACTTGGGCACTCGTCGCGGCGGTCTCGCAGTCTACCGCGAAGACGACAAATTCCAGCGCGCGATTCACAACATTCAGAACTCACCGTTCCGCACCAAATTTGAGAGCGACATTGAGGAAATGAAGGGACACGTCGGAATCGGTTGTATCTCCGACTATGAGCCGCAGCCGCTCCTTGCGCGAAGCCATCTCGGTCGCTTTGCGCTCACCACGGTCGGCATCGTCACCAACAAGGACGAGCTTGTCAAAGAATTGCTCGACAACGGCGGCGCGTTCTTGGAAATGAGTGGCGGCGAAATCAACCAAACGGAATTGATTCTCGCGATGATTAACACGAAGAAGACGATTGTCGAGGGCATTCAGTACGTTCAGTCAAAAATCAAAGGCTCAATCACCATGCTCGTCGCCACCCCCGAAGGAATTTACGGCGCGCGCGACAAACTCGGCAGAACTCCGCTTCAAATCGGCATCAAAAAAGACCAAAAAGGCTCGATTTTGGCGCACTGTCTTTCATTTGAAAGTTTTGCCTACATCAATCTGGGCTACCAAGACTTGCACGAACTCGGGCCTGCCGAAATCGTGTATGTGACGGCAGACCGCTACGAAGTGCTGCAAAAGCCAGCCGACAAAATGAAAATCTGCACGTTCCTGTGGATTTACTACGGCTATCCCACGGCATGTTACGAGGGCGTGAACGTCGAGGCAATGCGCTATAACTGCGGAAAATTCCTCGCAAAGCGCGACAAAGACGACAACATTCACCCGGACTGCGCGGCGGGCGTTCCCGACTCTGGCACGGCTCACGCGGTGGGCTACGCAAACGAAGCGGGCATTCCGTTCACGCGCCCCTTCATCAAGTATACACCCACTTGGCCGCGCTCGTTCATGCCGACGAACCAAGAGCAGCGGAATTTAATCGCGCACATGAAGCTGATTCCCGTTCAGCAATTGATTAAAGACAAGAGCATTTTGCTCATTGACGACTCAATCGTGCGCGGAACGCAATTGCGCGAAACGACGGACTTTTTGTATCAGTCGGGAGCAAAAGAAGTACATGTGCGCCCCGCCTGCCCGCCGATTATGTTCGGCTGCAAATATCTCAATTTCAGCCGTTCAAAAAGTGAGATGGACTTAATCGCGCGCCGTGTGGTCAAGCAATTTGAGGGCGAAAATGTGAGCGCAGAAACGCTTGCCAAATACTGCGACCCCGACACCCCCGAATACGCAAAGATGCAGGAAGAAATCCGAAAGCAGCTCCACTTCACCACGCTCCGCTTCCACCGTCTCGACGACATGCTCGACTCAACGGGCTTGCCGCATGAAAAGCTGTGTACATATTGCTGGAATGGTAGCGAGCGTTAAAAAAACTTGCGAGGCAAGTTTTTAGCGAGTCTCGGAAAAATCTGTGATTTTTCCGCGGAAGGGAGTATATGCGTTTAGTCAAACAATTTACCATCTTAGTCATCGTGTGTTTTATCGGCGAGATTTTGCATGAGCTTATTCCGCTGCCCGTGCCGGCGAGCATTTACGGGCTGGTGCTCATGTTCGCCGCGCTGCAAACAAAACTCATGCCGCTTGAAGCCGTCGAAGAAGTGTCCGACGGGCTTTTGGGCATCATGCCGCTTTTGTTCATTCCGTCTACGGTGGGGCTGATTCTCGCGTGGGATATTCTCAAAGTGCACTGGCTTCAGTTTTTGCTCATTGGCATTGTCGGAACAATGGTCGTGTTCTTTGTGGCGGGGCACGTAACGCAGTTTGTGATTCGCATTTTGCGCCGAGGACAAAAAAATGACTGAGATTTCACATTTTCTTTCTGATTCAGCGTCGTTCGGGCTGTGCATTTCGCTTATTTGCTTTTGGCTCGCGGATTTGCTCTATAAAAAAACAAAATTCTTCCTCTTCGCGCCATTGCTCACCTCGTGCACGGCAATCATCATCTTTTTGGTGATTCTTAAAATCCCGTACGAAAAATACCTCGCGGGCGCGCACTTTCTCTACTATCTCATGACGCCGTGTACCGTCGCGCTCGCGATTCCGCTCTACCGCCAGTTCTCCAAGCTCAAGGAAAACGCGCTCGCCATCGTGCTCGGCATTGTGGGCGGAATCCTTGCGAACGGATTCTTCATTTTCGCGATGTGCGTTTTCTTCAAAATCAACCACACGGAATACGCCTCGCTTTTGCCAAAATCAATCACCACACCGATTGGCATTGCGCTCTCAAACCAAAACGGCGGCATTGAGGCAGTCACGATTCTTCTCATCTCAATCGCGGGAAACATGGCGAACATCTTCGGCATCATCTTCTGCAAGATTTTTAGAATCACCGAGCCTGTTGCGCAGGGCGTGGCGTGCGGCACGAGCGGGCATGCGATGGGAACGGCAAAAGCCTTTGAGATGGGCGACGTGCAGGGCGCGATGAGCGGGCTTTCAATCGCGGTGTGCGGCGTGCTCACGGTCGTGATTCTGCCGTTCTTTGTGAATTTGATTTAGCGCTCCAGCACATAGGGAATAACAATGAACATAGACCAAATTGGCGGACTTTTAAAAGAATATCGCGAACGCTACAACGTAAGCCAGGAAGATTTATGCGGAGACTTCTGCGCCGTCTCAACCCTTGCGCGCATTGAATCAGGCGAGGAATTGCCGGGTCAAGACTTGATACGGTATTTTTTTAATCGACTGGGAATAAGCGCCCCCGCAACATCAATCGAAGAGCAGAACATAAGCGTCACCCGCTACATGATTGATTGTAGGATTATGGAAAAATACGAGCGCGGTGATTTTGACTACATGGACTTGCTCGAAGACTACGTGCATTGCGCGGAGGCGGGGGTTCTTGAATATCAGTATTATGATTTTTTGAACGCCGTGCACATACGGCACGAGACAGGAGTCAGCGAGCAAACGCTTGCGCTCCTTGAAAAAGCGATACAGTACACCATGCCGAGCTACAAGCGCGACACCGTTCCCACGCGAAAACTAATCAGCGAAATGGAATCATTGATTTTCTACGAAATAACGACCGATTTATACACACTCGGCTTTAAAGAATCAGCACTGCGCCTTTCCGAATATCTCGCGTTGTACATCTCACGAGAACGAATGAGCGAATATACGGCACAGTATGTTGAGCCAATGCTATGGCAGAATATCGCGCAATGGCGACTTGAAGCGGGAAATGCAAAAAGCGCGCTTGAAGCCGCTGAAAAAGGAATCGATGCTTGTGTGTGGCGGAGCGCATTGCGTTCGTTTCCGAAGCTTGTCCGCACAAAGGGCAATGCGCTCATTCAACTTGGTCGCACCGACGAGGGGAACAAGTGCATTGCTCACGCCCAAGCAATTGATGCGGTTATCGCAATGCACTCGCCTTTTACTACAAGCTCCAGCACAAGCCGATAGTCGGCGTAACGGCAAATCCGCCGTCCGTGCTTCGCTTAAACGATACCGCATACTCAATGTCGTCATGGTCACCAGAATATTCGGTCGTCTCGTAACCGTCAATGACGTAGCGGGCGCCCACGTTCGCAAACAAATGAAGCTTTTCGCCGAGCCGTTTGATGAGCGACACTTCCGCGCCCAGCCCAAAGCCGTAGCCCCCAACATCACTGTCAGACAATTTGAGATTGTCAGAGCCGTACGTAATGCTTTTGCTGCCCTCGAATGAATACGAGCCAGCCCCAAAAGTGCCGAGCACAGAAAGCACGGTGTCAGAAGAACGGATAAACGAATAGCCAATGCCGCCCTCAATGTTAGAGGCAAAGCCATGCTTGCGGCTGTCGTCATAGAGCGGAATATCTGCGGTTGTGCCCCAGCCAGCCGCAAAACCAGCCTTAAACGTAAAGCCATTGTTCGTATTTACGCCGAACACACCGATGTCAGCCAGTGCCCCGAACAGAGTGCGGCTCCCGTCGTCTTTTACCTTGTGCTGATACACCGGAACGGTTACGCCCGCCCCAATGTAGCTCTGCCAATTACCGCTTTCGGCAAACGCAGCCACGCCCAACAACAGCACGCCCAATACTGCACATACTTTTTTCATAAAAAAAATCCTCCTAAGAATTAATTTTTCGCATATAATATGAGATGCAGAATCCGCACACAATAGCGTTTTAGGCAAATTTTCACTTTTTTTGGAAAAAAATAAATGGTTCCATGCGAAGCAGGTCTCATATTGCGACATTTACGCAAACAAAAACATATTTCTCAAGGTGATATGTGCAGGGGATTATGCAATGTATCAATGGCATCACGCATTGAAAACGGCGAAAGAATTCCAAGCAGAAAATTGATTGGGGCATTATTTTCACGAATCGGAGAATGTCCACCAAGAGGTAAACTTCTAATGACCCGCATAGATTTTGAAATGCGGAATTTGGAATATAAAATAATAATGAAACGTTCAGACTTTGAGATGCGGAATCTTGAATACAAAATGATTGCCTTAGTCGCAGAAGAACAGTTTGAAATAAAAGAATTACTTGACAAATACATTTCTCTGCATGAGCATCCAACTCCATTGGAACAACAGTTTTATGAGATGTATAAGGCGGCTTATTTACGCAGACATGACGGAGACAAAAACGAAGTAAAAGAACTGTTTCTTCATGCAATTCATATAACAATCAAAGATTTTACACTCTCGACGTTCACAAAGCAAAAATTCTTTACTCAAACAGAAATCGGGATTATGAACTCAATTGCAAATGTCTTATATTATGAATTTGATGAAAAAGAATCCGCAATTAATATATTAGAACGTGTCATGCAGTATTTTAGCTCCCCCATTTTGAATGAAAAATTAATAATACCGAACAAAATACTTCTCTCATTCAATCTCTCTAACTGGCATGATTTGGCAGGCAATCCTCAAAAAGCACTTGAATATGCAAAAAAAGGCGTACAACTCTCTATCAGACACGGTCGTCTAGATTTATTACCATATCTTGTTTTTAACAAAGGGTATATGACTGCTGAACTTGGCAACAAAACAGATGGAGAAACAGATTTACTCAATTCATTCATTCTCTTTGATGAAATGAAAATGCATCACAACGTCGAGTATGCACTTCCGATTGTAAACGAAAAATTCGGTCTTTCATTTTCCATCGACAAAATATAACCTTTCTCAAAATTTGCCCAAAACGCTATGGTGAAATGGTTCTGAACTCCGTACCATGCAAGTACATCAAACAAAAAAGGAGTTCACTATGAAAAAGTCACTTTTAGTCACAACAGTCGTTGCAGGTATTTTCTTCGCATCTTGCAGTGACATCACAACATCGCAGGCAGGCGAAAGCGCAAAATGGGCAGTAACCGACGATGCGGAGTCATCACGTTCCATACGGTCAAAACTTAAGAAAATAGCAATCAAAGCAGCAAAGGTCACACAGAAAATAATCGAGATAGTTACAAAAACCCCCTCACCGAACCCGAATCCCGACCCAACATCGGAAAAATTGTAATCAGAATCGCCCCCTATCAAAACAATTTGCGGAATCCTAAAATCTCCTGTAAAATAAGCCTATGGATTTTCAGGATTTCGTTGACGCGTTTTCGGGAAGTTGCTTCGTCGTTTCAGTTCAAAAAACGGCGAACGGGCGATGCGGTGAAGTGCGTATCGTAACTGCAAACAAAACGTACAAGCAGAACTTGGGCGACACTCTTTTTCATGACAACATTCTCTATACAGAATTAATTCCAAAAGACCCCAAATTCGAGGACTTCTGCTACAGATCGGCAATCCTACATCAAAAAATGCACGCCTATGTGGAGCTTCACACAATGGACTGCTGGGTAGACAACACCTACATTCCCCTTATGTCAGACTCTGAGAGTTTGGGCTACTGCGCGGTTCTGCTCGAAGTAACGCAGAAAGTCGACGCGGAGAAGATGTCGGACGTTTCGCTCGAGACGGCATCTTCGGTCATCAAAACGTGCGTCAATCTGCGCGGCACCGAGGACTTCAAGGCGAGCATGAATTCGGTTATCACCGAGATTCAAGAAAAAACCGATTCCTATTCTAGCGTCATTCTGCTTTTAAACAAAAAAACACGGACATTCTCTGTCTTATGCGAAAAATTCCGAAATGACGTCGCGAGTGTCGAAGATTACCGTGACGTGCTGAGCTACGACATTATTTCTTCATGGATACCGACAATCGGCAGCAGCAACGGCATCATCGTCAAAGACGAAGAAGACATGAAGAGCCTTGAAGCGCGAAATCCAGAATGGGGCGCATCCTTGCGCTCTGCCGAGGTAGAGAGCGTCATCCTCTTTCCGCTCCTGCAAGGCTCAGAGGCAATCGGCTTTTTGTACGTCACCAATTTTGACACAACGCGTGTCGTCGAAATCAAAGAGCTGATTGAGCTCACCGCCTTCTTCCTTTCTGCCGAGATTGTAAACCACCGCCTGCTTGAAGAGCTTGAATTCATGAGCACGGTCGATTACCTCACGGGAGTCAAAAACCGAAACGCCATGAACCGGCGCGTCGATTTGTTCGTTTCGGGCAAGGAGCTGGTAAAAGCTCCGTTCGGCGTGCTGTTCGCGGACTTGAACGGGCTTAAGCAGATGAACGATGCGAGCGGTCATGCGGCGGGCGACGAGCTTTTAAAAGGCGCGGCGGAGCTTTTAAAGCAGATTTTCGCCGAAGACGAGATTTACCGCGCGGGCGGCGACGAATTCGTCGTGATTTGCCCCGCATGCGAAGAAGCCGAATTCATGAACAAAATCGCCGAAGTGCGGGCAAAATCGTGCTACGGCGCAAAAGTCTGCCTCGCTATCGGCGCGCACTGGAACAAAGACGGCAAAAATCTTCGTCTTTCCATGCACCTCGCCGACGAGGAAATGTACAAAGACAAAGAGAATTTCTACATCGCTCACGCCGACAAAAAGCGCCGCAGATAAAAAAACGGCACTCCCCGAACCGAGGAATGCCGTTCGCATTAGGAATTATGCATTGCGCGCATTACACTTTGAACTGGTCGACCTGAGAACCCATGCGTTTGATTGAATCCTCGACCTTGCTTGAAATGTCGCTCAGTGCCGTGCCCGTCTCGTTGATTTTCTGCGCACCGATGTGCATTTCGTCCATGCTCGCCTTCATAACGCCCGTGGTGTCCTGCAAGTGCTGCACTTCCTCGAGAATCACTTTGTTTCCTTCGTTCATCTCTTTTGAAGCGTCGCGGACTTCAACCGTGCTGTCGTTCATAATCTTGAGCGCTTCGGTAATCTGGCGAGAGCCTTCGTTCTGCTCTTCCATCGCCGACTTAATCTGAATGACGAGCTGGTCGGTTGCGTCGAGTTCTTTTGAAACGATAGAGAATGCATCGCTCGCCTCGTTTGAAGCCGTAACGACGTTTTTGATTGCTTCCTGAATCTGGCTCAACTGAGTGCCGATTGTCTTTGACTGCGTGGTTGACGTTTCGGAAAGCTTACGGATTTCGTCAGCAACGACCGCGAATCCTTTGCCCGCCTCGCCCGCATGAGCCGCCTCGATTGCCGCGTTCATAGCGAGCAAGTTCGTCTGGCTTGCGATGCTTGCAATCGCCGTGTTCGCTTCCTGCAAGAGCTGTGACTGACCTTCGATGAGCTGAATCTTGTCGTGCACGTCCTGCAATTTGGTGAATCCGTTCTGCGAGTTGCGCGCCAAATCCTGGAATGCGCCCGACATTTTTTCCATTGAGCCGTTCACCGAGCTGATGTTGCCAATCATCTCTTCGACTGCCGCCGATGCCTGATTGACGCCGAGCGACTGATGCTCAATCATCGTGTTGAGCGAGACGATGTTCGCCGAAATCTCATCGACTGCGCCCGCCGTCTGATCGACGCTCGCTTTCTGCTCGTTAATCTGCTTGTGAATGCTGTCGATGTTCGCAAGAATTTCGGTGATAGAGCTTGCCGTCTCTGCGGTGCTTGAAAGCAAACTCTCGCCCGTTACGTCGAGCGTGTCCTTGCTGCCCTTCATCTCGCGGACGATGTGCTGGAGTTTTTCGGCAAACGTGTTGAAGCCAATGACGACCTCGCCGATTTCATCATGCGTTTTGAGCGGAATGCGCTTTGTCAAATCAGCCTCGCCCGAAGAAATCTCGTGGAGCGTGTCTTTAACGCCCTTGAGCGGATGGAGCAAGCGGAAAATGACGATTGCCGCAACGACACAGACGACGAGCAGGATTCCAAGCATAAAGCCCGCCGTAATTTTGATTGCCGTGCTGATAACGCGGTCGATTGCCGCCTTGCTTCGGAACGTTGAGACCATACCCGTGATTTTTCCGAGCTGTGTTTTGAGCGGGAAGTAGATGTTCAGATAGCGCGTGCCAAGCAAAACTGATTCCGTCTCGTACACATCGCCGTTCTGCTCGACATGCTGAATGACTTCCTGGTTGGTAACGCGAGAGCCTGCCCATGAAGAGCCGTCGGCGTTCTTAATCGTGCTCGATACGCGAATATCGCCCTCAATAATAGAAATTTCGATGTTATAGACGCGCTGCATGTGGTCAACAAAACTCTGGAGCGAAAGGTCGTAGCCTGCAACGAGCGCGCCGAGCAACTCGCCCGTAGACGATTTGATTTCTGCGGCAGAAAGCATCGAATAGCCGACGACACCGCTCTTTGACTCATAGGTTGCCGCCTCGGACAATCCCTCGCGCACGATGTCCTTGACGCACGCCATGTCGGAAATGTCAGTGCCCGCCGTGAACGTGCCACCCGAGCCGCCGATAACGCGACCACGCGCATCAGTTACAAACATGATGTCATTGCCGACAATCTTCTTTTTTTCGTCGGCAAGGCGCAGAATCAACTCATCGTCCTCGCTCTCAACCGCCTCGACGAAATTCGGACGACCGGCAAGCGCGACAACCGCATTTCGAAGAATGATGTTTCGGTTGCGCAAGTTGTTTTCGATACCGCGCTGGACAGTCTCAAGGTTCATTCGCACATTTTCGCTGAATTCATAATGAAACAGGGTCAAACAAACGACTTCAACGGCGATGGCAGCTGCAACAACCGCAACGCCCGTAAGAATACACATTTTTACAGATAGACGCAAAGCTTTCATGACATACCTCTCTGTGTTCTAAGATAACAACGATTCAGTATAAGCCCAGATTCAGAGAAATTCAAATTTATTTTCAGAAAAAATCACAAAAAAAATCCCGCCCAACCGAACGGAAGAGCGGGAAAAATCATTCTTCATACACGGCTCGCACGAAATCCTCAAAAAAGGGAAGCGTGAATTTCAACACTCCGTGCTCATCGCCGTCAACCAAGCCTTTCTTCATTAAGCGTTTTCTGTAAGGATTAAAACTGTTCGTGTCGATGTTCAGTTCTTCCCGAATCGAAATAATTTTGTTGTCTTTTGCGTTCGCCATTCCGTTTAAAATAAACTTGTCTTTTGGCGAAAGCTCCGACCATAATTTTTCGTAGACGAATTCTTCAAGATACTGCTGATACTCGTCGAGGACGGATTCAAAATCGCCGTTTTTGTTCCATGTCAAAAAACCGAGAACCTGAAAGGCAAACGGATAGCCTTTGGTGAGTTTTGCCATTCTCAGCGCGGCTTTTTCTTCAAGATTGAAAATTGAGCGGTATTTTGAAGCGATTGCTCGAATGTTCAGCCCTTTCAGCTCGATTTTTGGCGTTCGGTACAAGAAGGTCAGATTTTTCTCGTTTTGGAGTTCTTCGATGTTTTCGTAAAGCCCTGTCATCAAAAGATACACGGGCAAATCCTGCCGAATGAAAATCTGAAATGAACTTGCGAAAATCCGCATGTACTCGCTGTCGGTCACTTCGTCAATGGAAATCAAAAGCCGTTTTTTCTTTTTTTTAAGGCTTTCGAGCATTTTTGTGATGGCGGTTTCCCTGTCCGTAATTTGCGCCGTTCCGCCGAGTTCCAATCCAAATCCCCAAAATGAAAGATTTATTTTTGCACTCTTGAAAATTTCCGCACACTGATTGTTGCTCACGAGTTTTGACATGAGGCTTTCCAGCAGGTCAAGTTCCGGGTTCAGTTCAAGCACTATCCAGTCAGATTCCTGTCGGAAGATTTTGCACACTTCGGTCATTAAAACGGTTTTTCCAGAGCCGCGGAGACCTGTTATGAGGAAGACTTGCTGATTCACCGTTTCCGCTGAAAAACTCTCCACGACTTCCGAAATCTGAATCGGTCGCGCGATTGTTTCCAAAGGACTTTTTCCAAATGTCAGAGAAAAAGGATTTACCATAGCACGTCTCGCTTTACTGAATAAAATTTCTTTTACTGTTCTTTACTGATTTTACTATTTTTTACTGTTTCCGTAAAGCAAAAAAAATCCCGCCCAACCGAACGGAAGAGCGGGAAAATTAGCAATTCACTTGCTTATTATACAAGCCCCTGAGCCATCATTGCTCTTGCTACCTTAAGGAAGCCGTAGATGTTTGCGCCTGAAACATAGTCTGGGGTTGCAGACGGAGCGAATTTCTTCGCTGTTTCGTATGCGTTGTCGTGAATGTTGGTCATAATCTGCTTGAGTTTTGCGTCAACTTCTTCGCGAGTCCATGAGAGTCGTTCTGAGTTCTGAGACATTTCGAGGCCAGAAACCGCAACGCCACCTGCGTTTGAAGCTTTTCCTGGTGCGAAGAGAACGCCCTTTGACTGCAAGAATGCGATTGCATCTGCACGAGTCGGCATGTTAGCTCCCTCAGCAACGAGTTTTACGCCGTTTTTAACGAGCTTTTCTGCATCTTCCATGTAGATTTCGTCCTGAGTTGCGCACGGGAATGCACAGTCAGCCTTAACTCCCCACGGTTTTTCGCCCTTGAAGAATTTTGCTTTCGGATATTTTTTGACATATGCGTCGATTTTTTCTTTGCGAGCGCGGAATTCCATAACATAGGCGAGTTTTTCAGCATCGATTCCGTCTTCGTCGAGAATGTAGCCTGTTGAGTCAGACAATGTGATGACTTTTCCGCCGAGCTGTGTGACTTTTTCACAAGCGTACTGAGCGACATTTCCGTCACCAGAGATGATTGCTGTTTTGCCCTTGAAGTCAGTTCCAGCCGCTTTGAGCATACATTCTGCAAAGTAGATGAGACCGTAACCTGTAGCTTCCGGACGAATCAATGAACCGCCGAAGTCCAAGCCTTTTCCTGTGAGAACGCCAGTGAACTGGTTCGTGATTCTCTTGTACTGACCGAACATGTACGCAACTTCTTTTCCGCCAACGCCTTTGTCGCCAGCAGGAACATCCGTGTCAGCACCGATGTGTCGGTAAAGTTCTGTGATGAAACTCTGGCAGAAGCGCATGATTTCGCCGTCTGATTTTCCGTGACCGTCAAAGTCTGAACCGCCCTTTCCGCCGCCCATTGGCAATGTGGTGAGTGAATTTTTAAGAACCTGCTCGAATCCCAAGAATTTAAGAACATCAAGACCGACCTCTGGAGAGAAGCGCAAGCCTCCTTTGTATGGTCCGATTGCGCTGTTGAACTGAACGCGGAAGCCACGGTTTACATGCGGTTTTCCCTGGTCGTCTGTCCACGGAACGCGGAACATGATGATTCGCTCTGGCTCAACGAAGCGTTCGAGAACGGCTGTGTTCTCCAATTCAGGCATTGTGTCTACGACTGGTGAAAGTGTCTCCAAAACGAGACCAGCCGCCTGAAGGAAGTGCTCCTGGTCAGCATAACGAGTTTTGAGCTCGTCCCACACGCGCTTACAATACGCGTTCTTCACATTGAATTCTTTGATTGCCATTTTTTTCTCCTATTCTTGGCGTGATTTTTTGAGGGGCGTGTTTCGACAAGCTCAACAAACGCCCCAACAAAAAAGGCGTCATAAACGAAACGCCACAGTGAATCCAAATGGACGCACCTTTAGCGGTTCATTTACGACGCCTTTGTCATGGCGATACTATAAACAAAAACAAAAAAACTGTCTACCACTTTTGACTGATTTTTGTTAGTATGTGGTTACTTTATTTTCGAGGAGACACAAATGAAAATCGCTTTGATTAACGAAAATTCTCAGGCGGCAAAAAACACCGTCATTTACAACGCGCTCAAAAAAGTCGCGGACGCGCACGGCTTTGAGGTCGTGAACTACGGCATGTACTCAGCCGACTCGCCCTCGCTCACGTATGTGCAGAACGGCATTCTTGCGGCAACTTTGCTCAACGCAAAGGCAGTCGATTACGTCATCACGGGCTGTGGCACGGGTGAGGGCGCAATGCTCGCATTGAACAGCTTCCCGGGCGTAATCTGCGGCCATGTCGCAACTCCGCTCGACGCATACACGTTCGCGCAGATTAACGACGGAAACGCAATTTCAATTCCGTTCGCGCTCGGCTTTGGCTGGGGCGGAGATTTGAATCTCGAATATATTTTTGAAAAGCTCTTCTGTGAGCCAAGCGGACAGGGCTATCCGCGCGAGCGCGCAGAACCAGAGCAGCGCAACAAAAAGATTCTTGACGGCGTACGCGAAAAGGCGTTTAAGCCGCTCGTTGAGATTCTTGAATCATTGGACAAGGATTTGGTAAAAGGCGCGTTCGCTGGCGAAAAATTCAGCGAATTGTTCTTTAAGGATTGCAAAGACGAGAAAATCGGCGCATTCGTAAAGAAAATCCTCGCATAAGCCCACATGCTCCGCCACAAGGCGGAGTTTTTTTATGCTTCTTGCTTAGGCTCTTCAAAGCCCTGCTTGATTTTAATCTTATTGTTTCCTAAATCGGTGACGGTGTAATAAATATTCAGGCTCGTGATTTTGGTGAACGGCAGATTCGTCTCAGTCCAGTCCTCTTCAAGCTCGACCACATCGCTCTGCTTGTAAAAACGCCGCCATGTTCCCAACTGCGCCTTGAGAAAATCAATCGCCGTTTTGTAGTCCATGCCCTCGGCTGCTTGTCTGTTGATTCGGTTGACAATATCGTTCGGGTCTTCGCTCGGCTTCACTTTTTTGATGTCGGCACGCGACCACGACTCTTCGGTTTTATTCGTTGTAACATGAAACATATTTACCCCCGCTTTCGGTTTCGCACTGTTATTATAACACAGATTGCCACAAAAGCCAGTGCAACCGTACACAGTATGGGGAGCGCGTACGGCGTCTCAAAAACCATTTCGCTAAAAGACGGCTCGGCAATTTCGGCGCTGTTTTCGTTGAGCAAAAGATACAAGCCACTCGGAAGATTCACAAAACCGAACACGGCGAAAATCATGAACGCGAGCAGATTGAAAAAACGGTCGGGCGTTTTCCCGTGCAAAAAATGCCCCACGACCAAGCCAATGAGGTCTGCAACAAGGAGCGCAATCGATGACGAAATCCATATGACGAGCGCGTTTGCGTTCAAGCCGTTCGTTGCGCCAAAAGTGATTGCGGTGAGCTGCGTTTTGTCGCCAAATTCCGCGATAAAGAAGATGCAGAACACGGCGAGCGGAGCGAATTGAATTTTTGAGCCAGAAGATGATTCATCGTCGTCGCTTTTTAAAAGCGATGAAATCGAAAAATAAAAGAACGCCACGCACGCGATGAGGCGGACAATCCACAAATGCGTTTTGAGGAATTCGTTCAAAAGCCCGCCGGCAAGCACGGCAAGCGCGTTGAGCACAAAAATTGCCGCCGTTGTGCCGATGAGAATGTCGCGCACCTTGTATTTTGAAGTCATGGCGATGAGCAACAGCTGCGTTTTATCGCCCATCTCCGCGATAAACACGGCAAGAAACACCGTGAAGAATAGCGTTAGCGATGTCAATTTTAGTACCTCTGAAAAAATTAACTCAAACCTTGCCTATATCGCTCGTAAAGAAGCACGCCGGTTGCGACGCTCACATTCAGACTATCGATTTTGCCGCAGGTGGGGATTGAGACAATCGAATCGCACTGCTCTTCAAGCAATCGGCTGATTCCCGTGCCCTCGCTTCCCATGATGATTGCCGTTTTTGCCGGGAATGAAAGATTTTGCACGGATTCGCCCCCTGCATCAGCCCCGTAAACCCAAAAGCCCGCTTCTTTGATTTTCTGCACTGCGCGGTTCAAATTCTTTACGACAGAATGGGGGACATAACTGCTCGCCCCTGCAGAAGCACGCGCGATAATTTCGTTTTCGCTCACATTGCCCACGCTGTTTCGCTGAGGCATAACGGCAAGACTCACGCCAAACTGGTCGCACGAACGCAAGATTGCGCCCACATTGTGCGGGTCGGTGATTTCATCGAGAATTAAGACTGTTTTGTTCTCGTCAGAAAGTTTTGCCTCCGCAATCCAAGTGTCGAAATTCACTTCGCTTTGGGTTGATTCTTTTGCATTTTCGTTACAAAGCACGATTCCGCGATGGTCACGCGCCACTTCGGGAAGATTCTGCACGAGCGAATCAAGCACTTTTGAATCGACCTGACTGCACGGAATTCCCGCCGTGCGAGCCACTTCAAGAATTTTCTTTACGCGAGGACCGATTTTAGAATAAGAAAGAGAAAGCCCGTCAATTTGCCCGCTTTCACAGGCGGCACGGACTTTCTCTTCAATGGCATGAAAGCCAGTTATCGTTTGTTTCATAAAATGTGGTCATTGAGCATTGTCGAAATGACCATTGCACGCTGAATATGTGGTTTCGACTGGCTCAACCACCATAGCTTTTCTATCTACCGCAGCACTTCTTGTATTTTTTGCCGCTTCCGCACGGGCACGGGTCGTTTCGCCCGATTTTTGCGCCCTCACGAACGACCGTCATCGGTTTTACGCTTCCGACTGAGTAGAGCCATTCGCCGTTGATTTTTTTGAAGTAGCCGACTTCGTGGTGAATGTCGCGCAAGCCGCCTTTGTCGGTGTAGGTTGCTTCAAATTCGACAACGCCTTCTTCGTCGTTTTCAGTGCCCTTTTCGGTGCGCAAGATTTTGAGACCATGCCATGTTGAATTCTTTGCCCAGTCTTCGGTTGCCTTGCGGTCGATTTCGGCAATTTTTTCGCCCTCTTCGCATGAATTGATGATAAAGTCAATTTCCTGTTTTTCGTAAGAAGAATAACGCGCTCGCATGAGAGCTTCCGCCGTGGGAGCTTTTACCGTTCCTTTGATGATTGGCTCACAGCATTCGCCATATTTTTTACCAGAGCCACACGGGCACAAATCTTTTCCTGCCATTTTGTTTTCCTTATGAATTAGAAAGTTATATTATTATAGTGAAAGCGTTCTGTCTGTTCAATTATAAATTTCTCACAGATAGGGAGCGTTAAAAAATTGCATAGCAATTTTAGCGACTCTCCAAAGCAACTATGTTGCGTAGGGGCACAGAGACCACAGAGGAACTTCACTCTGTGCACTCTGTAGCTCTGTGAGGAATTCATTTCTTCATCAAATCAGCGACCGACACCGAATCAAGGTAATTCTCAATCAGTTCGTCGAGTTTCGTCCACATGGGAATGGTGCGGCACGCTTCTTTTTTGGGACACGGCTCTGCGCCCTTTTCAAGACAGGCAACGGGGGCGAGCGTTCCTTCCGTGAGACGAAGAATTTCCCCGACCTTGTAATCTTCGGGCGCACGGTTGAGCTTGTAGCCGCCGCCCTTTCCATGCACGCCGTCCACAAAGCCGTTCTTTGAGAGAAGCGTCATAATCGACTCGATGTATTTTTGGGAAATTTCCTGTCGCTCGGCGACATCTTTGAGCGGAATGCGTTCATCTTCGCTGTGTTCCGCCAAATCAATCAAAACTCGAAGCGCATATCGTCCGCGTGTAGAAACAATCATAAAAAAACCTCGTGCTACTAGACTTCAACCTAGTATACCACGAGGTTTAAAGGATTTCAAATTCTTAATACCAAAAATTGCCCGCAAGGAGGCGGGCAAAAGATAGTTGACCGCAAGTTTTTGCTTGTCAAAAACTTGTCAGGACATGGATGTCCAATTAGTCTGCGAAGAGCGGTGTTGAAAGATAGCGGTCGCCTGTGTCAGGAAGAAGCGCTACGATTGTCTTTCCTTTGTTTTCTGGTCGTTTTGCAAGCTCTACTGCTGCCCACAAAGCCGCGCCAGAAGAAATACCGACCAAAACGCCTTCTTTTACGCCGACCAATTTTCCGGTCTTGAATGCGTCTTCGTTTTCGACGGCGATGATTTCATCGTAGACTTTGGTGTCCAATACATCAGGAACGAAGCCCGCGCCGATTCCCTGAATTTTGTGCGCGCCTGCAACGCCTGTTGAAAGCACTGCCGAAGATTTTGGCTCAACTGCCACGACTTTGACATCTTTGTTCTTTGATTTGAGGAACTGACCAACGCCCGTAATCGTGCCGCCCGTGCCAACGCCTGCGACAAAGTAATCGACTTTTCCGTCTGTGTCTTCCCAGATTTCCGGGCCTGTTGTTTCAAGGTGAGCCTTCGGGTTCGCGGGGTTCACGAACTGACCAGGGATAAAGCTGTTCGGCGTGGTTGAGGCAAGTTCGTTTGCCTTTGCGATTGCGCCCTTCATGCCCTTTGCGCCCTCTGTCAAAACAAGCTCCGCGCCGTATGCTTTCATGAGCTGGCGGCGTTCAACAGACATCGTTTCCGGCATGACGATGATGACTTTGTAGCCACGAGCTGCCGCAACCGAAGCCAAGCCGATTCCCGTGTTGCCAGAAGTCGGCTCGATGATTGTTGAATCGGGCTTGAGTTTGCCCGCTTTTTCTGCCTCGTCGAGCATTGCCTTTGCGATTCGGTCTTTTACGCTTCCCGCCGGATTGAAATATTCCAATTTAGCGACGATTTTTGCCTCAAGATTGAATTCTTTTTCAATGTGAGTGAGTTCCAACAACGGTGTGTGACCGACAAGCTGGTCAGATGATGTGTAAATCTTTGCCATATAAATCTCCTTTATTTTTATCCACAGATTTTCACAGATTAAAAAAATATCTGTGCCATCTGTGGTTTCTTTTTCTAATGATGGTAGTATATCTTTTATTACCTAGTAAGTCAATGGGTAATATGTATTTTTTTTCTTTTTTTTTCGCTTATAAAAAGTTTGCTATATATACACGCCCATGTTAAAATAATCTTATGGATGCGAATTTCTATGATTTCTTGACGGGCTTGCCCAACATGACCTACTTTTTTGAAATCTCATCGGTTCGAAAAGAAACAATCACGAAAAATCTCGGAATTCCCACTGTTCTCTTCATTACGCTCCACGGATTAAAATCATTCAATCAAAAACAGGGCTTTACCGAAGGCAATAATTTTTTGCAGTCGTTCGCGCATCTTTTGGCTTCTTATTTCGACAAAGAGAATTGCTGTCGCTTGGGTGGCGGTCATTTTTCGGTCATTACGGACGGCACAAACATTGAAGACAGACTCCGCAGCCTCATCGAGAATTGTAAAAACCTTTATACAATTGGCAATATACGCCCACATATCGGAATTTACACTTATGAAAACGACGATGTGAATATCAACATGGCGTGCGACCGCGCAAAACTTGCCTGTGATTCTCTTGAAGACAACCGCACGGCAGGAATCGCCCACTACAATCAGCAAATCAAACATGCCGAAGAAAACCACCGCTACATTCTCGAAAATTTAAACAAGGCAATTGCGGAACGATGGATTACCGTCTACTATCAGCCGATTGTCCGTACCGTAAACGAAAAAGTCTGTGATGAAGAAGCACTTGCCCGCTGGATTGATCCCGTAAACGGCTTTTTGTCGCCCGCTGATTTTATTCCTATTCTCGAAGAAGAAAAGCTCATCTACAAACTCGACCTGTACATGGTTGAGCGTGTCATCGAAAAAATGAAATACCTCGAGAGCCAGAACATTCCCGTCATTCCGCAGTCAATCAACTTGTCGCGCTCTGATTTTGAATCGTGCGATATTGTCGAAGAAATCCGCACCCGCGTCGATTTGGCAGGCATTCCGCGCAGCAAAATCAGCATCGAAATCACCGAAAGCACAATCGGAAGCGACTTTGACTTCATGATGAAGCAAATTTTGCGCTTCAAGGAACTCGGCTTCCCCATTTGGATGGACGATTTCGGGTCGGGATATTCTTCGCTCAATGTTTTAAAAGAAATTCCGTTCGACCTCATTAAATTCGACATGAGTTTTATGAGGCAGTTCGACCAAAAGAACAACGGAAAAATCATTCTCGCCGAACTGATAAAAATGGCATTCTCAATCGGCGTTGACACGGTGTGTGAGGGCGTTGAAACCGAAGAGCAGATTCAGTTTTTGCGTGAAGTCGGCTGTTCAAAAATCCAGGGCTATTATTACGGAAAGCCGATTCCGTTCTCAGAAGTGGTCAACAAAATTGACGATACTCGTTCGCTCGGCTTTGAAGACCCCGCTGAAATGCAGTATTTTGAAACGATTGGGCGCGTGAATTTGCACGACCTTGCCGTGTTCTCTCACGGAAACGAGCAGAATTTCAACAATGTCTTCAACATGATTCCGATGGCGATTCTTGAGATTGCAGGCGAAACCGTTCGGTTCGTGCGCACCCATCAGTCATACCGTAATTTTTTCAGACGGTTCTTCGGAGTTGCCGTTTCGGGCAGAGACATTCCCATTTCATCGGTTTTGCAGACGGCTGGCTCTTCGCTCATGCGCGTTATTCAGCAGGTTGCACAAGACGGAAAACGCACTTTCATTGACGAAGCACTTCCCGACGGCTCTATCGCAAATTATTTCGTACGCAAACTTGCAGAAAATCCCGTCACGAAAAAAGTATCGGTTGCGGTCGGCGTGCTTATGATTATGGAAGGCGATCAGGGTGCGACCTACGCGAACATCACAAAGGCACTCGCGGCGGATTATTTCAGACTGTTCGACATAAATACAGAAACCGATGAATTCATCGAATATTCATCCATTGCTGGCGAAGACCTTATGACGACAGAGCGGCACGGAAAAGATTGTTTTAAATTGGGGGCAAAAGAAATTTCAAAACTTTTGTATTCAGAAGATGTCGAGAATTTTAAAACTGTCTTTTCCAAAGAAAATATTCTCAACGAACTTAAAGAGCATGGAAGATTCTCTTTTGCATACCGCATTGTCAAAGACGGAACGCCAGTTTATGTAAATATGAAAATTATGCAGATGAATGAAAACCATATCATCATCGCATTAAGCAACATCGATGCGCAAATGAAGCAAAGAAAATTGCTCGAACAGGCTCAGCAAGAGCAAGTCGTTTATTCTCGGCTCATGTCGCTATCGGGTGATTTTATCGGCATGTACATTGTTGACCTCAAAACCGAAGAATACACGGAATATGAGGCAACGAGCGACTACGAAACGCTCGGGCTTGCAAAACAGGGCGAGAACTTTTTCGCCAACACACACAAAAATGCCGAACTCACCCTGCACCCCGATGACCTGCAAGCCTTCAAAGAAAGTTTTACGCGCAAAAATATCCTCGAAACAATAAAAAAGCGGGGCGTGTTCACGACTCATTACCGCCTCATGCTGAACGGCGAGCCTCACCCCGCAACAACTAGAGCCGCCCTCGTCAAAGAAAACGGCGAGGACAAACTCATCATTGGAATTCGCGTGTAATTACTTCGCTGCCGCAAATCCTGCTTCCAAGTCGGCGATGATGTCATCGACATGCTCTGTACCGATTGAAAGGCGGATTGTGCTCTGCGTGATTCCCTGGTCTTTCAGTTCCTCATCACTCAACTGGCTGTGCGTTGTGGTCGCTGGGTGAATGACGAGCGATTTGACATCAGCAACATTCGCGAGCAAGCTGAAAATCTTAAGATTGTCGATGAATTTCCAAGCCGCGTCCTTTCCGCCCTTAATCTCGAATGTGAAGATTGACGCGCCACCGTTCGGGAAATATTTCTCGTAAAGCGCGTGGTCGGGGTGGTCGGGAAGCGACGGATGATTCACTTTCTCAACCTGCGGATGCTTGCTCAAATACTCAACGACCTTTTTCGTGTTCTCAACATGGCGGTCAAGGCGGAGTGAAAGCGTCTCAACGCCCTGCAAAAGCAAGAACGCATTGAACGGGCTGATTGAAGCACCCTGGTCGCGGAGCAAAATCGCGCGAATGTAAGTGACGAATGCAGCCGGTCCCACCGCGTCCGCGAATGAAATCCCGTGATAGCTTGGGTTTGGAGAGGCGATTGGAGCATATTTTCCACTCTTCTTCCAGTCGAATTTTCCCGAATCAACGATAACGCCGCCCAAAGTCGTTCCGTGACCGCCCAAGAATTTCGTTGCCGAATGAACAACGATGTCCGCCCCGTGCTCAATCGGGCGAATCAGATACGGAGTGCCGAAAGTGTTGTCGATTACGAGCGGAAGCCCGTGTTTGTGCGCGATTTCCGCGATTTTGTCGATGTCAGGAATGTCCGAGTTCGGATTTCCCAAAGTCTCAAGGTAAATTGCCTTCGTGTTCGGCTTGATTGCGCCCTCGACCTCAGAAAGATTGTGCGCGTCAACAAAAGTCGTCTCCACGCCGAATCCAGTCAAAGTGTGCGCAAGCAGATTGTAAGTGCCGCCGTAAATCGTTTTCTGAGCCACAATGTGGTCGCCCTTCTGCGCCAAAGCCTCAATCGTGTAAGTGATAGCCGCCGCGCCCGAAGCAACCGCCAAAGCCGCAACGCCGCCTTCCAAAGCCGCAACGCGCTTCTCAAACACATCCTGCGTTGAGTTCGTCAAACGACCGTAAATGTTGCCCGCGTCCGCCAAGCCGAATCGGTCAGCCGCATGCTTAGAATTGTGGAACACATACGAAGTCGTCTGATAAATCGGCACCGCGCGTGAATCAGTTACCGGGTCAGCCTGCTCCTGCCCCACATGAAGTTGAAGTGTCTCAAAATGAAGTTTATTTGCCATAGTTGTTTTCTCCTTTTTTATTTATTCCTACTAATTTAGTAGGTATCTATACTATAAAGATAATTACCTAGCATGTCAATGGGTAGGGAGCCGATTTTCGAAGAAAAAAAAGCTTCCGAGGGAAGCTTTTAGGCGAGTCTCCGAGCAGCTATGCTGCGAAGGCGGATTTAGAAAAAAAATCTTTTTTTATCGCAAGTATTACTCCCCATTGTAAACTCATCTTATATTTTAAAGTTTACAATATTCGTCATTTTTGTTACACTCTCTCAAAAAAGAGGTAACAGTATGGCAACAGTCAACGAACTCGCCGAAGACATCATTCACGGCAAACGATTTGGTCGCACCGACGACCTTTCTTTCTTCAAAACGTGCGATTTGAGCGAACTCACCGCCGCCGCAGACAAAATCCGCGCACATTTCAAGGGAAGCAATGTGGATTTATGCACGATTATCAACGGACGGAGCGGTCGTTGCGGCGAAAACTGCAAATTCTGCGCTCAGAGCGCGCACAATCACACTTCCTGCGAAGCCTACGACTTCCTTGACGAAGAAAAAATCATCGCGGAGGCAAAGGCGAACCAAGACGAAGGCGTGAACCGATTTGCCATCGTTACGGCTGGTCGTGCACTTTCGGGCGAAGATTTTGAAAAAGCGATTCATGTCTACGAACGCATGAACAAAGAACTGAGCATTAACCTTTGCACTTCAATGGGATTCATCACACGAGAGCAATTCAAACGGCTTAAGAAAGCGGGCGTTACGAGCTACCACCACAACATTGAGACTTCGCGCCGAAATTTTCCGAACATCTGCACGAGCCACACCTACGACATGAAAATCGAGACAATCAAAATCGCACAGGAAGAAGGATTCTGCGTGTGCTCTGGCGGAATTATCGGCATGGGCGAGACTTTTGAAGACCGAACCGACATGGCTCTTTCGCTCCACGAACTGAACATCCGCTCAATCCCAATCAACGCGCTCATGGCGATTCCTGGCACGCCGTTTGAAAACCTTGTGCCGCTTTCAGAAGATGAAATCTTGCGCACGCTTGCCGTGTTCCGCTTTATCAATCCTGAAGCGAACATCCGCCTTGCCGCAGGGCGCAAACTGCTTTCCGAAAACGGCAAAAAAGCGTTTGAATCGGGCTGTTCCGCCACGATTACAGGAAACATGCTCACCACGAGCGGAAGCACAATTAAAGGCGATATTGAAATGCTCACCGAAATGGGGCGAACAATAAAAGCGCAAAAAGGCACAACCTGCGACTCGTGCGACTGCTCATGTTCAGGCGATTCATGCGATTGCGCTACAACAGGCTGCGCTTCTTCGCGCTGCGACGACTCGTGCGGCTCTTCTTGCGATTGCGCTTAGACCTTGAATTGGTCTATCTGGCTGCCAATCTCATTGATTGACGCTTCCATCTGGACGGCGATTCCACGCAAGGCTTCGCCCGTCTCGTTGATTTTTCGCGCACCGATGCTCATCTCGTTCATGCTGTCTTGCATAACGCCGGTGGCATCTTGCAAATTGCGGACTTCTTCAAGAATCGCCTTATTTCCCTCAGCCATTTCCTGCCCCGCCGTGCGGACTTCAAGCGTTGAGTCATTCATAGCGTGGAGCACGTCGTTAATCTGCTGAGAGCCTTCATTTTGCTCTTCCATCGCCGCCTTAATTTGGCGGACAAGCTCATCGGTTTCTTTGATTTTATTCGTCACCGTGCCGAACGCCTGGCTTGACTGCTCAGATGCGCTCACCACGCTCGCGATTGAATTCTGAATGCTCGTCAGCTGCTCGCCAATCGTTTTTGACTGTTGACCAGAGGTTTCCGACAGTTTACGGATTTCATCAGCAACGACCGCAAAGCCCTTGCCCGCGTCCCCAGCATGAGCCGCCTCAATCGCCGCGTTCATTGCAAGCAAATTCGTCTGCTCCGCGATTGCCGCAATAGCAACGTTCGCTTCCTGCAAAGTTTCGCTCTGATTCTTAATCTGCTCGATTTTTTCGTTTACTTCATGCTGCACTTGCGAACCGCTCTGCGCACTTGCCGTCAATTCGTTGAAAGAAGACGACATTTTTTCCATTGAGGCATTTACTGAACGGATATTTCCAATCATCTCTTCAACCGCTGCCGATGCTTCCGACACGCCAGAACTCTGCTTTTCAATCATCTTCTCAAGCGACTCGATGTTTGACGCAATCTCGTTCACCGCGCCCGCCGTTTGATGCACGCTGTTCGCCTGGTTGTTAATCTGCGTGTGCACCGACTCGATGTTTGCCAAAATCTGTGTGATAGAAGAAGACGTGTCTTCGGTGCTCGCCTTTAAGTTCTGACCCGCAACGCCGAGGCTTCCCTTTGAGTCTTTGACCTGCGAGATGATTTCCTGCAATTTGACCATGAACGCATTGAAGCCCGACACGACATCAGAAACCTCGTCCTTGCCATGACTCGGGATTCGTTTTGTTAAATCAGCGTCGCCCGATGCGACATCTTCGACAGCCGATTTGACATTTTTGAGCGGTTTTAAGCTGATAGACATCGTTGCGCCCACCGCCATAAACGCAATAATGAGCATGACGATGGCAAGAATTCCGATGACAGAGCGCATTCGCGTGAGTTCATGATAAAAATCATCGTAGCCACACACGCCGAGCACAGACCAGTCCGTTCCTGGCACAGGGCGATACGCCGCAAGCATTTTCATGTTGTTCGCCGGATTTACAAAACTCTCGCTTCCCATCATCTTCGCCAAAATCGGCTTGATTCCCTCATCGGCGTCTTCATTGACATCTTGGAATTCAAGGACATTCTCAAACACCGTTGATGCAATCGTGTGCCCGCTCTTTCGGCTCACGACTTGCACGTGCGAATCCGACACACCGAAACTGATTTGCTCGATTCGCTTTGAAAGTACATCGCCGAGCACATTTGCCGCAATACAACCGATTGGTTTATTATCTTCGTTAAAAACAGGAACAGCATAGATTTGGAACAAAATATTTGTGACGGGATTTATTGCCGGATCTGCAATATACGTTTTTCCTTGAGCAGCCGCGTCGATGTAGGCGCGCTGCAACTGAATCTTTTGCCCTGCCGCCGTGTAGCTATTTCCCGCAAGGTCGTAGTAACCGATGTTTTCATAGTCTTCACTCACTTTTGATATGCGGTTCAGCTCGCGGCACTTATCATACACGCTCACTTCTTCGTCGCGCATATCGTCCATTTTGGCAAGCGACTGCAACATGCGGAACTGCTTTTCGGTCTCACCCTTGATTTTCCCAGATGCCGAATCAGTAACCGCGTCCAGCAACTGATGGACCGTGTTTGTTGTTGAAGATGTTGAAAGGCTAAGTGCCGTTACGACGATAATGACATTTGAAACGATAAAAATCGATACAACGATAGCTATCAATCGGAACTGCAAACTGTGCAAAAACTTAGAAACGTTCATAAAAACCCCTTCACTGTTACTATAAAGAGCAACATTCTCTCATAAAATATGATAACGCCCGATTTGATTAAAAACAAGTTTAAAATGCACAACACTTAAAAAAATAAAGCCGCCCCTGTAATAAGGAGCGGCATCGCATAGTGTAAGAACTTATGCTTCTGCTGGAGCTTCTTCTGTAGCCGGTGCTGCAGCAGCTGCTGCGGCTTTGCTTGCTCGAGCTTCTTTTTTTGCAATATTCTTCAGTTCTGCATTGCAGGTTTTGCAAACTTTTACTGTATTGCCGTCAATTTCTTTTTCGTAAAGAACTTTGACATTTTCTTTCCCACAGCGTGGACACTTTCCACGACCGTGATTTGGTTCGGTGCGAACACCAGTTCCGCGATGTGCTTTAGACATATCTTAACTCCTTATTTTGCTTCTTCAGCAGGAGCTGCTTTCTCTGCACTCTTAGCCTTTGATGCAGCTTTCTTTGCAGGAGCTTTTTTAGCAGCCGGTTTCTTTGTTTCAGCTTTTTTGTCTTTTGCTGATGCATCGTCTTGTGACGGCAACTTGTAGTCAACCAATTCAAGGATAACAACATCAGCAGCATCACCCTGACGGAAACCAAGCTTAAGAATTCGTGTGTAACCACCATTGCGATCCTTCATGCGCGGACCAATTTCTGTAAAGAGTTTGTTCAAGATTTTCTCGTCCTGAATAAACTTTGCAGCAGTACGGCGGTTGTGCACAGAATCGACTTTACCGCGAGTAATCAACTTCTCAGCAGCCTTACGAACTTCCTTTGCTTTTGCCTGAGTTGTCGTAATGCGTTCAAATCTGAAAAGTGATGTCACCATGTTTCGCGCCATTGCTCGCTGATGAGCGGCTGTACGTGAAAGTGGATTAAATCCCGTTTTATTTCTCATTGGATTCTTCCTTTTGTGCTGGCTTTGTCAAATTGACTGAATTTTTAAGATGGCTGTAATCAGTCATTCCCAAGTTCAAGTTCCATTCGAGGAGCTTTTCCTTGATTTCAGTAAGAGACTTTTTGCCAAAGTTTCGAGTCTTGGCGATGTCATCTTCTGTTTTTCGAGTCAATTCGCCGATTGTGCGAATATTCGCATTTTTGAGACAATTTGATGAACGAACAGAAAGCTCAAGTTCCTCGACCGGAGTGTTGAGCAACTGACGAATTTTTTCGTCTCCCTCATCAAAATCATCGCTTCCAGAAATATCACTATCATTAAAGTTGACAAAAACTGAGAAATGGTCTTTTGCAATTTTTGCAGCTTCAGCAAGTGCATCTTCTGGAGTAATCGTTCCATCAGTCCAAACTTCAAGAACAAGTTTGTCATAATCGTTTCGCTGACCTACGCGGCACGGCTCGATCATGTACTTTACTTTTGTAACAGGAGTAAAAATTGCATCCATCGGAATTGTACCAACAACCTCAATGTAATGCTCATTCACTTCCGCAGGAACATAGCCTCTTCCCAAATCGACCTGAATTTCAAACTCGATATGCGCGCCTTCCATCATTGTGAAAACCGGCACGTCTTTTGTAAGAACTTCAAGCTGACCTTCTTTTGCAAAATCATCGGTCTTTACTGTACCCGGACCTTTGAACTCAAAGAGAAGTGTGTCCTGTTCCATGTCTTCCGGCAATCTCAAACGCATAAGTTTGAGACTGTTCAAGATTTCGAGCGTATCCTCTGAAACATTTGGAATTGTCTCAAATTCGCTTGAAACGACATGCGGAACACCATCAGGGTCGTAAGAAGTAATCCGTACTGAGGAAATAGCATACCCCTGAATTGATGAAAGAAGCACACGACGAAGTGTGTTTCCAATTGTCGTTCCGAAACCTGTTTCAAAAGGATAAGCTGTAAACTTTCCGTAATTTGGGTTTGCTTCAAGATGATCGAACTGAACGGTTTTTGGTTTTTTAAAACCCTTCAGCAAGTTTTTACGAGCCATCTGAACTCCTTTTTTTATGTTAGAGCTCATACAGGAGCTACTCTTTCATTCAGAAACAATTCCGTTTCTGACGTCACAACTATCAACAGTAACCATGCCCAAAAATAAGCACAAAAAATTCACAAAGACAGGAAATGAATCCTGCCCCAGTGAATTCAAGTTACATACGGCGTGTTTTGCGAGGACGACATCCGTTGTGCGGAATTGGCGTTGTATCAGCGATTGATTTTACTTTCAATCCCAATGCACCAAGCGCACGAACAGCATTCTCTCGACCCATTCCCGGACCTTTCACAAAAACGTGAACTTCGCGAAGACCATAGCTTACAGCCTTCTGCACTGCTGTTTCAGCAACTGACTGAGCAGCAAACGGAGTAGATTTTTTTGCTCCGCGGAATCCGAGACCACCTGACGATGCCCAAGAAAGAGCATTTCCGTTTAAGTCTGTGATAGTTACGATAGTATTGTTGAACGTAGCCTGGATATAAACATTTCCCTCGTATACGCTCTTCTTTTCCTTTCGCTTTTTAGCTACTGCCATTACCTACATTCCTCCGTCTAATTAGACTGCCTTCTTCTTGTTAGCGACAGTCTTCTTCTTGCCCTTGCGAGTGCGTGCATTTGTGCGTGTACGCTGACCACGGCACGGCAAGCCTTTTCGATGACGAAGACCACGGTAACAACCGATATCCATCAGACGCTTGATGTTAAGACCGATTTCTGAGCGAAGATGACCTTCAACCTTGTACTCTGCGTCAATCAAAGTACGGATTTTAGCCAATTCGTCCTGATCCAAATCATTGATAAGCTTGTTTGGATCAATTTTCGTCTTTTCACAAATTGCCTTAGCTGATGAACGACCAATACCGTAAATATAGGTCAATGCAACATCGACATGTTTATTTGGGAGATCAACTCCCGCAATTCGAGCCATCTGTTACTCCTTAACCCTGCTTCTGCTTATGTTTTGGGTTTGAACAAATGATACGGATGATTCCGTTTCGTTTGATAACCTTGCACTTATCGCAGATGGGCTTTACGCTGGTTCGTACTTTCATAAAAGTCCCCCTGGGGATAGTATACTTCGCTTGAATCATGGCAGTTCGCAATGAACTACAATTCAAGTCCGATGAGTATAGCATAAACCCCCAAACTTATTCTACAGAAAAACCAAGAAAATTTCGTAAATTCTCACAAATTTATTACAATTTGCAATTCATTAGAATGCGAAAATTCAGCAGATTATTCACCTGCTGAATTCAGAGTTTACAAATTTCTTGATCGTAACTTGCCTTTCTTAACAAGACCATCTGCATGGTGCATTTTAAGAAGAGCTTCGACCTGACTCATTGTGTCCAAGTCAACACCAACCAAAATCAAGAGCGAGGTGCCACCCATCAGCATTGAGATTGACTGCGGGAAGCCAAAAAGATTCTGGATGATTGTCGGCAATACTGCGATAGCAGCGAGATACAATGAACCGGGCAATACAAGTCGGTTCAGAACCTTCTGCATATACTCTTCGGTTTTGTCTGTACGAATGCCCGGAATTGAGCCGCCGTTCTCACGGATATTCTTTGCGATTTCTGTGGGGTTCAGGGTTACCTGTGTGTAGAAGTATGCAAAGAAGATAATCAACAAAACAAGAAGAACATTGTAGAGCAAGCCAGTCGGATTCAACTTTGCAGAAAGCGAAGCTATCCAACGAGCTGAGTTCTGATTATTACCAAGACTAGAAACAATCTGCAACGGGAATGTCAAAAATGACGATGCAAAGATGACTGGGATAACTCCCGACGGATTGATTTTGAATGGAATGTATGTGCTCTGACCGCCATACATTTTTCGACCAACTACACGTTTCGCATAATGCACTGGAATTTTTCGCTCGCCAGACTGCTCGTATACAACGAAAGCAATAATAGCGATAAACATAAGCAAAACGATGATTACAAATACAGGGTTGAGAGAGCCGTCCGCCACTCTGTTACGGAGTTCAAGGACAGCATGCGGCAGGCGTGCAACGATACCAGCGAAAATCAAGATAGAAATTCCGTTTCCGATACCGTGAGCCGTAATCTGGTCGCCAAGCCAAACTGTAATCATTGCACCTGTTGTGACAGTGAGCATTGCGAGCAACTTGAATGCGAGCTGGTTTTCCAAAGCAATAGCACCAGGAATACTAGCCGCATAGACTGTTACGGCCAAAGACTGAATCAGACAGACAAACACTGTACCGATTCGAGTCCAAGCCGCAACTTTGCGCTGACCGCCATCTTCCTGTGCCGCTCGTTTGAGTGACGGGAAGATAATCAACGCAAGTTGCAAGATAATCTGCGTTGAGATGTAAGGCATAACGCCCAACATGAACACAGAAAAGTTAGAGAATGCACCACCGGCAAAGAAGTCCATGTAACTGGCAAACGCGTTTTTGTTATGCCGTGCAAGTTCTTCGAAATACGTTACGAGAACCTGAGCATTGATTCCCGGAATTGTAAGAACGCATCCGAGACGAAAAACAACGAGAATTACAAAAGTAAAGAAGATGCGGTCTCGCAACTCTTTAATTCTGAACATATTTGCGATTGGATTGTTTGCCATTTGCCTCTCCAAAGCCTACTTTTTATTTTGTTTCTTCGGCAACCTTTACAGAACCGCCGGCTTTTTCGATTTTTGCTTTTGCAGAAGCAGAAACCTTGTCGACATCGACTGTAAGGCTCTTGGTCAATTCCCCGTCACCGAGGATTTTAACCAATTTGCGTGAAGACTTAACCAATCCTTTTGCTTTAAGAGAAGCTGCGTCAACAGTTTCACCGGCATTGAATTTTACTTCAAGGTCAGAGACATTGACGATAGCGTATTCTTTTTTGAAAGGATAGTTAGAGAAACCGCGGTGAGCGATTCGTCGGTAAAGCGGCATCTGACCGCCTTCAAATCCGACGTATGGCACAGCCTTGCCAGAGCGAGACTGCTGACCTTTGTTTCCCTTACCAGCTGTTGTACCGAGTCCAGAAGAAGAACCACGTCCTACTCTCTTCGGCTTTTTATTTGCGCCCGCAGGTGCGTGCAAAAGAAAATCAGACATTATTCAGCCTCCTCTACTTTAACAAGGTGTGCGACAGCATTTACCATACCAAGAATGGCAGGTGTTGCTTCATGAACAACTGAAGAGCTAATCTTTTTGAGACCAAGACTGCGGACAGTTGCCTTTTTTTCCGGTTTCTGACCAATAACGCTCTTTACGAGAGTAACTTTAATTTTCTTAGCCATAATTAACCCCACATATCCTGGAGAGATTTACCTCTGTTTGATGCAACTTCTTTTGCGTCCATGAGATTTTCAAGCGCATTGAATGTAGCGCGAACTACATTGACCGGGCTTGAAGACCCCAATGACTTAGAAATAACATCCGTTGCTCCAATTGCATCCATGATAGCACGGACTGTGCCACCAGCGATGATTCCCGTTCCCGGACAAGCCGGTTTGAGAAGAATTGAAGAACTCTTGTAGTTACCGAGCATTTCATGAGGCAAAGTGCCGTTCTTTACAGGAACGAACATAAGATTTCTCTTTGCCTTGTCAAGGCTCTTGCGAATTGCCTCAGATACATCGTTTGCTTTACCAAATCCGTATCCGACGCGACCTTTTCCATCACCTACAACTGTAAGAGCTGAGAAAGACATTGCACGACCGCCCTTCGTTGTTTTTGCAGTACGGTTCAGTCGTACGAGTTTCTCAATGAACTCTTTCTGCTCTTTGTGATCTTTGTCAAACTTATTCTGGCGTTCCATAGACTCTCCTAGAAAATGATACCTGCTTTGCGGGTTCCATCGGCAAGGGCCTTTACAACACCATGATACAGATAACCGTTGCGGTCGAAGACTACGGTTGTAATCTTTTTGTCCTGCAAGCGTTTTCCAAATGCTTCACCGAGCTTTGCCGCGCCCTCAGTGTTTGGCTTGAGGTCAGCAAATTCTTTTTCCAAAGTGGAAATTGAAGCAAGGGTGTGTCCCTTATCATCGTCAATAACCTGAGCGTAAAGATTCGTGTTGCTGCGGTACACAGTCATGCGTGGACGCTCAGCAGTTCCGTAAATTGACTTACGGATGTGAATCTTACGATGCAAGCGTTTTCTTGCTTTGTCATTCATCTTTTTAATGAACATTGTGTTACCCCGCCTTATTTAACGCCGGTCTTACCGACTTTGCGTCTGATGACTTCAGTTTCATAGCGAATTCCCTTGCCTTTGTACGGCTCCGGAGCACGCAATTTGCGAATCTGAGCGCTGAATTCACCTACCAACTGCTTTGAAATACCAGTGATAGTGACCTTACCATTTGCATCTGCTGTAACAGTAAGTCCCTCAGGAATAACTGCGATGAAGTCAGATGAATATCCGAGGTTCATGACAAGTTCTTTACCTTTGACTTCTGCACGATAACCGACGCCAGTGATGATAAGAGATTTTGTGAATCCTTCTGTAACACCAACGACCATGTTGTGAATGAGATTGCGGTACAAGCCGTGAGCCGCACCAGCATTCTTTGATTCATCGACTGGTTTAACCACCAATTCAGCGCCGTTTACTTCAACGGTGACCAAATTGTTGATTTTTTCTTTAAGTTCACCTTTTGGACCTTTTACAGTAACAAGTCCAGGATTTACAGTGACTGTAACTCCCGCTGGGATAGCAACAGGAAGCTTACCAATTTTTGACATGTCTTCCTCCTACTTACCAGACTTTGCAAACCAATTCGCCGCCGACCATCTTCTCGCTCGCTTTCTTACCAGTGGTAACACCAGTAGAAGTTGAAACAATCAATGTTCCCAAGCCATTGTAGACACGTGGCAAATCTTTATAACCAGAATAAACTCGGCGACCTGGTGTAGAGATTTTTTCTACGCCGTGAATGACCGAATTGTTTGAATCGTCATATTTCAAGAAGATGCGGATGATGTTTTTGCCATCTTCCTGGACTTTCTTGAAATTCTTGATGTAACCTTCTGTTTTCAGGATTTTAACAATTTCCAACTTAAGTTTTGATGTCGGAACATCAACTTTTTCGTGGCGAACCTGAACAGCGTTACGAATCTTAGTCAGCATATCTGCGATTGGATCTGATACACTCATTTCTATTCCTCCACTACCAGCTAGATTTTGTTACGCCTGGCAAGAGACCTTCTCCAGCCATTTTGCGGAAACAAATACGGCACATCTTAAACTTGCGCAAATAACCGCGAGGGCGACCGCAAATCTGACAGCGATTGTATTCGCGTGTCTTGTATTTCTGTTCGCGGGCAGCCTTGATAACCAATGATTTCTTAGCCATGATTCCTCACTACTTTCTAAACGGCATGTTGAACTTGGTAAGAAGTGCTTTAGCCTCAGCGTCTGTATTTGCACTTGTTACGATAGCGATGTTCATTCCGGCAATCTTCGTGATTTTGTCGAAGTCGATTTCCGGGAAGATAATCTGTTCAGTGATACCCAGAGAGAAATTTCCGTGTCCGTCAAAACCAGTCGCTTTAATTCCGCGGAAATCCTTAACACGTGGTAACGCAACATTGATGAGGCGGTCCAAGAATTCATACATATGGTTACCGCGCAATGTTACCATTACACCTACTTCATTGCCCTCACGAAGTTTGAAGTTCGCGATACTCTTTCTTGCTCGTGTTTTAACAGCATGCTGTCCAGTAATCTGAGTGATGTCAGCTACTGCGGCGTCAAGGAGTTTCTTGTTAGTGAGAGCTTCGCCAACACCCATGCTGACCACAACTTTTACAAGTTTTGGAATCTGCATGACGGATGTGTAACCGAGTTCTTTGAAGAGCTCTGGGGCGATTTTGTCCTTGTAGACTTTCTTAAGCCGTGGTACGTAATTATCCATTACAGTGCTTCTCCACATTTGCGGCAGACACGAATCTTTTTGTCGCCGTCGATTTTATAACCAACTCTTGTCGGACCACATTTTTTGCAAACGAGTGCGACATTAGAGATGTGCAACGGAGCCTCAATCTCGACGATTCCGCCTTGATCCTGCTGGCTTCGTTTTTTCATTGCCTTTTTGACAATGTTGATTCCAGATACGATAACTGCATCTTTCTTAGTAATGACCCGGACGATTGTTCCGCGCTTACCTTTGTCTTTTCCTGCAATTACCTGGACGGTATCGTCCTTGTGGATTTTGAATTTCTTGTTCATGATTCAATTCTCCTTACAGAACTTCCGGCGCAAGTGATACGATTTTCATGCAATCCATATCACGAAGCTCACGGGCTACCGGTCCAAAAATTCGTTTTCCCTTTGGGTTTTTGTCTGCATCGACGATAACGCATGCGTTGTCATCAAAGCGGATATAGGTTCCGTCTGGGCGGCGGTATTCTTTCGCAACGCGAACGATTACAGCCTTTTCTACAGCACCTTCTTTGATAGTAGAAGTAGGAATAGCTTCCTTAATTGCTACTACAACGACATCACCGATTCCGGCATATCGGCGGTGTGAACCACCGAGTACCTTGATTACCTGAGCGCGTTTTGCTCCGGAGTTATCGGCAACTGTCAAATTTGATTGCATCTGAAGCATGTCTTTAACTCCTTAGCTTACTTAGCTCTTTCGATGATTTCTGCAAGTCGCCAGCACTTGTCTTTGCTGATTGGACTGCATTCCACGATGCGAACGGTATCTCCAATGTGAGCCTCGTTCTTCTCATCATGTGCCTTACACTTCTTAGTTCGTGTAACATATTTTTTGTAAAGGGTATCCATTTTTTTGGTGTTGATTGAAACAACGATGGTTTTATCCATTTTGTCGCTTGTTACAAGCCCCACAAAAGTTCGTTTACCACCCTTTTTTTTCTGAACAACCTGTTCTGCCACGGGTCAGCTCCTATTTAGTTTCTCCGGCAAGTTCTTTTGCACGGATGAAGGTGTTCAAACGCGCGATGTCTTTGCGCATTTCACGCTTCTGCATAGGGTTATCTACATGTCCGATTACCATCTGGAATCGAAAATCCATGTACTTCTGTTTAAGTTCATTTCGCTGTGAAACCAACTCAGCGTAAGAAAGATCTTTGAAATTTTTCTTTGCCTTTTTTGAATCAGCCATTTCTTATTTCTCCTTAGTCTTTCGTTGGTTTGAAAGCAATTTTTGTTTTGATAGGAAGCTTTGCAGCCGCAAGCTCAAGAGCGCGCTCAGCAAGCTTAACATCAATTCCACCGACCTCAAACAAAATAACGCCTGGCTTTACGACAGCTGCCCAAAACTCTGGTGCGCCTTTACCTTTACCCATTCGAGTATCAGCAGGTTTTTTTGTTATCGGTTTGTCTGGATATACACGAAGCCAAACGTTACCTTTTCGTTCAAGCTTACGGTTGATTGCGACACGTGCAGCCTCAATGTGCTTCGCGCTCAACCAAACCGGCTCGAGAGCAACAAGTGCAATCTCACCGAAATCGATTGTGTTGGCTCGCGTTGCGTTACCTTTGATTCTACCGCGCTGTACTTTGCGGTGAATAACTCTTTTAGGACTAAGCATTTACGTTACTCCTTTGACCCTGATTCTGACGAAGCATTTGTCGAACGAGCAGATTTCTTAGCTCTTGGTTTTTCACCATCACCAGAAGCCTGTGAGCGGTCATGGCGTGGCTTGCGAACAAGCTGACCAGCATCTTCCTGCGGATCACGACCGTATTTCATGCCATTGTAAACCCATACTTTGATACCGATTTTTCCGTATGTTGTATGTGCTTCAAATGTGCCGTAATCGATGTCTGCACGAAGTGTGTGAAGAGGAACGCGTCCCTCTTTGTGTTCTTCTGAACGCTTCATATCTGCTCCGCCAAGACGACCAGACAAGCGAATCTTGATTCCCTGTGCGCCGCCTTTCATAGCGTTTGCAGAAGCCTGCTTGAGAGCCTTGCGGAATGAACCGCGGCCTGAGAGCTGGCGTCCGATATTCTGTGCGATAAGAGAAGCATTGATATCAGCACGTTTGATTTCCTTAATCTTAATCTGAACTTTTTTGGTCAGGTTAGACTGGATTTCAGCACTGATTTTCTCAATGTTTGCACCCTTAACACCAATGATAACACCGGGGCGTGCTGTATGAATTACGATAGTAACACGCTGCGGATGACGAACAATTTCGATTTCTGCAATATCTGCGTTCTGGCATTCCGGCAAAGCCCGTACCATATTGCGGATTTTCAAATCCTCAATAACGAGATCTGCATACTCACGAGGATTAGCATACCATCGTGACTGCCATGTCTTGTTAATTCCAAGACGCAAACCGATCGGATTTACTTTCTGACCCACTTTATTCCCCCGCCTTCTCGTCAACAATGACGGTGATGTGACACATGCGTTTCAAGAGTTGATCAGCACGACCGCGAGCGCGGAACCAAACTCTCTTGAGTCTCGGACCTTCGTCGATGCGAATTTCTTTGACATAGAGCATATCTTCATCCAGATTCTTGTTTGCGAACAGAGCGTTTGCCACTGCTGATTTAAGAGTTCCTTTAATCAAGCGAGCACCTTTCTGCGGCATGTTTTCAAGAATTGCCATAGCTTCTGAGCATGACTTCTTATAGATTACACGAGCAACAGGACGAACCTTTGTTGGTGATGCAATCAGGAATTTTGTAGTGGCTACATAACCTTTCTTTTCAGCCATAATATCCACCCTTACTTACCAGCTTTTTTGTCTGAACCGCCGTGACCTTTAAAGGTACGGGTCGGTGCAAACTCACCAAGCTTGTGGCCAACGAGGTTCTCTGTTACATAAACAGGAATCCACGACTTACCGTTGTAAACACTGATTGTGTTTCCAACCATCTCTGGAATGATTGTAGAGCAACGAGAATATGTTTTAATCATCTTCTTGTCTGACTCTTTGTTCATTTCAATAACTTTCTTGTAAAGACTCTTTTCAATGAAAGGTCCTTTTTTAACAGATCTTGACACCGTTAACTCCTATGCAACTACTTCTTGCGGCGTGAAATAATGAACCGGCTAGAAGTCTTTCGCTTGTTGCGGGTTTTGTAACCACGACATGGCTGACCCCACGGAGTAACAGGAACATGTCCCTTACCAGCGCCTTCACCACCACCGAGCGGGTGATCGACTGGGTTCATAGCCATACCACGAACAGTCGGACGAATACCGAGCCAGCGTTTGCGACCAGCTTTTCCGAGCTGAGCGTTCATGCGCTCTTCGTTTCCAACGATACCGATGGTTGCATAGCATCTGCCATGAATTCGGCGTGTTTCACCTGAAGGAAGACGAACGATTACATAATCACCATCTTTACCTTGAACGGTAGCACCTGCACCAGCTGAGCGAACAAGCTGTCCACCGCGACCAAGTGTAAGTTCAATGTTATGAATAGTGAAGCCGGCAGGAATTGCTGCGAGCGGGAGTGCATTTCCAACAGTTGGAGTTGCATTCTCGCCAGACATAATTTTCTGTCCAACGACAAGACCTTTTGGAGCGATGATATAGCGTTTTTCGCCGTCAGCATACGCAATCAAAGCGATGTTCGCACTGCGGTTCGGATCGTACTCGATTGTTTTGACCGTTCCCGGAATACCGTGCTTGTTGCGCTTGAAATCAATCACTCGATATCTTCGTTTGTGACCGCCACCCTGATGTCGAACAGTAATTCGCCCCTGAGAGTTGCGACCAGCGTTTGATTTAAGACCTGATACCAGTGTTTTTTCGGGTTTATCTGTTGTCAGTTCTTCTCTTACCAAATCAATACGGGTACGAGTACCTGCTGAATATGGTTTAAAAACTTTAAGAGCCATCTGGTTCCCCTTAATTTACGATTCACGATTTACCAGTTTTTAAAGCTTAGACGCCTTCAAAAACTTTAATCGTTTCTCCTGGAGCAAGGCTGACGATCGCCTTCTTCCAGCTGGCAGTTCGACCGAGTTTACCACGAACTCGTTTTTCCTTGCCACCAACATTGATAGTTGTGCAATTAACAACTTTTACATTGAAGAGTTTTGCCACAGCATCTTTAATCTGAAGTTTTGTAGCAGAAGGTGCTACTTTGAAAACATACTTGTTCTGCTCACGCAAAGCAGTCGCTTTCTCAGAAAGAACCGGCTCAATAAGAATGTCATGTATATCAAGCAACATTATTTAGCCCCCTCTTCAAGTTTGTTATAGAATTCAGAAAGATTCTGTGCCGCACCTTCAAGCACGATAACTTTTCTTCCGTAGAAGAGGTCGTGTGCGCGAAGACGATTGTATGACAAGAAATACAAATTGCGGATGTTTCGTCCAGCCTGTTTGATTTTTTTGTCGTCGTCTTTCAAGATGATGACTGTGCGCTCATCTTTCGCAAAATTGCTCAGAATTTTTACCAAATCCTTTGTTTTTCCGCTTTCGATAGTGAAATCTTCAACGACTGTAAGGCGGTCGCTCTGAGCCTGAAGACTCAAGATTGATTTCATAGCCAAGCGTTTTTCTTTCTTTGGGATTGAATAGCTGTAATCGCGCGGTTTCGGTCCAAAAATCGTACCGCCGCCAACATTGATTGGAGACTTTTTGTCACCACGGCGAGCGTGACCAGTACCCTTCTGTTTGTACGGCTTTGCATTTGAGCCATGAACTTCAGCACGAGTTTTTGTACAAGCAGTTCCGACGCGTTTATTTGCTAATTCATTTGTGATGGCATAGTAAATAACATCTTCGTTTACAGGAAGTCCGAACACTTTATCATCAAGATTGATTGTGCGGAGTTCTTTACCATCGATTGAATAGACTTTCTTTTCCATTTTGCGTATTCCCTCGATTATTTCTTGACCGCAGACTTGATGATCAGCGTGCAGTTTTTATTTCCCGGGACAGCCCCGCGAACCAATACTACTTTGAGTTCCGGATCGATTTTGACAATCTTAAGGTTCTGAACCGTAACTCTTTCGGATCCCATACGACCAGCCATTTTGATATTCTTCATGCTGTGTCCAGGAGTAGTACAATTTCCTGTACCACCTGCTTCACGATGGAATTTTGAGCCGTGTGATGCACGACCACCATGGAAGCCCCAGCGTTTCATAACACCCTGGAATCCTTTACCTTTTGAAGTTGCTGTAACATCAAGGAATGAAGTTTTTTCAAACAATTCAAGACCAATCTGGTCTCCAACTGCAACTTCTTTTTCGAAGTCTCTGAATTCTTTCAGATGACGCTTCGGTGAAACATTCTCAGGAAACTGACCTTTGTATGCTTTGTTGACCTTAGACTCTTTCAAATCTTCGAGACCAAGAACAACAGCACTGTAGCCATGCTTTTCCTGTGTTTTTGTAGCAATAACAGTATTCGGTTCAACATGGATCACGGTTACTGGTGTCAGATTTCCGTTTTCGTCGAATACCTGTGTCATTCCTACTTTTTTTGCAATCAGACCTTTCATTCTGATATAACTCCTATAAGAAGAATCTTCGCGTTTTCGAAGCAAATGCTCCGAAACCTCAGCATCCTTCTTTTGTGGCCGCCATCCTGGATCCACAGGACCGTACCATTTATTTAACAGTAATCCAGCTGCAACGCAGGTAAGGACTTACTGTGTGATTACCGAAATTATTGTTTAATTTCGACGTCTACACCGGCTGGCAATTCAAGCTTCATCAATGAATCCATAACATCTGATGACGGATCAATGATGTCAATAAGGCGCTTGTGCGTTCTCATCTCAAACTGCTCACGTGACTTTTTGTTTACGTGAGGTGAGCGAAGAACCGTAACCTTATTGATTCTTGTAGGAAGAGGAATCGGTCCTGAAACCTTTGCCCCTGCCTTCTGAACAGTCTGCACGATGGCTTTTGCACTCTGATCGATCAGTTCTACATCAAATGCTCGAAGTCTGACACGAATTTTGCTGTTAGCCATTTTAATTTTACTCCTAAGATTTAAACAGAGAGCCGAGCAACCGACTCTCTGTTATTGAATCGCTAGCCGATAAGTCGACTATTCGATGATTTTTGTAACCTGACCAGAAGCGATTGTGTGACCGCCTTCACGGATAGCAAGTTTGAGACCTTCGTCCATAGCGATCGGGTGGATAAGTTCACCGATGATCTTTGTATTGTCGCCTGGTTTAACCATGTCTGTTCCAGCTGGCAATTCAACAGTACCTGTGATGTCAGTTGTTCGGAAGTAGAACTGCGGGCGATAGCCTGTGAAGAACGGTGAGTGACGTCCACCTTCTTCCTTTGAAAGAACGTAGATCTGAGCTTCGAATTTTGTGTGCGGGTGGATTGAACCAGGAGCTGCGAGAACCTGTCCTCGAACAACATCCTTCTTTTCAATACCACGGAGCAAGATACCAACGTTGTCACCAGCCTGACCCTGATCAAGAGTCTTCTGGAACATTTCGATACCAGTAACTGTTGAAGACTGGTTCGGGCGGATACCAACGATTTCAACCGGATCGTTCATGTTGATTACGCCGCGTTCAATACGACCAGTAACAACAGTACCACGTCCAGAGATTGTGAAGATGTCTTCGATTGGCATCAAGAACGGTTTGTCAGCGTCGCGAACCGGATCATCGAACCATGTATCCATAGCAGTAAGGAGCTCTTCGATACAAGCTGTGTTAGCAGGATCAGAAGCTTCGTTCAAAGCCTTGAATGCAGAACCCTTGATGATTGGTGTGTTCTCGTCGAAACCATACTCTTTAACGGTGTCTTTAACTTCCTCGACAACAAGCTCGAGAAGGTCTGGATCGTCGACCATATCAACTTTGTTCAAGAAGACGATAATCTTCGGAACGCCGACCTGGCGAGCGAGCAAGAGGTGCTCACGAGTCTGTGGCATAACTGAGTCCGGAGCTGAAACAACGAGGATAGAACCATCCATCTGAGCAGCACCAGTAATCATGTTCTTGATGTAGTCAGCATGTCCCGGGCAGTCGATGTGTGCGTAGTGGCGCTTGTCTGACTGATATTCCAAGTGACGAGTATTGATTGTGATACCACGCTCTTTCTCTTCCGGAGCGTTATCGATTTCGTCATACTTGAGAGCCTTATCACCGTATTTGTTTGCACAGTAAGTGGTGATAGCAGCAGACAATGTGGTCTTACCATGGTCAACGTGACCGATAGTACCAACGTTCATGTGAGGTTTAGTTCGGACGAACTTCTCCTTTGCCATGTCTTTCTCCTTTGCCGATTTCCTTTTTCGGCAGTTTAAAAATTTATGTGTTGCACTTTAAGCCAGAATATGAACACTTTCAACCGAAAGAGCCACATTCGCAGACACACTAATTACTTGTAAATATTTGATTGAAGATAATGCGGAAGATACCCTAAAACAGCACTTTATAAAACCTCAAAATGCCTTACCGGAACCACCGAATCATCATCAAGCAAACTCGACAACTGGTCTGGAATCCAGAAACTTTGGGAAAACCTCTGAAAACCAAACTGTTCTTTTTTGACAGAGGCGCGATAACCTGAAAGCGAAAATGCTAACTTTACGGCATCGCTAGGCTTAGCACGGCTGAAGCCTACCCAACAATCTCAAAGAACCATGAATACTCCATCAGGAGCGAAAAAAATGCAAGTTCCTAATTTATATACTATTTAGTTTTTTTGTTCAAGGGAAAAGAAAAGAATTTTGCAAAAAAAAGAATGATTATCGGAAAATAATTCCAGTTATTACAAGAAAAAAAACTCCCGAACAATGTCGGGAGTTTAAGAAGAATTCTACCAGCGGTAATGCGCAAACGCTTTGTTTGCCTCTGCCATCTTGTGTGTATCTTCCTTCTTTTTGTATGCAGAGCCTGTGCTGTTGAATGCGTCAAGCAACTCAGAAGCAAGCGTGTCTGCCATACCGTGACCGCTTCGAGAGCGAGCAGCGTTGATGAGCCAACGCATAGCAAGCGCTTCTTTGCGAGCGTCTCGGATTTCACACGGAACCTGATAGGTTGCGCCACCGACGCGGCGAGACTTAACTTCGACAGCCGGCTTTACATTATCAAGCGCCTTCAAGAATACTTCGAGTGGATCTTTGTCGGTTTTAGCCTTGAGCTGATCCATCGCTTTGTAGACAATTTTAGTACATGTGTCTTTTTTTCCGTCAAGCATCATGCGTGTGACGAATTTTGTGATAACCGGGCTATTGTATTTTACATCAGGCACAATAGGACGATTTACTGATTTCTTATGTCTTCCCATAGTAATTCTCCTTTAAAGATTATGCCTTCGGCTTTTTAGCACCGTACTTAGAGCGAGCGCGTTTGCGTCCGTCTACGCCGAGCGTATCTTTTGTACCACGGATGATGTGATAGCGAACACCCGGAAGGTCCTTAACACGACCGCCACGAATGAGAACAACTGAGTGTTCCTGCAAGTTGTGTCCGATACCCGGAATGTATGCAGTAACTTCAATTCCATTTGACAAACGAACACGAGCTACCTTTCGGAGAGCTGAGTTCGGTTTTTTCGGTGTAACAGTCATAACACGAGTGCAAACGCCACGTTTCTGCGGACAAGACTCAAGCGCGGGAGCTTTTGTCGAGTTTGCAAGAGACTGTCGACCTTTTCGAACAAGTTGATTAATTGTAGGCATCGCCTATTCTCCTATTAGTTTGCCGGTCAGCACTCCGGACAAAATTCTCGCATTAAAACCAAAAATGCGATAGGTTCGATAAGTGTATAGAATTCAGAAAATGAATTCAAGGGAATTTTATTGCAAAATCAAGAAAATCTTGCAAAAAACGCCCCCAAAAAAACAGGCGGCACAAACCGAAATCGTCTGTGCCGCCCGTATTATTCAGCTTGTCGTGCGCTACTCTTCTGACGGAGCTTCAATAATTGAATTCTCCAGTGCCATTTCGAGTTCTTTTTCTTCCTTTCGACGCTGAAGGATTTCTTCCATTTGGATATCCAAGTCGCGGTCAGAATCATCAAAGAGTTTGACATCGCGGTAGTCGCGGATACCCGTTCCTGCCGGAATCATGTGACCGATGATGACGTTTTCTTTCAAGCCGTGCAACGTATCTTTTGAACCAGAAATTGCCGCGTTTGTAAGAACTCGCGTGGTTTCCTGGAATGAAGAAGCCGAGATGAACGAATCGGTTGCCAAAGCTGCCTTTGTGATACCCTGGAACATGGGGCGAGCGACTGCCGGCTGACCGCCTTCTGCCATAACGCGCTTGTTTTCTTCGTGGAAGTGATATTTATCAACCTGCTGACCGAAGATGAATCGCGTATCGCCGACTGAAACGACCTCAACTTTGCGGAGCATCTGTCGGACGATAACACCGATGTGCTTGTCGTCGATTGCAACGCCCTGAGCCGAGTAGACCGACTGGATTTCAGACATAAGGTAATCCATGAGCGCATTTTCGCCCAAGATTGCCAAAATGTCGTGTGCGCTTGGTGCGCCGTCACAGAGCTGCTCACCTGCCTCAACCGTGTCGCCGTCACGAACCAACATGCGGCGCGTCATCGGAACGAGGTGTTCGTAGGTTTTGCCATAAGCGTCTTCTACGAGAACGATTCGCTTGCCCTTTGTGATACCGTTGAATTTGACGATACCGCCAATCTGAGCAAGAACGCACGGAACTTTCGGTTTGCGCGCTTCGAACAATTCCGAAACTCGTGGCAAACCACCCGTAATATCGTTTGTTTTTGCCGCCGCAACAGGAAGACGAGCGAGCGTGTCGCCTGCTTTGACCTGCTGTTTGTCCTCAACATCAAGGACTGCGTCTGCCGGCAAGAAGTATGAGCCAAGCTCGTTACCCGCCTCATCAGTGATGAGGATTCGCGGCTGCTTGACATCAAGGTGCAAGTCAGAAATATGTCGTTCGATGTTGCCGTTGTCGAGAATCTTTTCGACCAATGTTGAGCCGAGAATAATGTCCTCGTAGTGAACGTATCCCGAAACTTCGGCGATAATCGGTTCTTTTGAAGGATCGAATGTACCCAAGACTTTTCCAGCCTCGATGATGTCGCCTTCTTTTACAACGACTGTTGAACCGTTCGAGATTTCAACTTTCTGCTCGTTACCCGCGAGATAGAGCGTGTCGCCCAAGATGATGATTCGACCGTTTTCTTTTGCGAGCACCGGCTTTTTGCCCTCAACGAGAACGCCACCTTTAAGGATTCGTCCTCCGTCCTGGACTGCAAGTCTGTCATTTTTACCGATTTTGAATGAATCGATAATGCGAGTGACCATCATTGCGCCCTTACGAGTGAAGAGCATGTTGCCGTCGTCGGTCGGAACATTCGTACCCGTGATTTTTCCGACGATGACCGGATATTTAAGAACAATTCGGTTATCTTCGGTTGCCTTAGAAGCCGTACCACCAACATGGAATGTACGCATGGTAAGCTGTGTACCCGGCTGACCGATTGACTGAGCCGCGATAACGCCGACTGCCTCACCGATTTCAACGAGCTTGTTGCGAGCCAAGTTCTTTCCGTAGCATTTGACACAAACGCCGTGCTCAGCCTCACACGTGAGAACCGTGCGGAGCTTGACTTTTTCAACGCCCGCTTCTTCGATTTTCTTTGCGAGTTCGTCGGTGATGTAATCGTTCACATCGCAGAGCAATTCGCCCGTAACAGGGTGAATAACGCGCTCGATTGTGAAGTGACCGGCGATTCGTGTTGAAAGCGGAGTGATGATTTCGTCACCGTTCTTGATTGCCGTGTAGTCGATACCGTTGATTGTACCGCAGTCTTCTTCGTTTACAACGACATCCTGTGCGACATCGACCAATCGACGGGTCATGTAACCAGCGTCTGCCGTTTTAAGAGCCGTATCAGTAAGACCTTTACGCGCACCGTTTGAAGAAATGAAGTATTCGATGACCGAAAGACCTTCTTTGAAGTTTGAGCGGACTGGAAGTTCGATGATGTCGCCGTTCGGTTTTGCCATCAAACCACGCATAGCCGCGAGCTGAGAAATCTGCTTTTTAGAACCTCGCGCACCGCTATCTGCCATCATGTAGATGGTGTTGAAGCCGTCTTTATCCGCCTTGAACTGATCCATCATGATGTCAGTGAGTTTTTCGTTCGTTCGCTGCCAAACATCAGTAACTTTGTTGTAGCGTTCGTCCGCCGTGATGACACCCTTTGAATACTGAGAAACGATTTCCTCGACGATTTTGTTTGATTCGTCGACCATCGCTTTCTTTTCTTCTGGAATGATGATGTCGTCCATTGAGAGCGTTGCACCGAAGAATGTAGCGTTTTTGTAACCAACATCCTTGATGGCGTCGAGCATTTTAATCGTAATCCACGGTCCTTTTTCCTGATAGACGGTCGCAATCATCTTTTTGAGATCTTTGTCGCCCATACCAGTGGTGACTTTCTTTGACAAGTCAGCCTCAGTGACATGCGGATTGACATAGCCGACTTCTTCTGGCATTGCCGCATTGAATCGGATTCGACCGGCAGAAGTCTGAATCAAATCGCCCTCGGCAAAATCTCCTTCTTTGAATGAAGATTTTGGAGCCGGAACAGAAATGAGTGCCTGCCATTCGATAAAGCCGTTTTCAGCAGCCATTGTCGCTTCGTCCGCAGAAGAGAATCGTTTGCCCGTTCCTTTTGCGTTCGGCTTGATTGAAGTCATATAGTAGATACCGAGAACCATGTCCTGTGACGGAAGAACGATTGGGTTTCCGTTTGCAGGGTCGAGAAGGTTTCGGGCTGAAAGCATGAGCGTCCAGCATTCCATCTGAGCCGCCTGTGTGAGCGGAACATGGATAGCCATCTGGTCGCCGTCGAAGTCAGCGTTGAATGCCTTACAAGCGAGCGGGTGAAGTTTGAGAGCCTTTCCCTCAACCAAAACTGGCTCGAATGCCTGAATACCCAAGCGGTGCAAGGTCGGAGCGCGGTTCAACATAACAGGGTGCTCACGCACAACTTCATCAAGGATTGCATAGACTTCGGGAGCTTCCTGCTCAACGAGCAATTTTGCCTTTTTGATATTGAAGACAACATCTTTGTCAACGAGCTTTTTCATGATGAACGGCTTGAACAATTCCAAAGCCATTTTTGTAGGAAGACCGCACTGCCAGAGTTTGAGCTCAGGACCAACGACGATAACCGAACGACCTGAGTAGTCAACTCGTTTACCGAGAAGGTTCTGTCGGAATCGTCCCTGCTTACCTTTGAGCATGTCAGAGATTGATTTGAGCGGGCGGTTTGAAGCGCCTTTCACAACTCGCTTGCGTTTTGAGTTATCGAAGAGCGCGTCAACGGCTTCCTGCAACATTCGTTTTTCGTTTCGGATAATGATGTCAGGAGCAGAAAGCTGCATCAATCTCTTGAGACGGTTGTTTCGGTTGATAACACGGCGGTAAAGATCGTTCAAGTCGCTAGTGGCGAATCGACCGCCGTCGAGCTGAACCATCGGGCGCAAATCCGGCGGAATAACCGGGATTACGTCGAGAATCATCCAAGACGCTTTGTTTCCTGATGAGCGGAATTCCTCGACAATCTGAATGCGTTTGAGCAATCGTTTGTCTGACTTTTCGCCCTTTTCAATCATTTTTGCGCGCAATTCTGCTGCAAGCTCGTCGAGATTCAAGTTCTCGAGCAATGTTTTGACAGCTTCTGCACCCATACCAGCCTGGAACGACTGACCATAGCGGTCTTCTGCTTCCATGTACTCGTCTTCTGAGAGAAGCTGCATTTTTTTAAGGTCTGTGTCGCCCGGATCGATAACGATGTATTTTTCGTAGTAAAGCACTGAGCGGAGAGCCGCGACCTGCAAATCAAGCAAGAGACCCATGCGGCTCGGAACTGAACGGTAGTACCAGATGTGGCTTACCGGAGCCGCAAGCTCGATGTGACCAGTGCGCTCACGGCGGACTTTGAAGTGAGTGACTTCAACGCCACAGCGATCACAGATAACGCCCTTATAGCGGATTGACTTGAATTTTCCGCAGTAGCATTCCCATTCTTTTGTAGTACCGAAAATGCGTTCGCAGAAAAGACCGTCCTGTTCCGGTCGGAGCGTACGATAGTTTATTGTTTCCGGCTTTTTAACTTCGCCGTATGACCACGCGCGGATATTGTCCGGCGAAGCCAATTTGATTTTAATTGAGTCGAAATCCTGAATATCACGCATCTTCATTCTCCTTGTCGAAACCAGAATTTGCCTTGTCAATCAATTCCTGGTCGCGTTCGGTAAGAGCAATTCGTTTGCCCTTTGCGTCATAAATTGTGAAGTCCAACGCCAAGCCGCGCAATTCCTGAACCATAACATTGAATGATTCTGGAACGCCCGCTGGAGCCGCTGGATCGCCCTTAACGATAGACTCGTAAATCTTTGAACGACCGTTCATGTCGTCCGACTTGATTGTCATCATTTCCTGCAAGGTGTTTGCCGCACCGTATGCTTCAAGTGCCCACACTTCCATCTCACCGAGACGCTGACCACCGAACTGTGCCTTACCACCGAGCGGCTGCTGCGTAACGAGTGAGTACGGACCTGTTGAACGAGCGTGCATTTTGTCATCGACCAAGTGATGCAACTTGAGATAGTAGATAACACCGACGAAAATCGGGTTGATGAACGGCTCACCCGTGCGACCATCGCGGACAACCTGCTTACAGTCTGGTGAAAGACCTGCTTCCTTGAGCTTTTCTGCAATCATTTCCTGTGAAGGAGTCTGGAATGCAGGACATTCAAAGTACTGGTTCAAGTAGCGGCCTGCGATACCCAATTCTGATTCCATAATCTGACCGATGTTCATTCGAGAAGGAACACCGAGCGGATTCAAACAGACATCGAGCGGAGTACCATCTTCGAGGTATGGCATATCCTCTTCCGGAAGAATGCGGGCAACGACACCTTTGTTTCCGTGTCGACCAGCCATTTTATCACCTTCGCGGAGTTTTCGTTTGTTAGCAATGAGAACCTTAACAACTTCATCAACGCCAGGATTCAAATCATCGCCTTCGCTTCTCTTAAGTCGCTGAACGTCGATTACGACACCTTCAACACCATGTGGAACGCGGAGTGAAGAATCGCGGACTTCTTTTGCCTTCTCACCGAAGATTGAATTCAAAAGCTTGAACTCAGGAGTTGTCTCAGTCTCTGACTTTGGCGTGACTTTTCCGACGAGAATATCGCCAGAGCGGACTTTTGCGCCAACGCGAATGATACCTTCTGCGTCGAGGTTGTCCAATGTTTTTTCTGCGGTGTTCGGAACATCGCGCGTAATCTTTTCGGGACCAAGTTTTGTCTCACGGATTTCAACCTGGAATTCCTTGATATGGATAGACGTGTACATGTCTTCTTTAACTACGCGGCGGCTGATAAGAACAGCGTCCTCATAGTTGTATCCATTCCACGGAACGAATCCAACGAGCAAGTTTCGACCAAGAGAAAGCTCACCATTGAAAGTTGCAGGTCCGTCTGCAAGGACAGCTCCTTTTTTAACCTTTTCGCCGCACTGAACAGTCGGGCGCTGGTGATAACAGGTGTCCTGGTTCGTTCGCTGATATTTGAGAAGCGGATATTCGTCGATAAGACCGTCTTCGTCGCGCTTGATTTTGACCATGTCGCTCGTAACCCACACGACCTCGCCGTCATGCTTTGCCTTGACGAGAACGCCTGAGTCATACGCGGCTTTTTGCTCCATGCCCGTTCCAACATACGGCGGCTCCGGGAAGAGCAACGGAACGCCCTGACGCTGCATGTTACAGCCCATGAGCGCACGGTTCGCGTCATCATGCTCCAAGAACGGAACGAGAGAAGCAGAAACCGAGATAACCTGTCGCGGAGAGACGTCCATGTACTGAATGTCTTTTGCAGCGCGCGTAGTGTAATCGCCCTGGTGACGGACAGAAACCATTGTGTCCGGACCATTCGCGAAGCTACCGTCGTCTTTCATACCTTCGGCAACCTGACCGATGTAGTAGCGGTCTTCGTCCATTGCTGAAAGATATTCAACTTTGTCGGTTGCCTTGCCGTTTTCGACCTTGCGGTACGGAGTCTCGAGGAAGCCGTAGTCGTTGATTTTTGTGTAAATAGCGAGAGAAACGATAAGACCGATGTTCGGACCTTCAGGAGTCTCGATTGGGCACATGCGACCATAGTGCGTGTAGTGTACATCGCGGACTTCAAAGCCTGCGCGGTCTCGTGAAAGACCACCCGGTCCCAACGCGTTCAATCGTCGTTTGTGGGTAAGCTCTGCAAGCGGGTTTACCTGATCCATGAACTGAGAAAGCTGTGAAGAACCGAAGAATTCTTTGATTGCCGCAACGATTGGTTTGATAGAAATCAAATCCTGCGGTTTCATTGTCTCGGTTTCTTTGAGGCTCATGCGCTCTTTTGCAATTCGCTCCATACGGCTGAACGCCGTTTTGAGCTGATTTGTCATCAATTCGCCCACAGAACGGATTCGGCGGTTGCCCAAGTGGTCAATATCGTCGATTTTTTCGTTTCCGTTGTAGACATTAATGAGGTGCTTCATCGTCTGGATGATGTCGTCTTTAACGAGCGTAAAATCCTCATACGGCTGATCGTAGTTGAATTTTTTGTTGAGTTTATAGCGACCGACGCGCCCTAAATCATAGCGTCGGCTTGAAAAGAACATGCTCTCCAAATCATCGCGCGCTTTTTCAACAGTCATCGGCTCGCCTGGCATGAGCACTGCGTATACGGCAGAAAGAGCATCTTCCTGCGTGGGCTCTTCGTTTTCTGCGCCCTCTTTGGTGTATTTGATGTCCTCGCGCTCGAAACAGTTGATAATCATCTCGCTGTCGAGTGACGGATTATTCTCATCCTTGTCGCCTGGTGTTTTGCGCGCGTCAAATTTGATTACGCAGATTTCTTTGACGTTCTGAGCGAGCAAGTCGTCGATGTCGTGCGGGTGAAGTTTTGTGCCCGCGCGGAACAGTTTTTTTTCTTCGTCGCCATCTTTAACGATGACGGCAGAAGCAAGCACTTTGTCAACGAGAGAATCTTTTGAGTTTTCATCGACTGCGACGTTTTCAGTCTGATAGAAGCAACGGATGATTTCTTCGCGGCTTGAATAGCCCAATGCGCGCAAGAAAATCGTGCCAAGAATCTTCTTTTTGCGGTCGATTTTTGCGTAGATGAGTTCTTTTTTCTGGTCGATTTCAAATTCGAGCCAAGAACCACGGTACGGAATGATGCGTGAAGAATACACGCCCTTGTCGTGGTTGAAGATTACGCCTGGAGAGCGGTGAATCTGAGAGACGACGACGCGCTCAGCACCATTGATGATGAATGTGCCGCGGTCTGTCATGAGCGGAATGTCGCCCATGTAAATATCTTTTTGCAAGATTGCGCCCGATGTTTTAAAAATCAGGTTAATCCTTGCTTTTAAAGGAACAGCATAGGTCTGTCCCTTCTGCTTGCATTCGAGTTCGGTAAATTTGATGTTTTCTTCATCAAGCTCGTAGAAATCATATGCGAGCGTCATTTCTCCGTCCTGACTTACAATCGGGAACGTAGTCATGAATGCATCCTGCAATCCCTGCTGAAGCAACGGTTCTTTTCGGTCTAGCCTGTCTTTTTGAAGAAAACTTTCGTACGATGACGTTTGAATGTCGATGAGGTTCGGAATATCCATGAAGTTATGGATATCCTTTCCGTAATACTGACGGTTGATTGTTCTGCTCTTCGCGAACATCAGCACACTCCTAGTGTAAATTTGCTTTGCCTATCTGCTACATCACAAAATCTACCTGTATGACATACAAGAAGATACGGACAGCACAGAATAAGAAAGCTATCTTTAAGTAAAAAACGTTATTACATGCACAAAAAGCTTACATGCACAGACACAATTGCCGCACATGTAAGCTGCTAAAAGTGAGCGTGTCAGGCAGCTTGTGCGCCCGACAGTTCAAATTTATTTCTTAGAAGCCTTACCACCAGCTTCTTCGATTTTCTTGATGATTTCATCAGCGTCAGCTTTAGAAACACCCTCTTTGAGCGGTTTCGGAGCACCTTCAACGAGTGCTTTTGCTTCGCCCAAGCCGAGACCGGTGATTTCACGAACTGCTTTGATAACAGGAATCTTTTTCGCTGCGTCGAATGAATCGAGCGTAACAGTGAATTCATCCTGTTCTTCAGCTGCCGGAGCTGCACCTGCTGCAGGACCTGCTGCAACAGCGACTGCTGCGGTAACGCCGAATTTTTCTTCCATTGCTTTAACGAGTTCTGAAGCTTCGAGAACTGTCATTGAAGCAATTGCGTCAAGAATCTGATCATTTGTGAGAGCTGCCATATTATCTTCTCCTAATTAGGCACGGTTCATACTGAACCAAAAATGATATGCGGGCAGAACAAACTGAACTGCGTTTTCCGCATATGTCGGAAACTTTGTTTCCTCATATTTGTTGCTCGGACAGTCGACAGCTATGAAGCCTGACCGAGCTTCAGCATTGGGTTAGTTTGCACCTTCTGCTGATTTTTTATCAACATATGCCTGCAAAGTAGCTGCGAGCTTCTGAACAGGACCATTGATAGTAGACATGAGCATTGCGATAAGCTGTTTTTTGCCCGGAACTTTTGAATAAGCTTCGATTTTTGCTTTATCGTATACTTCATTCTGAATGTAGCCGCCCTTGATAACAAGAGCTTCGTTGTCTTTTGCGAAGTCAAAAAGAACTTTTGCAGCCTCGTTTGAATCTTCTTTTGCCATAACGACAGCCGTAGGTCCTTTGAGGTAATCCGCAACATTTTCGATTTTGAGCTCCTCAAAAGCGACTTTTGCGAAGTTGTTCTTGACAACTTTGAGCGGTGCTTCATGTTCACGGAGTTTGTTGCGGAGTGCAGTAATCTGCTCAACCGTCAAACCACGGTATTCTGTAAAGATGAAGTCATTGTATTCAGAAAATACTTTCTTTGTTTCTTCGATAGCCTGAGTTTTAGCAGGCTGGGGAGCTTTTGCCAAAATAGCCATGATTATGCCTCCTCCTTAACGTCTACCCAAACGCCAGGACCCATTGAAGAGCTTACTGACACAGAGCGAACGAAATCAGCCTTTGCATCTGCCGGCTTTTTGCGGTCGATTTCAGCAAGAAGCGTTTTTGCGTTCTCCGCAACTTTCGCAGCGTCCATAGAGACTTTGCCGACAGCAATGTGAATAATGCCTGTTTTGTCAGCGCGGAATTCGGTACGACCTTTTTTGAGTTCGTTGATTGCAGAAACGATGTCATTTGTAACCGTGCCTGTCTTGGGGTTCGGCATGAGACCTTTGCGGCCCAAAACCATACCCAAACGACCAACGTCTTTCATCATGTCAGGAGTAGCGACTGCGATGTCGAAATCAAGCCAACCGCCCTTAACTTTTTCGATGTACTCAGCAGCACCTGCGTAAGCAGCACCTGCGTCGAGAGCTTCCTTTGCGCGTTCGTCAGAACAGAAAACCAAAACTTTCTTTTCGGCAGTGAACTGATTCGGGAACACGAGTGTGTCGCGCATTGTCTGACCTTTTCCAAGTCGGAGCGCAACATGAAGTTCGACGGTCTCGTCGAATTTTGCGAAGTGAACGTCTTTTACGATTTCACACGCTTTTTCAACTTTGTAAGCCTGTGTAGCATCGAATTTTTTAAGTGCTTCAGTATATTTCTTACCGTGTTTCATCACTATGCCTCCACTTCTACGCCCATACTGCGAGCAGTACCAGCAATGATTTTTTTAGCTGCTTCGAGGTCGTTTGCATTGACATCAGGCATCTTTGTTTTTGCGATTTCTTCAAGCTGAGCCTGTGTAAGTTTGCCAACCTTGTCGCGAAGCGGATTTCCAGAACCCTTTTCGAGTTTGAGCGCTTTCTTAATAAGAACAGCAGCCGGTGGAGTTTTGAGGATGAAAGTGAATGATTTATCCTGATACACCGTGATGACAGCCGGGATAACCAAACCTTTTTCCATGTTCTTGGTTCGTTCATTGAACTGCTGACAGAACTGCGGTGCTGAAACACCTTTTGGTCCCAAAGCAGGTCCAATCGGCGGGGCAGGAGTTGCAGCTCCAGCAGGTGCCTGAATCTTGAACACTTCAACAATTTTCTTTGTAGCCATGTTATAGCTCCTTTATTGGTAATGAGAGCGAAGACACTTTAACCCATAGCCCTCTAACGGAACACAGAGATCCAACGGATGTATGCTCCTCCCAAAAATAAAAAGCGCGCCAAAGAGTGACGCAACTTTATTTTGCTATTGAATCAATTTTTCAACCTGCGTGATGTCGACTTCGACCGGCGTTGCACGACCAAAAATCTGAACCATAACACGCAACTTGCTCTTGTCGGGGTAAATCTCCTCGACTGCGCCGCTGAATGAAGCGAACGGTCCCTCGTTGATTTTAACTTGATCGCCGATATTGTACGCCTGCTTGATTCGGACCGTTTTTTCGCCTTTGATGTCGCCAGAGCGCTGCAAGATATTGCGGACCTCATCGGTCGAAATCGGGCGCGGACGTTGATTTGGGTTCGTACCGACAAAGCCAGTAACGCCCTGAATGCTTCGGATTGCAGAACATACCGACTTCCAGCCGATATCAGGCAAATCCATTTCTAACATGATATAGCCGGGAAGGAATTTATTTTTTCGAGACTTTCGCTTTCCGTCTTTGATTTCGATGACTTCTTCGACAGGAACTTTTACCTCTGTAATGACAGCAGAGTCAAGCTCCCCTTCTTCAAGTTTAGTACGGATTGTGCGCTCGATTTTGTTTTCGTATCCCGTGTAGGTATGAACGATATACCATCCCTTCGCCATAAAAGCACTCCTAAGCCTTAAAGATAAAGCTCATGCCTGCACTGAAGAGAACATCGAGTGCACCGAGGATAATTGCAATAATAATTGTGGAAACAAGCACGACTTTTACAGAAGAAACAACATCATCGCGAGTTGGCCAGGTAACTTTACGAAGTTCCGCGCCACACTCTTTAAAAAATCCAAAAACTTTTGCCATAATAATCCTCGATTAAAAAGCGGCTTGTAAAAAGAAGCCTTGCTTAAAAAAAATATCAGGCCCGGCAGGACTCGAACCCGCGACACTCGGTTTTGGAGACCGATGCTCTACCAACTGAACTACAGGCCTATATATCAAACCGCCATAAAAGACGGCTCAATTTGCAATAAAATTATTTTGCCTTTGTTTCTTTGTGCAAAATCTCTTTGCGACAGAACGGACAATACTTATTTTTTTCGAGTTTGCCCTGAATATTCTTGCGGTTTTTTGTAGTTGTGTAATTCTTGCGTTTGCATTCTGTACACTGAAGCGCAATGATATCAATCGCTGTCTTTTTCTTGCTAGCCATTTTATTTCTCCTAAATATGTTATTTGGAACGAAAGCTCCCGAGCGGAATCGGACCGCTGACCTCAGCACTACCAATGCTGTGCTCTACCAACTGAGCTACAAGAGCGTACACAAATGTGTTCGAAAAATATATCTGATAGAAAGATTCATGTCAAGCAAAAACCTGAGAGAATCTAAAAAAAAGGCAGTACATTTTAAGGGGAGTCCGCTTATGGTATTTTCTTTTTATTTATGATAGGCTTCCCGCATACTTTCATGGAGAAACAGCGTGAAAATTGATGAATTAGTAGAGAACATTTTGACATCATACGAAACGGACGGAGGCATCAACAAAGCGGGAAACGAAAATTTTCCAAACAGGGAGAATGTCGTTGCCGTGCTCCATGACATTCAGTGCCTCATTTTTCCCGGCTACAAAACAGCGGAAGAATTGGACTCAGAGAATCTTCGGTACATCACTGGGCAGCGCGTCAACAGAATTATCGCGTTGCTCACAAAAGAAATCGAAAAAGCCCTCGTGTACAAATCAATCCAGCACGATGAAAAGTCACAGGTCAAGAATTCACACTGCTTCGACCTCGCCGAAAAGACCGCCCTCGCCATGATTGAAGCAATTCCCGAAATCCGCAGGCTCGCACGACTCGATGCAATCGCTGCATTTAACGGCGACCCCGCGGCAAAAAGCGGTGACGAAGTGATTGTCTCATATCCGGGCTTGGAAGCCATCATTGTGCACCGAATCGCGCATTTTCTTCATGAATGCGGTGTGCCGGTCATTCCTCGGATTATGAGTGAGCATGTGCACGGCAAAACAGGCATCGACATTCATCCGGGCGCAAAGATTGGTGAAAGTTTCTTTATCGACCACGGAACTGGTGTCGTTATCGGAGAAACATCGGTCATCGGGAACAACGTAAAGATTTATCAGGGCGTAACGCTCGGCGCACTGAGCGTTAAAAAATCGCTCAAGAATACAAAGCGCCACCCTACCATCGAAGACGATGTAACAATCTATGCGAACGCAACAATTCTCGGCGGCGAAACAGTCATCGGCAAGGGCTCGGTGATTGGCGGAAATTCATGGATTACGGAATCTATCGCAAACGCGAAGTAAACTTCGTGTTTGCTTACGAGAAAATCCTTTGGATTTTCTCGGTCGCCAATGCGAAGTAAAAAAAACAGGGCTTCCTCGAAGTAACACTTAAAGGAAGCCCTGCCGTCCAGCAAGCTGGACATCGGAGAGAGTTTATCAGCTTTTTACAAGCTAGTATAAATATAATCAGCGCCACCCCTTTTGTCAACATTTTTTAGGGAAAAAATCTCCATTTTGTCCAAAATCTCCAACTTATAACAAAATTTTATGCCAATTCAAACGCTTTATTCGACTTTAGAATAGAAATTTGGTATCTTTGTGGACGATGAATTTTGCAATTCTCAAGATATTCCGAAAAGCCGATGTTTTCATTTTTATTCTTTTTCTCGCAGTCACGGTCGCGTCCTTTCTTTTTTTAAAGAACTCAGAAGACCACGAAGCGCGACTTTTGGTGACGAGCGGAAAAAAAGAATTCATTTATCCGCTCGAAAAAAATCGGGAACTTGAAATCGACGGCGCGCTCGGAACATCGGTGATTGTGATTCAAGACGGGCGGGCGTTTTTTAAAAGCTCGCCCTGCACAAACAAAACCTGCGTTCACATGGGCGCAGTCTCGGCTGAAAACGACTGGGCAGCCTGCCTGCCAAATGATGTTTTCATAAGAGTAGAGTGAAAAATTCCTCACAGAGCTAAAGAGGACACAGAGAAAATAGCAACCAAAGAAAAACCTCTGTGAACTCTGTGTGCTCTGTGAGAAATTCAAAATGGAGAATGTATGGCGAAAAAGATTAAATCTACTGTCTATAAATGCACTGAATGTGGATACACTCAGCCGCGCTGGCTCGGGCGATGTCCGCAGTGCGGGGAATGGAACACGCTTGAAGAAGCAATCGTTGACCCGAATTCAAACGCGGCGGCATTCGGGAACGCGACCACCGAAAAAGTGAAGCCGCTTCCGCTTTCGCTCGTCTCAGCCCAAGAAAATGCACGGCTGTGCACGGGAATCGCGGAGTTTGACCGCGTGCTTGGTGGAGGCGCGATGAAACGAAGCGCGATTTTGATTGGCGGCGAGCCTGGAATCGGAAAATCAACGCTCATGATTCAGGCATGCGCGGCGATTCACAAAAACGGCGGCGGAAAAATCTTGTATGTTTCGGGCGAAGAAAGCGCGGGGCAAATCAAAGGCAGAGCAGACCGCTTGCACCTCGACACCACGGGGATCGAAATCCTCTGCACGATGCGCCTTGAAGACATAAAAGACGCGCTCGTTGCGCTCAATCCGATTTTTGTGATTATCGACTCGATTCAAACCGTGTATTCCGTTGAAGCGGGCATTGTGCCGGGAACAGTGAATCAGCTCAAATTCTGCGCGAACGAGTTGATTGGCTGGGTAAAGGAACGCGACAGCGTGCTTGTGATGAGTGCGCATGTCACCAAAGAAGGCACGATTGCAGGCCCCAAAAGCCTTGAGCACATGGTTGATACGGTCGTGTCGTTTGAGCGAAATGACGATGAAGTGCGATTTTTGCGTGCGATTAAAAACCGATTCGGAAGCGTGGACGAACTCGGCATTTTCGCGATGACCGAAAAGGGATTGGAAGGCGTGGGCGACCCAAGCACCATGTTCATCACCAAGCGGACGGGCGCAGTTCCTTCAGGAATCGCAAATTCCTGTGTGTTTGAGGGAAGTCGTGCATTTTTGGTGGAGATTCAGGCGCTCACCGTGCCAGCGAAAGCGAGCATCAGCCGAGTTTATTCCGAAAAAATTGACTCGAACCGCGTGGCTCGAGTGGCGGCAGTCCTTGAAAAAAAGACGAAGCTCAAATTTTCAGACCAAGATTTGTATGTGAATGTGGCGGGCGGTGTAAAGCTCACCGAAAGCGCGATTGACGCGGCATTGGCGGCGGCTCTTTACTCGGCGCGAACGGATATTCCGCTCTCAGAAAACAATGTGATTGTGGGCGAACTGAGCCTTGCAGGGGAAATTCGCCCCGTTCCGCGATTAAAGCAGCGAATCAAAACCGCGCGCGACTTAGGCTTTACCCAAATCGCCGCCCCCGAAAAAGAAGACGGCGCCCAAAAAGTGAGCACCGTGAGCGAGTTGGTGAAGGCGGTGTTTGGAAAATAAATGCGCCGCATGGACGCGGCGAAAAAGAAAAGAGAGAAAATTCTGTTTGCCTTTAGGTGAACAGAATTTTCTCGTTGGTTCTGAAAATTACAGGATGTAATTTTCAAACCTTGAACTGATCGATTTGGCTTCCGATGCGGTAGATTGAGCCGTTAATCGACGTGGTGATGTTCAAGAGAGACGTGTCGGATTCTTCCATGTTTTTAATGTTGCCCGACATGCTCTCGACCTGCCCCTTAACGACATCAGATGATGCCTTGAGCGCGTCGATATTGCTGATGATGCCCTGCCGAGACTGGTCTACGCCGTCAGAAGCCGTGCGGACTTGCGCCGTGGCATCGTTCATGTAGCTCAACGCATCGCCAATCTGCTTAGAACCCTCGCTCTGCTCTTCCATTGCGAGCTTGATTTCGCGCACCAAGTTGCCCGTGCCTTGAATTTTTTCGGCAACGGCAGTAAATGAGCGGTCAGCAAGGCTCGACGCATCGACAACGCCCGAAATCGCGCCGAGAATGCTCTTAAGCTGCGCTGAAATCTTCTTTGACTCGGCGGCAGACGTCTCGGACAGTTTGCGAATTTCGTCCGCGACGACCGCAAAGCCCTTTCCTGCGTCGCCCGCGTGAGCCGCCTCGATAGCCGCGTTCATAGCGAGCAAGTTCGTCTCGGAAGCAATTGAAGAAATGACCTTGTTTGCCTCGTTGAGCATCTTTGACTGAGCCTCAATCTCTTGAATCTGCGTGTTGACTTCATGCTGCTGAGCGATACCCTTGTCGACATCGCCCTGCAATGCCTCGAATTCACCCGCCATTTTTTCGACTGAATTTGAAACCGACGTGATATTTCCAATCATCTGCGTAACGGCAGAAGAAGCCTGCTCGACGCCCTGCTCTTGCTTTTCGAGCAAATCACGCAACGTCTGGACAGCTTGAGAAATCATCTCGACCGCGCCCGCTGAATCGCCGACCTTCTCGTGCTGATTCGAAATCTCGTCATTTACGCCCTTGATTGAGTTAATCATCTCGCCCAAGAAGTCAGCGTTATCCTGCACCATTTTGCCCAGCTGCTCGCCGTATGAATGCAAGTCGTCCTTTGAGCCTTTTAGCTCGGAGACAATCGAGCGTAGTTTTTCGGTAAAGTCGTTGAAGCCCGCCGCAAGCTTGCCGATTTCGTCCTTTGTGCCGACCGGCAATCGGCGCGTCAAATCAGCATCTCCGCTCGCAATCTCTTTGATAGCAGAACCGACGTTTTGGAGCGGTTTGATTGCGAAATTGACGACAAAAAGACCAACGAGGAACGCGATAATCAACGCGACCACGCCGATGCCAATCATGCTGTGCAAGACGACTGTCAGACCGCCGTAAAAGTCCGAATACGGCGCGACGCAGATGACCACCCAATCGCTGTCGAAAACAGCCTGGTACGAGGCAGCATATTTTTCTTTTTGGATTTCGTCGTAGTACACGTCCGTTCCAATATCGCCACCAGCAAAAATAGTGTCGAGCAAGGGGCGGATTCCTTCGCACAAGTCATCGTACACAGAGAGCCCATTTTGTACCTTCTCGACATCAGCGTGGGCGACGTATTTTCCCGTGCGCGTATTCACGACGAACGGATGCGAATAGAGACCGACCGTGATATTCTCGACCGTGCGGCACAATTCTTCAGAATCACGGACTGCGACGACCTCCGCAATCTGCATGCCGTCCACATCATAGACCGGATACGCATACATTGTTGAAAGCTGGCCGTTCACAGCACTCCAGTTCGGGTCCATAATCGCCGGCTGCCCCTGCATAGAAACCTGCAAGTATTCCCGGCTGCTCAAGTCTTTGTACTCGCCCGTCGTCGTCCAGCCAACGCCGTTTTCGTCGTATATGCCCATGCCGATGTAGCCGTCCATGCCGTCAATCACGCTGTTCGCAAGCTCCCATTTGTCATGCAAATCGACTTCGGGGTCACGGATTGTCGACAGATTCGCGAGTGACTGCAACATCTTCATTTCGCGGTCGTTTAAATTGTAGATGTCAGATGCCGCCGCATGAGCGAGGTTCATGTTTCCGATGTCGACCGATGCCGAAAGTTCTTTTGAAGAACTGATGAACGAAAACACGACGATTCCCGCGCTCGCAAGCAACATGACCGTCAGAAAGGCGATGTTGATTTTTCCTTTGATTCCAAGCATTTTTTAATCTCCTCGATTACTTTTTTATCTATCGGCAGTTCTAAACGCATTTTGAAGAACTGCCATTGTTTCATCTAAAACGATTTGATAAATCTTTTGGTTCAGCTTTTTTGCCGTCTCTCCGTCCAAATCAGGCGTGCCGTCCGACTTGATGAACATGAAGATACAGAGATTCTTTCCGCCCGAAGTGCGCTTCATGATGAGGACGACATCAGACATAAAGGGCACACCGTTCACATAGAGCGTGGCATTTTGGATTTTTTCGAAGATGGCGAACTGCTCCGTGCTGCCCTGCAAGTCGCACCGAAAATGCGTGACGTTCACGTCCAAAAGCCGCGCCGTGTAGCCAGAGCCCTTGTGCTCGAATTTGACCGTGCTCGACGCGTTGCAATTCGCGCGGACAAGATTTCGCCTGCCCTTTGCTCCGCTCTGCTCAAGCACCGCAAGGATAGAATCAAAATTCTCGTGATTGTGCGCCGACAAAGAAAAACACCCGGCACGAATCCGAACGTCGCGCACAAAATACGTTTTGATTCGCTCCTCTTCGGCAGAATCAGCGCGCTGATGATAGAAGATTCCGATGAGCGTTTGCTCGCCCAAGAATTCATGCAGCTCCCGGATATACGACTTCCATTCAATGCCGTCGATGGTGGCATCTATGTTGAAATAAAGGATTGACTCAGGATACAGCCGCGTAATTTCCCTGACCTTAGACTGAATCGAGCACGTGTAGTCATCGTTGATTATGTAGGTCTGATACCCACGTGCCATAAATTCTTCGAGATAGTTCTTTGGAATGAGCGATGTGTCAGGCGCAATAAAAAACGTCTTGCGCCCGAACAGTTCAATGTCTGCTGGTGTCATAGAGTCAGTATATACCGTCTTTGAGAGAAAAGCGAGAAAATTTAAGATTTTTTACATTTTTCTTTGAATTCGCAGAATAATCCAATTATATGTCGGTTATGTACCCCCCCCCGTATGATACAGTAAGAACAAACCTACATTTTCAAAAATTTTGGAGGAGAAAATGAAAAGATTTTCAAAACTGACAGCCCTGCTCTCAGCAGGCGCACTCTTGTTCGGCGGATTGTTCCTGTCATGCTCTGACGACGGCGGGGATGACGATCCAGTTCTCAAAGAAATCGTTGCGGGTGGCGCTCCAACTGCGCTTACCGTAGGCGATAATTTCGCATTGGGCACAGTAAAAGTCTACGCATACTACGACAATGCTACGGTCGGCACATTCAGCGAGCCGGGTGCTGCTGGCAAAGATGTCACAAGCGATGCTACATACACCGCAAGCGACAGCGCAAACACCGTGCTCAAAGTCGGCGAAGCTGTCAACTTGGCGGCAGGAACATACGAAATCACCGTTACCTACGGCGGAAAAACAGCTGCGACAAAGCTCTCACTCACGGTGAGTGCGGCAAGTGATAACGGGCTCTCAGCCTTCGTTGACAGCAACACAGCAACGCTCGTTGGAACAGCATGGTGGGATGCAGCAAATCAGGGTACAGATGTTGTAGAACTCGCTGCAAACGAGTCAATCACGTACACATTCAAAGTTGCGGAAGACGGAGCAGACTGTCTCGTTGAGGCGTACGACTCGGCAGCTGACCCGTTATATCTCTCAACAACTTCACAATTGACAGCCTGGGGAGGTTTACTCACTGCTGAAGCTGGTACGCAGTCATTGGGAACATTGAAAGCGACAAACATCTACTCTGCAAAAATTGCATACGATGGAACAGCAATCTCTGTAGTTTATACGGATCTCGGAACGAGTGGCTCAGAAAGCACAGAACTCTTCTCTGTTACAACCGATAAGACCGTTACCGCACCTGTTAAAGCACACCTCGTCGCAGAATGGAACACATTCTATGTAAAGAGCGAAAAGACAGAGGCTTCTTCAGGCGCAACAGCTACATGGGATTTCTCAACTCAGCCAGAAGGTTTCCCGACGAGCGATGCCGCTGCTGATGCGGTTACAGACCTTGCAGTTCCCGTCACATCAGGCACAGGAGCAAGTCTCACAGCTACCGGTCGATGGAAGTGGAACACAGACCACCTTCAGGCACAGGCTTCTTCAGGAAAAACAGTTGCAGATGCTCCAACATGGACTGAAACCAGTGGTGGAAAATGGCTGACATTCACGCTCGATACAGATTCAAAAGTAACGATTGTTTACTCAGGAGCTGGTGGCGCAGATGCAAAACGATTCATCGCTATCTATGCAGCTGATGGAACAGAGATTCTTGCAGAAGGAAATCTCGGTAACGACAAAGTTACAAAAGAATTTGATTCTGTTCCAGCAGGAACATATACAATTCCGATGAACGGATCATCTCTTTTCAGCATTACATGTGAGTAAATCACCCATCGTGTCGGTGTAACACCGACACACTCGTCATTCCCAATTCTACACACGTTTTGGGAATGACAGCGAATGTTGTAGTAACGACTTTATACAGAAACGGAACTGCCTTTTTGATGACCGAAAAAGCAAGAAACATCGGAAGCGAGGTTGTGGCAAAAGTCCGCTTTGAAGAGCGTAGCGTCCCGTAGGGCTTCAACCGCGGACTTTCTGACACGTTCTCGCTGTGAGATGTTTCTTGTATTATCGCGTAAATCAACAAAAAGACAGTTTCCCTGTACAAAGACAGAAAATCCAACATTCATCTGACATTTCAAAAACCTTCCGCAGATTGCCAGTCCTTCAGGCTATGCGGAAGTCGGGCGGCACTGTAGCAAGCGGTGCCGCCCTTTTTGTTTTTTTAAGAGAAGAACACTTCGTACGCTTTAGAGAGAGCGAAGCGCACGCTCGGGCACGAAAAGGAAAACCTTAAATATAACAAAAAATTATCCTCCTCTCGCTGTAAAAGCCGTGAGTGTTTTTGCAAATAAATAAGCGTGGGCAAAAGAGATGCGTGGTGTGGGAAGCATGGCTTGTGCCCGCAGGAAAAATCACAGCAGAGAGGTAATCTTTATGGCACACAAACCGACCAGAATCCTGAACCCGCGCTTAGACCCGAACTTCAAGGCAATCTTCACGCAGGACACCGAGGACTCGCGCAAGGCACTACGCTCGTTCCTGAGCGCGGCAATCGGGCGCGAGGTAAAATCCGCAACCGTGGTGAATACAGAGATTCCGAAGGTGTATGACGCTCAGCGGGGAATCGATTACGACATTAACTGCACATTCGCCGACGGCGAGAAGGCTCAGGTCGAGATGCAGTCTTGGGACGAGGGCTACGCGTACGGGAAGCGAGCCGAGTATTACGCCGCCCGGCTCCTC
>JAFUTH010000008.1 GCA_017484285.1 Treponema sp. | reverse complement strand
GAAATCCCCAAGCATTACGACATGCAACGAGGAATCGATTATGACATCAACTGCACGTTTGCAGACGGCGAGAAAGCGCAGGTTGAGATGCAGTCTTGGGATGAGGGCTACGCGTACGGGAAGCGAGCCGAGTATTACGCCGCCCGGCTTCTCAGCTCGGTTATTGATGTGGGCGACGACTGGGACAAGATTCCGCAGGTGTATCAGATTTCGGTGCTCAATTTTAGGTTCGACAAGACGAACGATGAGCCAATCCATCATTACATCATGTGCGACAAAACTGATGGCGCGAAACTGACCGAACGCTTGAATGTCATTTTCATGGAGCTTCCGAAAATCCCTAAAACAGAAGAAATCACGGACACCGAAAACTTGCCAGCGGTGATAAAATGGTGTAAATTCTTGGAGGAAGCGGACAATCCGACAAAGCAGGATTTTATCTCGAATCTTGCACAGACTGAGGAGGGCATTATGGCGGCTGAGAACACGTTGACCAAAATAAACATGGACGAGTGGCGTTGGATAATCCAGGGGCAGATTGAAGGAAAGAAGCGCGACTACACGAGCGGACTGCTCGCCGCAGAGCGGCGGGGCGTCGCGAAAGGTATTGGGCGGGGCATACAGCAAGCCGCCCGCGAGAACGCGAGAAATCTGCTCAAAATGAATATACTCACTACAGAACAAATTTCTCAAGCTGTCTCTCTTCCCCTCGAAGAAGTGCTCGCACTCAAAGAGGAATTGAAAACGGAAAATTGAGAACTTTCAAAAGACGGGCTTTGTGCGATTACATTGGATACAAATTACCCAGCGGTTTTGTCAGTCAAGTTCGCGCATTGCTTGAGTACCTTCGCAGAATCAACGAAGTAAAAAGAGTAAATGAAAAAGCCCATCCTGTTTTGACACCATAGGATGGACTTACGAGTCATAAAAACCAAAACCGTGGGGCAATCCCCACCTAGTCAAGTCTTTGTCTTGTGCTTTTACTTAATTATCCGACTTGTAAAAATGTTTTACGCAGTCAGCGCATATACAATGCCTATCAACACGCTTTTGCTTCGCGCATAACACAGCCATAGCATCTTCATCGTATGCCCTGCTATACGGAAATGTTGTTTTGCTTGGCGTTACGTCCGTGTGAGAACAAAGCGGATTTGGAGAAATCGTCACCGTATTGTTCATTGCGTTAATAAATTTTACTTGATACAGGTGCAGCTCAGTATTTCCGATTGCATTGGTATAGTCATCATATACGTACAAATCAATGACTTCCATTTCCTTTCCCTACACAGAAATCGGTTGTGACGGGGCAGCTACTTTTGTTGCCCCGCCACGTATACCGTGCAATGCTCCGCACGGTGGGAGTAAGACACGAACTATTTAGTAGTTAATTCAATTAAGTAAATATCCGTATCGTTTGAAGCAAGAATATCAAGTTCAATATTGGTTTCGGTTCCAGTATAAGTATATGTGAACACCTTACAAACTGAAGCTTTGTTGATTTTAGTTATATCTTGCGTTCCGCTGCTTGAATTTACAGTCCATGTTCCTTCGGCAGGCAATGCCTCGATAGAAACACCATTTGCAGTTTCTTGATCATACACATCTGCAAATGGAAGAGTATCAGCTTGTAATGTATGAGCTACAGAATTGTGGAAAGCAAGCATACGTGAGCTAGAAGGTTTTTCTGCAACTATTTTCACTGTGAACGGTCCATTCAAATCGGTAAAGGCAAGTCCATTTCCCGTAAGCGAAATAGAAGTTGAATTTTTTATAACAACCGATGCAGAAGTTGTTTCAGTTGCAGCTGTAACAGTCATTTGGTTACCACTTTTTAGCTTCCAAGATGTCGCATTCGAACGAAGTCGTCTAACTAATGAGTTGTTTTTGAAAGTAAAAGATTTTTTTCCTGTAATGTCAGAGAAAGTATCACCCGCAGTTACAGTAGTATCCTCTGTTACATAATTTGGAATGAATTTATACGTCGTAGTGCTTCCATCGCTCCATGTGCGAGTAATCGCATTTGAGGCAAGGTAAGTAGAATTACCTGTTCCTGTTGCGGTGAGCAGCAGATACGTCACACCATCATCGAGTTCAGAGAGTTTACCTGCGTAGTCGCCGACAGATATGACGTATTTTTTGTTCGTCTCGTCCATTGTGAGGGTGGCATTGTCTGTTCCCGCGGTGAACGTCATGCTTGTATCATATAGGTTCAGCGTAATCGTGTTGTAGCTTGGGTGCGTCTCATCAACGGGCACGTAGATTTTTGTGCCTGTGTTGACATGAATATAACCGTTTCCATTCTCGGTGAACTTACCGCTTATCGCGTCCACGTACAATCCATTGATTGTTGCAGCAGTGCCTTCAAGCGCACCACCGTGATATGTCTTGTAATCACTTGCCGTCCACGTGTAGCTCTCTTTTACAAGCGGGGCGACCACAAGCTTATAGCTCGTGTTGACCGATGTGACACTTCCTGCGCATGCTGTGATTGTCGCATAGCCTGGTCCTGCTATGGTGACCGCGCCTGTACTTGAATCCACTGTTGCAACGCTCTCGTTGTCCGAAGAATACACGGGCGCATAGTTTGTCGTATCAGAAGTGGTTGTCGTCTGTCCGACATTTTCGCGTGCCGTAGTTGTTCCCGCGACAGTGACAGTTGCGTTTGAGAAAGGAGTTATTGTTACAGTCGCTGTCTCACGATTATCCGTGATTGTGAACGTGAATGTTTGCGTAAGTGCCTTGTATGCCGTTGTGTCTGTCGGCGTGTAGGTTGCGCTCGCAGTTTTTGTCACGGTCGTAGTTCCGTCAGCGGTCGTCCAGTCCTCTGCACTGATACTGATGCTGTCGGCTGCCCAAGCCCATGTGCCTGATGGTGTCGAGCTGTCACTTGCGGTGAGCGTTACGGATGAGAGCATATCCGTTGTGAGCGCGAGTGTCGCCTCTTGTCCGCTGTACTCGCCATCTGCTGCCGCGATGTCTGCGGTGAGTGCGGTTAGTGAGGCGGTGAATGTCGCACGGGTATCGGTAATCAAGCTTTCCGCGACCGATGTTGCCGTGAGTTCCTTGCCGCTGTTGGTGATTCCGTCGCCAGTGACGGTGATTTTGATGTCACTGTAAACAAGGTTGTCGGCTTTCGGATTTGCCCCACCTGTTGGTGAAGCACCGATTGCGAAATAAACTGGTTTTCCAGAGGGGAACGTGAAGTTGCTCTGAGTAAAACTTGCTGTCGTTCCGTTTGTTCCGTCAGACGTGAATGTCAAAGTAAATCCATCGTCTGTTTTAGTATATTCGATAGTAATTGTATAGGCGGAATCCGTTGTTGCATTTTTTGAAGCTGTCCCCTCTTTGAATAGAGCTGTGCTACCCCAACCTTTTACGCCCTGAGCGGTCGCAAAAATGCCCGTATACGGCGAACTTGTAGAAACAGGGACGGAGGTATCTGTGTACAGATAATCTGTCAGGTTAAGAAGTCCGAGACCGATATGACCAGAAGTTGATTTCCACGTGACCTTTGCACTCAATGTGGCTGATGTGACACTCTCATCAGTGATGTTCTGATTGAATACGAGTACATCATTTTTTTGGTTGAATCCAGAAACGACATAGCTTCCTTTCGTTGAGGAGTCCTCTGTCTCATCAAGTGTGATTGAGGGACGTGAGCTGCCGCCGTTTGTAACCCAATACAGCTCCGTCTCAAGCGTAATCGCCACAGTCTTGCTCGAATCCACGCCCGTCCCCAGTTTGAGCGTATCTGCGAGCGTTACGGTGAGCGCGGTGTCTGTCGTTGCGAGTGCGGCTGTTGGAGACACTGTGTAGTCCGTACCTGCGGTGAGGGTTACTGCCGTTTCCGGTGCGCTTTCATAGTATGCTTTTACGATGACATCGTCTGCAGTAGCCGGATTTCCTTCTGTGTATGAAACAGTGTCTTTGAGTTCTGCCGTCCAACTTGAGATTTTGTCATCTTTTAGTTCAAGCGAAAGCGTCTCGTCCGCGGTGAAGGTATTCGTTCCCGAGACAAGCTTCACGGTGAGCGCATAGGTGCCCGCGCTCGCCGTGCTTGCGTCGAATGCGACGAGGCTGTCTTCCTCTTTTACCCAGAGCGTCGCGCCCGCACTAGCTGCCGTTATGGCAGAATCGCTTGTTCCGTCGGTGTATGTCTTGACGAGGTCGATTTCCGAGAGAATTGCGTTGTTTGTGGTGCTCGTCTTGTTCACATAATGGGCCTTATGAGAAGTAGGCGCAGAGAAAAAAAGTCCGATTGTTGTGATGCATGGGTGGTGCGGAGTGTGCGTTAGTTTCCGTAGCGGATTTTTGCAGCGATTTCGGCGCTCAGTTTGGTTTTTTGCTCTTTTGAGAGGTAGACTTCGCTGCTCAAGCCGGCGAGGGGGGCGGTGGTGGCGGCTATCCAATAGCGCGCGTCATCTGCCTGTTTGTCGGGGGTGCGGCACTGTGCGAGCACGGGCGCGAGTCCAGAGGCACGGCTGAGGTCTTCCTGATACTCTTTTTGAACGAGGTGTGAGACCAGTGTTTCGGCATCTTTTGATTTTATCATCGGAATGGCATAAATCATTTTTCCGGTGAAAACGCGGGAACTTGCGGTGCGCGATGAGGGGAAATAAATCGACGTGAATCGAGAGATTGCTTCTTGGTTGAAGACGCGGTGCTGCTCGAGCGGCATAAAAAGAACGCTTGACAGCTTGCTCTGCGCGAATGCCTCGACGTCTGCGTTCTTGAATGAGAACGTGCCGGGGTGGATAAAGCCGTTTTTGTACCATGATGAGAGCATGCGGACGGTTGTGATGAGCGGCGAGTCTGGATTGTCGCAGAGTTCTTTTGCGAGCTTGATTGCGTCGAAGTGTTTTGCGCCCTCGCTGAGGATGTCGACTGCCTGTTCGTATGCGTCTGCGCCCTCGATGGACTCACAGAACGCGCCAATCATGTCGAGGAAGGTGTCGCTGTCGCTGCCGGCAAACACGATGGGGTACTCTACGCGGCGTTTTTGGATTTTGAGAAAATCTTCGACATCTTTCCATGTGTTGATTGCGCGCATGCCCGAATTGCGGAATGCGGCGGTCTCGATGTCGACTTCATAGTGGCTTGTGACAATCGGAAGCGCGATGATTTTTTGCGAGAGGTCGAGATAGCGCACTGCCGAACGAACCGAGGACGTCATGCCTGCGGTGAGTTCTGGTTCTACGCCGCCTTTTTTTGATGCGATGTCGAGTGCGCTTTCAAGCGGGTAGCCTGCCGTGGTGAACAGAATTTGCGGTTTTCGTGAGAGCGGGATTTGATTTTCGAGCCGTTTTTCGGAGTCGAGCACAACGTATTCAAATGAGAGATGTTCTTTTTCGCAGATTTCGGTGATGATGGTCTTGAGTCCGCTGATTTGGCTTTCGCTGATGCCATAAAATGCGATGGTACGGGTGGTGCGGGTTGCGCAAGTGACGATGGAAACGCTTGCGATGAGCGCGACAATCACTGCCACGATGATGATTTTTTTGCTGAGCGCAAATTGCTTTGTGGCGGTGTTTTCCTGTAGTTTTTTAGATTTTTTCGAGCTCATTATGAACGGAGTCTCCTAAAAAATTATCTCTTATATGCTAAAAACTAATTAAACGAGTGTCAAGTTACAATTTTATTTTTCCGATAGTTTAGATATGCGCATCTTACTTTCAATTTGTTTTTTATTTTCTCTTACATCTTGTCTTCTTCCGGCTCAAACTGAGGATAATTCAATCTATAAACTTCCTGACTCATCGGTCGAGGCGGCTGATTCCTCGAAAACGGGCTTTATGCTTGCGGGCAGTGAGACGGGCTTGTACAAAATTAACGCGAAAGGCACGGCGATTCCGCTCTGGCAGGGGGGGAAAGTGTCCAAAATTGTCCGTACGGCTGACCCCTCGGGCACGACGTATTGGTACTTGCTCACGACGCAGGGAATTGTCGCTTCGACGGACTTGAACACGTTCGAAATGAGAAATGAGGGGCTTCCGTTCCTCACGATTAAAGAATATGACGGAAAAAACACGACGTTTTTGAAGCAGTGCGCGCAGCTCAAGGATTTGGCGGTTCACCCGACGAATGAAAATCTCCTCGTTACGGCGACGAAAGATGATGTGTATATCACCTATGACGGCGGAAAGTCATGGAAATCGCTCGGTTCGACATCTTCTTCGACTTCTGGCATCAAGGCGGTCGCGGTCTGTGACATGCGCCGCGAGGGAACGGGCAAAAATGCGGTGAAAAATGCCGATGGCAGCGTGACTCCTGCCGTTCCTCCGAAAAATGATTTGGTCGTCTTTATGGCGCATACGATTTTTGGGTTCTCGTACTGTATGCCGAACGCAAAAAAAATCACCTGGAAAGATTGCAACGGCGGCTTTGAGAACATGAAAACGCAGTCGTATCCCGACGAAATCGCCGACATTTTGCCGGTCGTGTTCTCAGACGAAAACGGCTTCCCGTTGACAGAGGTGTTTGTCTCGCAGAGCTATCTTCCGCGCATTTACCGCTTCGACTGGAACAAGGGCAGGGGCGAGCTTTTGTATGCGGGTGCGGAGCCGCTTGATACGATTGACGGTCTGTTCTGGGATGGAACGAAGCTCCTGTACACGCGCCCGGGTGAGATCGCGGCGTACAATCCAGCGACAAAGACGACTGATTTCGTGCCGCCCGAGTACAACAAATGGAAGGACTCGTTCTCGCTCCTTGCTAAAAACGACACGCTCTATTCTGCATGGATTCCGAATGCGACTGACGAGAAAAATCCTGGTCTCACGCTGAACGAACTGTGGCTTCTCTATCCAGATGATGTTAACAATAAGTTCGCTGACAAGGCGCTCGACCGAAAGGCAATTTACGTGCAGGCGCACAAAGTCATGACAAAATCGGGCATCGAGCAGTACAAAAAGATTATCAAAGACAATAACCTCGACGCGATGGTCATCGACATGAAGGACGATTACGGCGGCATCCGTTTTGAGCCGAATGACCCGCTCATCAAGGAGAAGGGCTACATCTCGCGCTACCGAATCGACATCGACACCTTCGTTCCGATGATGAAAGAGCAGGGAATTTATCTCGTGGCGCGAATCGTTACATTTAAAGACAAAAATCTCGCGGGCTATGATAAAAAGCAGTACGCCGTGTGGGATAGAACGCTCAACCGTCCGTGGGTCGGCATCTCTGGCTATGAAAAAGTGAAGGACGAGGACGGAAACGAGACGGGGGCGACAAAAACGCTCTATTACGACGAGAGCTGGGTCGATCCGTACTCGCCGGAAGTGTGGGAATACAACGTGCACATCGCGCAGGAATTGATTGCGCGCGGATTTGATGAGATTCAGTTCGATTATATCCGATTCCCGACCGACGGAAAGAATATGTCAAACGCTCAGTTCCGCTGGAAGAGCGAGGGCATGGACAAGGAAAGCGCGCTCGTTTCATTCTTGCGTTATGCGCGCGCGAACATCGATGCGCCGATTGGCATCGACATCTACGGCGCGAACGGCTGGTATCGCTCTGGCACACGCACGGGTCAGGACGTTGAATTGCTCGCAGAGTATGTCGACGTGGTGTGCCCGATGTTCTATCCGAGCCACTTTGAGCAGTCGTTCTTGAACTATGCGCCGACGAGCGAGCGTCCGTACCGCGTGTACTACTATGGCACGTACCGCAATACGGTCATTGGGCGAAACAAACTGATTATCCGCCCGTGGGTGCAGGCGTTCTACCTCAACGTGAGCTACGACCGCGCGTTCTACAATAAAAATTACGTGACTCAGCAGATTTACGGCGTGCGTGACAGCGTGAACCGGGGCTACATGTACTGGAACGGCATGTGCCGCTACGACGACATTTCCCCGGACGTGGGAGACACAAAATATGCCGGTCCTTCATATGAGGCGGACGCAAAATACCGCAAGCCCGCGCTCTCAGGCGGCTCTAAGCTTGATTTGCTGCTGATGGACGACGGTCAGACGCGCACGACACAGGTGCCGAGCGACACGAGCGTCTGGGATTCGATTCGTGAGCAGGAAGAGCGCCATGCGGAGTCAGCAGGCTCGTTCCCGAAACTGAGCGACATCAAAAAACTCTGGCAGGCGTACAGTGAGAGTTAGGAGTTAGCAATTAGAAGTTAGGAGTTAAGGTGGGGAATAGAAAGCGACCCGTTTGGAATACGTATGACGAATTTAAAATACACGCCCGAAGAGCCGATTGCGGCAATTGCGACGGCATTAGCCCCCGCTGCGCTTGGAATCGTGCGCTGCTCGGGCAAAAACTGCATTGAGCTTTTTTCAAAAATCTTCTCCCGACCGAAAGCCCTCCTTGAAGCGGAAGGAAATACAATTGTCTACGGTTGGATTTTGGAAACGGAAAACGGAAAACGGAAAATCGATGAAGTGCTCGTTTCGGTGTTTCGTGCGCCGAAGTCGTTTACGGGCGAGGATATGGTCGAGATTTCGTGCCACGGCGGTGTGCATGTCGTGCAGACGGTGTACAATCTTCTGTTGCAAAACGGCTTCCGTGCGGCGGAGAAGGGGGAATTTACGTTCCGCGCGTACATAAACGGCAAGGCGGATTTGACGAAGGCTGAGGCGGTGCGCGAAATCATCGATTCTAAGACGGATGCGAGTCAGTCTCGTGCAGCGGGGCGACTCGCGGGAAATCTCTACGAGACGATTGACGGCGTAAAAAAACAGATTGTCGACACGCTTGCCGCGATTGAGGTCGAAATTGAATATCCCGAAGATGAAGAGACGATTGCCGATTCGTTTGACGCTTCTGAACTGAAATCCGCTGAGCGCACGCTTTGCCAGCTTGCGGATTCATGGAAGAGCGAAAAAATCTATCAGGACGGGGCGCGGGTGGTGCTCTGCGGGCGCACGAATGCGGGCAAGTCTTCTCTCTTTAATGCGTTGCTCAAAGAAGACCGCGCGATTGTGAGCGACATTGCGGGCACGACGCGCGATTTTATTGAAAGCTGGATTGATTTTTCGGGAATTCCTGCGCGGCTTTTTGACACGGCGGGACTTCGTGAGACTGACGACGTGATTGAGGCGATTGGCGTGGAGCGCACGAAGGATTTGAGCGAAGACGCCGATTTGATTCTCTATCTCGTTGACGCAACGGTCGGTCTGACCGACGAGGACAAGGCTTTTATCAGTGCGGTTCCGTCTTCGCTTCCGATTATCCTCGTGTGGAACAAGGCGGACAAACTGGACGGTGCGCTCCCCGCGCATGAGGAATACGACTCAATTCGACAGGTGGAAATTGCCGCGAAAAAAGGCAGCGGGCTCGGTGATTTGAGCGAGGCGATAAAGCAAGCGCTCTCTCGGTCATCGGCTACGACTGACGGTGGAACGGCACTTGGCTCTGAGCGGCAGAAAGTGTCGGTTGAAAAGGCATTGGACTGTGTGCGTCACGCGCTTTCGCTCACCGAGGACTATGCGCTTGATGCCGTTGTGCAGGATTTGGAGGATTGCTTGGACGCGCTCGGCGAGGTTACGGGCGATGTTACTCCCGAAGATGTCCTCGACTCTATTTTTTCACACTTCTGTGTTGGTAAATAGCGGGCATTTAAGGGAATTTTTAATTCTCTAAAATGTCAATTCATATCCATATAATCAGCTTTTTTTGCGAAAAAAAGGAGGCTGATGATTGATAATTTGCAAAACTCGAGTTGCGGAATCAACTTTAGTTTGCTAGAATAAGGGTGCTATTTTGAGAGGTTTGACGGTGTTTGCAAATAAAAAAAATCCTTTGCTATTGGCAATAACGCTCTTGCTTTCGTGCAGTTTTTTTGCCTTTGCGCAGAACGCTGATTTGAGCGAGGTCTATAAAAAAATCGATATGGCTGTCGCTGCGAAGAATGCGGATACCATCTCTTCCATCCTCAAAGAAAACCGTGAATCTTCATCGTACCCCATGATTGAGGCGTACACACTCAAAAAAACACGCCAGCTCATCATTTCTGACAATCTTGAAGTCGCGCGCCAAACGTCACTTGCGGTCATCGACAACAATATCGAGAATTTTGACGCAGTTGAGTTGTATTCCTACATCGACAAAGCGATTTTAAATCAGCAGGCGGCTGAGCAGGCTGCCGAAAACCGCAAGCGTCTTGAGCAAGAGCGAATCGCGGCGCTCAATGCAAAGTCAAAGGCAAAGCTTGCAAGTCGCGGAAACTATCAGATTGTCAACACCGCTTCCGGTCAGGAAGTCTACATCAACGAACAGCAGGCATCGTTCTCTCCGATTGTGTGGACGGTGCGCCTCGGACTCGCCGATTTTATGTACCAGATGATTGCTGACCCGAGCTATTCGAGCCTCAAATACGGTCTTGCGGTCGGCGGCGATTTGTTCTATCCGTCTGAGCGTTTCATTTTTGGCGGCGAGGTGTTTGCTGACGCGCTCATTCTTACGATGGGCGACGGCGAGCAGGAATTCTTCATGACGGGAAAGCTTGTTCCGGAGATTGCGTTCGCAGATTTTGCAAAATCGCTCTTTTTACGATTTGGTATTTCTGCTAATATGCTTGCATCAAAGGTGCGCGACCAGACAAATTCAGCAGAAACGTTTGTCTCGCCCGTTGTCGGACTTGCACTTGATAATTTCTATATCGGAGAGACTCGGCTTAAGCTCTTCTACGATTATGATTTTGGTCATCTTGCCTACGAGGACATCAATGCCGCTATGGAATTCGGCGGCTCAATCCTGTTCCCTATGGCGATTAATGACAAAACAAAGGTCGGAATCGAGCTTGGAGTACAAGACCTTCTTCTCATGAGAGAAGCGGGCATGGAAAACAGGGCTAAATTTACATTTGCAATTGGAGTTGGCAATGTTACAAAATAAAAAAAGTTTTCTGTTCATCGTTCTCTGCGTTTTTGCAGCAGGACTTGTTTTTGCTCAGTCAACCGATTTAACAAAGCGCTTCCTTGAGCGTGCTGATGATCAGTACACCAACATGCAGTACGAAGAGGCGTTCAAAACGATAAATGCAGCGCTCCGTCTTTCAGAAAGCAGAGACGAAGTTCCGGGCAATGTCTACCTTCTTGCAACGCAGATTTATACCAAGTTGCTCGACAAAATGACGAAGACACGGGATTTTTCTCTCTTTGACGATGTTGTCATGAATCTTCAAACGTATCCGAAAATCAACGACGACCCGCAGATTCAAAAATACGTCAAAAAAATCCAGACAATGCAGTCAGACATTAAAGACGCTGCCCGTGACGCAAAAAACCGCGAGTTGATGCAGGATATTTCCGCAAAGCAGCAGGCCCAACAGCAGGAACTAATGGAGAATTTCTCTGCAAGCAATGAAGAAATGGTCAAAACAATTACCGCCACCCAGCAGGAAAATCAAAAAGAATTGCTTCAGGGCGTTACGGATACGCTTACGACTACGATTGATACCATGGATCAGCGTGCCGATGCCCGCTCAAAAGAACAGCATGCCGACAACAAGCGAATGATAATCGCTATCGCAGTCGGTGCTGCTGTTATCTTCATCATTGTTTTTCTCCTCGTGTTCCTTGCAATGCGCGCTTCTGCACGGGCTTCGGCTCTCCATTCTGAGCAGCTCGACTCAACGCTCAAGCTCATCGCGGGCATGCAGCAGACGAACAATCAGCTCTTGCTTGGCGGCGTTACTGACTTGAACGGCATGGGCTTAAAGTCAGCGGGAAGCTCTCGGTGGGGCGTTGACGCGCTTCCGGCTCCCGAAATGACCGAAGACGAAAAGGCTGAGCTTAAGCAGCTCGTCATTGATTGCGAAAAACTCGGCAGTGAAATTGACGCGGTCACCAAACGAAAGAACAATTCAAAGAACGTGAGCGAGCTTGTCTACAAACTGGCAATGCAGCTTGGCTTAAACCAAAACTCATCAATGATTTACTTTGCGTCGGCAATGGTCTACGATGCGGGCTTCCTTGCCGTTCCCGAGGAATTGCTTGAGGCTGAGTCACTTACTGACGAGCAGCGCGCACAGCTTCGCGATCACGTCAATCAGTATGAGCAGTATCTTGGCTTTGTTCCAAAGAAATACTGGCAGATTTTTGAAGAAGCGGCAAAGTATCACCACGAAAACACAGACGGAAGCGGTTATCACGGGCTTGCGGGCGACGAAATCCCGCAGATTGCGCGCCTTATCCACGTCGCAGAAAGCTACAACTCGCTCATCAGCCGCCGAAACTACAAGCAGATTCAAGACAAAGAGTCGGCGATTCAAGAACTTGAGTCAAAGCCGAATCTCTATGATGTCGATGTCGTTAAGGTACTGGACGCAATTGTCTAGTAGGTAAAAAACAGAGATCATCATAAAAAGTGAGCGTACCCATGCAGCAGTGCATGGGTATCTTTTTTTTGTAGAAATCGCTATAATTCGCGTTATACTTTTTATCAGCACGGGCGTTTACGGCTCGGCGTGAGGGGAAATTATGTGTGGAATCGTTGGATATGTCGGCTCAAAGCAGGCGACACCTGTTCTTATCAATGGTCTTAAAAAACTTGAATATCGCGGCTACGACTCGGCGGGAATTGCCGTTCTGTCGGAAAATGCCGATGAAATCTTGGTGCGAAAATCAAAGGGCGCACTCAAATTCCTTGAAGAAAAAATCGCTGGCGAAGTCATCAAAGGCTCAGTCGGAATCGGACACACGCGCTGGGCGACTCACGGCGAGCCGAGCGATTTGAATTCTCACCCGCACACGAATGTTTCGGGGACAATCGCCGTCGTTCATAACGGAATCATCGAAAACTACGCAAAGCTCAAGGCGTGGCTTCAGGACCAGGGCGTGGTGTTCAAAAGCCAGACTGACACCGAAGTCATCGCGCACTTGCTCAATTATTTCTACGAAAAAACAGGCGAGATTTTTAAAGCCGTTTTGGAGACCTTGTACAGGCTTGAAGGAAGCTATGCGCTCGGCGTTGTCTGCACAAAGTACCCCGACCGCGTGATTGCCGCCCGAAAGGAAAGCCCGCTCATCGTCGGCTTGGGCAAGGGCGAGAATTTCATTGCGAGCGATGTTCCTGCCGTTCTTGAATACACGCGCGATGTGTACTATCTCAATCAGAATGAAATTGCCGTCCTCTACAACGACCATGTTGATTTGTTCGATTCGGAAGGACACAAAGTGATTCGCGAGCCGTCTCATGTCGAGTGGGATATGGCGAGCGCGGAAAAGGGCGGATACGCGCACTTTATGCTCAAAGAAATCCACGAGCAGCCAAAGGCTTTCACTGACACGCTCCGCCCGCGCTTGGTGTATAATGGCGAAAAGCCCGTTGACATTCAGTTTGACGAAATTGAATTCGGCGAGGACTGGAAAACGGCGGGCAGAATCGTGATTACCGCGTGCGGCACGGCGTATCATGCGGGCGTGGTCGGAAAATATGCGTTCGAGAAATTCGCGCGTATTCCCGTTGCCGTTGATGTTGCCTCAGAATTCCGCTACCGAAACCCAATCTTGAACAAAAATGACATCTTCATTGTGATTTCTCAGTCGGGTGAAACGGCTGACACACTTGCCGCGCTCCGCTTGGCAAAACAGGCGGGCGCAAAAGTGATTGCAATCACGAACTGCGTTGGCTCAACCGTAAGCCGCGAAGCCGATGAAGTGATTTACACCTGGGCAGGGCCTGAAATCGCGGTCGCTTCCACAAAGGCGTACACCACACAGCTTATGTGCTTGTATCTCCTTGCGCTCAAACTCGGAAAAGAGCGCGGTACAATTTCATCTTCTGAATACGAAAATCTTCTTTCTGAAATCGCCGCAATTCCCGAAAAAGCACAGGAGATTTGCGAAAATCAGACGGAAATCCAGAAATTCGCAAGCCAGCAGTTCAATAAATCAAAAATCTTCTACATCGGTCGCTTGTTCGACTCTGCTTCTTCTCTTGAAAGCGCGTTAAAGCTCAAAGAAGTGAGCTATATGCACTGTGAGGCGTTCGCGGCGGGTGAGTTAAAGCACGGCCCGATTGCGCTCGTTGACTCAGACACGCTCGTTGTGGCGATTGCGACCGAACCTGAGTTGTACGAAAAACTTGCCTCAAACATTGTGGAAGTGAAGAGCCGAGGAGCGGTGACTATGGCAATCACGCTCGACAAAACGGGTGCGTTCAACAATTGCTGTGACTCGGTGATTACGATTCCAGAAACGGCTCCTGCGCTCGCCTCAATGCTTTCGATTATCCCTGCGCAGCTGTTCGCGTATTATTGTTCTGTCCTCAAAGGCAACGACCCCGACAAACCACGAAACTTGGCAAAGAGCGTCACGGTGGAGTAGGACGAACATGCGAGTTTTATGTCTTGGCGATTCAATCATGCAGTACAACGATTTCTCTACCTATCCGCAGACGGGGTGGGTGCAGGAATTGCGGCGATTTTTCCCCGACACGACTGAATGGCTTGATTTTGCGCGGAATGGGCGGAGCACGAAGTCATTTATTGACGAAGGCAGATTTACGCGCGTCATGACCGAAGCCAAAAAAGGCGACTTTGCTTTGATTCAGTTTGCGCACAATGACGAGAAAATCGCCGACCCCACGCGCTACACTTCGCCCGAAAAGGGCGGGGCATTCCGAAAGAATCTTTCGTATTTTGTGCGTGAATTGCGTTCTAAGGGTGTGCTTCCCGTGCTCTTAACGCCGATGGCGCGGCGCATGTTTGAAAACGGTGTGCTTGTGAATTCTCACGGCGACTATCCCCAAGCGATTGTCGAAACGGCGGCGGAAGAAAATGTTCCGTGCATTGACATGAACGCGCTTACAATGGCGTTTCTTTCAAAAGAGGGCGAAGAAAAATCCCGCCGATTCTACATGAATTTCGATGCGGGGCTTTACGAGAATTTCCCCGAAGGAAAAGCCGACAACAGCCATCTTCGCCCCGACGGAGCATACGCTTTTTCAAGAATCTGTGCCGCAGAAATCAAAAAAATCAGCGGGCAATTCCCCGAGTACGCAGCGCTTTCTGATTCGTGCATGAGCGGCACCGCCTGCCGTTTTGACGACATCGGTGAGAATGCCGAAATCGACGATGAATACACGGTTTTTGAAAAATAGTTCGTTGACCTGAGCGATTGAAATCTGATATACTAGCGTCACTTCATTTTTGAAGTTCGGGACATTAGCTCAGCGGTTAGAGCAGAGGACTCATAATCCTTTGGTCCCCGGTTCAAATCCAGGATGTCCCACTCAGCCTTTCCATACGGAAGGGCTTTTTTTTGTTTTTGGCTGCGTTTATAAATCCCACCACTGAGCCGCGCTCTGGTCAGCGAGCTGAATCAAAAGCACGAGCGGATTTTGCAGAAGATTCGAGTAGTTGTAGGTTTCCATCGGGCTTAAATCAGAAAATCCCATGTGGCATTTGATTGCCTCGATAACCGTACGGTTTTTGAGAAGACTCGGCATTGACTCAAGCAAGAGCAACACCGACTCGTTTCCGTGACCGAGGTTTCGTGAGTCTGATTTTGTTTTGTAGTACGGCTCATATTTCCAGTTGCCGTTGAAGTCTTTTGTTTTTCGGCTTTCAGTGGCATAGGTGCCCGCTTTGCAGAAATCGTGCGCAAATGCCGAAATGAACACATCTTCCGCGGTGAACGAGAATTTGTCGCTCCGTTTTGAAAGCGCGAAGTTTTCAGCAAACGGAACGGCGAAGCGGAGTGATTGAACTGCCACCAAAAGTGAATGAGCGGCAAGCCCGCCTTTGACATTCCCGTGAAAGCGCGTGCTTGCAGGGCTTGTCCAAAATTCGTGACCTTCCATCCATGCTTTGAGCGCGGCAAGTTCCTCTTTGTTCGCAATGATACAATCTGCCATTGCTAGCGAGGTTTCCTTTACCGCGTCGAGGGAGAATGTGCCGTCTTTTTGAATCGGCTGCTTCTCGTCAAAAATCGCGAGAAGCAAGCTGATGTGTGACTGAAATGTATCGTTTGCTGCCTGTGTTTCTGTCATTTTTTCTTTTTGGCAATTACTGCCCGTTGCTGTTCGTTTATCTGTTCTGCAAACGTAATCGAGAACAGCGTATTGAAATCGTTTTCAAGTCGCTGACGGATATTTCCCAATGCTTGCGTCCAGCTCTCGTACAGGTCGGTTGCAAGATAGTAGCCTGACGCATCTAGCTCACACAAAGACTCGTCATTGTGCAGATAGAATCTTCCAATATCGATGTGGTATTCAATGGTTGATGAGCGTTCTCCGGCTATCGAAAGATACGAAAAGGTTATTTTCTTGCCATCACCGGCTTTTAGGGTGGTGAAGACAACAACCTCGTCTCGCGACTCGTCGGCGGCGACAAAAATTTCTGTCGTGTAGAAGTCGCTCAGTGAGATGGTCGTCGTTTTGTTTTCGGGTTTTCGGGTGTCGCAAAGCACGCCCATGCCGTAATTTGTGGCAACCTCTTCAGCAGTTTTGATGCTTTGTATTTTTGAAGAGGTTGTCTGTAGCGAGCGGGGCGCTTTCGATGTCGAGGCACACCCGATGATGCAGAAAAGTGCCAAGATAACACCGAAAAGCGAACAAGTGCTAGTCTGCATTTTTTTCATACCCCGCTCCTTTTTGTTTTACTACAACGTTGCGATTGCTTTTTCAAGGCGAGCCAATGCACGCTCTTTTCCAAGCACGGCGATTGAGCCAATGAGCGGCGGAGAAACGCGGCTTCCCGTGACAGCCATACGGACTGGCATCATAAAGTCGCCGAGTTTGATTCCCAATTCTTCGGCTTTTGCTTTTGCGAAATTTTCCGCGCCCTCATGGTCAAGTTCGAACACTTTTGCAACGAATTCGCGTGCATTTTCAAGCACCTCTTTGGTTTTGGCTTGGTCGAGCTTTTTGGGGATAAGCTGCTCAACGGGCGGAACTGCTGGTTCGGTGAACATAAAGTGCACCATCTCCGCGGCTTCGGTGAGGAACTTTAGGCGTTCCTGAATGAGCGGCATGAGACCCATGAGCGTTTTTTTGACATCGCTGCTGGTCATATTCATGCTCTTATCCACGCAGTACGGCTCGCCGTCATCTCCGAGTGCGACACCGCTGAATTCGGGACCGACATTCGGTTTTGGCTGCGGGTTTTCGGGATTGATTTCAAGTGTTGCGTCGCCCGTGCCCGTGATGAACGGAAGCGTCCATTTGTAGAGTTCTTCGGTTGAAAGCTGGCGAATGTAGTTCGCGTTGTAGAATTCGAGCTTTTTGTAGTCGAAAACGGCAGGTGCTTTGTTCAAATGCTCAAGTTTGAATCTCTCTGCAAGTTCACCGAGCGTGTAGAAATCGCGCCCTTCCTCGTAAGAACAGCCCAAAAGCGCGACATAGTTCACGATTGCCTGCGGCAAATAGCCTCTCGCACGGAATTCGTTGAGTGAAGTTGAGCCGTGTCGTTTAGAAAGTTTTTTGCCGTCCGAGCCGTTGACCATCGGAAGATGGCAGAATTCTGGGTGCTCCCAGCCGAACGCACGGTACATCTGCACATGGAGCGGCGTTGAAGGAATCCATTCCTGAGCGCGCATAACATGAGAAACTTTCATCAAGTGGTCGTCAACGATGTTTGCCAAGTGATAGGTGGGGAATCCGTCGGATTTGAGCAAAACGGGGTCTGGAGAAATGTCCTCGTTTTTCCATGTGATGTCGCCAAGAAGATGGTCGTGGAAGGTCGTTTCGCCTTCGAGCGGCACTTTGAGTCGGATAACATAAGGCTTTCCTGCGTTGAGATTCGCCTTGATTTCCTCGGGTGTGAGGTGGCGGCAGTTTCGGTCGTAGCCCGGAGCCATTTTGTTTTCGGTCTGGATTTTTTTGATTCGCTCTAAGCGTTCAGCATCGCAGAAACAGTAGTAGGCTTCGCCTTTGTCCACGAGTTCCTGCGCGTATTTTTTGTAAAGCTCAAACCGCTCGCTCTGAACATACGGGCCGTATTCGCCGCCCTTTGAGCCGCCTTCGTCCCAGTCAATGCCGAGCCACGCCATCGTGTCGTACAGATTTTTTACATACGCTTCTGAAAAGCGCGTGCGGTCGGTGTCTTCCAATCGGAGAATGAATTTTCCGCCCTGAGAACGAGCGTAAAGATAATTGAACAATGCCGTGCGCACGCCACCGATGTGCTGCAATCCTGTGGGTGACGGTGCGTATCGAACTCTAACTTCTGACATAAAAAAGCCTCTGTATAAAAATAAATTTCGTAGCCATTATAATGAATTAAGAAAGAATTGAAAATAGAGCGTAAATTCCTTATACTCTCACGTATGAATATTCTTAGCATCTTAGGTGCGGCTCAGGGCGCGGTTGCCCAGGGCTTGCTTTGGGGAATTATGACGCTCGGCGTGTATCTCACGTTCCGAATTCTTAACATTGCTGATATGACGTGTGACGGCTCGTTTGCGCTTGGCGGTTCAACGTGCGCTATTTTGGTCACAAAAGGTATGAATCCGCTGTTTGCCGTTCTTATCGCGTTTTTTACGGGGCTTGTCGCTGGCTTGGCTACGGGTCTCATGCACACGAAACTCAAAATCCACGAAATCTTGGCGGGAATTCTTTCGATGATTGCGCTCTATTCAATCAATATCCGCATCATGGGTAAGTCAAATACACCTCTCCTGGGCGTACAAACTATCATGACGAATATGCAGGATAGATTTGGCATCACACCGAATATTGCTTCGTTCATCGTTGGAGTTATTTTCGGCATCGTGTTGATTGTGCTGCTCTACTGGTTCTGTGGAACGGAGCTTGGCTCTTGTATCCGTGCGACCGGCAACAACGAAAAAATGGTGCGCGCAATGGGCGTTGACACCGACAAAATGAAGTTGCTCGGGCTCATGCTTTCAAACGGGCTTATCGCGCTTTCGGGTGCACTCGTTGCGCAGCAGCAGGGCTACGGAGACGTGGGCATGGGAACAGGTGCAATCGTCATTGGTTTGGCGTCAATCATTTTGGGCGAGAGCATTTTCGCATGGTTCAACAAACGCTTTGCATTCTATGTCACGCTGCTTTCAATCTTGCTTGGTTCGGTGGTCTATCGATTGATTATCGCGATTGTCTTGCAACTTGGTCTCAAATCGAGCGACCTCAAACTGCTTACGGCAATCATCGTCGTTATCGCGCTTGCAATTCCTGTCGCAAAAAAGAAAGTGCTCAAAAAGAAAGTCGCCGTGTCGGTCGCAAAAGAAGGAAAATAAAATGCTGCAAATATCACATGTATCAAAGACATTTAACCCGGGAACAATCACTGAAAAACGCGCGCTTCACGATATTTCGCTCACGCTTGAAGATGGCGATTTTGTTACGATTATCGGCGGAAACGGCGCGGGAAAGTCTACGCTGCTCAATTTGATTGCAGGCGTTCATTCGTGTGACACGGGCTCTATCAAACTGAATGACTTGGACGTTACGGCAATGCCCGAATACAAGCGCGCGGCTTTTTTGGGGCGCGTGTTTCAAGATCCGATGATGGGAACCGCTGCCAATATGGAAATCGAAGAGAATCTTGCGATGGCTCTCCGTCGCGGAAATACGCGCACACTCAAATGGGGCATCAAAAAAGAAGAGAAGGCAATTTATCGCGAGAAACTTGCTATGCTCGACTTGGGGCTTGAATCTCGCCTTACGAGCAAGGTCGGACTTCTCTCTGGCGGACAGCGACAGGCTCTCACGTTGCTCATGGCAACGCTCAAAAAGCCGGAATTGCTTTTGCTTGATGAGCATACTGCTGCGCTCGACCCGAAAACAGCGGCAAAGGTGCTTGAACTCACCGAAAAATTCGTTGAGCAGGATCGTCTCACCACATTCATGGTCACGCACAATATGCGCCACGCAATTCGCTACGGAAACCGCCTCATCATGATGATGAAAGGCAGAATCGTATACGATGTGCGCGGAGAAGAAAAAAAGAATCTCAAGCCCGAAGATTTGCTCGCCAAATTCAACGCGGTCGGCGAGTTAAACGACAGAATGATGCTCGGAGAATAACGCTATTTGTACGACTTTAGCATGTACAAATCATCGTGGTCTTTGTCGTAGTAGAACGTGTACAGGTACACCGTCGTGTTGTCTTCGTTTGTTGACTTGTAGGTGGTGAACGCGTATTTGTAGCCTTCTTTTTTCATGACTGGCTTGAGTTCTTCGTCCCACAATTTTGTTTTTTCGCCTGCGTTGAAGTTGTAGAACTCAGTGATTGTCTCGTGCGGGCCCATGCCCCAGCCCTGGCTTTTGAAAAGCTGAACCGTACGGTTATTGCGCTGCTCATCGGTTTTGAATGCGAAAAATTTAAACGGCTTTTTGAATTGGCGGATTTTGAACTCATACCACATATAGTTTTCGTCATCGATATCGTAGATGCGCGTTTGATCCTTTATTTGTGCGACTGCGATTGCTGAAAAAACGGAAAGTAGAGCGCAGATAATAACGAATTTTTTGAACATAGCTACCTCACCTCGCTATTATACCGCAGTTTTTAAAATAGTAAAACGAAACAAACATTTTTTATCGTTTTTGGTGGCTCAGCCAGTCAAACAGCGTTCCGTCCTTGTCTTTGCAGGCATCGTTGAGTACGTATATCCAGCTTGCGTGTCCTTCATATTCGTAGGGAAGACCGTACTCATCGTCATCTTTGTCGGCATCGCGTTTTAAAAGAAACTGCCCGCTCATGTCGACGACACTGCGGAATTCCGACACATGCAGATTTTTTGCCTCGGCGTCTCTGAGGCGGGCGATGGTGGCGATTGAATTCTTCTCGGGATTGACGCTCTCGTCATTGAGCGCGTACGTGAACCAGAGCGGCTTTTCGGCAAGGGATTTTATCTGGCTGTCGGTGATTTTGCTGTCGAGATAGAATTCGCAAATCGGAAAGCCAGCCGCAAAGAGTTCGGGGCACTGAATGAGCATGTTCATCGTCATGTAGCCACCCGCCGAGTACCCGCCGACGTAGATTCGGTCACGGTCGATTTCGGGATGCTCTGCCAAAAATGTGTACAAGAGTTTTTTGATTGGCTCGGTGTAGTACGAAACGGCGGCAAAGGGAATGCGCTCTTGCTTTGGCGTGTCGTCGAAGCCGAGCACGCGGCTAAGAAAATCGGACAGCGGCCTTTTTACTTTGTTGACCGGCGCGTCTCTGTCTACGGGCGCCCAGTAGCGCGGGCCGAGTTTGCTTTCTTCGGTTGTCTCAAGCCAGCCCGTTGGACATTGTGGCGCGAGGACGGCGGCTCCGTTCTTAAAATGGCTCTGAATGCGCTCGTCGGCGAGTGCGTTTGCCTTTGTGCCAAAAAGCACCTGATAGATGTTCGTGCCGCTTTCGCCCATGCCGTGAAACCAAAGAATGAGCGGCACTTTTTTTGCTTTTTGCGGAATGTACACGGCATAGGGGAGCGTGACGGTCTGTTCTTCATAGCGCGGGTCGCTCTTTTCTTCATCGGTTGCGGGAACGGTGTACGTGTACTTTGCTGTCGAAAAGCGCGCGGCTTCTTTGTTTACGAATCCTTTGAGATGCGAAATGCTGATGGAAAGGCGTGAGTTTGTGATTTTATAGCCGTAATAATTGTAGAATCGTCCGCTGAATGAAATAGAAACGAACGGATTTGAATTCTCTGCCTCGGGATACACGTCGGTGAGAATCGTGATGTACGGCTCTGCTGAATCTGCTTTTTCGCCCTGCTCAGTCGAGACAAACGCGCCTGTAATGGTGAGCTCGCCCTTTGTCATGCCCACGTTTGTTCCTTTTGGGTACAAAATGCGGCTGATTTCAAACTCTTCTGCCTTGACCGACTCGGGAGCGATTGGTCGTCCCGTATTGATGACGATTTTTTCGACGCACGCGCCCCAGTCATACGAGCCGACGTGCACGACGCTCTGGTTTGGCTCAGGAACGAGCGAGTCGCGGAACAACTGCGGAAAAAGGCTCGCAATCGGGAGACAGAACAGCAAAAAAACTGAATAGATTCGCTTCATGCGTTTATTTTAGCAGACACGGCGGTATTGGTCGAGAAAATCTGCGCAAACTGGGGCGTCTTTATCTTCCCTAGAATCTTAAAAAGCACTATAATCTCAAGCAAATTTGATTTTTAAGGAGCATTTTCATGGCTATTAAAACTGTTGCAGAAATCCCCAACGCAAAAATCAAAGCGTGGGTCGAAGAATGCGTAAAAATGTGTGAACCTGACAATGTTGTCGTTTGTGATGGTTCTGCCGCAGAGTACGACGCTCTCGTTAAAAAGTGCGTGGACTCAGGTTTGGCTACTCCGTTGGCTAAAAAACCGCACAGCTACCTCTTCCGTTCAGATCCTTCTGATGTTGCTCGTGTTGAAAAACGAACGTTCATTTCTTCTAAAAAACAGGAAGATGCGGGCCCGACAAACAACTGGATTGACCCTGTTGAGCTCAAGGCTACAATGAAAGGCCTCTACAAGGGCTGTATGCACGGACGCACAATGTATGTCATTCCATTCTGCATGGGTCCTCTCGGCTCACCAATCTCTAAGTGCGGTGTCGAGCTTACAGACTCAGAGTATGTCGTCCTCAACATGGACATCATGACTCGCGCGGGCGAAAAAGTGTGGCAGTACTTGGGCGATGACTTCGTTCCATGTCTCCACTCAGTCGGAAAACCGCTCAACAACGGCGAAAAAGACAACGGCGTGTGGGCTTGTGCTCCAGTTGAGCAGAAATACATCTCTCAGTTCCCGGAAGAGCACCTTGTTTGGTCTTACGGTTCAGGATACGGCGGAAACGCTCTTCTCGGCAAAAAATGTTTCGCTCTCCGAATCGCTTCTGTTATCGCTCACGAAGAGGGCTGGCTTGCTGAGCACATGCTCATCCTTAAGCTCACAAACCCAGAGGGCAAAGTCAAATATGTTACTGGTGCATTCCCGTCAGCATGTGGTAAGACAAACCTCGCTATGCTTATCCCGACAATCCCTGGCTGGAAGGTCGAGACAATCGGTGATGACATCGCTTGGATGAAATACGGCGAAGACGGTCGCCTCTATGCTATCAACCCGGAAGCAGGTTTCTTCGGTGTTGCACCGGGAACTTCTGCAGAAAGCAACAAGAACGCTCTTGTTTCAGCTTCAAAGAACACAATCTTCACAAACTGTGCCCTCACAGAAGACGGAGATGTTTGGTGGGAAGGAATCGGCTACCCTGCAAAGGGCAAGCTTGTTGACTGGAAAGGCAACACTCGTGACGCTCTTCCAAAAGACAAATCACCAAAAGGCGAGGAATTCGCTCACCCGAACGCACGATTCACAGCACCTGCAAGTCAGTGTCCGTGTATCGCTCCAGAGTGGGAAGACCCGAAAGGCGTGCCTATCAGCGCAATCCTCTTCGGCGGTCGCCGCCCGTCAACAGTTCCGCTCGTACATCAGAGCCGCAACTGGAATCACGGCGTGTTCTTGGGTTCAATCGTTGGTTCAGAAATCACCGCTGCTTCAACAATCAACGCTAGCGAAGTCGGTAAAATCCGCCGCGACCCGTTCGCAATCTTGCCGTTCTGTGGATACAACATGGGCGACTACTTCCAGCACTGGGTCAATGTTGGTAAGGCTGCAAAAGATCAGGACAAATTGCCAAAAATCTTCTACGTTAACTGGTTCCGCAAGGACGAGAACAACAAAGATCTTCCAGGCGGATTCATGTGGCCAGGCTACGGCGACAACTCACGCGTTCTCGCTTGGATTTTCGACCGCTGCGACGGAAAAGACAACTATGTCGATACTCCAATCGGATTCATGCCGAAAGACGGAGCAATCAACACAGACGGATTGCCTGAGTACTACAAAAAGACCCTTCCCGAAATCACAAAGGTTGACAAGGAAGGCTGGCTCAAGGAAGTCAAAGACATCCGCGAAAACCACTATCCAAAATTCGGTTCACACTTGCCGAAAGAGCTCAGCGAGTGCTTGGACGATTTGGAAAAGCGCTTGAACGCATAGGTTTATCCACAGATTAACACAGATATACACAGATTATATGTATTGTTTGTGAAAGCTTACATATATAAACGAACGATTTTCGTATATGAAATAGGTAATCGGTGCTAATCTGTGAAAATCTGTGGACTATAAATCCCGCTCAGAGATTGTCGAAGTACGATGTACTTCTAACTTTGGGCGGGATTTTTTTATGTGAAAACGCTTATCTTTCCTTGAAATATTCAGAATTCCGACTTATAGTTTTTATGTAAGGAATTTCTTGGGCGGTATGGTTCGGTTAAAAAAGATTCTCGTTTTCTTCAACATAATCTTTGTTTGTATTTCAGTAGTCGGTATTGTTCACGGCGTAAAAGAATTGGCTGAGAGTTACTATCGCGCGTTGAATGAAAATACAGATGAAGTGCAGTATGATGCCCACAATGACAAACGCGTATTGCTCATCAGTTCTTCAAACAGCAGCGAAAAAAATGCCGAGTTTTACCTTTCAGAATTCCGCCATGTTTTCTATGAGCAAAAGGTGATGTTCGACACGCAATTTATGGACATGATGGAATACAACACCGAAGAAAACCGCGCCTTGTTTTACAATTCGCTCAAATACAAGATTCAAAATCATGCCCATTACAATGCGATTATCCTTGACGGTGATGAGGCGCTGCATTTCGCGTTGGAATATCAGCATGAGCTTTTCGAGAAAATCCCAATGGTGTTCATTTCGGTAAATGACACTGCCTTTGCGAAACGGGCGGCAAAAAATCCGTACGTGACGGGCGTTGTTATCGAGCCGTTCATTCAAGATACGCTTGAGGTCGCGATTCGGCTTTATCCGTATTCAAACACGATTTACGCGATTTACGACAATTCGCCGAAAGGTCAGCGGTATGCAAAGGAATTTTTTGACCTTGAGGAGCAATTTCCCGGCTACATTTTCCGGGGGCTTAATACATCTGAATGTTCGCGCGAAATTTTCGGAAAGCGGCTTGAGTTGCTTGACCGAGGCGTTATTCTGCTTGCGCTCGAATTTGGCGAAGATGCTTCGGGAAATCACTATCTCGACAGAGACAATACGTTTTTTGTCGCAAATCATGCAAAGCTCCCGATTTTCACGGGCTCTCCTGAGACGGTTCTGGACGGGCAATTCATCGGGGGAAAGCTGCAAGATTTCAGAGAGATGATTCGAGTTGCCGGTCTCTTCATTTCTGAGATCCTTGAGGGTGACATCGATTTGCCGTCTTTGACCGGCTTGGTAACTGTTGAGTCGACGTTAGTGCTTGACGATTACCAGCTCAAAAAGTTTGGGTTGAGCACAAAAACGCTTGAAGATTACGACATTCGTTACATAAATCGCACGTCACTGTATTGGCAGAAAAACAAATCGATTTTCATTCCGGTCGTTGAGATCCTTGCCTCGCTCCTGTTGATTCTGATTGTCATCGGGGAGAATTTGTGCGCGCTTTACGTTTCCCGCCGTCAAATCCGAAAAATTGCGATTCACGACACGCACACTGGCTTGTACAATCGGTATTCAATCATCAAAAAACTTGAAGAAGTCATGGCGCGGAAGATAAAATTCTCAGTCTTGCTTGTCGACATCGACGACTTCAAGTCAATCAACGATTTTAATTCGCATGAATGCGGCGATTATATTCTTCTTACGCTCGCTTCCCGACTTCGGGAGCTTGTTGAGGACGGCAATTATGAAGTCTCTCGCTATTACGGCGATAAATTTCTGCTCATTTACAAGGGTGCGCACATGGATTCGAGTGACCCAGAGATTTATTTCCTGCGCCAGCTCTTAGGGAATGCCATCGAATACAAAGACAAAACGTTCTTCATCGAAACGAATATCGGCATCGTCAATTCAAACGACACATACACTGCTGACGATTATTGCATCAATGCAGACATTGCTATGAATGAGGCGAAGTTGCTCGGTCGCAATAAATACGTGCTCTTCACCGATGCAATGAAGACGGCGGTCATGAAAAACGCCGAAATCGGATTCATTTTGGAAGATGCCTGCCAAAACGAGGGCTTTACGGTTCTCTATCAGCCGCAAATCAACATAACGACTGGTGAGATTCGCGGATACGAGGCGCTTGTCCGCTTGAATCATGAGAAAATTCCCCCGGCGAATTTCATTCCGATTGCCGAAAAAGACGGTCATATCGCAAAAATCGGGCGGATTGTTACGGAAAAGGTCATTCGGCAGATGGCAGAATGGCGGAATTGTGGCGTTGAGCTCCATAAAGTTTCCATCAATTTTTCGGTCGGGCAAGTCGGCGACAAGAGCTACATCCCGTACCTCAAAAAGCTCATGGCAACATATGAAATTCCCGCTGACCTCATCGGCATTGAAATCACGGAAAGCCTTTTCCTCGGAAACAAAACGCAGGCGATGGAATTGTTCAATCAGTTCGATGAAATCGGCATTAAAATTGCGCTTGATGATTTTGGAACGGGCTATTCATCACTCAATTATCTCACTTACCTTCCGGTCGAGTCCGTAAAAATCGATAAATCCACGGTTGATTTTTATTTGGACGGAAAGGCTGCATTTATCGAGAATATCGTAAATCTCGTGCACTGCTTGGGCATGAAAATCATCATCGAAGGCGTCGAGCAGAAATGGCAGTTCGAAAAACTGAAATCATTCAAATGTGATTATATTCAGGGCTTTTTCTTCAGCAAACCGCTGACTGGCGAAGAAGTAAAAAGTTTTATGCGGCCAACTCTTGCCTGAGCCCGCACAAAAATCAAAAAATCTGATAGGATTGCGTTATGGTAAAGACCTATGAAATTGATTTAGATGATGCGCTCGTCGATTCTGCGAGCGGTATTTTTGAAACACTGGGAACAGACATTGACGCGGCGATAAAACTCTTTTTGACGCAGGCGGTGCTGCGAAAAGGCTTTCCGTTTGATGTGGTGATTCCTGATGAGGAAGCTGAACGCACTGAGGAACCGGCTTCTTTTGCAACCGAGCCGGCTGTTACGCACGATGGTATCACTGAGGACGAAGAAAACGCGCTTGCGACGGTTGATTCAACGCCAGTGCCATCGATTTCACCCGAAATTGCCGCGCGTGTTGCGGCAAATGAGGCGCTCGTCGCGCAAATGCGGAATGAAATCGGCGATAAAGATGTCACGCCCGAATTTGACGAAGGCGAAGAAGCCGAATTAGAAGGCAAAATTCCGTCGCAGGTAAGCGAAGCGTCCTTAGAGACGGAAAATGCTCCCGAGCCGAGCGAAGCACCCGCCGAAACGGAAAAGACCTCCGAGCCGAGCGAAGTTCCCGTTGCAGCAGAACCCGCCCCCGAGTCAGACGATGAAGACGAAGATGAAACCACGCCCGACAATCTCTTTGACGCATGGGATGTGGGCGAGGAAGAAGACATTGGCTGCCGTTAGAAGCGCAGCGTGCACGTAATGGGCAAGTGGTCTGAATAGCCACTTCCATTCCAAAGCTGGTAGCGCCGTGGGTGTCCGTCTTCGTATGCCCAATCGCCTGTGCTTTCGGCGCAAAAATCCGTGATTTCTGCGCTTCCCGCCACGAAGAATTGATCGATTCGTTCCCATTCGTTTTTGTACCAGTAGCTTCCGTTTTCACTGTATTCACCGTCTTCCGAAATCCACGGGGAATAGACGGCAAGATTTTCTTCTCCCTTCAAAATGATATTCGTCCTTCCGTCTGAACTCATACGTTTGGTAAATTCGGAAATATCTTTGTTGAAATCCCCCGCCGCGATAACGGCTCTGTTTTTTCCTTTTGCTTTTTTCATGAGCCGGGCAAGCACGCGTTCTTGCCACTGCCGCCAGATTTCACTACGCTCCGCGCCTCCGCTTTTGCTTTTCCAGTGATTGATGAGGAGCACAAGCGGCGTGCCGTCTTTTGTAAGCAAAACGCTCGTGATAGGACGCAGTGCGGGCTGCGTTTGGGAAGCGTGAATGTCGATTGAATGGACGGTGACGGACTCAATCGGAATGCGGGATAAGATGGCGCATCCAATCGATGAGCCGTTCTCTTTTGCAAATGCGGCGTATCGGTAGGTTTTTGAAAGATAAAATGTGCCTGAAAGCCGGTTTGCAATGTCTTGCAGCTGCGCTTCTTTTTCAAGTTCTTCCATGACGACGATGTCTGCGTCAAGCGCTTTGATGACCGAAGCGAGCCGGTCGAGACGGGCAGCGTATTTTTCTTCGCTCCACCCGTATTTTGCGGTCTTGTATTCGGAATATTCGTTTCCGTCAAATTCCGCATCGAAAAAGGTTTGAAGATTCCAGCTCATCACGCGCACGGATTGAGATGTTTTTTCTGGTGCTGAGCTTGAATTCTGTCCTGCGCATGAACACGTGCACAGTGCCAGAGCGACGCTGCAGAAAACCTGCGGGAAAAAATGAATGATGTTGTTTTGTATAGCCATGCTTCGTTATAAGCAGAAACACTTCTGTCTTTACAGCAAAAAAGCGAAAAAATCTAAAAAAAAATATACTTTTTGCTTTTCGACGCATTTCGTTTTATACTGATTACGTGAGGATTATGGGTGTATGAAACGGCGAATCCATATTTCGGTGCTCTCAATAAAATTGTTGGTCGGCGCGCTTTTTTTCGGCATTGTCATGTGCGTCATCAACAGCTTTGTCAGCTATAAAGAATTCAAAAAGCAGGTGGAAGGTCTGTATGAAACGGTAACCCGTCAGTTTGCGGAGACGGCGATTTCGTATATCGACCCGGATCGAATTTTCAAATGGCTCACGGACGGGCAGGATGGCACGTGGGATTCTATGAACGCGCGTCTTAACGAACTCACGGAGACGGCGCAGCTCGCCTATGTCTATCTCACGGTCGTTTCTCCTGATTACAAATCGCGTATCTATGTGTTTGATACGGTGAACAGCCAGGTCTTCAATGAGCCGTTTCCGCTCGGGCACGTTGAGTCATTAGAGAAAAAAACGCCTGACTATATCGAGAACCTGCGCCTTTTAATCGAGAAAGGTGTTTCGCACAGCTATTTTTCATATAAAAAAGATGGCGGTCACGTAACGACTTCAATTCCTGTGCATGATTTTATGGGCAAGACGATTGCAATCATGAGCGTTGTCAAACCGATGCATGAAATCGCCGAATATAAAACAAATTATCTGCGCTCGCTTATCATCGCGGCGCTTACGTTCACGCTCTTGTTCATCGGCTTGTATGCGCTGTCGCTCGTATTTGGCGTTGTCCGCCCGCTCATGTTCATCATCGACGAAACGTCGCATTTTGCGGAGCATCACGGCGAGCTTTCGGGCGTCCTTAAACGAATCAAAAATCGCGATGAGTTGGGTGTGCTCGCAAAGGCGGTCGAAAAAATGAGCGCGGACATGAACCGCTACATCTCGGATTTAACGACGGCGACTGCTGAAAAGGAGCGGCTTGGCGCTGAGTTGAACGTTGCAACGAAAATCCAAGCAGAAATGCTTCCGCGCGTGTTCCCCCCGTACGAAAATCATCCCGAAATCGAATTATTCGCTTCAATGACGCCCGCAAAGGAAGTTGGCGGTGATTTCTACGATTTTTATATGACCGATGATGACCATTTTGCGGTCGTTGTTGGTGATGTAAGCGGAAAGGGCGTTCCCGCGGCTCTGTTCATGGTTATCGCAAAAACGCTTTTAAAAGATGCGGCATATCAGTTCGCGACACCTGCCGAGGTCTTTACCCATGTGAACAACATTCTCTGTGAGGGAAATGATTCTGGGCTCTTTGTGACGTGCTGGATGGCGTTCCTTGAGATTTCGACGGGTAAAATCCATTTTGCGAACGCGGGACATACGTCACCAGTGCTCTACAAAGGCGGAAAGGTTTCATATCTCAAATCGAAGCCCAATCTCATGCTTGCGGCAATGCCCGGCGTCACCTATGCTGACCATGAGATTCAGATTTCATCCGGAGATCGCTTTTTCTTGTATACCGATGGTATCACGGAGGCAACAAATGCAAAAAACGAGCTGTATGGAGAAGAACGCTTGCTTTCGCTTCTCCAAAACACGAAAGGTTTGAGTTCAAAAGAGGTGTTGAGTATGGTGCACGATGATTTGGATGATTTCGTACGGGAAGCGCCCCAGTTCGATGATATTACGATGCTTGAGATGATTCTAAAAGAAACGAAACCGAAAGATTCTGCTGAAAAAGAGCTTCGTATTTCCGCCGATGATAAAAACATGGATGCCGTGAATGATTTTATTCATGCTTGCCTGCCGGATTCGTGCTCGCCTGCACTCATCAATAAAATTGACTTGGCGGTTGAAGAGATTTTTGTGAACATCGCGCACTATGCGTATAATCCAGAGGTGGGTGAGGCGTGGATTTCTGCGTCTTTTGTTGATAATGTACTCACGATTGTGTTCAAGGACAATGGTAAGGAATTCAATCCTATTGCAAAAGACGACCCCGACATCACGCTCAGTGCGGAAGAGCGTGATATTGGCGGTCTCGGCATCTTCTTGACAAAAAAATTCATGGACAGCGTTGACTACAAGTATAAAGACGGACAGAACATTCTCACGCTCCGCAAACGAATTGAGTAAAGCCCCGCGTTTCTGAGCGTTGAGGCGCGATGTACTTGCGAATTATTCGATGTTCAGAATTGAGTCCATGCCAGTTGCTTCGAGCACTTGCATGCAAAATGCCGAGGGAGAGCGCAATATTGTCTTTCCGCCGCTTGGAAGGGTGATTTTGTGCGCCAAAAGAATGACGCGCAAGCCTGCGCTCGAAACATATTCAGCCTCTTTGAGGTTTAAATACAAGAGCTGAATGCCAGTTGCGACTTGTTTGAGTTTTTCTTCTAGTTGCGGTGCTGTTCCGGTATCAAGACGCCCTGAAACTACGAGCTCGATGGTTTTTCTGTCTGGAGAATAGTTTTCTGTAATTGTCATAGTCTGTTCCTCTGCTTTGTATGAAATAAAATGGTTGCTGCCTATATTTTTGCGCCGAGCTCTGTTCGGCACACACGGAATCCGAGGCTGCTGCTCTTTCCACTGGGAACGCTGCCGCTTCGGTAGAAAACGGTGCATTGTTCTGCATCATCAAGCCAGCCTCCGCCGCGTTTTGCGTGCATGTCACCGATTGACGGGCCGTGTGGGTTTGTCTGCGGACCATAGGGAAGGTCGGGTGTGTAATAATCCCAACACCATTCAGCGACGTTGCCACACATGTCAAACAATCCCACAGAATTGGCTGCCTTTGTCCCGACTTCGTGTGAGGTGATGTTGCTGTTCTCACCATACCATGCGACTTGAGAAATGTCCGCGCTGCCTGCGAACATGGTTGGCTCGTTGTTTTTTCCGCCTCGTGCGGCGAATTCCCATTCAGCCTCTGTGGGAAGCCGGAAACCGTTCGCAGTAAAGTTGCAATTGATTCGTTTCCAAACGGGGCTTGACGCCTCAAAATTGCTTAAATCAAACGTACCACCGATGCTGTAGCAGGGGGTGAGCTTGTTTATGACACTCAGTGTGTTGCAGTAGATGATTGCTTCGCACCAGTTGACCATTTCAACAGGCTTGTTTTCACCCTTGAGTTTTGCAGGGTTTCTGCCCATTATTTTTTCGTATTGCCGCTGCGTGACGGGTGTTTCTGAAATCAGAAAAGAGTTGAGCGTAACCGGAGTGTTTGAGGTGAGACTTCCATACATGAACTGTCCGCCATTGACGGGAATCATTTTGGGGAGCGTGCCGTTTTCTGCTCTTGAGACTTCACTTTGGCTTTGGACATTTATGCCGTTTGCTACTTGAACCTGAACGATGGGCTTTCCGCATTGGGCGCAGAATTTGTCGACTGCGCTGACCATTGCGCCGCATTCTCTGCACGAACGAAGCGTGCGCACATTGCCGACCGGAAAACCACAGTTGTTGCAGAAATTTGAAGCGTCAGAAAGTTCTTGATTGCATCGTATACAATTCAGCATTTTTTACTCCATTTGCTATTCGGTCTTATTATAGCATGATTTTCAAAAAAGTATATAATTGTTTTTGATTATGAAGCAGATTCCGTCTCCCTCGAAAAAACGATTTGTCACCCTTGCCCGGCTTCTCGCACAGACTTCGCAAAAGAAAATCACCTCGGTGGAACTTGCGGCTCTGACGGGGTGGGGCGAGGCGACGATTCGGCGTGACATCTCGCTTTTGGAATTGCACAATGGCGTGAGTAATGGCTACGATGTCGAAATTGTGCGGGCTGCTATCTGCGCTGCACTGAATATCGGGGAAGAAAAATCGCTCAAGCACAATTGCTGTATCGTGGGCTTGGGAAAACTGGGGGAAGCGCTGCTTGCTTCTTCGTCGTTTACGAGCACGCCTTTTGAGCTTGTGGCGGGCTTTGACACGAATGTGAACAAAATCGAAATCATGAAATCGGCAGTTCCGCTCTTTCCGACGCTCGACTTGGAATCAAAAATCCGCTCGCTCAAAATCGAATACGCCGTGCTTGCCGTGCCTGACGAAAAAGCGCAGTTCATGGCGGACAGGCTCGCTTCGTACGGAATCAAAGGCATCGTCAATTATACGAATGTGATTTTGAATCTCGACAAAAAAATCCGCGTTGAGAATGTGAACACCGCGTTCGTGCTTACTGGCATGATTGCAGAATAGTGTGAAGAATTTCACAGTAAATCGCCCAAAATTCCTCGCTTTCATTGACCAAGCGTTTTGTAACGGATAGAATCTCTGCCATAATTTCGTGAATGTTTTCACATAGGGAGCCGTTCGCCGTAGGCGAAGAAACTCGTGAGACGAGTTTCTAGGCGAGTCTCGGTGAAGGCTATGCCTGAACCGCAAAAAAAAGTACAAAGGGGTACAAAAATGGCTAGAGTCTACAATTTTAGTGCTGGTCCTTCTTGCTTGCCGGAAGAAGTTTTGAATGAATGTGCGGCAGAAATGCTTGATTATAAGGGAACGGGGCAGTCCGTCATGGAAATGAGCCACCGCTCAAAGGCATACGAGCCGATTATTGAAGATGCGGAAGCGATGGTTCGCACGTTGATGAATGTTCCTGAGAACTACAAGGTTCTTTTCGTGCAGGGTGGCGGAAGCACACAGTTCGCGATGGTCGCTCAGAACCTCGGCATCAAAAACAAAAAAGCCGCTTACATTGAGACTGGCGTGTGGGCAAAAAAGGCTGCGGCAGAGGCAAAACACCTCGGAATCGCGGTTGATGTAATCGCTTCTTCAAAAGACAAGAATTATTCGTACATTCCGCGCGTTGAGAAAGTCACGGGCGACTACGATTATGTCTACATCTGCTTCAACAACACGATTATGGGCACTCACTACGAGTACATTCCTGACACGGGAAACATTCCGCTCGTGGCAGACATTTCTTCTTGCGTGTTGAGCGAGCCTCTTGATGTCTCAAAATTCGGTCTTTTGTTCGCGGGTGCGCAGAAAAACTTGGCTCCTGCTGGCGTTACGCTCGTCATCGTGCGCGAAGATTTGATTCCAGAGCCAGAGAATTGCTTGCCGGGAACTCCGACCATGCTCGCTTACAAAACTCACGCTGACAACGGCTCAATGTACAACACGCCGCCATGCTACACAATCTATGTGCTCGGAAAGGTCTTGCACTGGATTGAAAAGAACGGCGGTGCTGAGGGAATGCTTAAACGCAACAAGGAAAAGGCTGATTACCTCTACAACTTCCTTGATTCAAGCGATTTCTACCACGCAACCACAGAGAAGGGCAGCCGCTCGCTCATGAATGTTCCGTTCCTTACGAAATATTCAACAGGTGCAACTGATGAAGCAAGCGTCGCCAAAGAAAAGGAAATCAACGACAAGTTCGTAAAAGAAGCCGCAGCCGCAGGCTTGGTGAACCTCAAAGGTCATCGTCTCGTCGGTGGAATGCGAGCTTCAATCTACAACGCAATGTCTCTCGACGGCGTAAAAGCGTTGGTTGAGTTTATGAAGAAATTCGCAGAAGCAAATAAATAAGGAATTCCTCACAGAGGGCACAGAGTTCACAGAGAAATTTTTGATATACAAAGTTTTACACCTCAAACTCATTGTTTGAAATGTGTTTTGATTTAGGTATGGAGTTTCCCATACGAAAAGCTCTCTGTGCGCTCCAAAGCTCTGTGAGGAATTTAAAAACAGGAGAAAATTATGTTCAAAATTCAGACTTTAAATAAAATCAGTTCAATCGGCTTGGAGAATTTTCCTCGCGATTCTTATGAAATTGCTACCGACATCAACAATCCTGACGCGATTCTCGTGCGCTCGGCTGAAATGCATGGCATGGATTTGGGAGATTCTGTAAAAGCGGTCGGTCGTGCAGGGGCGGGCGTGAACAACATTCCGTGCGAAGAGCTTGCTGCAAAGGGCGTTGTCGTATTCAACACACCGGGCGCAAATGCAAACGCGGTCAAAGAGCTTGTGATTCTCGGTCTCTTGCTTTCAAGCCGACCGGCAGTTGCGGCAAACAAATGGGTCGCGGGCTTGGCTGGCAAAGGCGATGAAATTCCGGCACTCGCTGAAAAGGGCAAGTCTCAGTTCGTCGGCCCTGAATTGAAGGGAAAAACGCTCGGAGTCATCGGTTTGGGCGCAATCGGCGCGATGGTCGCAAACACGGCAATCGCTTTGGGCATGAATGTCATCGGCTACGACCCGTTCCTTTCTGTCAAAGCGGCTCTTTCCCTCGACCGAAATGTGAAAATCTCTGACACGCTCGAAGGCGTGTACACAAAATCTGACTACATCACGGTGCATGTTCCGCAGACAAACGACACAAAGGGCATGATTAATGCTTCTTCAATCAAAACGATGAAAGACGGCGTGCGAATCATCAACTTTGCTCGCGGCGGCTTGGTCAACAACGCTGATGTGCTTGCGGCTCTCGCTTCTGGCAAAGTCGCTTCGCTCATCACTGACTTCGCTGACGAAGAATTGCTCAAATGCGACAAAGTAATCTGCTTGCCGCACTTGGGAGCTTCAACGCCAGAGGCAGAGGACAACTGCGCGGTTATGGCTGTCCAGGAACTCCGTGACTTCCTTGAATTCGGCGAAATCCGCAACTCGGTGAACTTCCCGAAGACTTTCTTGAACGAAGAAATTCCTGCAAACGGAACGCGTCTCTGCATCGCGCACAAAAATGTGCCGAACATGATTGCGCAGTTCACTGCTGTTCTTGGAAACGCAAAACTCAACATCGCGGGCATGGTCGATCAGAATAAAAATGATTTAGCGTATGCGCTCATCGATGTTGACGGCAAAGTTGACGACGGTGCAATCAAAGCCTTTGAAGCAATCGACGGCGTAATCAAAGTGCGCCCGATTTACGCATAATAAACATACCTTAGAGTAATTCTTGCGGCGCGGAAATCACAAAATCCGCGCCGTTTTCGTTGAATTCTTCCTGGCTTCCGTAGCCCCACAAACACGCGCAGCACGGGATTTTATTTTTGTGCGCACCGATGATGTCGTGCTTGCGGTCGCCAATCATTAAAATCAAGCCGTTCTGCCGCTCTTCTTCAAGACACGCCTCGTCAACGACATATCTGATAACTTTTGCCTTTTCACTCCGTGTCTCTTCGATATCCGCTCCGCCCACGAATTCAAAAAAGTGTGCCAAGTCGAATTTTTCAAGGATTCTGTTCGTGTAGATTTCAGGCTTGCTCGTCGCCACAAAAAGATGTTTTCCCTGCGATTTGAGGAGAGTGAGCGTTTCGCGGATTCCTTCGTACACAGAATTTTCAAAAAGACCTTTCTCCGCAAAATACTCGCGGTACTTTTTCATCGCTTCACGCGCCTTTTCGCTCGAAAATCCGAACAATTCCTGAAACGAGTCCATGAGCGGCGGACCGATGAATTTGCGCAAAGTCGAATCTAGAACATCGGTGATTCCGTACGAAGACAGGGCATAGCGGGCGGAATTCATAATCCCCGGCGCGGACTCCGTGAGCGTTCCGTCCAAATCGAAAAAGAGATATTTGTAAGAGGAGAGCGGTTTCATGCTGATATGATACTGTTTTTTGGAAGAAATTTGAACTGCGGTGTTTTTAGTGTTTTTACACTTGAATTTTCGTGCAAGTGATGTATAATCTAGGTGAATTTGAATGCAAACGAGGTAATTTTATGGCACAGGCAAATTTGACAATCCGCATAGACAATACAGACAAAAAACTTTTCTCAGACATCTGCAAGAGCATGGGGCTTACCGTTTCGGCGGCATACAATGTTTTTACAAAAGCCGTCATCCGCAACCGAAAAATTCCCTTTGAAGTGACAGCCGAAAGCGATGACGGTTTCTACAATCCCGCGAATATCAAGCATTTGGAAGAACAGGTAAAACTGTACAAAGAAGGGAAAATGAAATTCGTTACCAAAACCCTTGAAGAACTGGAGGAAATGGCTAAATGAAAATTCAGTTCAATGAAGCGGGATGGGAGCAATTTCAATATTGGCTTGAACAGGATAAAAAAACGCTTAAGAAAATAAATAAGTTGCTCGCTGATATTTCAAGAAATGGTCATTCGGGAATCGGGCATTCAGAGCCACTCAAAGGAAATCTTTCGGGCTTTTGGAGCCGTGAAATCGATGAAAAAAACAGGCTCGTATACAATATCGTTGATGATGTGATTACGATTATCCAATGCAAAAATCATTACGAGGATAAATAATTCTATGTAAATGAGCCTGTTCCATCATTCCTAATCCCGAACATGCAAAAAACTGACCTGCGTCCCGCAGGTCAGTTTTTTATAAGTGCGGGTATTTTTAGTGGTGGAACAAACGAATGCCTGTGAATGCCATTACGATTCCGTACTTGTTGCAGGTTTCGATTACATTGTCGTCGCGTACGCTGCCACCCGGCTGTGCGATAACCGAAACGCCGCTCTTGTGCGCTCGCTCGATGTTGTCGCCGAAGGGGAAGAATGCGTCGCTTCCGAGCGCGACATCGGTGTTCTTGTTGAGCCATTCGCGCTTTTCTTCACGGGTGAACACGGCGGGCTTTTCGGCGAAAATCGTTTGCCACTTGCCTTCCGCAAGGACATCTTCGTATTCCTCGCCGATGTAGACATCGATTGCGTTGTCACGGTCGGCGCGTTTGATTCCATCGACGAACTTCAAGCCGAGCACTTTCGGTGACTGACGAAGCCACCAGTTGTCAGCCTTTTGACCGGCGAGGCGCGTACAGTGGATGCGGCTCTGCTGACCAGCTCCGATTCCGATTGCCTGACCGTCTTTGACATAGCAGACTGAATTTGACTGCGTGTATTTGAGGACAATCTGCGCGATAAGGAGATTGTGTTTTTCGTCTTCGGTGAGTGATTTTTTTTCGGTGACGATGTTTGAAAGCGTTGACTCGTCGAGCTTAAGGAAATTGTGCCCCTGCTCGAATTTTACGCCGAAAACCTGCTTGACTTCGGTTTCGGGCGGAACATAATTCGGGTCAATTTGCAAAATGCAATACGCGCCCTTCTTTTTTGCTTTGAGGAGGGCGAGCGCGTCGTCGTCATAGCCCGGCGCGATGATTCCGTCCGAGACTTCCTTTGCGATGAGCTGAGCCGTCGCCTTGTCGCACTTGTCCGAAAGCGAAATGAAGTCGCCGAAACTGCTCATTCGGTCTGCACCGCGAGCTCTCGCATACGCACAGGCGAGCGGGGTGAGTTCAATCGAGTCGTCAACAAAGTAGATTTTTTTGAGCGTGTCAGAAAGCGGCTTTCCGATTGCCGCCCCCGCGGGGCTTACATGCTTGAAGCTCGTTGCGGCGGGAAGCCCCGTTGCTTCTTTTAATTCTTTTACGAGCTGCCAGCCGTTCAAGGCATCGAGCAAATTGATATATCCGGGTTTTCCGTTTACAACAGTGAGCGGCAAATCGCCCTCGTCCACAAAGACGCGCGCCGGTTTCTGGTTCGGGTTGCATCCGTATTTCAATTCAAGTTCTTTCATGCGTAAAGAATATCGGAAAAGCGCAATGTTTTCAATGTGAAAGAAAATTCTTTGGAATTTTGTTGACAGGAATGTGTTCTGATGTATAATGTAACTAGTTTTATGAAAGCAGTTTCAAAACAATATACCATTTATGATGTCGCGCGGTTGGCGGGGGTCAGTTCTGCGACGGTTTCTCGTGTTTTAAATGAGCCGGGGCGGGTGGCGAGTGATAAACGTGAGCGCGTCCAGTTTGCGATTAAGGAGTTGAATTTCGTTCCTCGTGCTGATGCGGTTGCTAAGGCGCGGAGCACATATCGCAGGATTGGGGTTGTCGCGCCGTTCTTTACACAACCGTCGTTTATGCAGCGTCTTCGGGGAATCGCGTCGGTGCTTACGGCTGAGCATTACGAGCTTGTTATTTATTCGATTGATACTGAAGAAGATTTGGACAACTACGTGCAAATGCTCGTAAATACACAGCGCGTGGACGGTCTCATTTTTCTCTGTCTTTCGCTCAAAGATGCGGTGCTTGATTTGCTCAAAAATGCGACATTTCCGGTCTGCTTCGTTGAAAAGGAATACGAAGATTTTGATTGCGTCGTTGTCCATAACTTGAAGGGCGGGCAGGCTGCTGCGGAATTTTTAGCGGAGCGGGGCTGCGTGCGGCCTGGCTTTATCGGCGAGACGTCTCCGCACGCGTTCGGCGTCAATGCGACGGAAGAGCGTTTGCAGGGATTTAAGTTTTATTGGGCGAACAAGGGAATTGTCATTCCTGACGAGCATGTGTGGGTCGGGGATTTTTCGGAAGGCAAGGTCGATGAGGGAATTTCTCGGTTCCTCTCGCAAAAAGACATGCCGGACGGAATCTTTTGTTCGAGCGATATGATTGCGGCGCGGTTTATTCGCCTTGCGCTCGCAAAGGGCATTTCAGTTCCGAGGGATGTGCGGGTCATCGGTTTTGACAACATCGAAATCGCTGATTATCTGGGACTGACTTCGGTGAGCCAAAATCTTGATGAGTCGGGAAAAATGGCGGCAAAGCTGGTTTTGGAGCGGATAAAAGACAGGGAGCGGGGCATTACCGTAATGAAAGTGCCTATTTCTGTCATTGAGCGGGATTCGACTGGCGCGTAAAGCTGGTTTTATATATTGACTGTTCGCTGTAAAGGGGGCTGTATGAAAAAATTTATGAATCGTGGTGTTGTGGCACACTGTGCCGCACTGTGTGCCGTGGCTTCGATGCTTTTTGTGAACACGGGTTGTAATGAAAAAAAGACTGCTGCAAAGGCTGACGACGGAACAATCCGTATCGAAGGCTCATTCCGAGGCGAAGAGGAAGCACGCTTTCAGGAAATCGTCAAGATTTTCAATGAGCGCAATCCTCAGTTCCATGTGACGTATGAAGGAAGCCCAGATTTTGAGGTGCAGATTCAGGTTGAGACTCAGGCGAATACACCGCCGGATATTGCGGCTCTTCCGCAGCCGGGAACGATGAAGCGATTTGCTGACGCTGGCTGGCTCAAACCGCTTTCAAGCGAAGTCATTGATGCTATCGATGTGAACTATGCGCCCGTTTGGAAAGAACTCGGCTCTCATAACGGAAATGTGTACGGCGTTTTCCACCGTGTGAACGCAAAAAGCTTTGTTTGGTACAACAAAAAAGAGTGGGCAAAGCGCGGCTATGAAATTCCAAAGACGTGGGATGAACTTCGTGCGCTTGAGGAAAAAATGGTCGCTGACGGAATCACGCCGTGGACGGTTGGATTTGAGTCTGCTGCTGCGACTGGCTGGCCGGGAACGGACTGGCTTGAGGATATGATGCTCCGCACGGCAGGTCCTGATGTGTACGACAAATGGGTGAATCATGAGATTGCATTCAATGACCCGGCGGTCGTGAACGCGCTCAACTATTGCGGTGAAATCTTCTTAAACAACAAATACGTGTATGGCGGTGCTGCAAACATCGTTTCTATGAACTATGGAGACAGCATTAAGCCGCTCTTTGAAAATCCGCCGAAAGCGATGATGAACCGACAGGGCAACTTCATCACGGGCTTTATGCAGCAGGAAATTCAGGACAATCTTGAAGAGAACGTGGGTGTGTTCGCGCTCCCGGGCGTTGATGAAAAGTGGGGAACGCCGGTGCTCGGTGGCGGCGACCAGTTTGTCGCATTTACAGACAAGCCGGGCGTCAAAGAATTCATGGAATTCCTTACGACATGGGACGCATGCGCTCCGTGGGCGAGAATCGGCGGCGCATTGTTCCCACATAAAAATCAGAATTTTGATGATTACGGCAACAGTTTGGAGCGAGAGATTGCAAAAGTCCTCGTAAACGCGACGGTCTTCCGCTTTGACGCGTCTGACCTTATGCCAACAGAAGTAGGCTCAGGCTCATTCTGGACGGGCATGGTCAACTACGTTTCTGGCGCAGAGAACGCGGAGCAGTGTCTTGCAGTCATTGATGAGACGTGGCCTCAGTAAAAATTTGGCTGATTCAAGAATAAAATCACACGGATTCGATTTTGCTAACGCAAAATCAATACATATAGAAAAGAAAAATCGTTAGATTTTTCCAATCCGTGTGACAATTCATAGGAGATTTTTATGGCTGAAACACGAACGCTTAAAAACTATGCGTCGCTGTCGGACATCATTAAGACGATTCTGGTCGTTATCGGCACGATTGTCGTAGCTGCGAGCGGATTTTCGTTGCTCAAAGCAAATGTGTTGTCACAAGTCCCGACGACGATTGTTGCGATTGTGTGGGGCGTCTCTTCCGTCGTCCTCATTTTTTATTCGCTCAACCTTATGGCACAGATTTTCCCGACGAAAATCTACAACAAAATCGTTCCGTACATTTTTATCGGGCCTGCCGTGCTGATTATGGGCTGGTATTTGCTTCTTCCGACCTTGCGCTCGCTTCTTTTGAGCTTTATGGACAAGACTTCGACCCATTTCGTGTGGTTTGACAACTACAAATTCCTGTTCACTGACCGCTCGATGCTCGTTTCAATCCGAAACACATTGATTTGGCTCGTCTGCGGCACGGGATTCAGCGTGTTGATTGGCTTGCTCGTCGCAATTTTGGCTGAGCGAAGCTACATCGAAAAGGGCGCGAAAACCTTCGTCTTTTTGCCGATGTCGATTTCACTCGTCGGGGCGGGCGTTATCTTCAAATTTATGTACGCGGCGAAATTCGGCGGGGCGGAGCAGATTGGTCTTTTGAACGCGGTCGTCACGCGATTCGGCTTTGAACCGCAGAACTGGCTCGGAAAAGCACCGTGGAACAATTTGTTCTTGATTGCGATTTTCGTGTGGCTTCAGACGGGATTTGCGATGGTCGTGCTTTCGGCGGCGTTGAAGGCTGTTCCCGAAGAAATGCTGGAGGCTGCCCGAATCGATGGCGCGGGTGAATTCCTTACGCTCGTAAAAATCGTTATCCCGAACATCAAGGCTTCGATTATCAGCGTGAGCACGACTATCTTGCTCGCGGCGTTGAAGTGCTTCGATATTGTCTACTCGATGACAAACGGCATGTTCGGAACGGAAGTTCTGGCGAGCCAGCAGTACAAGCAAATGTTCACGTTCCAGAATTACGGTCGTGGTTCTGCAATCGCGATTTTGATTTTGATTGGCGTAAGTCCGGTCATCTACTATAACTTGAAAGAATTCCACAACAAGGAGGCTTTTAAATGAAATCTCTCGAAAAAAACAAAAAAGGTCCGTGGGCGCTTCTTATCACGCTCATCCTTGTTGTGTTCTGTATTTTGTGGACGCTCCCGACGATTGGTATTTTCATCACATCGTTCCGCACGGGAGACGCGGCAAGCTCTACGGGCTGGTGGAAGGCATTCTTGGATTTGAAGAACTTCACGCTTGACAACTACAACCAAGTGCTTTTCGGTCAGCGGTTCAGCGTCGGTAATGCGACGGGAACGGCGACAGTGCGCGGTGCGACTATGCTCTCGGCGTTCCTGTCTTCGATTACGGTCACACTCCCGTCGGTGATTATTCCGATTTTGATTGCGGCTGCTGCGGCGTACGGCTTTGCGTGGCTTGATTTCAAGGGAAGAAATGTGATGTTCGCAATGATTATCGCGCTTTTGGTCGTTCCTTTGCAGATTTCTTTGATTCCGATTCTCCGCGACTACAACAAAATCGGCTTGAACGGAAGTTATTTGGGAATCTGGCTTGCCCACACGGGTTTTGGTCTTCCGCTCGCAACCTACATGATGTACAACTACATTTCGAGCCTTCCGCGCTCGATTCTTGAATCAGCGTTTATCGACGGTTCGAGCCACTTCACCACATTCGTGCGTTTGATTCTTCCGTTGAGCGCTCCTGCAATCGCGTCGTTCGCAATCTTCCAGTTCATCTGGGTGTGGAACGACATGCTCGTTTCGTTGGTCTTCCTTTCGGGCGCGGGTCAGAAATTGCAGGTCGTCACGGTGCGCCTTATGAACATGGCGGGTACGCGCGGCACGGACTGGCATTTGCTCACGGCGGGTGCGTTCGTCTCAATGATTCTTCCGCTCTGCGTATTCTTGGGCTTGCAGAAATTCTTCGTTCGCGGCTTGCTTGCAGGTTCAGTGAAAGGCTGACAAATGTTCAGAATTTCTGGCTGTGTCAAAAACAGACTCCCAGCGAGAACGCAGCACTAGAATCCACGGTTGCGCGTAATAGGAATTTGACTCGCTGCGCTCGCACGCGCAAAGTGGATTCGTGCTGCAACCTCGCTTCCGTCTGTTTTTGCAATAGTCGGAAGTGGTGAAACTTTTGTCAATCTTTTACATCTACAGATGAAAGGAAATTTTGTATGTATCAGAATCAGCTTGAACAAAATATGGCGGAATTGACGGCGCGGCTGTACTCATTGTACGGCTGGCGCTGGGATTTTTACCAGATTTTAGAGCGTCTTGAAGCGATTATGAGAAAAGCCTCTGATGAACGAAAATCAGGCTATCTCTTCGATGCGGACGAGGACGCGATTTCTTCACAAAATGGCGGTCAGCCGTGGTACTTGAATGAAAAGACCGTTGGCATGATGCTCTATGTGGACTTGTTCGCGGGAAATCTCCGTGGCTTGATTGAAAAAATTCCGTATCTCAAAGATTTGGGCGTGAATTATGTGCATCTTATGCCGCTCTTTGACTGCCCTACGGGTGAGAATGACGGAGGATACGCAATCAGCTCGTACCGAAAAGTGCAGAAAAAACTCGGCACTATCGAAGATTTGCGTGAAGTCGCTGACGCTTTCCATAAAAACGGAATCCGCCTTGTGCTCGATTTTGTGTTCAATCATACGAGTGATGAGCATGAATGGGCGAAAAAGGCGAAGAAAGGCGACGCGAAGTTCAAGCAGTTCTATTACATGTACAAAGACAAGGGCGAGGTGGACAGCTGGAATGCCACCTTGCGCGAGATTTTTCCCACCGTTCGCCGCGGTTCATTCACCTACTTGAAGGAAAGCGACGAATGGGTGTGGACGACCTTCAATTCGTTCCAGTGGGATTTGAATTATTCCAATCCCGAAGTATTCCTTGCGATGTGTGAGGAAATGCTTTTTATCGCCAATCTCGGCGTGGATGTGCTCCGCTTGGACGCGCTCGCGTTCGTGTGGAAAGAGAAGGGCACGGTTTGTGAGAGCCTTCCAAAAGCGCACACGCTCATTCAGGCGTTTCAGTTCGTGGCGAAAATTGCCGCGCCGAGCTTGCAGTTCAAGAGTGAGGCAATCGTTCACCCCGATGAGGTCATTAAATATATTAACGGCGCGGAATGTCATTTGAGCTACAATCCGCTCCAAATGGCTCTTTTTTGGTCAACTGTTGCCACGCGCGACACACGGCTTCTTTCCGTCTCGCTCAAAAATCGCTGGGCTGTTCCCGAAAAGTGCGCGTGGGTGAATTATATCCGCTGCCACGATGACATCGGCTGGACTTTCAGCGATGAAGATGCAGCTGCACTCGGAATCAACGGATATGAGCACCGAAAGTTTTTGAACCGCTTCTTTACGGGGCGGTTTGACGGCACTTTTGCTTCTGGCGAGCCGTTCCAGCTCAATCCGAGCACGGGAGACTGCCGAATCTGCGGAACGATGGCGAGCCTTGCGGGGCTTGAACAGGCGGAAGAGCGAAATGATGAAAATCTTCGTCGCATGGCAATTTCCCGCATAAAAATGATGTATGCCGTTCAGTTTGCGCTTCCCGGAGTTCCGCTTTTGTACGCGGGCGACGAAAAAGCCGTCTTCAACGATTACACCTACCGCGATGACGCAAGCAAAAAAGACGACTCGCGCTGGGTTCACCGAATCAAGACTGACTGGAGCGGAAAGAGCGAGTACAAATCGCAGAAAATCGTCGCTGATTTCGTGAAGAAAGTGATTTCGCTCCGAAAAGAAGAGCCCATGCTCGGTGGAAGCGAGATTTTCTTCTACGATGTGCAGGACTCAGGTGTGTTCGCATTCCGTCGGGGAACGCTTCATGTGGTGGCGAATTTCACTGACCGCCCGGCATCGTTCATGATTGACGCATGGAGCGAAAACAGCACGGACTTGCTCACCGGTCGCAATTTCTGGAATCATCAGAAGCAATTGCTCGCACCCTATGAAGTGCGCTGGCTCAAAGAGAAAATTGAAAACTAAAAATCCGCGTATATCTGCGTGAATCCGCGTCTAAATTTTGGGAGATTTTTATGACTTTTTCGACTAATCGATTCGGTGGTACGGACACTGCCCGCAATGAAACGCTGTTCACGACGGGAAACGGCAATCTCGGCTTTCGTGGCGACACGGAAGAAAAAAACGGCACTTCTCACAAAGGAACTTACATCAACGGATTTTATGACTCTGAGCCGATTCACTACGGAGAAACTGCTTACGGTTACGCAAAAAATCACGAGACGATTTTAAATCTCCCCGACCCGAAGCGGATTGAGCTTTCCGTTGACTCGCACCGATTTGATTTGTTCGGCACTGACGGAAGCGAAGTCACGGCGTACAAACTGGAGCTTGATGAAGAAAAAGGAATTTTCACGCGCCACACTGATTGGGAATGCGGAGCGAGCAAAATTTCCCTCGTGAGCGAGCGGCTTGTTTCCTTCATGCACGAGGACTGTGCGCTCATCCGCTACACGGTCACGAACACATCAGAAAAAGACGAGAAAATCTTTCTTGCTTCGGCAATCGACATCACGGCAAAAAATATCCTCGCTGAGGACGACCCGCGAATCGGCGCAAAATTCCGCCATACGCCGCTTTTAATCGATGAAAGCAATGCGTTTGACGGAGAATTGAGTTTTTCATCTCACACACAGAACAGCGGGTTGCTTCTTTCGGGGCATGTGATACATACGCTTACGCTTGATGGAGAAAAAATTGAGTTTGATTCATCTGTTCGCTCTGCATTTTCTGAAATTGAATCTTCTGTTCCCGCGAGTTGTGCTTCATTCACGCTCGAAAGCGGAACATCTTTCACGCTCACCAAATACATCGCGTACTGCCATGCGAAAAAGAGCGAGACAAACGCAGATTTGCTCCGTGCGTGCGCTGAAAAAACATGCGCTGATTTTGCCGCCCTCGGCTACGAAAAAATCAAAGCGGAGCAGGCTGATTTTCTCGCTGATTTTTGGAAGACGGCGACAATTACTATCGAAGAAAAAGAGCCTGATGCTTCAAAGTCGTCGCTTGAAGATTCGCTTCATTTCAATCTCTTCCATTTGCTCCAGTCTGCGGGCAGGAACGGAAAGGTGAGCATTGCAGCGAAAGGACTCACTTCGGAAGGCTACGAAGGTCACTTCTTCTGGGACACCGAAAGTTATGTCTGCCCCGTGTTCACGTACACCGCACCGCAAGTCGCCAAAAAACTGCTGGAATACAGAGCTTCGATTTTGGACGAGGCTCGCGAACGGGCAAAAATCATGAGCGTGAAGGGCGCACTCTACCCGTGGCGAACGATTTCCGGCGAAGAGACGAGCGCGTACTTCCCGGCGGGATCGGCTCAGTACCACATCAACGCGGACATCATGTTTGCCTTGAACCGCTACTTAAACGCGCACGAAAACGAAAAAAATCTCGGCTTCGATGAAAGTAGCGTGGCAGAAATGTCCGCCGAGACTGCGAGAATGTATGCCTCCCTCGGTAGTTTTGCCCCGAGCAAAGGCGGGAAATTCGTCATCAACGATGTGACAGGCCCTGACGAATACACGGCAATCGTCAACAACAACGCATTCACCAACTTCATGGCGCGGGAGAATCTTGAAATTTCTGCAAAACGGGCGGGAAACGCGGCGAGCGAACGCGAAAAATCCGAATGGAAGCACATCGCCGAAAACATGTACATTCCGTTTGACAAAGAAAGCGGCGTGTATCCGCAGGACGACAGTTTTATGGACAAGGCGGACTGGGATTTTGAGAACACTCCGCGCAGCATGTATCCGCTCCTCTTGCACTATCACCCGCTCGTGATTTACCGTCACCGCGTTTTGAAGCAGCCTGATTTGGTTCTCGCCCAGTTCCTTTTGAGCCGACGATTCACGCTTGCCGAAAAAATCCGCAATTTCAATTTCTACGAGCATTACACGACCGGCGATTCGTCTCTTTCTCACTGCATCATGAGCATCATGGCGGCTCAGACGGGCGATGAAGAAAAGGCACTCGACTACTTCAACAAGACCGTCCGCATGGACATTGACGATGTGAACGGAAACAGCCGTGACGGAATCCACACCGCGTGTATGGCGGGAAGCTGGATGAGCGTTGTCTACGGATTTGCGGGCTTTGAGGATTACGGCGGAATTTATTCGTTCAATCCGCATCTCCCCACAGAATGGAAAAAACTTTCGTTCTCTCTTGCGCTCCGTGGCTCTGTTCTCGATGTTACGCTCACCTCGGACGAGGCGGTCTATTCGCTCAGGGGAAGCGACTATTCGTGCCTCGAACTTACGCACAGAAACGAGACGTTCACGCTCAAAGCGGGTGAGAAAAAATCATTCAGCCTAAAGAAAAAATTTTCTGCGGTTCTTTTTGACCTCGACGGCGTGGTCACGAACACTGCTCCGCTTCATTACAAGGCATGGAAAAAAATGGCGGACGAAGAGGGCTTGCGCTTTGACGAAGAGGTAAACAAAAAACTGCTCGGCATTTCGCGCGAGGCTTCCCTTGAAGTCATTCTCAAAGAAAACGGCGTTTCCTGGAGCGAAGAGAAAAAAGCGGCATGGTGCACGAAGAAAAACGAGATTTACAAGGCATCGCTTGCAACTTTGTCCGAAAAAGACATTCTCCCCGGAATCAAAAAGCTGCTCGAAGACCTAAAATCGCACGGAGTTGCCGCTTCGCTTGCGTCAAGCAGCAAAAATGCGCCCGCGATTCTTGAACGGCTTGGCTTGCTCGACTATTTCACGGCGATTGCGGACGCAGGCAAGGTTCAGAAAGCAAAACCCGAGCCAGACTTGTTCCTCGAAGCCGCTGAGCGGGCGAGGGCTTGGTACACGGATTGCGTGGGAATCGAAGATGCCGTCTCGGGCGTTCAGGCACTCAAAAAAGCGGGCATGAACGCTGTCGGAATCGAAACGACGGTGCAACTGCCCGAAGCAGACCTGCGACTTGCTTCAACCGCAGATTTGACCTATGAAAAACTGTTAGGGCTATTCTAAATATATCCGCGTTCATCTGCGTGAATCCGCGTCTAAACAAGAAGGAGATTTTTATGAAAAAATATGATGTTGTCGCGTTGGGCGAGATTTTAATTGATTTTACCTTTGCCGGCACGAACGTCGACGGAAAAAAACTCTATGAAGAAAACCCGGGCGGTGCTCCTGCAAACTGCGTGAGTGCGGTTTCAAAGCTCGGCGGAAAGGGCGCGTTCATCGGCATGACGGGGCGCGATTCCTTCGGCGAGGATGTGCGCCGTGTCCTTGAAGAAATCACTGTGGACACGAGCGGAATGCGCTACACCGAAAGCCAGCACACCACGCTTGCATTCGTGAGCCTCGATGAAAGCGGCGAGCGGCATTTTTCTTTCTGCCGAAATCCTGGCGCGGACACCCAGCTTTCAGAAAACGATTTGGACAAGGCAATGCTCGAAAACGCACGGATTTTTCACATCGGCTCGCTCTCACTCACTGACGAGCCGTGCAAATCTGCCACGCTCAAGGCAATCGAAATCGTCAAAAAAGCGGGCGGACTTATTTCCTACGACCCGAACTACCGCGCGGCTCTTTGGCACGGAAGGGCGGACGCAATCCCGCTCATGAAAAGCATTTTCCCGCTCGCTGACAGCGTAAAGGTGAGCGATGAAGAACTTGCCCTGCTTTTCGGAACGGAAACGAGCGCAGAAGCGGGCGGAAACGCACTCCTTGACAGGGGCGTTCGCCTTGCGATGATTACGCTCGGACCGAAGGGCGTGTACTATGCCGCCAAGCTCCCGAACGGCGAGCGAATCTCCGGCACGGTCGGCTGTGAAAAAGTGAAGGTGGTTGACACCACGGGCGCGGGCGACAGCTTTACGGGCGGTATGCTCTATCGGCTCACTCGGCGCGAAAATCCGTTCAGCTTCACAAAAGAAGAGCTTGAAGCGGACTTGCGCTTTGCCAACACGGTCGCGTCAATCTGCGTCACCCGGCGCGGCGCAATTCCCGCATTGCCGACACTTTCTGAGGTGGAAGCGTTCCACTCATAACAGCAGCTGTTTGATGCCCACGCTCATGTGGGCATTTTTTCTGCTTTCTGCTAAAATCACTCCCATGACAAAAAATCGTTTCGCGCTCGGTGTCGTTGCAGCCGCGCTTTCAATATTCATCTGGGGAATCACTTTCGTTTCCACAAAATATCTGCTCCGCTCGTTCTCGTCGTATGAAATCCTCGTGCTCCGATTTTTGCTTGCCTACGCGGGATTGTGGCTCTTGCGCCCGAAACTGCTCCATCTTTCCGAAAAGAAGCATGAAATCTACTTCGTGCTTGCAGGTCTTTCGGGCGTGACGGCGTATCAGTTCATGGAAAATCTCGCGATTTCCTACACGTCCGCGTCGAATGTGAGCATCATCGTCTCAATCTGCCCGATTTTCACCGCGATTTTCTCGCAAATCTTCCTCAAAGAAAAACAACTCACGCCCTCGTTCGTGCTCGGATTTTTGCTCGCGATTTTCGGAGTTGCGCTCGTGAGTTTTAACGGCGTGGTGGAGTTTCATTTCAGCCCCAAAGGTGATTTTCTCGCGCTTGGCTCTGCGCTCTGCTGGGGCGTGTACTCGCTCTGCGTGTCAAAAATCAACGCGCTCAAACTGGACTCGATTCAGACGACCCGACGGATTTTCTTTTGGGCGGTGATTTTGATGATTCCGATTGGGATTTTTTCGCTCGTGACGAACGCTTCTGCTCTTCAGGCGGAATCCGCTCCGCCCTCTCAAATCGCCGTCATTTTTGATTCTGCCGTGAACGAAAGCCGCTTTTCAAATCCGCTCAATTGGCTGAACCTGTGCTTTCTCGGTCTGGGTGCGAGCGCGTTCTGCTTTGCCGCCTGGAATTTTGCCTGCGACTCGGTGGGAACAGTCCGCGCCACCGTGGGAATCTACCTCATTCCCGTCGTGACGATTGTGTTCGCGTATCTTGCGCTCGGCGAGAGCATTTCGCTCATGGGTGCGGCAGGGGCGGCGATTACGATTGCCGGGCTGTTTGTGTCAGAAATTAAGAAAACAGAAAGTTGAAAATTAAAACTCCGCCGCGCATTCAATCGTCATGCGCTCGCCCGTAGCGGGGTGGGTGAACGTCACTTTCTGCGCGTGGAGCATGAGCCGTTCGCCTTTGTCGCAGTGACCGTAGAGCGTGTCACCGATAATCGGCGTGCCAAAACCGTGGCTGTCCGCGCTTGCAAGGCGGAGCTGGTGCGTTCTTCCCGTGTGGGGCGTAAAAAGCACGCGTGTGGCGGGGCGGGTTGAGCCGTCGGGGGCGTGGTATCGCTCAACGCCCAAAATCTGCCACTCGGTGACAGCACTTTTCCCGTTTTCGCTATCCCAGATTTGGTGGGGGCGGTTTTCGACATCAAGGCGGAAGAACAGCTCCATTTCGCCGTGCGGTGCGATTCCTTTTTTGGCAAGCACACCGTCCAAGAGCGCGACATATTCCTTTTCGACCTCTTTTGCCTCAAATTGCCGGTTCAGCTCACGGTGCGCGGCGCGGGTGAACGCGAGAATCATCACGCCCGAAGTTTCCATGTCGAGCCGGTGCACGGCAGGTTGCGCAATTTCCACCGCTTGCCCGAACAGTCTCCTAAAGCGCGCTTCAATGCAGTCCTGTTTGTCCTCTCCGCGCCCTGGCACGCTCAAAACGCCCGATTGTTTGTTCACCACGCAAATCGCCTCATCGCGGTACAAAATTCGCAAGCCCAGCATCGCGGGAAGCAAAATTCCGCATCGTTCATCGCAAGGGGGAGCAAGGTGAAAATTGAAAGGTGAAAATTGAAAATTTGGGCGGTCCCCGCTGTCGCGGGTCGCGTGTTCCGCCCTTCGCTCACGCTCATTGCTACAGTCGCAAGCTCCTTCCGCAACTTCGGGGCTACATACGCTACCGCTTGGAGCCGTATATCGTGTTTCTGCAAGTGAAATTGGCAGCAGCTCGTGTGCAAAGGCATAGTCGAGCAATTTCGGAGCGCAGCAATCGCCCGTGCCAGTGGGAGGCAACTTTCCGTGATTGTATTCCGCGCAAATCTCTTTGAGCGACCGAACTTCCCCATCAATGCAATGAAACTTATACAGCGCATGAACCCTTTCAAGCGACTCGGCACAGAGTTTTTCCCGCAATTCATCATCTTCGCGTGATTTCGTTAGTTCATGAATCTTCGCGTCATTTTCCGCGAGCGCATTTTCAATCTGCTTCGCCGAAACAATCGAGTCAATAAACTGAAAATTGAAAGTTGAAAATTGAAAATTATTTTTGTCATCTTGAATGTTGCTTTCATCACTCTGAACGTAGTCATTGTCACCATGGGAAAAACGAAGCAATCCATTTTTCCGTTTTCCAATTTCCATTTTCAGTTTTCTAGCGTTTCCTGAATTTGTAACGAGATTTACTTCCTCGCCGTTTTTGTCGGTGCAGACGAGTGCGCCGAGCATGATTCCCTGATTTTTGCGTTCTTCGCTTGGGCGGGCGACGTGCTCAATCTTAACTTCACCCGACTCAATCGCGTGAATCAATGCTTCGAGGACTTTTGCGGCTTTTTCTTCTGGAAATGGCGGAAACATAATCTGGTTTTCTATTGTATCAATATCCGTACTTCTTTCGCAACGCGACCACGCACGAAAGCGTCACTACGACCGCCCTGTCTCCGCCACACTGACCGATAATCGTAGCAATAGCGGCTCCAGTAATTCCCCACTTGAGACCAACGATAAAAAGTGCGTCCAGAACCATAGTTGTAACGAATCAGCCCCCTCTTTGGTTTTTCTGCAAAATCGGAACGCATGCATCAGTCAATCAGTCGTTTGAAAGCACCTTAAGCCCTGCGATTCCCGCGACAATCAGCAGAACACAAACTGCTTGCGGAAGTGAAAGCCGTTCCCGAAAAAGCAGAATCCCCAGCACCTGCGTTCCCACGATGCCAAAGCCCGTCCACATGGCATACGCCGTACCGAGCGGAAGCTTTTTGAGCGCGAACGAAAGGAACACCGCGCTTGCGATGTAGCCTAAAAATGTGACGATTGTAAAAAGCGGCTTTGAAAATCCCGCCGAAAACTTCATGGTGCACGCCCACAGCACCTCAAAAACGCCCGCCAAAAGCAGCATAATCCATTGCATCTTTACCTCCAGTCTCTTTATCTTCAAAGACCTACCGATAAAGAAAAGGCGTTCCCCTGCTACCCGGTGGCAGCAGGCACCATTTGATATGGGAATTGTACCGAGAATCGGGGGAAAGTGTCAAAGTAGGGGCAGAACAGCCCGCACGGCATGATTAGAGCGAAAAATGTCCGCTGTTCACGAAATCCAGATGCCACGCTCTATCGCCTCTTCAAAATCCGCTCCGCCGCACAAAGCCTTCATGTCAGCATAAAAATCAACTCCAGCGACTTCACCGCAGGCGGGCTTGACGCGGAAGGATGCATGGAAATCTGCAAACTGCTCGACAAGGACGGCATCGACTCAATCGAAGTGAGCGGAAACGGCACATCGGTCGGCGGCATACGGGCGGGGGTGAACGAGGCGTATTTCGCGCCGTTCGCCGCATGGCTTTCCGAAGAAGTCAGCACTCCCGTCATCGTGGTAGGCGGATTCAGAAGCCGCGCCACAATGGAAGCCGTCCTCGAAAAATCCCGCATCGCGCTCATCTCGCTTTCCCGCCCCCTTTTGCGAGAGCCGGACTTTCCCGAAAAGCTGCGGCGCGGCGAAAGCACCGTGTCAAAGTGCGTGTCGTGCAACGCCTGCTACTCGTCGCCACTGCACAAGTGCGTGTTCAGAAAGAGATGATTTTGGGCGTTCCCCGCCTGTCGGCGGGTCGGGCTTTTGCGAGAAATGCTTTGCATTTCTCGTTACGAGTTTGCCTTTGGCAAACTCGCGGGTTCCGCGCTACCGCGCTCCATTGCTCCACTTCGTTCCGCAACGGCTACGCCGCCCCTACAATCCATCACGCTTGGCTTATAACCCCCGCATTACAATCTCTGCGCATTCAGTTTCCGCCAGTAGTCTTTCTTAAACTCATGGCGACTTGAAAAGAATTCTGCTTCCGAATGGGAAAACTGCCCAATATCGATTTTTGCCTTAATATGGTCGAGTGTGCAAATCAAATCTGCGACTTGGAACAGTTTGTAGTCTACAGGACTGATTTTGCGGACTTCCACATTCGCAAACATCGAATTGAACAGAATATTCAGAATGCGTTTTAACGGCTTCTGCCCATTGTCATAATAAATGATGATTTTATCAAAAGTGTGCCAGTATTCCATACAGGCTTCCAGTTTTGACTTGATTTCTCTGGTGATTTTTGCTTCAAGTATGTCTGAATCGCATGGTGCGCATAGCCAAGTCCGCTAAGATAGCGTTCTAAGCCGTCTATTTCTGCTTGAATGGAATTTGATTGTTCGTGGGCGATGACAGAAACAATGTAGTACGGAGAATGAGCCTCAAAATCGCCAAAGTCTCCCGCTTCGTCTATGAAGCAACTCAAAATGTTTTCTGCCAAATGCTACTGTCTCCGATTTTAAAAAGGTAAAAAAAAGGCGCGGGATCCCCACGCCGTTTCGGTGGACCGAGGTCTTTCGACCAGCCCGATGACTACAATATAATGCAGAAACGGTCTGCCGTCAAGCGACTTTCTCGCCGCAAACACGGAGCAAGGCAAGGCTTTGAGTGGTTTTGCATACCACTCAAAGCCTTGCGCATTCAGTCACGACCTTTCTATATTTTGCCCCACCGAGCCGCATACAGCAACCCGGCAGGAGAAAAACTCATCAGTAACAGATTACTGTATTTCGTAGGTCTTGTTTGGATCAATCTCGTCGGTAGGTGAAACCTTATTCCCTGTAGCCTTATCACAGATTTGTCCGTAGCTCTGGAATTCTACATAACTGCTATTTATTTTTATATAATCCGGATATTTGGTTGCCATATCGTTCCATTTGTCACCCTCTTGATACTCCATTACAAAAGTAAAGTCAGTGTACTGGTATGTTAATGTGATGGAGTAAGTTGTTGCTTGCTGTTCAGTTGCATCAGGAATCGTAATGCTTGCGTTGCCTGTTGGCGTACCTGAAACGGTAACAACGCTATCGCTCGTGCGTGTCGCGGTAATGCCGTTACTAGTGATGTCCGTAAAATCCTCAAAATAGTAGCCATCGTTTGCCGTGAAGGTTACGGTTTCCATTGCCTCAGAAAGTCCTTCTTGAGTGATGTTCCCGCCGCTTATAGTTGCGTTCGCTCCGCCTGTTAGGGTGACGGTATAAAGTGCGGTTTGCTGTTCCGCAGGATTTGTTATATACCCATATACCTCAATCTTCTTTACAGCGGTACTATCGCTATACGGGTAAATGTAAGAGCCATTTACTTTTGGCATTTTTTGATCTCCCGAAGTTTCTGCTACAAAAGGTGCTTCACTGTCTGTAGCATTATTATCTTCGTTGTCATAGAATATACATTTGGTGATAGTATATCCATCGGCAGGGGTAACAGTTAACGTTATATCATATCCCCACCATCCCCAAACAGAAGCATAAAGTACCTCTCCACTGAACGTAAGTGTAGCCACGTCTCCAGTGCTGTAACTTATATTCTCAGATGTAGCAGCACCATTGTTTCCTGTTCCCGTGATGGTTGTTAGCAGTGTTTCAGACAATACCTTAACAGTATAGCTTGCAGTCTTTGTGGCGTATGTGTAGGAGGCGGAATCTGTTACCGTAGCGGTGATTGTCGCTGTACCCGTACCTTCAATGGTAACTTCACCTGTAGAAGCATTTACAGTGGCTACGTTCTCATCGCTTGAAGAATATGTTACCGTGCCGTCGCCTGTCTTTGTAAGCTCGTTTGTGAAAGCCGTGCTACCGGTAGTCTTGCTTACTGAGGTGGTTGCATAGCTGATGCTTCCCGCCTGTATTACCGCTGTCTCCGTCCACTTCGCATACAGCGTGATGTCTTCCTTAATTGCCGTGTCAAAACTGAAAGAAGTCGTCAGGCCGCTGTCTG
>JAFUTH010000007.1 GCA_017484285.1 Treponema sp. | reverse complement strand
TGGAAACTATTCTTGACAGCAACGAACTTGTTTTTCGATACGCTCACAAGCCATCGCAATTCTCTGTGATTCAAGCAGAATTTTTGCTTTCCACGCCGTATAAATCGGAAGAAGTTTATGTTTTTCTCGACAAAAAAGAAAATGCGGAAAATTACTTTTGCCGCTCGTTTTTCCCTAAAACTGATAAGGATTATACGGTCGGACAAGTGAAGTATACTTTGTTGAGGAAAGAGAAAATCACGCTCTCCATTGGGGAAAGTGTGGTGCAGTATGAGAGATAAGGTGATTTTTCTTTCTAGTCGCTTCCTGCAATAGCACTAAATTGATTTCTTCAGTTCGTCAAGAATTTCTGTGACTTTTGCCTCTTCATAGTTATCACGCTCATCAGTGGAAACTTTTTCCATAGGAATTCTTTTGTGACATGGTGGCTGCTCATTCTTATGATTCGGATAATACAACTCGAGATTAAATTCACCCTCTTCTTCGTTCAAAAGTGAATCGGCAAAGTGATTGCTCTCCGCAATAACAAGAACATCTACCCCTGCATACTTCACTACAGCCCAATTAATCCACCATTTTAAATCGCCCATTGAAAACAAACCAATCTGCTTTCCATTGCATTTTATAACAGACTCAAAATCTCTTTTGTTTTCTGAATGACATAATTCTTCACCATGATAATCGTTTAACAATCTTTCCCGCAATTTGATGAAGGTTTCTGTTTTTCCGCAGTTTGACGGACCTTGTAATAAAATTAGTTTCATAATATATGCTCCTTGTATATGATTTTATTCAAATAATGTTTGAACTTTTGAAACAGGCAACTCAAGTGTTTCAAGTTTTTTTTCCCACCTATCAAAATCGCTTATAGTTCCATATCTAAGATGCAAAATGATAGGAACAAATTTTATTTTCTTGGATTCTATGATTTTTGCAACATCCAGGGATACGGTGAATTCAACTGCCCCTGGTTCAATGAGTTCACTCTCAAACAAAGAATTATTGTTTTCATCGATGATTTTAAATTTTATTTCATAGGGGTGTACATATTTTTCAGAGCCTACAGAACGTGCATAAGGGCTTATCCAATACGATGAACTTAATTTAAAATACCCCATTAAAAAAGCTAGATAATTTACATTGCCATTTAAATTACTAGAATAATTTTCTCCTACTATTTTTATAAAAGGTATTCCATTCTTTTTTGAAACTTTCTTATCGTCTTCACTGTTATAAACAGATGTTGTAGGCCATGTCCGTAAATAACTAGCCCATGAATTTTTGTATGCTTTTTCTTTTCCCTCGGAAAATACTTTTGCCAACGCTAAATACTTTTTTGTTGATACGATATCAACTCCTAATGAATAAGATATTTTTCGATTTTCCATATTCATTTTGACCTTTTTTAAATCAGAAAATCTAATTGCTTTTGGAATGTTTTCGCTCCAATATTTTTCATATTCCTGCATAATCTCAATCCAACCGTCATACATTGAAAAATCATCAAACTCGCCATACCCAGGATTTCCAACTTCTATAACTTCTGAAAGTTTTTTATACGCATTGGAAGCCTCCTGCAATTCTGAGTCCTTTTCATTATACTCTTCATCATCCTCTGGGAGAGGGAGATAAGAATAAGAGCTTCGTTTCGCTTCCAATGATTCTCGTGCGACGTTTGCCGTTTCCACCGCATCATAATACGCCCCCAACGCATGTACCCATTTCTTTTCTTGCTCGTACTTCTGTGCCTGAGCCATAAACTCGGTATATTTTGTACTTTGCGCAAATAATGCATTTCCAATAATGAATGCAACAACAAATGATATACTCTTTTTCATCTTATCCCCCAAATAAAACTCCCGATACATATCATCGGGAACTTGCCTACTATTCCTTGCTCCCTTGAAGTTTATTCGCCATTTTTGTCGCAATCACATCTTCACGAGAGACGATTTTTGCGCCAATCGGCCAAATTACAAATTTGCAACTTTTCGCAAGCACAACACCAACAGGAATAAAAAGAATCGAGATAAAACAACACAACATGAGCGCGATATTTCCTAAGAAAATGCAGATTCCGAACGGAAGCCAAATGATATTCGCAATCGTTCCGCCGATTTTTCGGACAGACGAAACATTTTCTTCGCCTTTGATGAATGTTTCCTTTACAATTTCCTTGCCGAATGGGAACGCCATCAGTTTTGCATACTGAAAAAGAGCCTTTCCAATCGGAATTCCGATGACCGTCACACAGCAGACTGCTCCTAAAACGAGGTAGACTAAGGCAGTCCACCATCCTCCAAGAATGAACCATAAAATGTTTCCCAATGTACGCATTTTTTTTCTCCTTATAAAAATTGTGATTTGCCATATACGGTTACTTTTACGCAAACTAGCCGTATTCGATTTATTATATTCCAACTAGCCGTTTTCTGCAACCATAAACAATCTTGCTAATCAAAAACGGCTAGTCTATAAAAATGGGATTTAAAGAAATTCTAAAAGATGAACTCATTTACAAAGACATACAATCAAAAGAACTCGCGGTAAAAACGGGAATCAGTCTGAACACTATAAACCACTATCTCGCGCAGAATGGGAACGCGCCCAGTGCGGAAAACGCGCTCAAAATCGCACAGGCACTCGGCGTTTCGGTGGAATACCTCATGACGGGAAAAAACGCGTCGATTACGGACGACATAAAGCCAAAACTGAAGAAAATGATTCCAGAGTTGAATTATCTTTCGGACACGGATTTGGATTTGCTTTCGGAGATTGCGCAACGATTTAAGAAATGAGTGAACTGCTCCCACCTGCCCCTTACTTCTTCTCAAAAAACAAAATCATCGGGCTGGCACTTCGGGCGGTCACAACTCCGTCTTTAATCGGAGCTTTTGACGCGTCTTCGAGGCGCAAGCCAGTGTCGGTGAGCTTGTAGAGGAAATTCACGCCGTCTTCCATGCCAGTGAAGTGCATCGTGAGCACGCCGTCATACGAAGATTTGAGCGAAGCGGCAATAAAGTAGTCGAGCGTGACGGTGACGCTTCCGAGTGCCTTTGAGGAAATAATCGACGGAACGAGCAGCTTGTAATTGTTCCAAGTGACCGAATTTTCGTTGTTGAACTTGATTGTGCCGTAGTTCGAGCTTTTAAAGACAGGACCTGCCTGAGCGATTCGTTTGAGTTCCGACTGGCGGCGCGTGAGTTCGTTTTCAATGAGTTTTTCGATATTTTCGCTGAGCGCGACGAGCGTTTCCTGCTTTGGTCTGCCTTTTTCGCTGTATTGCAGAATCATCGTGTCGGAATTTGCCCCGCGAATCGACATTTTGAGGTTCGTTCCCGAAAATTCGTATTCTTTCTCTGCCTTTTTTACGATGTCGGTGTAAGTCCACGAACCGCCCGCGCTTTCCGTGTTCAAAACCGCCGTTCCCGCAAAGGCAGAGTCCGCGTTTTCGTCTACACTAATGCCAAACGAAAAGCCGTAGCTTGGATTCATTCGGTTCACATCAATCCGACCGACCTTAATCATGTTCTGGAAACTTTCGGGATACCAGCGTTTTGAAACGAGCGACTGGATAATCGCACGGTCGCCGCCCTTGCTCTCGCCCTTCAAATCGTCCATTTTAACGACCGCTTCTTTTGCGTTCTGCACATCAAAACTTTCCGCCTGAAACAGCTCCAGATTGTGCGAAAAACACCAACCGTAAGTGCCCGTTTCAGTCAGCACGCGAAGCCACTCGCCTTCCATGTTGCCCTTTCCGTTCGTCACGGCAGCCCCCGCCCCGCGGTACAGGCAGCGGATAATCTCGCCCTCGCGCAATCGGTACACCTGCTTTGAAGTGTTCACCGCGTCCGCGCGAATCGGAAGCCCGTCAAGTTTTACGCTCGCATAAGTATGCTCAAATTCAGAAAACCGCTTCTGCTGTTTGATTGCCTTGCCCTTGCTCTCAGGTTCGGTCGCCTGCCACAACGGAATCTCAAAATTCTCCTTGCTCCCCGGAATCGAAACGACATAGACCTGTGAAATATTCGATTTGATATGCACCTTCAAAAGCGTGCCGTCAGAAAGCTCATGCTCCGGGTTACTCCACAAAAGCACGCTGTAGCCTAACGTTTTCGTACAAGAACAAAACACTCCCGAAAGCAAAAGGGAAATCAGAATCAAAATTCGCTTACACATGGGAGAAATTATACTGATTTTTGATGGCCAAGTGAACAGTTCATAGTGATGAAAACAGTTATGGGCTAAATAATGACAAGATGTATTTTCACCTTTTAATTTTCAGTTTTCAATTATATAATTGAACTATGCCCGATTTTCCGCAGATGGCGATGCAACAGCGTGTTTCTCAAACGATGGCTCAGGCGCAAGTCCAAAAAATGAGCCAAACGCAGATTATGTCGCTCAATCTGCTCGCCATGTCGTCCAGTGATTTGCGCACGGAAATTTACGCGCAGGCGGCAAAAAATCCTGCGCTTGAAATCAAATCCGACTCGCTCGAATCGGGCGTTTCTTCTTCGCGCTCTGAAATCGCCCCTTCTTCCCGGTTTTCGGACAACACGCGCTACGGCTCGTCTTCGGCAAGCGGGGAGCAGGCAAGCGACAATTTTCAGGCGGCTCTTGAAAGCAATGCGGACGAACGGGAGCCGCTCACCGACCATTTGCTCCACCAGCTCAACGCGATGCACCTTTCTGACGACGAAAAATCGCTCTGCACCAAGCTCATTTACAATCTCGATGAAAAGGGCTTTCACATTCTCGCTCCCGTCTCATTTTTGAGCGCAGAAAATCCGCTTCACACTGAGGAATTTTTGAACAAATGCCTTTGCCTTGTTCAGCACCTCGACCCTGTGGGAACGTGCACGAACAATTACCGCGAAAGTCTTTTCGTTCAGGCGAAAATCTCGGGGATTGCTTCGGATTTGGCACTGTTTTTTTTGGAAACGAACGAGCACTTTGATTTTTTAAATCCGCCGCAAATTCAAAAAATTCAGAAAAAACTCACGGATTACCGTTCCGCTCAGAAAAAGCTCAAATTCACTCCCAAAGATGGAATTTCGCTCTCAAAAGACGACATCACCACCGAAGAGATAGAAATCGCGCTCTCTTTTATCAAAACGCTCGACCCCTACCCCGCCCGCAATTTCGGAAGCACACAGACCAATTTCGTCTCCCCCGATGTGATTGTGACGAAAAACGAACATGCAGAAGAGATTTCTCGGCAAACCCAAAATGACAATTCCGATGAATCACCCGAGTTCACCGTCACTTTTGCGCGGGAATTTCTGCCCCGGCTTGAAATCTCAAAGGACTACACTTCGCTCATAAACGAAACGCATATCAAAGACGGCGACACGAGCGAAAAAGCAGAGCGCAAAAAGGCAGAACTCAAATTCGCGCGCTCAAGCGTCAACGAAGCAAAAGTCTTTATCGACAGCGTTTTGTACCGCGAAAGCACGATTTTAAAAGCCGCAGAGGAAATCGTCAAAGCGCAAAGCGAATTCTTCAAAAAAGGAGCGAGATACCTTGCCCCGCTTCGCCAAAAAGACATCGCAGAAAAACTCGGCGTGCACGAAACCACCATCTCGCGCATGGCAAGCTCCAAATACCTCGCCTGTGAGTGGGGAATTTTCCCAATCAGCTACTTTTTCACGAACGCAGTCGGCGGCACAAAGAAAGCGAGCGAGGGTTCAACAAACGAAGCGGCAAGCGCACAAAGCGAAAACGCGCCCCTTTCAAAAGAAGCCGTCAAAGCCGAAATCTCAGAAATTTTGGAAGCGCACCAAAGCGACAAAAAAGCCCTTTCCGACCAAAAGATTTCAGATTTGCTCGCAGAAAAAGGCATAAAAGTCGCCCGCCGCACCGTCGCAAAATACCGCGCCGAGCTGAACATCAATTCAAGCTACGAGCGATAAAAATCAAGATTCTTTGTCGTCGGTCACAAATCAGCAATTTTCAGTTTTCCGTTTTCAACTTTTCGTTTCCACACCATTCCGTTTCGCGAAAATCAAAATCACCCAAGTGCGGAAGCAATTCCTCAAAGTAAAATCGGTCGTCAATTTTTCGGTCGCCAGTCGTTCTGCCCAAATGACGGTCGGCTCGCACGCCTTTTCCGTGAAAATCGCTTCCTGCGGTCACGAACATGCCGAGTTTTTTTGCAAGCTGCTCTAATTTGTAGCCTTCGTTGATTCGCGCCCCGGGATGCCATGCTTCCATTCCCTCAACGCCATGACCTTTGATTTTCTCAATCGTTTCGTCCATTTTGCCCCAGGAGACATAGAGCGAAAGCGGATGCGCAAGCACGGGAACGCCTCCCGCAGAGCGAATCGCTTCAACTGCCACATCTAAATCCGCGCCCTCGTGGTTGGCATGGTACGGCCGCCCTTTGCTCAAAAATCGGTCAAAGGCATCTTGCCGATGCTTCACTTTCCCAATCTGCATTAAAAACGAAGCAAAATGTGGTCGCCCAATCTGGCTCGCGGTGAACTGCGATTCAATCTCCTCAAGCGTGACGTTGATTCCGTCTTTGTTCATTTTTTCGACGATTTCGAGATTTCTGTTTCGGCGGCTTTCGGTTAAATCAGCGACCAAATCTTTTAGTTCTTCTGAATACCGGCGCAAGCCCAAGCCCAAAAGATGGAATTCTCCCGTTGGCCAGCGAATGTTGATTTCGATTCCAGGAACAAAAATGATTCCGCTCTCACTTTGTGCGCATGTCTGTGCCGCTTCAAAAAGCCCGTCAACCGTGTCATGGTCGGTGAGCGCCCATACGTTCAGTTTTTTGCCAATCGCGTATTCGGCGGATTCTTTTGGCGATAAAATGCCGTCGGAAGCTGAGGAATGGGAATGCAAGTCTATCATGCGAAAATAATAGCACAAATTAGAATCTTGTGTTATACTCTTTCCATAAGGTCTTTTTAAGATTAAAAAAGAGGTGCTCAAAAAATGCCCAAAGCGATTTCGTATACAAAAGGTTCGATTATTTATTTTGCGGGTGACATCGATGAACGTGTTTTTATCCTTCAAAAAGGCACCGTCATTGCCACCACAAACGATATTGAGACAAAGCTCCCTGTCACAGAACAAATCAAAAACGGCGAATTCTTTGGCGTAAAATCAGCCGTTGGTCATTTTCCTCGCGAAGAAACGGTTACAGCCTTGCAAGAAGCAGTCTGTATCACCATGACAATTCAAGAATTTGAAGCGCTTTTCAGCACAAACAAACAAATCATGATGAAGATGCTCCGAGTCTTCTCTAACCAACTCCGACAGATTCACCGAAAAACAGAATCTATTCTCAGCAAGGGAGAGACAATCAGCCAAATGCAAGGCATGTTCTCTGTCGCGACGGCTTTTTTTAACGATGAGCGATGGCGAACGTGCTTGGATGTCTGCACGACGTTCCTAAAACTCTACCCCACGAGCGAGCATGTGCTTGAGATTAAAGGAATGCTCGCAAAAGCCGATGCGCATATCAAAAAGGGCGATTTAGGCACAACAGCATCTTCTGACTCAACAAGCATAGGAACGGCTGCCCCGCTCAAACTTTTCGAGCTTCCAGCCTTCAAGCGATTCGCAAAAACGTATGAACCGGGGCAAGTCATCATCACCGAGTATCAAAACGGCGACAGTTTCTACCTCATTCAGAGCGGTTCTGTTCAGCTCACCAAGTGCGCGAATGGCACAAATAAAAACCTCGACATTCTCAAACCAGGCGAGCTTTTTGGCGAAATGGCGATTCTTGACAACTCACCGCGCTCGGCAACGTGTTTTGCGGTTGGTCCGGTAGAATGCCTCGAATTCAACAAAGAAAATTTCGAGGTGCTCGTCACGGGTAATCCACAGATTGCGCTCATGCTTTTACGCTTATTCTGCAAGCGTATCTACGACCAAAAACGCCGTCTCCGCATTCTTGTTATTTCAGACCCACAGGCACGCCTTGCGGACGTATTTTGCATGTTCAACGAAATGGGGCCTGTCGTTGCCGAGCGTCAACGTAAATTCAACCTCACACCGCAGGATTTGGCTCATTGGTCAGGGCTTTCACCAGAAGTCACAAAAGACGAAATCAACCGCTTCGTCATGACCCGCAAAATCGAAGCCTACGACACATACATCGTCGTCAACAACATGGCTGACATGAAACGCATCGTCGATACAAAAACAAACACCCGCACATAGGCGCATCTCAAACAGACACGGCAAACGGCGGGTGCACGGCACATTTTTACCTTTCGCTTGGCTACTTATATTTTTTCTGCCAAATCTTTGAAAATCGCCTTGAGTTCGTAAACGAACGAATACAAATCATTGAAAAGCATTTCATTGTCGCTCGCACATTTGACGAAGAGCTTGAGGTTTTCTTCGTTGACTTGCTCCGTCTTCTGCACATTTTTGATGACATCATTGATGCCCCGGACATTGTTCTCAATGACAGAACCGATTCGGCTGATGTTCATATTGCTTGAAGAGTTTGCCTCGCGCACTTTTGCGAACTTATTGAGCGTTTCTTCGGTCTCATTGGCGAGGTCGTCAAGCGACTGAGAATTATTTCGCGTGATTTTTTCGAGGTTAGTGATTGAATTCACGAGATTTTCAACGTTGAGTTTGATTTCTTCCGACGTTTTGCTCGTATCTCCCGACAATTTTTTAACCTCGTTCGCAATAACGCGGAATCCCTTTCCTGCATTTCCTGCGCGCGCCGCTTCGATTGAGGCATTGAAAGAGAGAAGATTTGTTTGCGCGGAGATATTTTGAATGTCATTAATCTGATTGCTTATGACCTTTGCCTGCGAGATGAGGTTTTCAAATTGATCGGCATACCGACGCTGCTCTTGCTCGATAACCGTAACAGAGTCACGCAATGCTTTTATGGCTTCGGCAATCGTACCGAGTCGCTGAATATTGCCCTCAACGCTCTCTGAAATCTGGCGGTTTCCCTGCTCCATTTCAGACGTGCCTTCAAGCAATTTCTGCAACGCCTGATTCTGCTCCTGCGCCGATTTTGCCTGCTCCTCACGGCTCTCAAGATATTTTTTAAGGAAGTCGCCGCCGATTGCATCCTTTGCGAGATACCGCACGAGCGCATCAACGACATCGATTCCGCTTTTTACAAGATTCAATGATTCCATTTTTTAGTCTCCCATTACAAGGCTTACAAGCGTTTGATTACAGTGGACACGACCGATTTGCTCGCCGTAACAAGAAAATCCGCAGAAAGTCGGGAATGTTTGCTGATACTTTTTGATGATAGTGCCACCGATATTCATGCGCGCAAAGGCGAGCGTTCGTGTAATACAGGTCATTAACAGCGCGAACTTAGGGCTCGGAATGACCGATTTGATGCCCGAACAGGTTTCGTCGCACTTTTGCACGGGGTCACCGATATGCATGAGTTCAAGCGTTGAGTTGGGAACAACGCGCGCAAACAGAGAGCACGAGCCGTCAGTGCCAAATCCCGCGAGTGCCGCGATATGAATCGAGCCATTTATGTGCCGTCCGAATGGATTCTCAAACGTCATGCCCTCAGCCTGTGTTTCAGAGACACCGAGCGTCCGCGCATATACGGATTTTGCACTCTGACCGTTCAGACTGCGGATAGTTCGATTGATTGTGTCGGACTGCGTAACATACAAGGTCTTTCCGCTCGGATTGAAGATGTCTTCTTGGCGGATGTCGAATTTGCATGAAGTCTTGACGAAGAGGAACGCCGCACCGTCCTGCGTGGTTTTGCCGTTGTAGCTCACGAAGGTTTTTGCCTCGTTGCCCGTAAAGCCCGCCGTGCCGCCTGCAAGCGCGAATTTGTCGTTTTGAATGATGGAATAGAAATTTGAGAGGATTGTCTCTTCGGCGTTGAACACACCGTTGATAAAAGCAATCGCAAATGCCGAACGGTGCGAATTGGGGTCACCACATGAGATACCGACCGACGACAATGCCTGCTCAATATCGCCTTTATTCACCACCGGATATTTGCTACCGTTTTCGACGAGCACGCCCTTTACCCGTGTACGGGAATCGCTCATCGTCGTAAGGACAACAGAATCGTTTTGGAAACCGTTCAGGTCGATTTCGCCCGCCGTACTCGCCCCGATAACTTCACAGTTTGGGAATTTTTCTTTTATTGCAACCGAAAGAGAAGCAAAGTCGTACTTGATTGCAGCCATAAAAATAACAGCTGTGTATGAATCTGGTCGTTGCTTTAACTGGTGAACCAAATCATCCGCCGCTCCCCGTGCGTCAGACACGCGCGTTGAAACTACTTCTTGAGTCATAGACATTTCCTTGTTTTAATGAAGTAATTTATTGTACATCTGAATAGATTTATTTGGCAAATGATATTTTTAGTCTTTCAATAGGCAACCGCTATTTATAGGCAAGCGTAACGCCGAGCGAAACAATCATATCGTCAAGCCCCGTGCCGTTCAAAAGCGAGCCGAGCGGAATATAAACGCGCGCTTGTGCACCGACGCTCCAGGTGTCAGAAATCGCATACGCGTACGAAAGGGCAATCTCAGGATAGAAGAAATGCAAATCGCGGTAGAACCAGTCATTTATCTCAGAAACATCGTCGCTTGCGCTCGTACCCGTCGTGCGATTCTCGTCATCAGCAGCAACGCCATTCGAGAGAATTCCATAGCGCAAAAAGAGCCCTGCTCCCCCGGCAAGGGAAATGCTCTGCTGCTTTTGTGAGCCAAATCGCCAGACGTACCCCGTGCAGACATCGAACATAAAAGAAAGAGCCGTCGATGTGCGATTCTCAACTTCTGCGGGCTGTGCATCATCTCCATCCCACAGATAGTAATTCGTAAAAAATGAGAGGTGCGTCTGAAACAAAATGCCGCTCGAAAACGAAAAATTTCCGCCGACACCGAGCGAATACATAATCGGACTCGGCGCGCTTTCAGTGGCATCATCCGTATTAATCATGAGATTGGGGGCAAGCGTGAAAAAAAGCGATGGCGCAAATCCTGAAAAAAGCGACCAAGAGTCTTTTTGGCTGGCGGCTTCTTGCTCGATGCGATTTTGTTCAGCGATTTCCCTGTCGATGTCCGCGAACATATCAGCATCTTCGGCAAAAACCGCACTGAGAGAAGACAGCAAAAAAACAACGAAGACAATTCTTTTTTTCACACGGGTATTCTAATTTGAATAAAACAATTTTTCCATATCGACCGTCAGAAATCCGCTTCGCCCGGTCTTGTAAAAATCGCTTTCTTCCCAGGCGACAATCAGATAGGTTCCGCTGATGACAAATGACTGGTACGAATAGTCACGAGGCAATTTGGGAAGACGAAATGCAACTGTTTTTCCGTTATTGATGAGCGGACGACCATCAAGACCGCCCGAAAAATACGTCGTTCCGTCTGAGAAGACAGCGCAAATCCAACTGTCTTTGATTATCGCATTGGCAAACGTACCCTCATCATCGTTTCCACTCTCAAAATAGCGCGGAGAATTGCCACCCGCATCCTGACAAATCACGGTGAACGGAAAATCTTTCGGGATAGAACGAAGCAGCTCTCTCAGTCGTACGGGTGCGTTTGAAAATGCCGAGGGAGAATTTACTTTCCGATACGAGGCTTCCGTAATCTGAGAGATTGACACTTTTCCATCATGCGTTGTCGGAGAGAGTGAAGCCATATCGCTCTGCGTATTCCATTTGATGTATTTGAACGAAACTTTGTCGCCCTTCGTCGATTTTATCGAGCTGAACCAATTCTCGCCGTCAAAATACGTTCCTGAGACCTCGGCACTGTCCTCGAGGTGCAAATCGCCATAAGTGACCGCGGGATAAAACATTTTTTGGTTTTCGGAAAGACGGATAACGTGCAACTGATTGCTGTCCGACGTCGCCTTGTTAAAAAACGAATTCTTTACAAGCGTAAAATAGGGATTCGAACCGTCAAACACAAGATTTCCCGCCGTTGAGTCAGAAAAAAGCTGGTAATCTTGAATGAGCACAGGGGTTTCCGCCGAATCAAAATAGAGCACGCCCAAATGATTCACGAGCAGGATGCCCTTTCCGTCGATGCTGACATTTCCGTCGCAAATACGCACGCTTTCCGTCCACGGTTTGAGCGAGTGAATCGGCGAGCGCTGCGGCAAATCGATTTCAGCATAGCTGTCATCAGTAAAATAAAACCATTTATGATCATCGGACTTGTGCTTGAGCTCAAGGTCGACTTTCTGAGGATTGTGTTTAGAGACTTTTTTTGTGCATCCCGAAAGAAGCACGCAAATTCCAATGACAGGCAAACAAATTTTCGACAATTTCATACGTTTATTGTCGGAGAGATTGTCACTTCAATTTACTCATTTCAATTTGGCAGAGCTGGTCACACCGCTCATTGTATTCAATGCCCGCATGCCCTTTGACCCAATTCCAGGAAACCGAGAGATTCGCATTGAGCGCGTCAAGTTTTTGCCATAATTCCTGATTGAGCACAGGCTTTTTTGCCGCAGTACGCCACCCATTCTTCTTCCAATTGTGAATCCACGACGTGATGCCGTTTTTGACATACTGGCTGTCGATATTCACCTCAATCGGACGATTTCTGAATCGCTCAGTGTTGTAAATTGCCGTAAGCGCGCTGATGGCAGCGGTGAGCTCCATTCGGTTGTTCGTGGTGAGTTTTTCGCCGCCCGAAAGTTCACGCGCTTCCCCGTCAGCAATGACAACGCACGCCCAACCACCTACACCGGGATTTCCCCAGCAACCACCGTCCGTATACACAAGGATTTTTTCACCCGCCGGACTCATGTCATCAAAAGAAAAAGTCTGCTGCATACAGATGCTACTTCCACGGGAAAATAAAAGATGAAAGCTTTCGCGGACCGAGGCTTTCTTTGTCTTCGGCAAGCAGTTCGTCCCACGGCACCTCATTACGACGGTCGCGGTCGTTCTCAAAACTCGGGTCAGTCTCAGCCATCTTCTCTATCCAGTCGTATTTGTACAAGCGGAGACGAAGCGCGTTCGTCGAAGAGAGCGTAATGCCGTTTAACCCGGGGGCAAGCATCAGCAAAAAACAAGAAAAGAGAAACAACACAATGTTATAAAGAAATACCTCGATTGAGAAAAACACGTTGTCATAAAAAATGATGAATGATTTCTTGAGGCACTTGGCAAAACCGTTGTTTTCCTGCAAAAAGTACAAGGGCACAAACCATTGGAGCGCAATCACACAGACGAGCAAAAACCAGCCGAGTGCCGCCGTAACGAGCAATCCGATAAAATTACCGTCACGAAAATAGAGCGTCAGATAATAAGAAATTGCGAACCGAGCCAGAAGCAGCACAAACGCAACGAACGCGCCGAACGCAAAACCGATTTTCCAAACCGACTTAAGCGTCATGAAAAAAACACTGAACGTTGAGTCACGGAAATCAGCGATTTTCGCCGCATTCGCGCCCCAGGCGAACAAATCAATCATGAGCACACCCGAGCAGAGGATAAACACGAGATTCGGGAGATAGGGACTTGCCTCCCCCGAATAGCTGAGCGCAAAAAAACTCCCCACGAGCACGGCAAGCGTAATCACATTCGACAAGATAAGAAAGAAAAAATTATCCCAGCCATCACAGAAATTTTTTTTAAGAAAGAACTTGAACATAGTTACCTCAGAATATAATCCACAGATTAACACAGATAAACACAGATTACATATTTTATATGAAAGTCGTTATACATACCAAAGATTTTCATGACTGAAAACACAAAATCTGTGAAAATCTGTGGAAATCTGTGGATAAAAATTAAAACAGTCCTGAAATATGGCCGTCGTCGTCGATGTCGATATTGAGCGCGGCGGGCAATTTGGGCAAGCCCGGCATCGTCATGATTTCACCGGCAAGCGCGACCACAAAGCCAGCGCCCGAATAAAGCTGCACATCGCGCACGGGGAACACATAGTCTTTTGGCGCACCCATAAGTTTTGGGTCGTGGCTGATTGAATTCTGCGTTTTTGCCACACAGACGGGTAAGTCCTTGTAGCCCAATTCCTCGTACTCGCGGAGTTTTTTGAGCACTTTGGGAGCGAATTCGACATCGCGCGCACGGTAGATTTCCTTTGCGAGCACTTTGATTTTGTCGGCGAACGAAAGATTTGCCTGATAGAGGTAGTGGAAATTCGCCTCGTTTGAATCGGCAACTTCGGCAACGACTTTTGCAAGCTCTGTTGCGCCCTCGCCGCCTTTGCCCCAGCCTTCGCAGAGCACGGCTTTTGCGCCCTTCTGCGCACACAGTTTTTTGAGTTCTTCAAGTTCTTCTTCGGTGTCGGTAACGAAGCGGTTGATTGCGACGACCGACGGAACGCCGAATTTCGCGATATTTTCAATGTGAACGGCAAGATTTTCAAAGCCCGCTTGGAGCGCGGCGATGCTCGGAGTTGAAAGGTCGGCTTTTGCCATGCCGCCGTGCATTTTAAGAGCGCGAACAGTTGCCACAATAACAACCACGCTCGGCGCAATTCCTGCGGCTCGGCACTTGATGTCCATGAATTTTTCCGCGCCCAAGTCAGCCGCAAAGCCCGCCTCGGTCACGACATAATCGCCCGTGGCAAGAGCGGAAATTGTAGCGTTCACGGAATTTGTGCCCTGTGCGATGTTTGCGAACGGCCCGCCATGCACGAACACGGGATTTTTTTCCAAAGTCTGCACGAGATTCGGCTTGATTGCGTCTTTTAAGAGAACCGCGATTGCGCCCGTGCATTTTAATTCGCCGAATTTGAGCGGGCGACCGTCGAATGTTTTTGCGACCGTGATATTGTCGATGCGGCGTTTGAGGTCAGAAATTGAAGTTGAAAGGCAGATAATCGCCATGAGCTCGCTCGCCACCGTAATGCAAAAATGGTCTTCGCGGGGAACACCGTCAGCCGTGCCGCCCATACCCACGACGATGTTTCGAAGTTCGCGGTCGTTCAAATCAACGCACCGCTTCCATGTGATTGTGCGGCTGTCGATTCGGAGCGGATTTCCCTGCTTGATGTGATTGTCGATGAGCGCGGCAATCAAGTTATTCGCGATTGAAATTGCGTGAATGTCGCCCGTAAAGTGAAGATTTATGTCTTCCATAGGCACAATCTGCGCGTAGCCGCCGCCGCACGCACCGCCTTTCACGCCGAAGCACGGACCAAGAGACGGCTCTCGGAGCGCGATAACGGCTTTCTTTCCGATTTTGTTGAGACCGTCACCGAGCGCGATTGAAACGGTTGACTTTCCCTCGCCCGCAGGGGTTGGCGTGAGCGCGGTTGTGAGAATCAATTTTCCTCGACAGCGAGGCTCAGCCGCCTTTTTCTGCAAGCGGCGCAATTCCGCCATCGTGATTTTTGCCTTGTATTTTCCGTACAATTCAAGATTTTCTTCGGCAATTCCGATTTTTTTCGCCACCTCAACGATGGGAATCATCTCATTCTGCTGTGAAATTTCAATATCTGTAAGCATAGTGCGCTCCTTTTTTAGTTTTGTTATCAGCAAATCGAATTTCAATTCATTTTGTGAAAATCAAATCCGACACATACCCCGCAAATGAACGGAAATCAGTAAGATTCTTTGTAATGATTGAATAAACCACCGCCCAATTGAGCGATTGATACTGATGCACGGCAATATTCCGAAATCCAACAGCATGTGCAAGGCTTTCCGCAAGTTCAGCAGGAATTACAGAATGCTTTGCAAGTGCGGTAAAATTCTCAGCCATCGACTGAACGGCAGTTTGCTCGTAATCAAGCAAAATATGGCTTGCAATATCAACGCAGATTTGAACCGCCCGTTCAAGATTCACCACGATAATATCCTGCATGTCAATATCGTTTTCAAGTTGTTCGAGATTCTGCGGCATTTTTGACTCAATCCGCTTCACGCATTTTGCAAGAGACTCAAGTTTATTGTTCAAGACATCAGTATCCATTCACAAATCTCCTGATTCGCTCCTTTTGGCATGTCCGCAAAATAGGAAGATAATCTTCATAAAAATAAATCGCTTTCATCGCATAATGCACATATAAGTTTTCTTCATATTTTATGCGAAGCCCTGTCGTCATAATCTGATGAAGAATCGTTCCTTCCGCTTTTGCAAGGTCAATCAAATCGACATTTCTGTGGCAGAGTTTTGAAAGCGCAACTTGCAAGGAAATCAAGTCCTCGATTGGCAGGGGATTTTTACACGCAACGGCAATATCGACATCACTGTGCTCCTGCGCATTTTTTTTTGCAAAAGAACCGAACAACAGAGCAATAACGACATCATCACGATGAGAAAAAAAATCCTGTAATATCTGAAAAATTTCTTCAGAATTCACAAAGTAATCATATCATATTTTGGTGGGATTTACTATCGTTTTTTAATTTACGCGCAATTACAAATTCTTTATTTTTCTTCCCTATACCCCGCGTTGATTGTATTCATCACATCGTAAAAATGCGGGAAACTGACGGCACAGCACTCTGCGTTGTTGATGATGATTTTTTCGCCTTCTGGAAGCCCCACGCCGATTGAAGCGAGCGACATTGCCATGCGGTGGTCGTCGTAGCTTTCGCAGATTGCGCCGTGCAATTTGAAATCAGGATTCGGCGAGCCGTCTTTGAGGAAAGGCGAGTGCCCATGAATCACAAGAGAATCTTCTTTTTCTTCGATTTGTGCGCCGAGTTTTGAAAGCTCCACGGTAAGCACTTTGAGACGGTCGGTTTCCTTTCGGCGGCAGACGGCGGCATCTTCGATGTAGACCGTGCCTTCGGTAAAGCACGCGATTGCAGAAAGAGCGCACACCGCGTCGGGGAAGCCTGAGATATTTACATGAAGCTCGCCGTTCGGAAGATTTTCGGTTGAAAGCCGCCCGATTCCGTCTTTGGTGCACTTTCCGCCCGCAACGACGAGCGTTTCTTTTTCTTTATTCCATTGAATATCTGCACCTAGCGACTGCAAAATCGAGACAATCGCGTCATCTCCCTGCGTGCCGCTTGAATCCACATTTTCAATCGTGATTTTTGAGTCCGAAACGAGCGCGGCAATGAGCGGGAACGCGACTCCTTCCCAATCACTCGGAATTGTAACATCGAAGCCTTTGAAACTTTTGTTTGGTGTGACAGAAATATGCTTGAAGTTCTCGGAAACAGAACACTGAACGCCCACTTTTTCGAGCCATTTTTGCGTCATCGTGAGGTAGGGCGTTTCTTTAGGATTTGAAAGCTCAATCTGAATCGGCTCGTCGGTGAGGATTCCTGCCATCATGAGACCAGAAATGTACTGGCTTGAAATTTCGCCCGCCGTCCGCACAACGCCGCCCTTTTTGATTGAGCCTGTAATCACGAGCGGGCAGCCATTCGCATTCGGTCGCGTAACAAAACACTTCGCTCCGAGCTGATTCAACGCGTCAACGACATGATTCACCGGTCGCTTTCTGATGCTCGCATCTCCCGTAAAGACAGAAGTTCCCTCAAAGCAGGCTGCAACGGGCGTTAAAAAATACAAAAGCGAGCCTGAGTCGCCCACATTCACGACATCATCAGGAAGATGGAGATTTCGCCCCGCGCCGTACACCGTCCATTCCGTGCCCGGCTCGCCCTCCGCCAAAAGATTCAAATCGACTTCAGAGCCGATGAGCGGAACTGCCGCCGCCGTTGAAAGACAATCTGCGCTTGGAAGCGGATTTTTTATGTGAGAAGTGCCCTCGGCAAGCGTTGCAAGCAAGAGCGCACGGATTGTATGAGATTTAGAGCCAGGAACAGTGATGTTTCCCGACAAACTGCTGCGTGACGCGATAATGTTCATGAAAGTGATTTTAGCATATTTTTAGAATTATAACTACACAAGACAGACATACGGCTCGTCATAAAAAGAAAACTTGTTGTCATGGGTGAGAAGGCTCATGCCATCGCCTTTTGCCTGAGCAAGAAGCAATCGGTCAAACGGGTCATCATGGCCGACGCAACCTTCTTTTGTTTGAAGCGTCTCCAACGCGCAAATGTGGCGGTCATCTATCGAGAGTTTTCTAAAGCCCATAGCCTCGCAGTAATGCATGAATTCAGTGCCACTCCGCGTAAAAGCTTTTGGATGCTTTCGGTGTTTGATAGCGACTTCCCACATTGACGCAATACTGTAGTAGAATTCATTATCACGATTGCTGAGAATATCGATAGCCTTTTTAGAAAGGTTGTACGGCTTGAATAAAGCCCAAAGAATAATATGCGTATCAAGTAAAAGTTCCATTATATCAAATCCCCCCAAAATTCCTTTAGTTCTTCATCAGACCACGCGCACGGATCCCAGTTTTCATCATCAATCGATGGAAGTTCCATTTCGCCCGCAAACATGCCGAGCTTTTCTGCGATATTCTGCTTTGGCACGAGGGAAATGCGGACGACAGGCTTGCCCGCGCGCGCCACGATAACTTCTTCTTCTTCGTGATTTTCGAGCATGGCAATTATTTTTGAGAAATTTGTTTTTGCCTCAAGCACATTCATTTTACACATAAAAAACCGCTCCTTTAGTCAAGTTAGTCTTAGTCATCTTGACCAACTATACCACACTTCTAAAAGAACGCAAGAGGTTTTTTAGGGAATTTTGACTTATCTAGTCTTTTGCTAGGTTTTGTGCTATCTTTAATGGTGGGAGAACGCTATGGGATTTGACATTACAACGAACAATACTGAGACAAATCCGGATATTTTGCTCGCGGAGTTTTTTAAGACTTTCGACGGTTTTTCAGAAGAAGAAAAGGCTCGCTTTACTGCCGCATGGGAATTTTTGTGCACCAAAACGGCTGACATCAAACGCACCTGCGGGCTTCCTTACATTCTCCATCCCATGCGCGTCGCTTCCATTCTCGCGCAGAGCAAGCTCGACATCGAATCGGTGATTTCTGGTCTTTTGCACTCGATTTTTGAAATCGACGGCATTTCAGAAGACGAAGTGAAGTCTCAGTTCGGCGAAACGGTCTTTAAAATCGTGCGCGACACTTCCAAAATCACGGGAATGAAAATCAACGCGACCACGATTCAGCAGGCGGATTCAATCCGAAAAATGCTCTTCGCGATGATTGACGATGTTCGCGTTATCCTCGTAAAACTTGCCGACCGACTTGACCGAATGCGAAATCTCAAATCAATCGAAGCCAAAAAACAGCGGCTCGTCGCTTCGGAAGTCATTGACATTTGGGCACCGCTCGCGGACAGGCTCGGTATGCAGAGCGTAAAATCGGAACTTGAAGATTTGAGTCTCAAATATTCCAACCCCGATGTGTTCCAGCAGATTAAGGCGATTGTCGCGCAGAAAAAAGACGAACGGGCGGCATACCTTGAAAAGGCGGTGAACGCAATCTACAAGTCGGCGGAAAAACTCGGAATCAGCGTGCAGATTTCAAGCCGCGCCAAGCATTTTTATTCTATTTATAAAAAGATGCAAAAGCGGAATGTGCCCGCGTCCTCGCTCTACGATTTGCTTGCGCTCCGCGTGATTTGCGAAACGAATGCCGAGTGCTACACGCTCATTGGAATCGTGCACGGTCTGTGGAAGCCGATGGACGGGCGATTTAAAGACTACATCGCCATGCCGAAGTCGAACGGCTACCAGTCGCTCCATACGACGGTGGTGTGTGAAGGAAAGCCGCTTGAAATCCAAATCCGCACCTCGGAAATGCACAATATGGCAGAACACGGCGTGGCTTCTCACTGGCTCTACAAAAAAGGCATGAACCACGACAAGGTTGATGTGGCTTCTCTCGGAATTTTCAATCAGCTTCAGAATCTCAAAAACGAAGATTTGTCGAACGAGAGTTTTTTTGCAAAACTCAAAGGCGAATTGCTCGGAGACGAAATTTATGTCTTCACGCCCAAAGGCGATGTCATTTCACTTCCGCAAGGGAGCTGCGCGATTGATTTTGCCTACCGCGTGCATTCGGGCGTGGGTGAAAAAATCGTGGGCGCAAAGGCTGACGGAAAAATCATTCCGATTACCGCTCCGCTTCAAAACACGCAGATTATCGAAATCATCACGAATCCGCAGGCGCACCCCACCGAAAACCAGCTCAAAATCGTAAAGACGAGCAAGGCGCGGCAGAAAATCCACGCATGGCTCATGACGAACGACCCGAATTTTGAGGACAAAGCCGCGCTCGAACAGCGAATGCGTGATTTGGACGCGCAAAATGAGCGAAGCCGTTCGATTCAAGACGAAAAACGCAAAAAACGCGTGAAAAAAGGCGGAAATCCCGAAATCGTGGAGCGAAGCCACTACACGGGGAAAATCATCATTGAAGGCACAAAAAATGTTGAATACACGCTCGCCGGCTGCTGCAATCCGCAAATTGCCGACCCGATTGTGGGCTACATGACCAAAAAAGGCATGAAAATCCACAAAGCGACCTGCATCACCTTTCAGCGGATTCCGAACATCGAAAACCGCATGATTGAAGTGGAATGGGAGCGGAAGTAACTAAAACTCGATGACTTCCGTAGAGACCGTGCCTGCCTGCTCGTTTACGGTGAATAGGGCGCAGGTTTTGTTGTAGCGCAGCGAGCCGATGACATCTTCCCTGAAAATCTTGTAGTCAAATCCATAGGTGCGGTGGACATGCCCCTCATACACTTGCTTTACGTTGTTTTCTGCAAAATACGTGAGAATTGTGTTTCGTTCGAGGGTGTTCTGTAAAATCATGAACAGCGACTGCCCCCCCGCATACACGGGATAGTGCGTACACACGATTTTCGGCTTGGGGTCGGCGGCGAGTTTTTTGTTAAAATCCTCGAGCTGCTTTGTTCCCATCGTGCCGTTTGCCGTATCCAAAAAGTAAAAACTGAATCCGTTTGTGGACGCGTCAACCGTCACATCAAAATGGTAGCTTGAAATGTACGGAAAACAGAATTCGGGGTATTCATTGCAGCCATTGTTATACAAATCGTGGTTTCCTAAGACCGAGTAGACTCTGAATTTCCGCTTGTCATCAGGCGTGTCGTCGGTCTCACCATAGAGGTAACGTCCGGCAATCGCCTTGAGTCTATTTTCAAACGCAAGATAATCTTTGAATTCGGAGCGATGTCCGCCGTCCGCCGTGTCACCAAGATTGACAATAAAGCGCGGAATCTTCGTTGCGTCACTCGTCTTGTACAAATTCTCGAACCATTCTAAAAAGGCATTCTCGTCGAGGTCTTCACGGCTTGTGCCAAAATGCAAATCGGTGACAAGCAGCACGGAATAGGTTGAGGAAGATGCAATCGTCTGCGACTGCACATTAGGAAGATAGTCACTTGAAATATCAGAAAGCGCACGCACCGTCGAAGAGCGCGAATCAACATCGTCTTCATCAAACAAGCCCCAAAAAAAACCGTAATTTGAGCATGAGAGCAAACAAAAAACAGCAAAAGCAACCGCCGAGAGCAATTTTACAAAAGAGGCACTCACTTTTATCGAATCACACCATCGTTTCAAAAGCTCATCCTCGCTGTCATTTTAAAAATGAGACTGTCGACATAGGGGCTCGTTGTATATTGGTCAACGATACGCATCGAAACGTCGCCACCCAGCCGAAGACCCGAGTCCATGTTTACCGCGGCTCCGAGCGTGTAATGCGGGCAAGCAAAGTGCGGATATCGGTACAAATCGTGCAACGCATGCTCAAAATACAGTTCAAATCCGTTCTGCCAGACCTTATCAATTATCATGCCCATCGTGGGAAAGCCAGTAGTAAGATACGGAAGATAGCGGGAAAGCGCGTCAACTTTTGTTTTTTTAAACGAATAACCACCACGGAACGAAATCGACCATCCCCGCGCGTTTTGATAGCGAAACGTTGAATCAAACAGAATATCGTGCTCGGAACTGATGTCTTTGTACCGCTCAAAATGATACAACGCGCCCGCTCCCAAAGAAATCTGTGCCGTCTCAAACTGCCAGCTCGTAAACGGGAACCAGACTACCGTCGCGATCGTGCAATCAAACACGTCCTCGTAGCCTTGAACGCCCGCAAGTCCGTCGAGCCAGCGCGATATAAAGCCCGCCTCAACCGAATAGAGCGTGTTGTATTGCTCGATGCCCCGGTTCGTCGTAGAAGCGAGGTTGAATTCAACGAATTTTGTGACCGTGCCGTCGTTGAACTCGGCGAAACTGTGAGAAAAAGTGAAAAAAAGAATAAAGGCTAAAAGTAATTTTTTCATTTTTCTATGAGATTCCGTAGGAATCTCGAATCCGTGTGACTTTTTCTACCGCCCACGGTTTCGGATTTCTCCCTCGATATAGTCTGGGTCTTTTGTGCGCACGAGGGTGTTTTCTTCGATGGTGACGCCCGTGTAAATCGCGCAGTCGTGGTCGGCGTTTACCCAGTCAAGTTTTTCGCCCGTTTTGGGATTGATGAACTCATATTCGCTTCCACTGACTTTTTGCGCCAGCACAGACGGAGAAACGAATTCAAGATCCGTGCCAGAATCCACGCGATTTAAAGCATCGTATGGATAGACTTTCCATCCCTCGTGTTTTTGAGCGATTTTGATTCGCTTTTCGGGGTGCTGCTCCAAATCGCGCTCCACCGCCGCCCGTGCGCTTGGATGCATGGCGTTAAGTTCAGCATTTCGGTCAGCAAGGAGTTTTTCTCCCGCCGCAAAGATTTTTTCAGTTTCTTCGCTTGAATACGGCTCACCAATCGCCGCTGCCAAAAGATACGGAGAATCACTCGCACCAATCGTGGTTTTGTCGGCATCGCCTCGGTTGTAATAAAAGCCCGTCGTGCTTTCGCGGTGAGCAACATCTTCAAGCGAAGCGATAAATGGAGCGGCTTCCTCGGCAGAGATTTTTCCTTCAAGCGCGTCGAGTGCCTTTCGGTACGCGCGGGAAACCATCGCCACATAATACGTAGACTTCATGCGCCCTTCGACTTTGATTGCATCCACGCCCGCCGCCTTCATATCGGCAAGGTGGTCAATCATGCACAAATCCTTAGAAGAGAGAATCGCCGTAAAGTCCTCGCCCTCAAACACAGGGAACAACTCGCCTGGTCGCTGCCGCTCCTGCAATCGCAAAATTCCCGACTGTGCAATTTCTTTCGCCGCCTCAGCCGAAATTACTCCCCCTTCCGCATTCAATCGTACAAGAGATGCATTTTTCCCACCGCAAGCATCTTTCACACAACTGCTCCCTGCTAACTGCTCCCTGCTCACTCCCAAGTCGTATTCCCATCTGCAACTGTGCGAGCAAAATCCGCTCTGAGCAGAACGCCCCGTAAGGTACGCGCTCATAAGGCAACGACCGCTGTACGCAATGCACATCGCGCCGTGGGCAAAGCACTCAAGCTCCATCTCAGGGCACGCGTCTTTAATTTCGCGGATTTCTGAAAGCGAAACTTCGCGCCCCAACACAACGCGCTTAAAGCCGAGCGAATGATACATTTTGACGGCTTCTTTGTTCATGCACGACGCCTGAGTCGAAAGGTGCAAGTGCGTTCCGGGGAATTCCTTCTGCAAAATCGGCACAAGCCCCAAATCCTGCACGATAAACGCGTCAATCGGGTACTGCTTAAAGTAATCGAGATTCTGCAAGAACATTTTGAGGTCGTGGTTGTGAAATGCAATGTTCAGCGCACAGAAAAGCCGCTTCTGAGGATATTTCTTTTTAAGCTCAATGACGCGCTTGTATTCGTCTTCATAAAAATTATCGGCTTTGATTCGGAGCGAAAAGCGTTTTAAGCCGATATACGCCGTGTCTGCTCCGTACGCGTACGCATAAGAGAGTTTATCGATATTTCCCGCAGGACAGACTAATTCCATAATTCACCTCGTTTTACAAACTTCGTTCAAGCTCAAGATTGATTTCGCGCACGCTCTCGTCGGAGTGTTTTTTTGCGGTAATCAGCTGCCCGATTTTTTCGACCGCCAAATGCGCCTCGCACAGGTATTCATCAGCGAGCTGGAACATCGGCATCATGCCCTTCCATACGTCAAGCTCGCACGTTCGGTTCAGGTTTTTGAGCATACTCTGGAACATGACCGCATCGTCGTAGAAGATTTCTTTTTCGCCCATCTGAATGTAGACATCAGGGAAGTCGAGCAAAACATCGCGCGTTGCCTTGAGTGGCGAGACGAGCGGATTCTTCCAGTTTTCTTGATAGGTGTAATGCTCCGAACACAAGCGCACCGAGTCTGCCGTAAAGATTTCATCGCTCACCTTTTTGCTCATGAACATGTCGTTGTCCTCAGAAAAATCGAGCCACGGACTGAACAGCACGACCTGCCGCACCGCCTCACGGAATTTGCCCTTGAGCGAATAGAGCAAGGCAAGCGCGATAGAAGCACCGCTCGTGTCAGCCATGATTAAAATCTCGGGCACTTTCGCAAAGCCCTCGCCCTCAGCGGTGAGGGAAAGCGCCGTCTCTGTCTCGATGTAGATTGACTGAAAGACCTGCTGCACGTCCTCAAAACCCGCGGGGAACGGATGCGCGGGAGCAAGCCGGAATTCAGGGAGATACGCCTTGCTTGCGGTGGCGTTTGCCAAACCTGCGACAAAAGAGCGGTACATTTTTCGCGAGCCTGCCACAAAACTGCCGCCGTGAATGTACAAAAGCACGCGGTTCGACGAAAAAAGCTCGGGAGAAAGGACATCGCACTTGGTGATTCGGTAGGATTTTTCTTCGCACTCGACATTGTTCGGCAAAAAGACCGAAGAGAACGTATCATCAAGACGGGTGCGAAAATCATTGATGTCCATTTTGGGCGAAAGGTACAGAGTTTTGAGTTTTTTTACCGCCGCCCTTCTATCATTACTCATGCGATAAATATAGCAAAGTGTGTAAAAATTTGCTACACTAGGCGCATGCCAATCAAGGTACAGTCAGATTTACCCGCCCGCGCAACGCTCGAAAACGAAAATATCTTCGTCATGACCGAAAAGCGCGCGGCAACACAAGATATTCGTCCGCTTAAAATCGCAATCGTCAACCTCATGCCCACCAAAGAGGCAACCGAGACGCAGCTTTTGCGCCTTTTGGGAAACACGCCGCTCCAAATCGACATCTCGCTCGTGCGCATGGAAGGGCACGAGTCAACGCACGTTTCGGGAGAGCACCTGGAGCGATTCTACATTCCCTCAAGCGAAATCTACAACAACAAATACGACGGCATGATTATCACGGGCGCGCCGGTTGAGCAGATGCCCTTTGAGCAGGTCGATTACTGGAACGAACTGTGCAAAATCATGGACTACGCAAAAGAAAATGTCTTCTCCACGCTCTACATCTGCTGGGGCGCACAGGCGGGCTTGTACTATAACTACGGAATTCAAAAAACGGCGCTTCCCAAAAAGCTCTTCGGTATCTTGCCGAATCACCGCGCCGTCAAATCAGACCCGCTCATGCGCGGCTTTGATGATGAATTTCCCGTGCCCACGAGCCGCCACACCACCGTCAACAGAAAACTGATTGAAGCCGAAACCGATTTGATTATTCTCGCCGAAAACAGCGAGGGTGAAGTCACGCTCTCAAAATCACGCGACGACCGCTCAATCTTTATGATGGGACATTTGGAATACGACACCGAAACGCTCTCCCACGAATACTGGCGCGACGTAAACAAAAATCTCCCGATAGAGATTCCGCAGAACTACTTTCCGAACGATGACCGCACGCGCTCGCCCAAAAACACCTGGCGGAGCACGGCGCACCTGTTCTACTCAAACTGGCTCAACTACTACGTGTACCAGGAAACTCCCTACGACTTCTTCGACAACGGCTACTTTGACGCAGGGTTGTAAACGCGGCTACGAATTATGAATTAAAATCGTGAGTTCGTGCTTGTTGTAGTTCAAGTGGACGATTTTTGAATTCGGGATTTTTTGGAATTCGGCGATGAGCACCCAGTCGACGGCGCCCTGCATTTTGATTGTGCAGATGATGTTCTTTGCCCTGCCCGATTCACGCCAGAGCGTAATCCATTCAAACAAACGCGCGGGATAGCAGATGACGTCGCTCAAAAGCCAGTCGATTTTCTGAGTCTTTAGCATGCCGCACACGTCTTCTGGCTTGAGCGTAAACGCATCGTGCGCCATAAAATGCACGTGCTCGTCAGCCATGAGGCTCGGAGCAAGCTCCGCGCGGTCAACGGCAAGCACCTCTGCGCCCAGATTGCGCAACACCCACGTCCAGCCGCCGGGACATGCCCCCGCCTCAAAGCACGTGTCGCCCGCTTTCGGAAAATCCTCGCCAAAAAACGTATGGAAGAGCGTCAGGCTCTCCTGAATCTTGAGGTATGCCCTGCTCGGCGGATTTTCGTGGTCTTCCTCGAACGTGATTGCGCCCGCGGGAAGCGGCGAATTAGTAACGGCAGATGCAATCATCGCCTTGTCGCCCAAGAGCGTAAACAACCCCATCGGCGTATTTGGAATCTCAGCAGGAAATTTTCGCGCTTTGAGATTGATGTACGGCAATTTTTCTTGAATGAGACTCGCGCGCCGAAACAGCTGGTACTGATACGATGCCCAATTGCGCTGGATTTCTTTGAGCGCGCTCGCTGCCTCGCCAATCGACTCAAAATGCACGATGAACGGCTCAAGCATGACCGTGCGTGCCCAATACGGAAGGTCGCCATTCTGTACAGCGGGAAATACCTCCGCGGTAAAATCAGGACAGTACAGCATGTCGCCGTACCAAGACGAGGAGCCGAACGGAATAAAAGACATGCCGCTCGTTGTTGCCGCCTCAACAATCTGTCCGTACCCAAAGCGTCCCGAGAGCTCCGCCGAGAGCAGATTTTTCATTCCGGGAAATGCGAGGAACGCAACGCCCTGCAATCGTTCAACTGTCGCCATAGTGTTTCCTCGTTACAACCGTCTAAATAAAGAGCGACGAACTGTCATATGAAGCAACGCCAGTATCGTCCTCAGAAGATTTATCAGCCCGAAGCAACTTGATGTATTGGTCAAGCCGCGCAGAATCTTTTGAATGGAGAATCGAAAATCCAATCGTCGTTTTTCCGTCCGTAAAAGCAGACCAGACCGGCTGAACGGTCAGCTCAAGCGTATCGGCAGTAATACGCGAAAGACGCAGCTGCACCGTGTATTCTTTTTCCTCATCGATTTCACACGGTGCATTGAATTCTGCCTTAAAGCCATTCTCGCTAATATCAGTCAGAACGCCGCTCACAATACAAAGGTCGCTGCAAACAACACGAGCAAAATCATCAAAGCGTTCTTGTGTCCTCTGATTTTTCATGATGCTTTATTATCCTAAAAAGAGAAAAGACTTTCAACATGCGCATGGGGAAAAGCGCTCGTTGTGGGCGTGTCATGCGTATTGCAGACGAAGAATGTTATCCGCCGTTATTGGAAGGACGGTCGTTGATACAGTAGTTTTGAATCCTGAAATCTTGCCCGCGCATATTATGGGCAAGGTTCCGAGACTCGACATTCACTGCAAACTGGAAGATGGCAGTGAGGTGGACGTGGAGATGCAAAATTCTAAATACGAAGACGACCAAATCAAACGTTCCATCTACTACGGAGCGGAACTTGTAACACACTCGCTCAAATCAGGTGAGCTGTATCAGACCATGCCGAATGTCTATCAGATTATGTTCATGAATTTTCGAATCATAGACGATGAGAGACTTCACCATGAGTTTATTCTGAAAGACATGGAAGATAACTGTCCTCTCACAGACATCTTTCAGATTAACTACATCGAGCTTCCGAAACTTGCGGAATTGCTTAACCGATTGAGCGAAGTTGAAACGTTGTCAGAACTCGAATTCTGGAGTATCATGATTTACATGGGCGGAATTCCAGAGGTGAAAACTAAACTGGAGCGATTTACAGAGCATAGCGAGGACTTGAATATGGCAGAATCACTTTTACAGACACTGAGCCGAGGGTCGGCGGAATGGTACAGACAAAAAGCCTACGAGGACGGCGAACGTGACTGGAATTCGCGAATGTACGGCGCAGAACAAAAAGGAATCGCAATCGGTGCGCAACAAACTGCACGTGAGAATGCGAGAAACTTCCTCAAAAAATCAAATCTCTCACCTAATATGATTGCTGAATGCTGTTCTCTTCCCCTTGAAGAAGTGCTCGCACTTAAGGACGAACTAGAAAATGGAAAATTGAAAACGGAAATCTGAAAAACGAAAATCCCCCGGTGCAAGGAAGTTTCCCGCATCGGGGGATTTTCGTTTTTTCGGGCGAGTCGCACACGAGGAGTGTTCGCGGTCGCTGCCTTGTCGAGCCATGTCATCGTTGGGATATAACCGTTCGTGCCTTTTATCAGTGACAGAGTTCCGTAAGAGAGCGAGCGTGTACGGGCTCTACAGGCTGTTGGAGTGAAAAAATCACTTTTTTTTACTATGTTACTGCCAAAAATGGCAACTTTGTGACTATAACAATACGCAGGGGAAAATAGCGATGACTCCTGCGTATTTTTATTACAAAGGAGCAGAACTATGGCAGGCAAAACAACCCGAATCTTGAATCCTCGGCTCGACCCGAACTTCAAGGCAATCTTCACGCAGGACACAGAGGATTCGCGCAAGGCGTTGCGCTCGTTCTTAAGCGCGGCAATCGGGCGAGAAGTCTCGTCCGCTACCGTGGTGAACAGCGAGATTCCGAAAGTGTATGACGCCCAGCGGGGCATCAACTACGACATCAACTGCACGTTCGCCGACGGTGAGAAAGCGCAGGTCGAGATGCAGTCTTGGGATGAGGGCTACGCGTACGGGAAACGAGCCGAGTATTACGCCGCCCGACTTCTCAGTTCGGTGATTGACGTGGGCGACGACTGGGACAAGATTCCGCAGGTGTACCAGATTTCCGTGCTCAATTTTCGTTTCGATAAGACCAATGAACAGCCGATTCACCACTACATCATGTGCGACAGGAAAGACGGCGCGAAACTGACAGAACGCTTGAACGTCATCTTCATGGAGCTTCCGAAAATCCCCAAAACCGAGGAAATCACGGACGCCAATAACTTGCCACCCGTGATAAAATGGTGTAAATTCTTGGAGGAAGCGGACAACCCGAGTAAGCAGGATTTTATCTCGAATCTCGCGCAGACCGAGGAGGGCATGATGGCGGCTGAGAACACGTTGACCAAAATAAACATGGACGAGTGGCGCTGGATTATTCAGGGGCAGATTGAGGGCAAACGGCGCGACTACACGAGCGGGCTGCTCGCCGCAGAGCGACGGGGCGTTGCGAAAGGTATTGAACAAGGCATTGTGCAGGGCGTACAGCAAAACGCCCGCGAGAATGCAAGAAATCTGCTTAAAATGAATCTCGGCACGGCTGAACAAATCGCTCAAGCAGTCTCTCTTCCCCTTGAAGAAGTGCTCGCACTCAAAGACGAACTAGAAAATGGAAAATTGAAAACGGAAATCTGAAAAACGAAAATCCCCCGGTGCAAGGAAATTCCCCGCATCGGGGGATTTTTATTTTTTCAGGCAAGCGCCTTGCGCGGGCGAGTCGCACACGAGGAGCGGTGCGCTCCCCTGTGGGCTTGTTGCTGTCTCGAACAGGTCTACTCTTTTTTCAAATATGCCGTTTCGTAGGCGGTTGCCGTCTTGTAGGCGACCACCTCTTCATCACCACATGTTTCATCACCACATGTGTAGGTTCCGACAGTGGGCGTGTACGGAATGTACAGGCTTTTGGAATGAAAAAATCACTTTTTTTACCGAGTTACTGCCAAAAATGGCAACTTTGTGACTATAACAATACGCAGGGGAAAATAGCGATGACTTCTGCGTATTTTTATTACAAAGGAGCAGAACTATGGCAGGCAAACCGACTAGAATTCTGAACCCGCGCTTAGACCCGAACTTCAAGGCAATCTTCACGCAGGACACCGAGGACTCACGCAAGGCACTGCGCTCGTTCTTGAGCGCGGCAATCGGGCGGGAAGTTGAGACAGCAACCGTAGTGAACACCGAAATCCCGAAGGTGTATGACATTCAGCGGGGCATCAACTACGACATCAACTGCACGTTCGCCGACGGTGAGAAAGCGCAGGTTGAGATGCAAAGCTGGGACGAGGGCTACGCGTACGGGAAGCGAGCCGAGTATTACGCCGCCCGGCTTCTCAGTTCGGTGATTGACGTGGGGAACGACTGGGACAAAATCCCGCAGGTGTATCAGATTTCAGTGCTTGATTTTCGGTTCGATAAGACCAATGAACAGCCGATTCACCACTACATCATGTGCGACAGGAGTGACGGCGCAAAGTTGACTGAGCGACTGAACGTGATTTTCATGGAGCTTCCGAAAATCCCCAAAACAGAAGGAATTGAGGATGTGAAAACGTTGCCATCCGTGATAAAATGGTGTAAATTCCTAAAGGAAGCGGACAATCTTGAAAAGCAGGATTTTATCTCGAATCTCGCGCAGACCGAGGAGGGCATTATGGCAGCTGAGAACACGTTGACCAAAATAAACATGGACGAATGGCGCTGGATTATCCAGGGGCAGATAGAGGGCAAGAAGCGCGACTATACGAGCGGACTGCTCGCCGCAGAGCGACGAGGCGTTGCGAAAGGTATTGAGCAGGGAATTGCAAAAGGCATTGAGCGGGGCGTACAGCAAAACGCCCGCGAGAATGCAAGAAACCTGCTTAAAATGAATCTCGGCACGGCTGAACAAATCGCTCAAGCAGTCTCTCTTCCCCTTGAAGAAGTGCTCGCGCTTAAGGACGAACTAGAAAATGGAAAATTGAAAACGGAAATCTGAAAAACAAAAATCCCCCGGTGCACAGGAAGTTTCCCGCATCGGGGGATTTTTATTTTTTTAGGCAAGCGCCTTGCGCGGGCGAGCCGCACACGAGGAGCGGTGCGCGCTCCTGTGGGCATTACTGCATCTGCGCGGTTTCAATGTAGCCGGACGTACTACTCTCACGGATTTGATAGCCCAAAACTGGGTTTCCAGTACCATTTCCGTAACAGGTTCCATAATATGTACCTGCTGATGAAGTTCCTGTTGTAGAGCCCGAAATAACTCCTGTAGAATTTTTCCATACAGCGACATTAACCCTGTCCTGCGGGACACGGCTTGAAGTCGGAACTATAGATACTTCCCAGCCAGAAGTATAGACATCATCTGATGCGCCATTTGTCACAGTCTCGGAAACTTTATAGGCAATTTTTGGCTTTGTTGATGAAAGACCATAGTAGCCAATATATGGAACAGCAGTTCCCGAAGAATCCAAAGCAACATCAATAGTAAGATTCTGACCAATGATTGCATATGAATCAACGGTACAAGAATCACTTGACTCATCATAATCAGAATCGTACTTAGACAGGTACGCATACTTCAAGTCACCGTTTGAGCCATCGTATGCGGCAATATGTAGACCTCCATTTGCATCAGCAACAATCTGACAATACTCTCCGGCACCTGTAAAGATTGTCTTTATAGATGGCCAATTCGTCTTATTCTTACCGACAGTTGCAGCAGTAGGATTATCATTATACGCATACATTAGATTACCCGCATGCGAATCATACCACACAAGAACGACAACATCCTTTCCAGTAGTTACATTCTGCTGAACAACATCGATTGAAACATATTCACCAGCTTGACCAAGCGTTGTCGTACCTGCACTATCAGCAATAACTTGACAGTATGATAAAGAATACTTGCCGTTATTTAAGTTAGAACTATTGTTTATCGTATTATTACGATATGCATCATAGAAATTATTAAAGCTATCCTTTGTCGTCTGCGAATCAAGCAAGCTGCCGTATCGGAAACGGATTTCTTCGTTCAAATCATCAAAATATGCCATATAGATATTAGTGGCATTTGAGGTGTTCTTCCGGGAAGTCGCAATAGACGGGCTCTTCACCCTGTTCTTGTCAAAGTTCAGCGTACCAGTATTGTTACCAGATGAATCTCCGTATTGTGCGATGGCTTCAAGGCGTAAAGCATTTGAACCTTCATACGATCCACCTGTAGCCTCGCCACTTATTCCCCAACGGTCAGTCATCAATCCAAAGCGGTCAGCTTGTGTTGAATTGATATCGCCACCGGCTGCAACGCCATACGTATGCCCGTCACTGTCATAGGTAAACCCAATTGAGGACATAAAGTCATAACTTCCCTGCCAGTACGCATAAGAATTCTCTCCCCCCGCGATGCGGTTGGTTGTTGCAGAGGCAACCGTTCCTGGCATAGAAAAGTACAACGGTCCGTTAGTAAACGCAAATCCAATAACCCCTGTAGAAGGATTGATTTTCATCACGGGGTCAGCGATAACACCGCTAATCGGCTTGGCTGCCTTACTGTTCATCGCCCATACGTCCACCACCACGTCATCCGTAAGCAGGTTGTTTGAGTCACCGTTCGGCTGGCGGTTGTAGTAGTTCGCGTACACGGTGGCGTCGCCAGTCGAGCTTGATGACGTGCCGATATAGTCACCGCTCGCCTCGTTGTCGTTCAGATTGTTGAGCGATTGCACGCCCTTGACCTTCACGTACACCTTGCCGGACGTGAAGGCAGAGATGCTTCCCGCTGAGTAGGCTTTCGTGTTCGTGCTCGTCTTGAAGAAGTTCTCGGTCGTTCCCGTGCTTGATTTTGAGTACCAAGAGGTCTGTGCGCTCGCCGTTACCTCCGTTAGGGCTGCCGAAGCCGGGGTAGTGGCTGAGTCATACAGCGTTCCTTCCTCCAAGTTGAAGCCGTAGAGGAAGATTGTCTCGCTTGAGCCCGTGGGGTAATGTCCGAGCGCCGTCCTGTCGTAGATGCTTGAGTTCGCCTTCTTAAGAGAAGAGAGCGACGTCTTTACGCCCGCGATGTACGGAACAATGTCCATCTTGTAGTATGGCGCATTGTTTTCTACACTTTCAGTGAGTTGTGCGACTGCATACGGAGTGCCTGTTATGTTGCTATCACTCAAACCGACCACATTATAGCTATGGTCGAATGCAATGACTCGCGCATTACTGTCTGCTGCTGCGATACCTGTAATCTTTTCGGTATCAATACTGAATGTCCACAAGACTTTGTGTCCGTTCTGGCTCAAGTATGCTTCGTTTTCGTCAGATGTTGCATCTGTAATCGAGAATTCCCATCCGCCTGAAATTGCCGCGCTCACGCTTCCCGTCGTTGATTCTGTACCAGAGGTTATAACAGACGTAGCCGCCACCCAGGTGCCATCTGAGGGCGTATAGTACGCAACTTGATAATACGTCTTGCCGTCAGAAACCGTATACGTTCCACTTGAAGCCGTTATGCCGTTTGCACTCTTATTGTAGTCACCAACATCCGTGAAATATCCTGTGCTTGGCGTGAAGCCGTCGAATGAAACCCACAGGCTTGAAAGTCGCTGATCATCGTACGCGTAGCCCGTCATCGTGATTTTGCCCGATACTTTCGGGTCTGCATCACGCTCAGTTTCAGGGAGAAGGGCATTGTTGTATCCATCTGAATTCAACCAATCTTTTTCAAGTTCAATGTGCCCGTTTGACGAGCTGTTTCCGTACAGGCTGTTGCTCTCCGCGCTTGTCCAATAGAACGGATTGATAACAGTCTTTGGTGCAGTGCTGTCGTTAAGGGCAACGGTGAAATCAGAAACTCGTACGAAACAATGATTTGAATCAGTTCCGCAGATAGTACCGTCCGTTGAATCCCAGAATGTGAATGACATAGCCTTATTTGTTCCGTCAGAAAGACCAGTGAGATTCGAATCGTTGATGACGAAGACTTGTGTTGTGTCGTCAACGCCAGCCGAACTTTTTGACGCTTCAATCGTACTAAATTCTGCCGTTACGACGCTGTTTGTATCAACTGCATAGAACGAAGAATCAGAATTCCCCGACTTCTGCTGATAGCCTGTTTCTGAAGTCGCATTGTTCAAGAATTTCATCTTGATTGTGCCGTTACCGCCTGTGAGTTCTGGAACGACTGCCAAGCCGCTTCGAATTTTGAACGGTGTGCCATAGTTTGCGTATGTCGTGCCTGCCGTTTCAAAGTCTACCGTCTCAACGAAATTTGATGATTTGTTCGTTGAACTGTCGGTTGTGACAAAGGTGTATGTGTTGAATTCTGATGTCGCATATTTGCCGTCGCCGCTCAAGTCCGTGCCGAGATAGAGTTTTGCAAGACGCGGCGCGTTGTTCTGCACTTTTGTCTCGATTGATTTTCCCGCAACGTTTCCTGCTTTATCAAATGCAATACAAACGATGGTAACAGGTCCGTCGTTCATGCGGTCTGAATAGAGCGTGCCGTCGATTGTCCATGTCGTACCGACTTTTGAAACGGTTTCAGGCATTCCATCGCCGTCATCATTTGTAATATCGTATGTGAGCGTTGATGAATTCCATGTTGTTTTTTCGGTTGAAGTGTGGTCGATAACCTGCCCATATGGAAATCCCGCTTCTGTAACGGCGATAGAATCCGAAATTGCAGTATCAAACGTGACGCTCGCTCCACTCACTGAGGTAATCACTTGATATTCACCGCCGATGTACATCAATCCACCCGTGCGGATATGAATATTACTTTCAAGGTTTTCGCTCGAGGTGAACGTTGTGCGCTTATCATTTAGGCTACCCTCATATGATTTTCCGTACATGGTGTAAGTGTTTGCCCCCTGTGTAAGCGTGTACGAATCAAGCTCGGAGCTATAAACTGCGGCATCTGAATATACTGCATAATCTGTCATGACATCAAGCAAGCGTGGTTTTGACCCGTCTGTTACCTTCTCGCGACAGAAGTAGAAAAAGAGTTTGTCAAATCCAGAGCCTTCTTCGCTGATTTTGCTTCCAAGCGTGTAGACATAGTTTGAATTTGCGACGAGCGGCACATCGCTTTCGGCCAAGAGGTCATTATCATTGCCTGTCAATGTAGCAATCTCAGGTGCAGTATTGTCAATATAGAAGCTGTACGTCATCGTACTTGAATAGCCCGATTCGTCGGCAATGTAGACCGTATAGCTCACCGTTGACGATACCATTTCTTCGGTCTTTATCGGGATATACAGCGTCTTTGTAACTGATGAAATGTTTTTTCCGTCGAACGGAGTGTCGCCGTTTGAGGTTGTGCCGTCTGTATACGTCCACGTTTTTTCGGTTTGAGAATAGGCTGTATTTGCTGAACCGCGTTTTACTGAAAGCGTATCGGAAGCGAGCGAGTCATTGTCTGACAATGTAACGACAAGATACCACGTGCCCTTGAGATACATTTCTGACGCATATTCTTTTGAGACTTTGATGGTTGATGAAGTTTCGGCAGTCGCATCAACAAAACTTGTGTACTGGCGCATTTCCGCGCTCTGGCTCGGCGCATTTGAGTCAACATGAATGTAATATATTTCACTCCAGTTGCCCATTTTGCCGTCTGCATTAATTGCACAAGCTCGGATTGCAATGTTAGTCGTGCTGTCCTCGCTTGAGGGATTGAGATTGCCGTCTGTATTGAGTGACAAATTCCATGTCGCCGTCTTTGTTGTCGCGGGAATGCCCCACCAATCATCATCGACGTATTTGACCGCGCTCGTTGTTGTACCGTCGGTTGTTGCCGTGTAGCTTTCGTCAAGCGTTGCTTTTGTATGAACTCCGCCGAGCGTCGCAAACTCTGAAGCAAGCGTTGCATTTGCGGCAGACCATGTGATGTCGCCACTCTCTGCAACTGTACCAATCTGAACGTACACCTGCCCAACATCAACGGTTCCCGAAGGAACTTCAACCGTGCCACTCGTTCGGATTGTGCCCGCGAGCGTAACGAATGAAAGGTCTGTGTCGTAGTCAGAATCTGTCGGATAACTGAATTCGGTGACAGGGCGGTCAGCGTCGGGATTGTGCATGATGTAGTAGCTTCGGTCGATGTAGTAGTTACCGAGCAAGTCTGTCGTCTTGAAGAAAAGCGGTATTCTGTACGTTTGGCTGTCTTCATCATACGCAACGGCATACACATTGTCATCATCATAAGCGGTCAAATCCGTAGTGCTTCCCGCAGTGAATTTGAATTTCCAGATGGAGACAGTGCCTGTGTTATTTGAGCTTGTCCAGCCTTCATAGCCACTCAGCGTTTCATCACTCACTGAAGAAGTGTAGTTTTTTGGCGGAATGAGCCATTCGATGCTTTCAATGCCGACTCCAGAATCGCTTGCCGTTCCTGTGATTGTCGCTGTTCCCGTGATTTCATCTGTTGAAGACGGACTTGTGACTGTGATTGTGTCAGGACCTGTGTTGTCAACGGTGAATGGATACGTTGCCGGCGTGGTGTTTCCCGCTTTATCGCTCACTGAAATAGTGAATGTCTTTGAACCAGATGAAGCCGCAGAAACGAGAATCGGTGCAGTTTCGTAATATGTGTATTCAACAGAATCAACAGTGATTTTCTGTGAAGTCGCTGTGAGCGCGTAGCTGTCTTCTGTAATTGCCTTTGATGCCCCAGAAGACACATAGCTGTACGACTGCGTTTCCGTTGAATTTGAAGTGGTATCGGCGATGGAAATTGTTACCGCGCTCAAGTTGTCGTCAAATGCTGGCACATATAGTTTAAGATATTTTGAATCGCCGCCCGCATAGCGTTTTGCGCTGATAGTGTATGTCTCGCTCGTATCTGCGGCAACATCGCTCACATCAGCAAGTGCGTCCATGCTACTTGCGATTGCCATTCCTGCCGTTGAGATTTTTGGAGATTGAACATCAAGATTTACAGAAAGAGCGGTCTTGTTATCAAATCCATAATCCGTGAAAGTGTTCGCGCTCTGATAATCGCTTGCCGTTGTGCCTGAGAAGAGATAATACGGTCGCGCAAACAGTGAATCGGCGGCGGTAGTGAATGTTGCGCCCGCACTATCAACCACTTTGAAGTATAGCGTGATGCCTTCGCCATCACCACTTTTGATGATATAGCTCCAGCTTCCGTTAGAAACAGTCACAGGGTTGTATGTTGCGCCGTCCTCTGAAATGGCGAATGAAGCAATTCCATCGTCATCGTTGAGCGTACCTCGGATTGTCGCGCTTCCGAGCCATGAATCGGCATTGTCCATGCTCGTAATCTGAATAATCGGACGGTCTGTGTTTTGGTCAACGGTGTACGTGAAATAATTCGAGCCGGACGTGAACGAGTAGGTTTTTGTGCCATCGAGCGATTCTGTATAAATCGTGCAGTTCCCTGCTGTATCCGTAACCACGGGAATGATATACAACGGGAGTGATGGGCTTGTCTCCGAGACAGCCGCATAAAGAACGGTGTCAATGTCGCTAATTGTCCAGCTATAGATTTTTGACGGATCACCGATTTTTGCGATTTGCTTGAAATCCGAAACATTTGAAGAGTTCGGAACGGCTGTTGAATAGTACAAGGTAAGCGTTTCGGGAGTTGCACCCTCATAGGCAACGCTTCCCTGCATGGTGACCGTGCCGTTTATTATTGAGCCTGCGGAAGGAGTCGTAATAGCGAGCGTGGGAGCTTTTGTGTCAACTTGCAATGTGAAGATAGTGCTTGCGCTCGCGTTTCCTGCCTTATCGGTGACAGTTGCGTTGACATTGTATGTTGTTCCAGAACTGAGTTCTGAAAGAATTGTGCTCGCAGGAATTACCGCGCTCCATGAGCCTGTTCCATCGGAATCAGCGACGGTCAAAGTTGCATCCACAGTTTGACCATTGACGCTCAACACAACGGAAGAAGCTCCTGAATCAGCATCGGTCATCGTACCTGCAACCGAAATGTTCTGCACGCCGTTTGTGTACTGTGCACCGCTTGTCGTTGAACTGAGCGTTGGAGATTCAATGTCCACATTGAGCGAATAACATGCGACATCGCCGTTCCATGTATTGTTTGACTCTGCGCTCTCATCGGCGATATAGGTTGCGGTGAGCATGTCTACACCCGCATTTCCAACATTATCAACTGCCACAAGCACGAGATAATTGTTTCCTGTTGCGAGCCCCGTGATTGTCGTTTTGAATGAAGAATCAATTTCTTTGAATGCTTTGTTGCCACTCGCATTTGTGTATGAGACACGACGCGTGATTTTTTCTGAAAGCGGCGCAAAACTTCCGTCCTTTTCTGAGGCATAGTCAGAGAAGAACGTGGCAATGTCATCTTCGCTCGGGGCTTTCTCAAAGAGTTTGTAATATATCATCGCAAGCCCAGAGCCCTCTTCAATGAAGTCACCACGAATCATAATGGTCTGCGCGTTGCCCCATGTACCCGATGCATATTTGCCACCAACGTCTTTGTCGAGCGTATCATCAAGCTCAGTAAGCTCGTTGTTGTATGCCGTAAGCTCGCTCAAGTCATTTGAAGAGTCGCCAATGCGAAACACGAGGTCTTTGTTCTTTTTGTCAACTTCGTGTGCGCCAACTGGTACGGTTGTATCAAATTCGATGTTGTATTCAGCGGTTTTTATGTTGCCCGCACTGTCGGTCGCCGTTACGGCGAGTACAGCATCTGTCGCTGATTGCGCCACGAATGAAGAAAGGTCGATGCTCGTGCCACTCCAGCTGATATTCGTGTTTTCTTTGCTAACCGTGGTAGCTTTGCCGTCAGAATCAACACCCATGAATGTGAAAACAGTCTTTTCGATAAGATAATTGTCTGTCGTTGTGCCTGATACCGTGAACGGCGTATTGTTGTTGATGAAGATGATATCTCCGCTCGTGTAGCCTATTGAAATAGTAACGTTTGAAATACTCGGGGCTTTTGTATCAAGATAGTAGGTGCGCGACTGATTTGAAACTTCGCCGTTTGACGCGCTGATTTTTACTTCAACCGTGTACAATCCACTGCCGTCGGAAACGACTTTTTGCATTGCGCTTGTGTAAATGGAAGATGTCAAGCTGAATGCCCAATCATACACATATTGCGTGTCTTCGCGAAGCGTGTACGTGAGTTTACCCGTTCGTTCCGCGCTGAGTGACGAGTTTGCGGTATCAGTGAGTGTAACTGTATACGTGAGCGAGCCGAGTTCTGTATCGGTAGAAACCCAACCGTCAAAACAAAGTTTGGCTTCCGTGAGAACAGATTCGGTGATTGACGTAAGCGTGGTAAGGTTTTTGTAATTTACGATGTCGGTGTCGCCAATCACAAGGCTCGGTGCGGCAGAATTTGATGTTGCTGCAAAACCGTAGCCTACAGCATCGGACTCTACAATCGGCTGTCCGTCGATGTCCGCGCCTTCAACAGAGAAAACATAATTGTTTCCGAAGATGATTTCAAAACTTGACGAAGACAGGCTTGACGATTTTTGCAATGAATCAGTGTTTTCGTCGGAAGATGTGACCGTATACCGATACGTGGCAGGATCAGCGGTGAGAACTGTCCGCGCAGATGATTCGCTTAAGTTGTACGTGTTCATCGCATATGCAAGCGCGACTTCTTCGTTCCATGTCCAAAAAAGTTGCTTTTCAGCGTTCTCAACGTCAACATTGGTGTAATAAATTGTGACTGTGCTTGTGTCGAGGTTTGTGCCGTCAAGACCAGGCGACACACTCACCACGATGGGCGAATCGCTGTAATATTTGTAATATCCATCGGTGTAATTATCATCGGAAGAACTTGCCTCTGGATTAAGCGCAAGACCGCTGACAGTGTATGTTGGGTTGTTCTTTGGGTTGATTGAAAATGTGAGGTATACCTCGCCGTCTGATGTGGTCGTGTTTACAAGAGCCCGTGAAGCAAGCTGTGCCGTTTCCTCTGTCGTTGTGGAAACGCTTGCCGCCGCACTGATAATTTCGGCAAGTTCTTCGTTGCCCACATAGCTTGTGTCAGTTTTGTTGAGATAATTTCTGAGTGAGGCAACCGTAAAATTAGGGAAATTCGTCTTTTTGCTGTTAATCAAATTGAGCATATCCGTCGTACCACGATAATACGTGGTGGTCGTGTTACCCGTCGCACCAACCGTGCCACCCGCAAAATCGTTGTACGTTCGTGCGGCATCTGTAGCAGTAACAGTAAAGTAAAATTGCTCGGTGATGCCTGCTTGCGTGCTTCGATATGTGCTAATATTGTCCTCACCATAGAGGAGATTGTATATTTTCCATTTGATGTAATTGTCATCGGTCTCCGTAGGCTCACTCTCCTCATCATAGTATTGTGCGATAGTGAGCGGATTTGCGTTTGACATATCGGTGATGCCCGAAAAGTCTTGGTCAGCGATTTTTGTGCCGTCCGATGAATAAAAGCTGACTGTCAATGTTGAGATTCCAGAAGAACAGGATTCGGAGAATGTGCCTTCAAGTTGAACAGAACGCCCGTATGTTTTTGGTGTGTTTCCGCCAATCGTTGTGGGCTTGGTAAGGACAAGCACAGGCGGCGTATTGTCGATGTCGAATGAACGTGATGATGTTCCCGATGTATGTCCGGCCGCGTCTCGAGCAATAGCCGACACTTCGTATGAGCCGTCGGAAAATTGCCAGCCATTGTAATATTTTTCGTTGTCGGGGTCGTATGCGTTAAGGCTTGTTTGCCATGTGCCATCAGAATTGACCGTTGCAGAACCGCTGTATACTTGCGTGGTTGTGTCGGATTCATTTTTGCTAACGGTGATAGAGATAGAGGAAACGCCTTTGTCATCAGTCCACGTACCACCGACTTGGAAGCCCTGTCGAATAATGGCAGACAAGGGAGGATACTCGATTGAAAGTTTCGGTGCTTCGGTATCGACAGAGGAGCCCAAGCCCGCATTGTCGCCGCAGGAATTAAACGCGAGGAGCGAAAAGAGAACTAATACCCCCCCCCCTACTTTCTTTACACACTCGAAAACACTTTTTTTATTCATGGGTCTCCTCCTAAAAGGAATTATCGGCATATTTTACGATATGTTGCTTAAACGAACCTTATTTTCATGCAGAATTAGAAAATAAAAAAGCCCCGTTACCAACGCAACGGAGCAAAAATGTCTAAAATCTCAAGAAAACAGTTCTTTTTTTGCGGCAAGCAAATCAGCGGTGGAATCTTTGCACGCACGAGCCGCCGCATCGGCAATGTCCTTTAAGCAGAGATTGCCTTCATCTCGCTTTTGCGCAAGCGCTGCGTCTTTTTTCCATGCGCAGAGGATGCCCCGAGAAGAATTGACCGTACCGCCCGCCCTGTCGAGGAGCGTCGCCGCGATTCGTGCCGCTCCGCCCTGCGCGCCATAGCCCGGAATCAAAAAGAAGATGTCTGGGTACGCGTCTCGGAGCGCGCGTGCATCGCTCTCTTCGGTGCAGCCAACGACCGCGCCGACGGGCGAGCATGTCTGCTCTGGATAGAGTGCCTTGAACTCTGCGCTGATTCGCTCAAGCTCGCTCCCCGTTTTGTCGAGCACGCGCCCGCCGCTCTGCAACTCCTGCTGCTCGATGTCGACCATGCCGGGATTCGACGTGCGCAAAAGAACGAAGATGCCCTTTCCGCCTGCTTCGGTGTTGGGCTTGCAGTATTCGGTGAACGGCTTGAGCGTGTCAAAACCCATGTACGGATTAATCGTGATGATGTCCGTCTTGAATTCGCCTGCAAAATGGGCACGCGCATACGCCTTTGCCGTGTCCGCAATGTCACCGCGCTTGATGTCGCTGATGGCGATAAAACCAGCCTCGTGGACTGCCTTTATTGTCTCGATGTACGCCTGCAAGCCCTCGATACCCATCGCCTCGTAATACGCAATCTGAATCTTAAAGCAGCACGCCGACTTGTCTTCTGCGACGCGCTTGATAATCTCTTTGTTGTACGCAAGAATCGCCTGCGCCGGGCTGTCAAAGACGTGCAGCACTGACTCCGGCAAATACGACGGATCTGTGTCCAAGCCGACACACAACGGTCCGTTTTTAAGCGCAGCTTCCTGCAACTGCTGCATGATATGTTTCATAAGAACCTCATTTTCCATTCAGCATTACTAGCTGTGAATTATAGTCCCCGCGCCCACGGATAGGTGCTCAAATAGGGATCGGGCTTTACGGCAGACGGCGTTGCCCACACCTCATCAATCAAGCCCTGCTCGTTTATCTTGCCGATGCGGACCTGCTTGTACAAATGCTGGTTTCCGCCGTCAATCGTGACCGTGCCCTCTGGTGCGGTAAAGCTCAAACCCTTCGCAGCGACGCGGACTGCCTCAACGTCGAACGTGCCCGCTTTTTCGCACGCCTGCGCCCACATGTACACCGCGATGTATCCCGCTTCGATGGGGTCTGCGGTCATGCGGTCTTCGCCGTATGCATTTTTGTAGTCAGAGACGAACTTTTCGTTGCGCGGCGTCTGGGTCGTCTCGTAGTAGTTCCACGAAACGAGATGACCGGCGAGCTTTTTGACATCCATCTTTGAGACTTCTTCCTCGGCGATTGAAAAACTCATGACGACAATTTCGTTTGAGGTAATGCCCTGCTTTGCAAGCTCCGCAAAGAACGCGACGTTCGAGTCACCGTTGAGCGTATTGAGAATGACATCAGGATGCAAAGCACTGATTTCAGAGACGATTTTTGCAAAATCTTTGTGTCCCATCGGAACATATTCCTCGCCGAGACAATTTCCGTCCAACTGCGCGAGCTGTGCCTTGATGATGCGGTTTGCCGTGCGCGGGAAGACGTAATCGTTGCCAATCAAGAACATGTTTTTGCCGAGCGTTTCCGCGCAATAATCAACCGCCGGAACAATCTGCTGGTTTGGAGACGCGCCCATGTACATGATGTTCGGGCTTGCTTCCATACCCTCGTACTGAACGGGATACCACAAAAGACCGTACAATTCCTCAAAAACCGGCTTGACTGCCTTGCGCGACTGAGATGTCCAGCAGCCGAAGACCGTGGCGACCTTTTCGTCCTGGAGCAGCTTTCGCGCTTTTTCAGCAAAAACCTGCGGGTCACTCTCGCCGTCTTCTTCGACCGCGACAATCTGTTTGCCGAGAACGCCGCCGTTCGCGTTGATTTCTGAAATCGCAAGCAACTCTGAATCACGGACAGGCGTTTCGCTGATTGTCATCGTGCCCGAAAGAGAATGAAGCAATCCGACTTTTATCGTATCAGATTTCTTTGACGAGCAAGAACTCATCATCATTCCTGCGGCGAGCAGTGCCGCAATTCCGACGACTGTTTTTTTCATAATTCCTCCATCGGTTTTTATACCGCTAGTATACTATTTCGTAGGTTGTCATGATACCCTTTCCCTTGATGTCACACTCGATTGGCTCAGAGAATTTCACGTCAGTACCTTCAAGATGCAGTTTGACCGCCTCCGTCACACGAATGTGCCCGGGATTACAGGCGCTTTCCATGCGGCTCGCAACGTTTACCGTGTTGCCCCACACGTCATAGATGAACTTTGTTTTTCCGATGACGCCCGCAGTGACCGGCCCGCAATTGAGCCCGATACGGATATTGAACTGAATGTCAGCAGACTCGTTGTATGCCGCCAAATCCTCGTACATGCCTTTGGCGAAGTCAATCATAATCTTTGCGTGCTCTTTGCGCGGAGTCGGCACACCGCACGCCGCCATGTATGCGTCACCGATTGTCTTGATTTTCTCAACGCCCATGCGTTTCGCGCGCTCGTCAAATCGGCTGAACAATTCGTTGAGCGCGGAGACGATTTCCTGCGCCGTGTGGCCGCTCGATGTTTTGGTAAAGCCAACGATGTCAGAGAACAGGAGCGTAACGTCGGAGAAGTTTTCACCGATTGAGTGAATGCCGTCTCGAAGCTCCTCCGCGATTTTGTCGGGCAAGATTGAGCGCAGCAGATAGTCGGACTTGTCTTTTTCTTCGGCAAGCTCTTGCGTACGGATTTTTACCATTTTTTCGAGCCGTGCGTTCTCAAGCTTGATGGCACGCTGCTTGAGATAGAAGATTGCCCCGAGAATATCGATGAGCACGATGACCGCGATTATCCAGAACAGCGGCATCTGATAGAAATACGGTTTTTGCACGAAGAGCATTGCCTCGGCTTCTTCGGAAAACACGCCGTCACCGTTGATTGCGCTCACGAGGAAGGTGTGCTTGCCCGGCTCAAGGTTTGTGTACGAAACGACGCGCCCAAAACTCGGTGCGCCGAACGAGTCCTCAAAGTTCGTAAGCCGGTGCGCGAACTGCAATCGCTCCGGCGCGTCAAAATACAGCCCCGTGAATTTTATCTCAACGCGCTTGGTGCCCGGTTTTAAGACGAATTCCTGCTTGAGATTCTTGTACTCAACGCTGTCGATTTTTACTGATTCAATGCGGACGAGCGGCATGACCGGATTCTCACGCACTTTGAGCGGGTCATAAATCGCAAACCCGTCGACCATCGTGAACCACATTCTGCCGCGCGAGTCACAGATGCTGCGCGCCGTTGACGTAGGACCGTCTGAGTCGAGACCGTCGTTCCGGTTGTAGAATTTGACGCTCACTGCCTCGAGCCTGCCCGCCGCCGAATCGACGAATTCTGAGAGCGGGGCGGACGCGATGCCGTAGTTGCTCGTAATCCACAAATTGCCCGCGGAGTCGGGGATTGCCTGAAACACCGAGTCGGTGCCAAGCCCCTGCTCCGAGTTCAGATTCTCAAACTTTGAGGGGATTGAATGCGCGCTGTCGAACGCGGGGAAGTGCGAGATGCCCGTGCCCGTGCAGACCCAGTAGAATCCGTCTCTGTCCTGCGAGATTTTGAAAATGACGTTTCCCGCAAGCCCGTCGTCAGAAGAGATGTGCGCGATTATCGCCTCGTTTCTGATGAGATAAATGCCGCCACCATCCGTGCCGACCCACACGACATTGTTCGAATCGCGGTAGATGCACATGATGTATTCGTTTTCGAGACCGTCGAGCTGCCTGAGCGAGCGGATTGAGCCGTCTGCATGGATAATACTCAAGCCTGTCGTTGTGCCGACGTACAATTCGTCGGGGCTTGTCTCAATCGCGACGCGCACTTTGTCGCCCGAAAGCCCGTCATCGGTTGTCCAGTTGCGAATGCGCTGCGAGCCGGGGCTGTAACGAACCTGCGACGGCTTTGTGTAGCAGCTGACAAGAATGTCGCCGTTGAGTGCCGTTTCAAGGTGGCGGATGCGGAGTCCTTTTGTGAATTCGGTGAGCGCGTTCGAGACCTGCTTGTCGCCCACGTAACAATACACGCCGTTATCCGTGCCAATCCAAAAGCGATTGTGCAAGTCCTCGGTGATTGCGTTCGCCGATGTGCCGAGTTTCGTGACCTTGAATTTGCCGTGCGTCAGTCGCCCGATACCGTTTCGATCCGTCGCAAACCAGATGCCGCCTTCGCGGTCGCAGATGATTTTGTTGATTTTCGCGAGCGTCAAATCAGAGCGGAGATTGTAGTCGAAATACTCTCCGTGCGTGTAGACCGCGATGCCTTTTTCTGAGCCAAACCAGATAGTGCCGTCGTTGGCAACGTACTGCGCCCACACCGGGCTTCTGTCGGCGATTGTGCCCGTCGTGATCTTGCTGACCATGCCGTCAACGATGCGGACAAGCCCCATGTCGCCCAAGCCAACCCAGAAATTGCCTTTTAAATCCTGCGTGATTGACGTGCAGAAATAGCTTCCGAACTGATCAAGCTCTGGAAGCGTGCAGAAAAGCCCGTCAGAAAACCTGAACAAGCCTTTTTCGTTCGCCGTGACGAGCCAGACCTGCCCCGCCGTATCGCAATAAAACGAAATCGCAATGATTCCCTTTGAGACCGTGCCTGCCTGAAACTGCGGCGTGATTAAGTGCCCCGCCGGAGTGAGATAGACGATTCCCGCCGCCGTGCCAATCCAGATGTTGCCGCGATTGTCCTCGCAGAGCGCGCGCACGGAATTGTTCGGGAGACCGTTTTCGGTGGTGTAGTATTTGTTGCCGTCACGCGAGATTTTTTGCAAGCCCTCATCGTTTGAGCCGAGCCAGACGTTGCCGTTCCTGTCCTCAAGAATGACACGCACTGACGAAAAATGATAGTCGTTGTCGCGGCTGCGCTTGATGGTCGTGAACTCAACGCCGTCAAAGCGAATCAAGCCTTCGTATGTTCCGATGTTGATGTATCCGTCGCGCGTCTGAATAATGTCCGTCGCCGTCGTGCCGGTGAGACCGCCAAAAGAGTTCCATGTTCGGCACACATAATTGTCAAAAAATGATGACTCGGCGAAAAAAGGCACTGTAAGCGCAAGAAAAGCAATCGTAAAAATCTTTTTTAACATAGGAATACTGTAAGTGAAAAATCAAGAAAAAGCGAGCGAATTTTGCGTTTCGTCCATTAAATTGCGTTAAAATTTCACCGATACTCATCAATATGACTACACGAAAAGTTGTCGTTTACACTCTCGCATTTTTTCTCTTTGTCTTGATTGTACCGCATGTGTGCGCGCAGAACAGCATCGCCATGTCACCCGCGGAAGCGGCGATAGCGCGGCAAAAGCTCGTCGACTATTCAAAGCAATTCATCGGAAAACCCTATGTTTCGGGGGGCATCGGTCCGAACTCATTCGACTGCTCCGGGCTTATCTTCACCGTTTCGCGCGAGGCAATCTCCGTCCAACTTCCCCGCACCACAAAGGCAATGTTCAACGCGAGCCGGGAAATCGACGACGACACGCGCGAAGCCGGCGACCTGGTGTTTTTTAAGACGACGGGAAGCGGCGACGTTTCGCACGTAGGCTTGTACATCGGCGGAACACAATTCATTCACGCAGCAAGCGACGGTCCGAACACCGGTGTCATCATCTCATCGCTCAAAGAATCTTACTGGAAATCTCACTACTACTGCACGCGCCGCTTTTTGCCCGCTTCAAACTCAGACTTGCTCGCTGACTCAGACCCGAATACCTATGCGGAGCGCGTCGTCGAGCACAGCAACGGAAGCGGAACAGCCGACTCTTCATCACGCAGCGCAGGAAAAAGCTTTTCGAGCGAAAAAATCGTCCGTTCCGAGCACGATTCCTTTCTCAAATCGCTCGTACTAGACGCAAGCCTCTCTGTCGACTGGAGCTTTTGTACGCCCGAGTATTTCAGGCTCAACTCACGCGGCTTCGACACGATGATTCACGCGCGCTATGCCGGAAGGACATTGCAGCCCGGCATCGGTACATACATTCGCTATGACGCAGGCACGGACAACGTTCAGATTCCCATCGTGCTCTCACTCACCCTCAATGAATTTGTTCGCCTGTTCGCCGGTCCGGTCATCTCAATAGGGAGTCCCACGCTTCCAGGTGACGGCGACACGAAAATCGAGAATTCGTTTTTTCCCGGAATCCTCGGCATATGCTTTTCAACGCCCTCATTCAAGGCGGGCAAAACGCTCATTTCTTTTATTCAGGACATTCACTACACTGTCTTCAACGGAACGGACGGCGCGGCACTTCCGCCATCACAGAACATTCCCACTGGGCTTGTGTTCGCGACGGGTGTTCGCGTAACGCTTCCGCTCAAGAATGTGTTATAGGGATATGCATATGCAGACTGTTTTTCGCATACGGCGCATGAGTGCCAGCCTTTTTTTTCTCGCGCTGAGTCTTTTGCTTTCATCGTGCCTGCCTCAGATTTCAGTCAAGGCGGGCAGTAACGACGACGCGGTGGTTTTCTTTTCGACCGGATTTTCACAAGCAACCGCAAAGACCTTGCAATCCATAAACGGCGCGGATACGAACGCCCCGCTCTTCAATAAAGCCGACGTGCTTTCCCTGCTCACCTCAGCCGGAGCGGTGGAGACGAGCGTTTCGCTCCCCTCAGCGACCGAAATCACCGCGACGGGAACGATTCCACACCTCGCGACACACCAGATTTCACAGGCGGGCATCATCGCAAAAAACGCGCATTCGCTCACCCTCACGCTCGGTCCGAACCAAATCAGCGCGTTCTATGACCTTCTGAACGACGACGTGAAATCCTACCTCGATTTGCTGATGATTCCCGCGCTCATCGGCGAAAAAATGAGCGTCGCCGAATACACGGACTTGCTCGCCTCGATGTATGGTCCGACCTTCGCCGACGAAATCGTAAGCGGAAAGCTCACGATTCAGTTTGCCTCGCCCGACGGACGCAAAAAGCTCAGGGAAACCGTCACGCTCGGCGAACTCCTTACCATGCAGACCGAGCGCACCTGGAGCGTGAATTTCTAATTCGCGTGCGTTACACAGAGCGCAGTTACGACGGCGGCGGTGAGCCCGACAAACACCGTGAGACCGAGCATGTGCACGGGCGCGAATGTTGAAAGCGCGAGCGCGCCGAATGAAAGCGCGGTCGTAACGAACGAGAGCAGAATCGCGAAATTGTTCAAACTTGCGTTGCCGCTTTGTGACTCGCTCCCCTCAATCGCGTAGATGATGTAGTCCAAGCCAAGCCCGAAGACGAGGATGAGCGACGTAACCGGGAAAAAGCTGAGCGGAATCTTACAGAGCAACAGAACCGCCGTCGTAACGAGCGTTACGCAGAGCGGAATGAGCGCGATTTTAACGACAAGGCGCGGTTTGTAGCAGAAGAACAGAATCGCAATCACGATGACGAACGCACTCGCAAGCATGAGCAGCATCGTCTTTGAGAGAATGTCGAGCTGGGCGGAAATGTCCTTCACTTTGTTCACGAAAAAAACGCCCTCAGTCTGCTCGGCATACGCGCGGAAAAATGCCTCTTCTTCACTCTGCGCATGGAGCGGAAGCACGCACGCGTAAAAATCTCCGTCAATCTCGCCAATCCACAGATTTTCGGTCGCGTCTTTAAGCGTTTTCGGCAAATTTCCGATATGCTCGCCGTTTTCAACGATTGACACGTGCTTTCCGAACGCCTGCGTGTACGCCGTTTCGTACGCGAGTGCGCCTTCTTGCCCCAGTCCAAGCGAATCGAACTGCGCGGGTGCGAGCGGGAGCAGTTTTTCGGCAGCGCGGTAGCTTTTTTCTTGATGCGCCTTTGACGGAATGAACTGAGTGAGCGACAGGAACGAACCGAGTTTTCCGCTTTCCTGCGCGCGGGTAAGCTCCGCATCGAGCGATTCAAGCCGCTGGAGCAATGCTTCTTCGGAATCGGCTTTTACGATAAAGTACCAGCCGCTCGAGCCAGTGTCCAACACGCGCGCCGACTCAATCTCGTTTTTGAGCATCGACGGCGACATCGTGTACAATTCCTGAATATTGTTGCGGATTTTGAGCGAATCGCGGTGCACACACATGAGCGCGATCGAGGCAAACATCAAGATGAACGGCACAAAACGCACGTGCACGCAAATATGCGGAAGATGAACATGTGCCTCACGCTTTTTTGGCATCGGCAGGCGCGGATAGAGCGCAACGACCGACAGGTATGCCGCGGCAAGCCCCGTAAACAAAAACACGCTCACCTGCTTTAAGAGCGGGAACGGAGCGACAAAAAGCGCGACAAAGCAAATCTCCGTAGAAAGGAAGCCGAGCGTAATGCCGCGCAAAATGTGGGCGCGCACGGCTGTTCCCGACGTGCATGCGGCGTTTGCCTTCCAGTTCACAAAAAAATGAATCGAATAGTCGAGGCACGTGCCGATGAGCGTCGTTCCGAACACAAAGGTGAGCACGTGAATGCCGCGGAAAAAGAGCAGCGTTGAGACAAAGCCGATACCGCACGAAAACACGACCGCAAGCGCCGACACAAGCGCGGGCACGAGCGAGCGGAAAATCCACAGAAACACAACGATGATGAGGGCAATCGCGACCGTCGAAATCACTGAAATCTGCGTCTGCGCGCTCGAAGAGCTTTCGTAGCTGTGGAACGGCACGCCCGAAAACACGAACTCAATCTCGCCACGCCCGCTTTCCGCGAATTCGCGCACAAGGGAAGCCGTCGTGTCGTACAAATGGCGCACCGTGCTCTTTTTGCTTGCGAGCGCCGCGCCCTTTTCCGAGAGCGTTCCGCGCACAAGCACGTACCATGCGTCATTTTTCTGAGTGGCGAGCACATCGTCTTTGAGCGACATCGCCGTGCTGGAGACCGCGCCACCCTCAAGGAGCGCACGGAGTTTTGTTTCGGAAAGCAAGAAGGGGTCTTCGGAGAGATTCGACAAATCCGAGAGCGTAAACGCGCCGTAGACCGCACCGAGTGCCTCTTCTGCAAGCTCGTCGGCGCGTCCATTCTCCAAGAGAGCAATCGTCTCGTCGTCCAAAAGCGCAAATCGGTAGTCATGCAGCCATGCGCTCAGCTCAGCGACCGAAGAAGAATCAACATAAAGCGAAAGAGAGTCAAAATACGCGGGATTTGGCACATCGGAAAGCGCCGTTTCCGTTACATAGCGCGCATACAAGGCAGAAGCCGCCGCCTTTGCCGTCTCGAACGAGCGAGCCTTTGCCAAAATCGTGACCGATCTGCCCGTCTTTGCGCCAAGCGCACTGTCAGCCGCCTGCACTTCATGAAGCGAAGAAGACGGCGGAAGAATGTCGAACAGGCTCGTCGCGAACGTGATTTTGGGCGAGACGGCGAGCGAAATCAAAAACGCGAGCACAATCGCGCCGTGAAACAACAGCCACGCCCCAAAAAAGCGGTGCGGCATCGTCCGTAGCTTATTGCGCATTGAAGCCTGCTTTTTCGCTCTCGGTGAGCGAGTCGGTGAACGACTGATTTGTAAATTCGTACTTCGTAAAGTCACCGCTCGGCTCATGCAAGGTCATCGAGTCAATCGTCGCCCGACCCGCCATCTCAATCTGCGCGATGAACGATTTGATTGACGCGTCGCGCGGCACGAGGTTCACGTTCCAGTTTGCCGTTGAGCCGATGAATTCAATCTCGAAGTTCTTTTCAAGCTCGCCCGCGTCACCGTTGAAGAGCGACGTCATGAGCGAAGAGACCTGCTCGAACGTGGCGTTGCTTCCCGCGCTCACGACTGATTTTTTGCCGTTTGCCGCCGTCTGCACAATGCCGTTTTTGGTGATTGCCATAGATGAGGCGAACGGCTTCTGCGTGTTCCACAAAACGCCGTCATCGACCGACACAATGAACGTGCCCGACGATTTGATTTCGCGCGAGATTTTTTTAATCAGTTTTGTCTGCGTGAACGAGCCTTTTGTGACCTTATGCGCCGAAATCGACACGCACACATCGTTAAAGGCAGCGTTTTTTGTATTTTGTTGCGCAAAACAAAGCGCAGCGAGCAATCCCGCCACACATGCGATAATCATTTTTTTCATTGTGAGAATCCTCCATTTGCCAGGCATTTTTCGACCTTATCGGTCCATACTTTTGGGCAGACAAATTGCGTCTCGCCCGTTTTCTTATCGACGCACAGCTGCGAGACCGTGCCCTTTGTGGTCAACTCGCCCGTGCGCGCGTTATACAGCTCAAAATTGATTTTAATCATATTCTCCCATTCGACAAGGATTGCCTTTGCGCGGCACACATCGCCGAAGCGGAGCGACTTCATGTACTTGCACTTCACTTCAGACACCGGGAACAGATAGCCCGAGTCTTCCATTGCGATGTAATTGTACCCGATTTTGTCGAGCAAGGCACAGCGCGCGCGCTCAAAATAATTGATGTAATTTCCGTGCCACACGATGCGCATCGGGTCGCAGTCATTAAAGTCGATTTTGAATTCGATTTCGGTCGAAAGATTTTCTGTAGCCATCGTTTATCTCCAAAAGTCAAAGAAATTATACCACTGATACGGGTGCAGTTTACACAGGTGCTCAAGATTTTCGGCATATGCGCGCGCGCTTTCGGTGATTCTCGCCTCGCGCTCCTTTCTGCCGCAGTCAAATGAAACGGGATTCTTTTTGACGAACATGTCGTATTTTGGCGAGAGAGAAAAATCTTTTTGGCGCAATCCGTTCACAAAATACGTGGGAACGTTCAACAGCGCAATCAAAAGAAACACGCCATACGGAAAGCGCGCCGTCTCGCCCAAAAACGGAATCTCTATGTTTCGGTTCGTGTGCGCGCTCACTCGGTCGCCGGCAATCACCACGACGCCGCCCGCCTCAAGCCGCTCTTGCAGCAGAATAATCGTCTCAGGCCCGATGTTGTCCGTGCTCACGATGTTAAAAGACGAGTCGGGATTTATTTCGTTTAAGAGCGCGTTGAATCCCTGCGACACCTTTGCGTCAGAAACCGTCGTGATGTTCATCTTCCGTTCCGTGCCGCTCTCCCCGAGACTCGCCAAGCCTTTCATCATCTGGGCGTTCCCCAAGTGCGAGATGACGATGACCGTTCCCTTGCCCGCGTTTATGTTCGCGACCAAATCATGCACGTCATCGTCCTGCCACGCGACATCTTTAAAAGAGAATTTTCCCGCCCAGCTCTGCACGTTCTCAACCAAATTGAGCGCGAACGAGGAAATGTGCTTGAACGTCGAGCGCGGAATCTTTTTTTTGCCGATATGCTCGACATCTGAAAGGAGCGAGACTTCCATTCGCAACAGATAGTCTTTTGAAATACTCCGTGTTTTTTTTCCGAACGCCCAGTAAAAAAAGCCAATCGGAAACGCAAGAAACCGCATGAAGACAGCAGGAAACGCTTTCAGCAAGAAAAACATCATTTTGTAGCCGAGATTATGATTCTGCTTGACTTCGTACCACTGGCTCATTTTTCACCGTCATTTTGAGCATGTCGAGAAATCTTTCTCCACAGAAGAACGGGCGAAAGCACAAGCATCTTGCAGAACAAGCGCGTAAAGACCCACGAAATGCGGGCGTTGTCTCTGAATGCGTGGAAATTTGAGATACCGTCGCTCGGATACGTGACTTTGACCGGATAGAATTCAGTGCCGACGCCCGCCCACATGAGCTGAATCAAAATCTCTACATCGAAGCCCATTCGGGAATCAAAATATTTTTTTGTCACGAAGCGATAGGTCGGCTCAGTCGGGTACATGCGGAATCCGCAGAGAGAATCCACAATCGTATTGCTCCACGTGATAATCGCGCACCAGGTGTTTGCGAATTTGTGGGCATTTTTTCGGTGTCCGGGAGCCGTTTCGTCGTATTCGGGATAGCCGCAAATCATTTTTGAGGGCGACGCTTCTGCCCGCTCGACAAAAAACGGAATGCGCGTCGCGTCGTGCTGACCGTCCGCGTCAAGCTGCAAGATGTGCGAATAGCCAAGCTCTTTTGCGCGGATTACGCCCGCCTTGAACGCCCTGCCCTTTCCCTGATTTTTGCCAAGCACCACAAGCTCAACATCGGGATAAGTTTGTTTGATATGCCGAAGATACTGCTTCGTCTCTTCGGCATTTCCGTCGTCAACGAGAATAATCGGAACATGATACTGACGAATGTGCTCAACGACTTCGACACACGCCCGTCCGTGCCGATACACGGGAATCAAAATACAAGGTTTGAACTGTGCCATAGCTACTCACTTCGCACGGTATACGTGCCTGTCGAATACACGCGCTCGTCCGCCGCATCCAAAAGCTCAAACGACACGCGATTTTTTTCAGAATCAAACGCGATTTTAAAAATCACCACCGCGTCGGGTACTATTTTATCCGAAAACTTGAATCGCTTAATGTTCGCCGTCGAAACGGGAAGCCCAAAATACTTTTGCGCATAGTGAACGACCAAATCAATCTGCGCCACCGCGGGAAGCAATTTAAACTGCGGGAAATGCCCGTCAAAATAATCGCTTTCGGCAACGATTTTTACTTTGAGAGAAACAGCATTTTCTGATTTTTCAAGCACTTCTTCGCCTGGAATCGAGTGAATCACTTTTCGTCTCCCTCATCATCAGTCGCTGAGTCTGTCGAAGTGTCAAACAATGCCTGAATTTCGGGCTTGTGTTTTTTGCCCTGCACATCGCACGGGAGTTTTTCGAGGTACCGCCATTTTTTCGGCAAAACCACATTCTCGAAGAACTGCAACAAATAGTCGTGGAAGTGGCGGTTTATGAGATATTTTTCGGTCGTGGCGAATTTCTGCTTGCCTTCTTCGTTCAAGACAATCGCCGCAGCAAGATACTGCCTCCTGTCTTGCATTGGAACGACGGAGCAATCGGCAACAAGTCCGCTTTGCAAGAGTCTGTTTTCAACTTCGGTGACGGAAATGCGTTTTTCTTCGATTTTGACGATGGAATCCGCGCGACCTTTGAGCAAGAAAGTGCCGTCTTCATACATTTCGGCTAAATCGCCCGTTTTGAATCCAGCGGGGTCTTTTATGTACGGAGAAATAATCGTAAGGCAGCCGTCGTCCTTGTCGAGCCAGATTTTTGCGTTGTCGAACGGAGTCCACACCAAGCCGTTTTTGGTCTGCTGGCGGTAGGCGATTCCCGAAGTCTCGGTTGAGCCGTACACTTCAAGCGGGCAGAATCCGAACACGCGGTTGGTGTCAACGGCAAGCTCTGGGGAAACCGCCCCGCCAGATGTGAAAATCCACGGATTTTTGAGCGGCAACTTTTTTTCGCCCAATTCGGCGCAGGTTCGCTTTAAGAATGCGGGAACAGCGATAATCATGTAGGATTCATCGTCTAACGCTTCAAATTCTTCGGGGAATTCAATTCGCTTACGGCGGAACGGAACGCCCGCGGCAAACGGAAGCGAAATCGTGAACAAAAAGCCGTAAATGTGGTGCTGTGAGTTGACCGCGCACAGTTTTCGGCTCGCAAATTCATCGTACCATTTTGAAAGGATAAAAGCATTGTCCGCCTCAAATTCCGTCATGCGCTGATGCACGGCTTTCGGATGCCCCGTAGAGCCAGAGGTATACAAAATGATTTTCGTTTCGTCGCTTTCGATTGCGGGAGTCGTCATTTTTTCAGATTCAGTCGGCTCGGTCTCATCTTCAAGAATCTTCGGGATAAAGAATGCGTCTTCGATTGGCTTTCCCTCAACTTCGGTCTGGTCAGTGAGGAAAAGCGTCGTGCTTCCCGCTCCTTCTTTCATCTCATTTAAAAACAGCGGGCTGATGTTCGCGGTGAGGAGCACTTCTTTTTTGCACTGCAAGAGCGCAATGAAAGTACACAAAAAGAGCCAGTAATCTTCGCAATGGAGAATCCATTTTTCGCACTCGCCGTGACTTTTGATAAAACGGCGCATTTTTGCGCTCGTAGCAAGGAAATCGCTCCACGTGAGGTATTTTTTGTCGCTCCACTTTCGCTCATAGCACATAATTTTGTCGAGCGGCCAGCTTTGAGCATTGAATTTTGAAATATACGCAAGTTTCGGCATTTTTGAATTCACCACCATTCGCACAAGAAATTCCACGGCAAAAAGAACGCCCATCAAAGCGTATGCAATTCCGCCGTTATAAATCGACCACATTTTATCACTTTTACTAAAAACTGTGTACAGTGCCGCCGCGCCATTCAGAATAAAAAACACGCACCATATCACCGTGACTTTAAAGCAATACTTCTCAACACGGCGCGAAATGTGCGATGTCGCCAAGTTTTTTTGCGCGAGACAGGCAAAGCGAAAGCAGATATTCGGCGGCAAAAAGAGCGTGCTCCCAAAAGTGAACAGAAAAATCACATTCATCAGCACGGGATAGAGCTTGATAAAAAGCGTCTGACCTGTGGCAAGGCAGATAAGCCCCGCCGCAAGCAAAAGCCCCGCACTCACGAGCAAGCGAAGATTTTTTTTGAGCCGCGCGCCCAAAGACGATTCCCCGCCCGCACGACTTCCACCCGTCGCCATGAGCAGATACACAAGCGCGATAAAAACGATAAACAGCGAGAAAATCTTAATCGGCACATGAAAAATCACAAGGCACGAAAAAACAACGAGCGGATAAAGTATTGAGAGAACAACGAAAAGAATTTTGGAAAACAGTTTCACTTATTTTGTGAGTGGCTCGAGGATATTGACCACGTCTTGCACGGTTTTGACTGACTTGAATGCATCGGGTGCAATCGCTGAATTCAAAAACGGCTTTACTTTTACAATCATGTCAACGGAATCAATCGAGTCCAATTGCAAATCTTCCTGAATAAGCGCATCGGGAGTAATCAAATCAGCGTCAATATCAAATTCGGTAATAAGAATTTCTTTGAGTTTTGAATAGAGTTCGTCTTTTGTCATCGTTTTGTCCAGTAGAATTCCCTGATTTTGAGCCATCATTATAGTAGAATGAAAATAGTCTTTCAATATCGGTATTTTGCGTTCGCTTCGTCCGAGAGCATATCCCGTATTTTTTCAGTCATTCGCTTGGCGGCAATCGGCTCAGGCAAATCTTTGAATTCCTCGGGATACACCGGGTCTTTTACGTACAAATCAAAATGCCATCGGCTCGTGGCATTGTGCTGCAAAATCTTGTCACCTTTCCGCAATCCGCGCTTGTTGTTTCCGCCAATGTAGACCGGAATTATCGGACAGCCCGTGTAGAGCGAGAGCCGTGCCGCGCCTTTTTTGTACGGATGCTGCCCATAGAGTGTACTTCGCGTGCCTTCTGGGAAAATCAAGACCGTGTTTCCCATTGACAGCGCTTCTTTTGCATGGGCGACCATTTCGTTCAGAGGAAGCGAGTTTGACATAAAAAGCTCATTGATGAGCACGTGCAGGATATTTTTTTGCGACAGCGAAGACTTTGCGATGAGCGTTGTGTGCTTGAGCAGAGAAATCATCATCGGGGAATCGAAATACGCGGGATGATTCGCGACGATAATCGCCGAGTGAAGATTTGCCAGATAGTTTTTTTTGTCGCAACGGAGCTTATAGCAGCCGAAAAACCAAAGCAGCACGCAAAAGAGCTTTGAGGAGAGATGCAGCAAATAGCGCGCGTGATACTGGAATCGTCTTTTGGGATGAAAAATCAGTTTTAAGAGCGGCAGGCACACGATACTCAGCACGACCGTGCCCGTACCAAACACCACGAGCAGAACAGCTTTCCAAAAAACCCGCCACACATAGAGAGGATAATTTTTGATTTTTTCTTCGGGATAGAGCGGTTCTTTTTCAGAATCCATATGACTATTTTGTCAGCGGTTCGAGAATATCCACCACATTCTGCACGGTTCTGACCGATTTGAAAATCTCCGGCTCGATTTTGGCAGTGAGATACGGCTTCATTTTGACAATAAGCTCAACCGCGTCGATTGAATCCAAATCCAAATCATCAGCGATAGTCGCGTCCGGTGTAATGTCCGCCGCGTCAATGTCAAATTCAGTAACGAGGATTTCCTTTAGTTTTGCAAAAACATCATCTTTTGTCATTGCGCCGCCCGCTTATGCGTTTTTTGCCTGCTCAGCAGAAATGTACTCAGCCAATGCATTGATTGAAGCAAAGTGCTCGCGCGTGTCAGAATTTTCTGCATTGAATTTAACGCCGAATCTCTTTTTGAGCGCAACGCCGAGCTCCAGCGCGTCGATTGAATCCAAACCCAAGCCAGTTCCAAAAAGCGGCTCTGAATCGACAATGTTCTCGGGAGTGATGTCCTCAAGCTCAAGAGAAGAAATAATGCATTCTTTAATCTGTTGTTTAAGTTCGTCCATGTAAAAATTCCTTAAGAAATAGTTGCAAGAATTATAAGTAAATGCCCGTAAAAGGTCAAACTACTGATACACCGTTACGTACTGCGTGTTGTTTTTGTCGCTTAAGATTTCCGTGAGTTCCGCCGTGATTCGCCGTGCGGCAGCGTGACTCGGCAAATCCTTATAGTTTTCGGGATACACGGGGTCTTTCATGTGCGGCTCGTAGTGATAGCAATGGCGCGTGTTGTATTTGAACATCGAATCGTGCTTGCGTAAGCCGCGTTTGTCGTTTCCGCCCATGTAGACCGGCACAATCGGACAGCCCGAGACGAGCGCCACCCGAGCCGCGCCCTTTTTGAATCGGTGCTGCCCCGTCGGCAACGAGCGCGTTCCTTCCGGGAAGATAATCAGATTGCTCCCCGCCTTGAGCGAAGCCGTACACTTTTCCATGATTTCGTCAAAAGAAAGCGACGTGGGAATGTAGAGATTGCTCGCGATAATGTGCACGATGTTTTTTCCCATGAGATAGGAATTGACAATGCAGTCAGCGTCGGGAATGAGCGAGATGAGCATGACCACATCGAGCAGCGAGGGATGATTTGCCACAACGATGCTTGACTTGAGCGCGCGGAACTTTTTTTTGTCCACCGCAGTCAGCTGGGACGCGCGAATGACGGTCATAAAGCACACAAAAAAGCGGAACATCAGCGAGATAAAGTGATGCCCTGCCTTTCTGAACCGCTCCTTTTTCCAAAAAAGCAGCTTCATAATCGGGAACGCGACAATCGAAATGAGAATCGTTCCAATTCCAAAGAGCGTGAACGACATGATTTTTGCGAAGATATGCCACCAGTAGAGCGGATAATTTTTAACCGGCGGCGGATTTTCAAAAGAATAGACAGGCGCTGCGTTCTCGATTTCGGCCATTAGCGCACTCCCGCTTCCGCAGATTGCAGGTAAGAGAGAAATTCACGCGGCGTTGTGTGCGCACATTGCTCACTCGACACGTCAATTTCGATTGCACCCGCAGTTTTTTCGAGCGAAAGCACGCACGCAAACGCAAGTGGCAGTTCCTCGCCGTAGCCCGTGCACTTCGCGTACTCTTCGGGAATTTTTTCGTCCGCGTACGCGAAGATGATTTTTTTCTCAGAGCCGCACACCACCGAAGAGGCGGCGGCAACCAGCGCGCTCGAAAAATTGTCCTCGCTCGGATAGATTGCCGTGTAGCCCGCTTTCATTTTAAGCGCAATCGTGGTTGCGGCAGGCGGCGTGTTGAACACCGAAAGCGAAAACTGAGCCGGCATAACGTCAGCGTCCTCAACCAAGCCCTTGTTGATTTTAAGTTGCCGTGCAATCTCGCCCCTGAACGAAGCAAACACGAGCTTGAGACTGGCATTTTCGCTCTCAGTTTCGACAAGTTCATGCACCGTCTCAATCGTCATGCGCGTAAGTTGCGAAAGCCTGCGACGGAAGAGCGAATCGACATACTCCAACTTTGGCTGCTCAGCAGGATTTTCAAGAGAAGGCTGGTAACTGGCAAATTGTGTTACATAGATTTTCATAAATTCTTTAAATTCCTCACAGAGCTAAAGAGCACACAGAGAGAATTTCTTATTAGAAAAACTCTCTGTGAACTCTGTGCCCTCTGTGAGAAATTTTATTTTTTCCTAAAATTCAAAATCGAATAGAAATTGCTTCCCAAGTTATGATGTGCGGTCACGAGGCGGAAGCCGGCGTTTTCGATGGCTTCGACCAGTTCGCCGTAGCGGTACATTTTACTGTTGCCGTTCGCAATGCACGTAAAGTACAGGCTTGTGGCTTGCAAGGCATAGCTTTCACCCTCGAATTTTTGCATATCCCAGAGCGGTTCCATTACGAAGATGTCACAATTTTCGTCAACCGAATTGTAAATCTTCGTGAGGATTTTGGTGATTTGACGAAGGCTAAAACAATCCAAGAATTGGCTCATCCACACGGCATCTGCCCCACTCGGCAATTTTGTCTCAACATCAAGCACATTTCCGCTCACAAAACTGATTCTCTCGGCAAAACCCGCCTCTTTTGCGTTCTTTTCGGCAACCGCCGTCTGTCCGGGCAAATCCACGATGGAAACATGCACGTCCTTGTCGTATTTGCAAGAAGCAATCGCCCACTTTCCCGTGTTTCCGCCGATGTCAAACAGGTGCTTGGGCTTTTTTGCGTACACAATCGGAAGTGCCTCTGGAAATGCAACATCAGAATAGAAATGGTCAAAGTCAAACCACGATTTTTTTTCGCGCTCGGGCAATGTTGAAAGCGCCTCATACACGGTCGTCCAGTTTTCGCCGAATACTTTGAGACCTTCGGGCTTTCCGTTCTTTACGGAATCAATGAGATTGAACGCGCCTTTGTAGCAGATGTCGTTCGTGAAGTTGAAATTGACACGCGTTAAATCGTCCTCGAGCAAGAACCAGCCAATCTTTCCGAGACGGAGCTTGCCCAATCCTGACTTGCCGTCGGCTTCTTCGTCGGAATATGAGTTGATTTTGACGACACCCATGCCGAGCGCCATTTCGACCAGCACGCCGACGCCGTACTCTGAAATGCCCGATGACGCAGAAAGCTCTTTAATACTGATTCCTTTGTCGCCCGCTTCTGAAATTTGCTGTAAAAGCCCCAGCTCGATGAGCGCGCGAATTGCCTGAAATGTCATGGGAGCAAACGCGATTTTTTGCGCTTCGATTTTTGCGTCGAACGCGCGAATTTTATCTTCGTAATAGCTTTTATTTTCCATTTCCATAAAATAAATTATATGCTAAAATCAAATTATGTTAAAGGGAAGAAATTTAATCAAACCGAATGATTTAACCGTTTCAGAAATCGATGAAATCTGCTCATTGGCAGAGCAAATTATTGTTGACCCAAATTCTTTTACTGATGTGTGTCGCGGGAAAATTCTTGCGACACTTTTTTTTGAGCCGAGCACACGCACGCGCCTTTCTTTTGAGGCGGCAATGCTCCATCTTGGCGGGGCGGTCGAGGGATTTTCTGACGCGGCGAATTCAAGCACGGCAAAAGGCGAGTCACTTTCCGACACAATCCGCACCGTTTCGTCTTATGTCGACGTGATTGCCATGCGAAATCCAAAGGAAGGAGCGGCATTGCTTGCAAGCCAGTACGCTTCATGCCCGATTATCAACGCGGGCGACGGCGGGCACTACCACCCCACGCAAACGCTCACCGACATGCTCACAATTCGTGCGCTTCAAGGTGGCTTTGAAGGTCACACCATCGGCTTCTGCGGCGATTTGAAGTTCGGTCGCACGGTTCATTCGCTCGCGGAGGCAATGGCTCGTTACAAAAACAACCGCTACATTTTTATCAGCCCGAACGAGTTGCAAGTTCCCGAATACGTCACGCAAGAGCTCGACGCAGCGGGAATCGAATACACCACGGCGGAGCGGCTTGAATCTGTCATCGGCGATTTGGACATTTTGTACATGACGCGCGTTCAAAAAGAGCGATTCTTCAACGAGCAGGACTATATCCGCCTCAAAGACAGCTATATTCTCGACAACCAAAAAATGTCGCTTGCCCGAAAGAACATGATTGTCTTGCACCCGCTCCCCCGCGTAAACGAAATCGCGCCCGAAGTTGACGACGACCCGCGAGCCGCGTACTTTAAGCAAGTCAAATACGGCATGTTTGTGCGCATGGCTCTTATCGCGAAACTCGTGGGCGTGCTGTAAGGAGAAACTAAAATGCTGAATGTAGATACAATTAAAAACGGACTGGTGATTGACCATATCAAGGCGGGCTTCGGGCCGCAGATTTTTCATTTTTTGGGCTTGGACAAGGCTGATTTTTCGTGCGCGCTCATTATGAACGTGCAGTCAAAAAAATCGGGCAAAAAAGACATCATCAAAATCGACAACATTATCAACATCGACTACTCGGTGCTCGGCTTCATCGACCCGAACATCTGCATCAATGTGATTAAAGACGAAAAAATCGTTCGCAAAATCAACATGGAATTGCCTGAAAAGGTGGAAAACGTGATTCACTGCAAAAATCCGCGCTGTATCACCGTCACCGAAAACTACGTTCGACCAGTGTTCAAGCTGATTAACCGCGAAAAATCTCAATATGCCTGCGAATATTGCGACGCGCTCTACAGTGCCGGCTCTATTGACTGATTTCAATTTCGGATTGACAATAAAAAAGCGGGGGCTTTTATGAAAAACTATTCTTCCATCCTGATTATTTACAATGCACGTCTTTTGGACGCCCACATCGACAGTCCAGGCTCACTCATCATCGCCGATAAAAAAATCCGTGCGGTGCTTCTCGGCGAGTGCAAGACGGCAAAAACCGCGCTCATCTATGCGTCTGCGTTTTTGTCAGATGTCGAGATGGACTTAAAGCCCTCATTCTATGATGCGCACGGAATGACGCTCATGCCGGCTTTTATCGACATGCATGCCCATTTCCGCTATCCGGGGCAGCCCCAAAAAGAAGACTTGGATTCTGGTCTCCGTGCGGCAGTTGCGGGCGGGTATGGAACGCTCGTGCTCATGCCAAACACGCGCCCCGTCATTTCGGACAGAGACGCGGCAAAAAAAGTCATGAACGAAGCGAACAGCAAAGAACTCGCGCGCATCTATCAAACCGTAAGCATCACAAAGAATTTTGAAGGCACCGACACCTCGGCGATTGATTCGCTCACTGCCGACGAATTCCCGGTCATCACCGAAGACGGACACGATGTCTCATCAGCGGCGGTTATGCTCGACGCAATGTCAAAGGCGGGCGAAAAAAACATCATCGTCAGCTGCCACTGCGAAGACCCGTCACTCGCTCAGGCGGCACGTCCGTACCGACAGCGCGCGCTCGGATTTATGTCGCAATACAACATTCCCGCCGGAAAAGTGCATATTCAGACACCGAACGTGCCGTCGTCAGTCAATTTTGAAATCGACGGAAATTTAACGACGGCGAACAATCTGCTCGCGGTCGCCGAAGACACGGCAACTATCCGCAACATCGAAATCGCAAAAACGGCGGGCTGTCACGTGCACATCTGCCACTGCTCAACCAAAAACAGCCTCGACGCCGTCCGACGCGCAAAAGAAGAACTCGCACTCGGAAACACGACCAATGGCTTCGACTGCACCGTGGAAGTTACGCCTCACCACCTCGGTCTTGTCGGAACGGACGCGCCAAACATTCGCGCGCTCGTAAATCCGCCGCTCCGAAGCGAATACGACCGACGCGCGCTCATTGAAGGTCTCCGCGACGGCACGGTTGACGCAATCGCCACCGACCACGCACCGCACTCGCAGGAAGACAAGGCGGCTGGAGCACCGGGATTCACTGGTCTTGAAACCGCATTCGCGCTCTGCAACACGGTTCTCGTCAAAAAAGAAGGATTCTCGCTCAGACGGCTTTCGCAGCTCATGAGCGCAAATCCGGCAAAACTGCTTAAGCTTAAGGCGGGGCGACTTCTCGTTGATTACGAAGCGGACTTAGTGCTCGTCAATCCCGATGAAGAATGGGTCGTTACGAGCGAGAATTTCTGTAGCAAGGGCAAATCAACGCCGCTCGAAGGCAAAAAACTCACCGGCAAAGTGCACGCAACGTTCTTTGGTGGCGAGCAAGTGTACGGACAGAGCTGATGCACAACGAAAAATTCTTGCGCGTCCTTGCGCGGCAGTACCCCACTGAACGAGCCGTTATCTCAGAAATCGTCAACTTGCAGGCAATTCTCTCGCTTCCCAAAGGCACGGAGCATTTTTTGACCGACATTCACGGCGAATACCAGCAATTTTCGCATGTCTTACGGAACGGCTCAGGCTCAATCAAAACAAAAATCGAAGAAGTGTTCGGAAACACCGAAACGGCTTCAACAAAACGCGCACTTGCCACGCTCATTTACTACCCCAAAGAAAAACTTGAAATCGTGCGGCAGACCGAAAAGGGCGAAGATTTAAACGACTGGTACACGGTTACGCTCCACCGCCTCGTTGCCATGCTCCGCCGCGTTTCCTCAAAATACACGCGCTCAAAAGTGCGCAAAATCATGCCCGAAGATTTTGCCTATGTCATCGAAGAGCTGATTACCGAAAAAGAAGAACTTTCCGACAAGCAGGCGTACTACAATCAGATTTTGCAGACCGTCATTAGAATCGGGGCGGCTGAACCCTTAATCGAAGCCCTCTGCAACATGATTCAAACGCTCGTCATCGACCATTTGCACATTATCGGCGATATTTTCGACCGAGGGCCAGGCCCGCATCAAATTTTGGACAAACTGCTTCACTATCACTCGCTCGACATTCAGTGGGGAAACCATGATGTCGTGTGGATGGGAGCGGCGGCAGGGAGCAAAATCTGCATCGCAAATGTCGTTCGGCTCTGCGCCCGCTACAATAATCTCGATGTGCTTGAAGAAGGCTACGGAATCAACCTCACGCCGCTCGTCACTTTTTGCATGAAAGCCTACGGTCACATGGACAGGCACGCCGTTCACAAGGCAATTTCGCTCATTCAATTCAAACTCGAAGACCAAATGATTCGCGCGAATCCAGAATTTGAAATGCAAAACCGCCTCATTCTCGACAAAATCAACTGGGAAAAAGGCACGGTTACGATTGACGGCACTGAATGGAAGCTGAATTCCGAAAATCTGAGTAACGATTTTCCAACGGTGAGCCGCTCAAAGCCGAACGAACTTGACGAAGACGAAACAATTGTAATGAACCGCCTCGCCTATTCGTTCATGCACTGCGAAAAATTGCAGAATCATGTCAAATTCCTCTACAAAAAAGGCAACCTCTACAAAGTCTTCAACGGGAATTTGCTCTACCACGGTTGTATGCCGCTCGATTCCGAAGGAAAATTCCTCAAAGTCACGCTGTTCGGCAAGAAATTTTCGGGAAAAGCCCTCTACGACGAGCTTGAAGTGTGGGCGCGGAAAGGCTATTTTTCAAAACCGGGCACAAAAGAAAAGGAAAGGGGCGAAAGCATTCTCTGGTATTTGTGGACAGGTCCAAAATCACCGCTCTTCGGAAAAGACAAAATGGCGTGCTTTGAAAATATGTTCATCGCCGAAAAAGAAGCAAGCCGCGAGCATAAAAATCACTACTACGATGAAGTTGAAGATGTCGCCACCGTTGAGGCAATCCTCACAGAATTCGGCTTAGACCCAAAAACGGCGCACATCATAAACGGGCATGTGCCGCAGGAAGTCAAAAAAGGCGACTCACCGATTAAATGCGGCGGAAAACTCTTGATTATCGACGGCGGATTTGCCGCAGCCTACCACGAAAAAACGGGCATCGCAGGCTACACGCTCGTGTGTAATTCGTACGGTTTGCGCCTTGTCGTGCACGAAAAATTCACGAGCTGTGACCAAATGATTGCAACAGATTCTGACATCGTAAGCGACACAATCACCGTAGAAAAATTCCCGTCTCGTCACTATGTCGCCGACACAGACCGAGGACAGGAAATAAAAGAGCAGATTGAAGAACTCGAAGATTTGCTTGAAATGTACAGAAGAGGTCATTAGGAAGTTAGCAGGGAGCAATGTGCAGTTAGCAGTTTTTAATTTCTCACTGCTAATTGCTAACTGCTCACTTTTAAAATCCAATTCTTACTCCCACAAATGCACCAGCTCCAGTAAGATTGAAGCTGTTCTTAAAATCGGTACCGCACCATCGCACCTGAGCAAGAAGTTCGACAAGCCGAAGATTCAGTGCAAACCCGACTCGCTGTTGGAAAATCTGATCAGTGTAGGCAGTTCCTGCATTCAAGAACAAAAGCCGCCACAATGCAAGCTGCACGTCAACGGAATATTCAGGATAGACAATCATATCGCTCGAATACGGATTTCGCACAGCGACAGCAAGCATCGGCATGAGCTTAAGCCACTCTCCAAAAGGCGCATACGTCGCATTTACGCCGAGTCTGAACGGTCGGTAGGCACGGTAATCTGCATCAGAATAGGTGAAATCATCATGACCGGCATCTTTTTTAAGCTCTTTATCACGATCGCTGATGAAGTCCATTAAATTGTCTTCTTCAAAATACGCATATACGCGCGTTGTCATCTTGTGTTTGAGCCTTCCCGGAATAATCGGTATACGCGTAAACATTCCTGCCGAAAGACCGTCCAGCCAGTATCGCTCAGCCGCAAGCGTCAAATCAAAGCCACCGTTGCTCATGATTTCCGCAATATCGTATTCGGGAATTTCACTGTCCTCAACAAGCGATGACATATCGACGGCGGTGTACACATCGACAATCGATTCCGCATTTGCACGGATTTTTCCGCCTTGAGTCGTGTAGACCGAGCCTGACACCGTTGTTTTGGGAACAAACATGAGCGGCACAAAATACGTTGGCGCAACCGTGACCGAAAAATCATTGACAATCGTCTTAAATGAAAGATTGATGTCGGCAAACATGTCGGCATAGCTCGTTACGTCAATCGTTTTTTTCGAGCCGAGCGTCATACCAGAGCCGAGCATATCAAACAAATCGTTTGAAATCGTGAGACTTCCGTTCGTTTCAACGCCCGCAGACACCCCAAACTGAAGATGGCTGTTCAAATTGAGATTGAGGAACACTTGCTCCCTATCATGGAACGCGAGATTGAATCCCTTTGACGGCATATTGTTCGCGATTTCCTTCAAGTCAATCAAAAGCTCTTTTTGCAACACATCGCCCACGCCCCAATAGTTATTCGCAACACCAAAATCAGCATCAACGCCAATTTCAAAAATACGATGCGGGCTACTCAAATCAGCAGCGGCGGTCACAAGCGGGAAGATCAGCACGGAGAGCACACACGAAATAAATACATGCTTTTTCATAGTCCTGCCCCCTAGTCGTTTTTATTCCACACTTCGATAGTGCCATTCGTCTTAACTAAAAGCGACATCGTTATACCGAATTGAGAATTACGCTTAAAAGCTTTTGGCGATTTTCCGTCGGCATCCCCAAGTTCCAGTCTTAAAGCCGGAGTAAACGGATAGGTATTAAGAATGTCCAAGACCTCAGCTCCGCTCAAGGTAAGGCTGTTAAGGCGGCCTGGCGTCATATCAAGCGTTTTATCTTCAAGATGAGAACCACCGGTATCAATGAAGTAGAGTTGCAGGTTATCAAGCTGTGTTGAATTTATTACCGTGTAGTTAAGCTCAACCGTCTCGATAGCTTCTACATATTTCTTTATGTCTTCTTGGTCAGCGGCAGAATCACGGTTGAGCAAATCTTCGGTGATTTCGCTTCCTGTGAGCGCAAGCACGTCATCAATTATGATGGTGTTATCCTTTGGGTTGCCATCAGAGTTATCCTCAAAAACAATCTGCAAAGGAAGTTTGATTGCAATGCTCACGCTCAAAGTTGCGTCCTTTGATTCTTTAATAAAATCAAGGTCACGCTGTGTGAATGAAACTTCGGTAACGGTATTACCATTACCATCTTCGTTTCCCGTCATTTCCAACGCATACGCGAACGCCAAATCGCTCGGCTTGTTGTTTATGATGGTATCCATCGCTTCGTCTTTGACTTTTCCTGAATAGTACTTGTCGTTAGTAAAAAGCACGTCACTCTGAATCTCATACTGTTTGTTTTCAGCGGCAAGAGAAGCAAGCGAAACACCAGTGTTCACGATTTTAAGCGAATCATCTTTGCCTTCTTCTCCAACAAGATAGGTTTGCGTAACCGTTCCATCGCTTGTCGTATAATCCGCGCGAATATGACCAGAAAGCTCTAGTCGCGAAAGGAAATTATTTTTTTCGGTCATTTCTTTCAGTGGCTGTGTTATGTACACATATGCCTCAAGACCTGTGAATTTAATATCGTCCATGAGACCGCCATCTTGTCCGCCAAGCGCATTGTCGAGAAGCGTTGAGAGATTAAGACCTGTTTCGATACTGTCAGAAAATTCTTCGAGCTCACCGATGTCGATGAGAATTTCGCCGATTTCAACAATCTCAAAAACACCGTTCAGCGTGACTGTTGTTGCGCCCGATTCGGCAAAAATGATAGTTGCATCCGCTAATGCAATAGTAATAGAACTGCATGTGTCTTTATTTTCCGCATCAGCTGGATTGAAGGTATAAATCGGAGCAGGAGTAAGCGTTTTTCCAGCCAAATCAGCCTTGCGGTTAATCAGCTGCGTGCCGTCGTTCAAGTCCGTAAATTCTGTATCGGCACACGTAATTCCGCCATAGAGCATGAATGTGTCGGTGCATGTTACACCCGTCCAACCATCGGGAAGATCACACTCAAACGAAAGCGAGCCATCTTTGATGGAGGCCGTTTTGAGTTTAGCGTTCAAACCGTCAAGCTCAAATTCGTTTTTGACCAAAACCGTCGCATCATCCCCCAAATCCATGTTAAGACCAGTGATTTCCGCGAGGTCGATGTCCTGTGTGGTGGTTTTTACCGTGTACGGGTGAAAACCGCTTGTCGGACTTCCGCCCTGTGCAGAGCCGTCGATAAGAAGCAGCATGTTCTTCACGAGTTTCGCTTCACCCAGCTCAAGCGTAATGACACCGCCCTTTGCGCAATCAACCGGGGCAGACGTCGCGATTACTTTTTTTGTTGTCGCCTCAACGAGTGACACTTCTAGATTCAATGTAAAATCAGCTGAAATCGAAGCGGCATCATCAGGCGTAACCGAAAGAATAAGCTTTCCTGAGCGCAAAGTCATCGTGACAAAGTCTGGGTCAGTGATGTTAAAGGTTAGATACAACGCATCGCCCAATAAATCAGAGATAGAACGCCTTTCTGAGCCAGCCTCAACCATCGAAAAGTGCTGCGGGTCGATGTTGAGTGCGCCTTTAATTTTGTCTGACAAATCGGGAAGCTCAAAATCCGTAGAAAACGTGATTGTGTCACCGATGTCTGTATCAATCTCTTCGCCCGTTTCCTTTGATTTTAAAGAAAGCGGAATCTCAATGATTGGATAATTGATAATGTACGTGAACGTATCAAATTCTGACCTATTTGGATTATAATCATACACCGTCGGCAACGGCTTTGTTTCATCTTCAGAGTCAATATTTTCTTCAAGGATGTCTCGCAGTTTCTGAATACCAATTTGCTCTCGTACAGACACGCTCATTTCACCAGCGGGAAGTTCATAGGATGCAACACTTTTGACGGAAACAGATTCGGGGATAGACGCATCTTTTAGGCTGTCAATCATGTCACAGCCAAAAAAACAAACCGAAAACAATATACATGCGAAAGGAAGTAGCTTTTTCATTTTCGTTTCCTCCGTGTAATACAGTATAAAGCATTATCGGCGTATTGTCAGAATTTTAAGCCAAAATTTTGGAGATTTTGGACATATTCGCGGAGAAGAAAAAACGCCCACCATGCAAAACACAGGCGGGCGCTCTAAAACGGTACAAAGTGAGAGATGAGATTATTTCTTCATCTTCGCGAATGCCGCTGCGAACGGATTGTAGCTCATTCCATCGTCTGAACCGAAATTGCGGTTGCCGCCGTTGCGCGGGCGGTCGTTGTTGCGGGCAAATTCTGGCTTTTTCTCGCCGTTTGCGCCTTTCTTCACGACGACGACGCGTTTTTTGCCCGTGCCGTCACTTGAAGCAGGCTTTTTGCCTTCGTTGGTCTGACCCAAGCGCGTGTGAGCATCGCTCTTCAAAGAAAGCGAAATTCTCATGCGGTCTTTGTCGAGCGCGATAATCGTGAATTCTTTTACATCGCCGACTTTGATGATGTCCATCGGGTCACTTACATACGAATCGCTCAGTTCTGAAATGTGAATGAGAGCCGTTTCGTGCAAGCCGATGTCAACGAATGCGCCGAAGTCAACGACATTTTTGATTTTGCCCGTGACCTTCATGCCGACCGTCAAATCCTCGAACTTCACGACTCCCTTCTGCATAATCGGAGCAGGATAGCCGTCACGCGGGTCTCGGTTGGGCTTTCCAAGCTCCTCAATGATGTCGTTCAATGTCGTCTCACCGACATTGTATTTTTCGCAGAGCGTTTTCTTCAAATCGGCGGGAACTTGCTTTCCTTCTTTTACATAGCCAAGAACTTCTCGCGCGACATCGTAATTCTCTGGGTGAACCCACGTGTTGTCGAGCGGGTCAGAGCTTTCGGCAATTTTTAGGAAGCCCGCGCACTGCTCAAACGCCTTTGGCCCAAGCCCCGGAACTTTCTTGAGTTCTTCGCGGCTCGTGATTTTGCCGTTCTGGTCTCGGTAGGCAACGATTTTCTTTGCCGTGCTCATGTTGATTCCAGAGACATATTTTAAAAGCATATAGCTTGCGGTGTTCAAATTTACGCCGACCTGATTCACCACGCGACCAACAACTTCATCAAGCTGCTCGGCGAGTTTTTTCTGATTGACATCGTGCTGATACAAGCCAACGCCGATTGCCTTCGGGTCGATTTTGACAAGCTCAGCGAGCGGGTCTTGCAAGCGGCGACCCATTGAGATTGCACCACGGATTGTCAAGTCAAGCTCTGGGAATTCTTCGGTTGCGACAGGAGAAGCCGAATAGACAGACGCACCACTTTCATCGACGACCGTGTATTTGACATCGGCATCAGCGTAGTTTTCAGAAATCACTTTGCTCACCAAAGCCTGCACTTCGGGCGAGCCAGTTCCGTTACCCACGGCGACCACCTGAATATCGTATTTGTCGATTGCCTCATTCAAAAGATTGTAAGATTCATCTGGATTCTGAACTTGGAAAATCTTAAAGTAGCCGAGATATTTTCCCGTTTCGTCAAGCGCGGCACATTTTGTTCCCGTGCGGATGCCGGGGTCAATTCCCAAAACGCGGCTTCCCTTGATTGGCTGGGTCATCAGAAGATTCTTTAAATTCTCGCTGAAAATGCCGATTCCGTGGTCGTCAGCCTCGTCTGTCTCGTCACTGCGGATTTCGCGCACAACGGCAGGAGAAAGAAGGCGAACCAAACCGTCTTCAATCGCCTCAGAATGATATTTGTTCGAGATTTTTACACGTTTTTGCAAGAGTGTGACCGCATCATCGACAGGAACATCAATCGTTACGCTCAAAGCATTTTCTCGCTCGGCGCGGTTGATTGCAAGGATTCGGTGCGGCTTTACCTGATTGAGCGGCTCGGTGTAATCCCAGTACATTTTGTAGGTAGAAGTGTTCTCGGCGACCGTTGCGTCCTGACCTTCGGGAACGATTCCCTTTGTTTGGATTGTGCCAGCCGACATATACAAATCGTGGACTGCGGCACGGTTTTCAGTGTCCTGGCTCGTTCGCTCGGCGATGATGTCTTTCGCTCCGTCAATCGCGTCTTTTGCACTTTCGACATTGAGTGCGGGGTCTTCATTGTCAGTCTTAATGTATTTTTCTGCTTCGGCTTCAACCGCAGCGTCGTCGTTCTCGCCCGTGATAAAATCTGCAAGCCCTTCCAAGCCCTTTTCGGCTGCGACCATGCCGCGCGTCTTCTTCTTCTTTTTGAACGGTGCCCACAAATCTTCCAGTTCGGTGAGCGTTTTTGCGTTCATGGCGGCATTGTAGAGGGATTCCGTCAATTTTCCCTGCGCGAAAATGCCTTTTACTATTTCCAAACGGCGTTCTTCAAGATTTTTATATGATTTGAACAAGTGGTCGCAATCCGTGACCTGCACTTCGTTCAAGTTGTCATGCTTTTCTTTGCGGTAACGAGAAATGAAAGGAATCGTGCATCCTTCATTCACCAAACTGATAACTGCGCTGACCTGCTGAACACGAATGTTCAATTCTTCAGCGATTCTTTTCATGATTTCGACTTCGTTCACAACGAGCGCGTCGATTGATTCCTGTGTAAATTCCATAGTGGAACTATTCTAGCGAAAATCGGGGGCGTGTTCAAACAGAAAATTACACAACCCGACCACGCAGTTTCGATTTTTTTCATTCAGACAAAAAACTAATCAAACATTTTGAAATTACTAATCTCAAAATAAAGATGTTCCGTATCGTAAAATCCATACTTCGGGATAATCTGAAACTTATTCGGATAGCTATAGTTTTTATCATAAGCGATTGACCAATCCGTAACATATGCTCCCGAACCATTCTCATACATATTTTCTCGTTCGTGCAGATACAAACCGTAAACAAAGGCAAACACATCATCAATAGTTTTCAAGCAATAAGGAGAAGCTTCATCGGTAATCATGTCACCATATCCTTCATATCCTGACAAAAAAGAGACATTTGAAACAGCATTTTTTACAGTCATATCGGCATAGAGTATTTTTCTATAAAAATCTCCCGTATCACTCCTAAAATACACGGTGAGGTTCAAGCGATAAGAATAATTCTCTATGTTTTTGTCTACCCATTCACCTTTCATTTCACAAAACTTATTTGCATCAAGTTGTGGTAGCGCATATCCGTCTCCTGCATCCTCAGTACAAGCGACAAACGATAAAAGCAAAATGACCAAGAAAAAAAGTTTATTCATCTTCGTCAGCTTCATAGGCAACTCCAAAATTAACTGGCTCATAGACACCGTTAAAATGTATATCAGGAACAATTCTAACCTCATATTGGTAAAAATCTTCAACATTTGCAGCATCACGACCGATAGATGAATCTTTAACATAACCACCAGAATTCATGTCAAAGACTCCGCTCAAATAATATCCATCACAATTGCCTTGCCATCCAACATTGCAATGCACGAAATCCTTTGATGCCTCAATTACTTCACCAGATTTTTTGTTTATACAAGAAAGATTTGCATATTCATCTATAACCCATGCGTGTCCACCAGAATAAGATGTACTTACTTTTGTTTTTTTCCCAAAAATTTTTATATAGTGATTTGTTTTTTTCGAAGCCCCTCTTGCAAGTAACGGGCCGTACTTATCTATCGAGTTTTTAACTTTGTTATACGAATAAGAAGACAATCCGTCATTAGCAAATCCCAAACTAGAAAACAAGGAACCATATCGTGAATGTTTGGCTGATGTTCCGTTCGTTCCATATTTTGCTCCTAATCTTTCTGCAATTTCATACATTAAAGCTGCAACTTGTACTTGTCCTGACTCAGATAAATAAGCAATACTCGGATTTTCCGTCATAATTTGCCAATTATATGTTCCATCCCAGCCAGAAGTTTTATCCCACTTCCGATTTAATGCTTCAAGGCAGACAGGATACATTATCATTGGCGGTTTATAATAAGCAAGAATTTGGGCAATCGCTGTAGTCGCACAACCTGTCAAATAAGCTTTCTTGTAGACAGCTTTTATTGCAGTATTATATTTTATTTCGCTTACATAGGTATCGCTCTGCCCCCAAGCTGTTCTTAAAACTCTAGAATTATTACCGTATTTATAAGTCCATTCTCCATTTTCATATAATATTGTTTCTTGAGCAGTGCCTGATCTCTCCGAATTAACCGTCACTCGCGCTTCTTTACAAACCGCACGGATATATTCGTCATCAATCTCATTCCACAAATCCACCGTTTCTTCGATATAGTTCTCAAGGCACTCTGTATAAAAGGCGAGAAAATCATTTTCTCCGTCTTCAAGATTTCCTTCTGGTACAACAGCTAGAACGCTACCAATTCTTTCATCTGTGGAAGTAATCGCAAATCCTGAAGATTCATTATCTTTATTTGAAAACTCATACAAATAAAGGCTAAGTGAATTTATACTTTCAGGGGCAATACTTCGCTCAAGTCTTACTTCTGGGTATGAAACAGTCGTCTCATCTGCAAGTGTAAATTCATATGAGTTAGCAGAAATGACGGAACGCGATTCAGTATCACTTGCTGTCAAAAAAGAAAGCAAGGAATCTTTCATCACATCTTCCGACAGAACATAGCCTCCTGTAGCGGCAAGAAGAGCAAGTTCCTGTTTTCGGATACTTTCAGCTGACGAATTACTTTCTACATTTAAATCCGCACAACTAAAGAAAAAACAACTAGCAACAACAAGCGCAAACGCAGACATAAAAAACTTTTTCATTTCGACACCTCTGTTGAAATAGTTTTAAATCAATCATACATGTCGATTTTCTGTTTCACCATAGCATTTTACGCAAATTTTCAATTTTTTTGAAAAAAAAGAGATACCGTGCGTTAGAGCAGAAAATCGGGGGCGCGTTCAAACAGAAAATTACACAACCCGACCACGCAGTGCCTTTCTCGCCACGTCGAATTTTGCCCAAAGGAGATTTTTTACTTTGTCGCTAATCATTTGATATGTTTTTTGCAGCACTTTTGCGCGAATATCGCTTTCGAGCCCTTTTTTGCCGTCCGGACTGAGGAAGACAAAGACATACATCGTCGAATTGGTATAGGCACGGTTCATAACCACGAGCGCATCGGTGATAAAATGAAGACCGTTAATGCTGATGAGGATATTTTGGACGCGCCCGCCGACCGGAACGTCAATCGAATACTCAAACGCACACGAAAAATGGCTCAAACTTACGTCGAGCACGCGCCCCGTGTACTGCATGTTCGAAATCTCAAAAACGACTTTGCTCGAGCTGTCGCAGATTGCGCGCACGTTCTGCCGCCGCCCGCACGCCTGATTCGCGAACATGACCTTATCGATGAGACCAAAATTCTTCGTCCGCTGAAACTCAAGCCCAATACAGCCGCACTGAATGCCGACATCGAACAAATAGTAACGCTCGAGACGCTTTTTTTCTTCGGCGGTCGGACGTTTTGAATAGAGCACGCCAATCAGAATATTTTTGTCAAACTTCGACTGCAACTCAAGGATGTACGTTGGCCAGTCAATGCCCTCAATAACAGAATCGATATAGAAAAAGAGAATGGAGTCTTGGAACGTCTGTATGATGATGTCAACTTTTACGCGCAACGGACAGTAGCGGTCATCGTTAATGATGTACGTTTCGTAGCCGCGTGCCATGAAGTCCTCGAGGTATTTTTCAGGCAAAAGAGAATCGTCTGGTGCAATAAAAAAGGTTTTTCTGCCTTCAATGATGTGACTTGTTGGTATCGTCTCTTCCACGTTCACTTCCTTTTCAGCAATTCACTGAATGCAATCACTCTTGTGCAATATCCTCAAGCGTTTTGCCGGTGTAATGCAAAATAAGACCGATTGTTTTTGCCGCCGTGAGGAGTAAATCCATGTTTGAATATTGCCAAAGCCGGTTCTCAAGCTCCGTACCCGTCATGTCGGCGCGGAACATACCGTAATGCTCGTTTCGATATGAAATATCACAAAAGCACGATGAGGTTATTTTTTGCCGCTCAAAAATCTCGTACAATTCGGTCTGTTTTGAGCGCTGGAGCGATTTGATGTCGCTCAGATAAAACATCTCCATCGATTTGTTTATGTTCGCGAGAATCAAGTCATGAGGAACATGAATGAACTCCGTGCACTTTGACATCTGATGAATCTTCTGGAACAAGAGTTTTGTGTTCGTCTGAATGCAGATATGGTCTATCGTAAAATATGAGCTCATGAAATTAATCAAATTGGAAATCGAGAATGCTAAATCATCGTTCGTCGTTAAAAATTTGAAGAGCGACGAATGAAGGTTGATTGAGCCGACCACTTTTTGCTTTTCGGTTTTGGGCACAATGCTCTCGTGTTTTTCGGGAAGATAGATGATGAAACAGTTGCGCCCCTTTGCCTTGCCCCGGAAGAGCGCTTTGTCGGCGGCACGTTTAAGCTCGTCGAAATTCTCGGCATTCTCCGGGAAGCGGTCGAGACCAATCGTAACCGTGAGCGTTTGGCTTCCGATTTGCGGCAATTCGATTTCGTTTATTTTTACAAGAATGTTGTGGCAGATGTTCCAGATTTCATCGTACGTGACGATATTTTTAAGAACGACGACGAATTCATCGCCCTCATTGCGCCCGACAACGCCGTCCTTTCCAATGATTTTGAGAAGCGTTGCGGCAACGTCCATCAAGACCGCGTTTCCGCCCACCTCACCGAACGTGTCGTTTATGTACGTAAAATTGTCGATGTCGATAAGCGCATACGTAAAGGGAATTTTTTCATGAATCAAGCGATTCACATATTTTTCGATGCTTTCTTTTGCGTAGACAGTCGTCAGTGAATCTCTTGCGACATCGTTCTCACTAAAAAACTGATTCATGCTGTCTATTATACAGCGGAAATGAGAAATTTCATAGGCAAAGATACAGAAAATCGCTACAAAAAAGCCCCGAATCCTTTGGGAAAGCAATACGCTTCCTGAATTCGGGGCAATTGGTTCAGCAAGAAAAATTATTTTTGCTTTCCGTTGAACGTGATAGTCGCAACCGTCGGAGCTTTTCCGGTCGGAATGTCGATGTCATCGCCGTTGAAGCCGTAAATGACGACGCGGAATGTGACCGTTTCGCCTTTTTTGATTTCGTACTCGGTTTCGTAGCTCTTCTTGACCGTGCGCACTTTGCGAGATTCATCGGTTATAAGGTCTTCTTCTTTGCCGCCCTTGATTGCGAGAATCTGAATTGCCGTGTTGCCCGTGCCGTGGTTTCCGAATGCTGCTTCAATCTGAGAAATCTCAAGCGTTTCGACCGCCGTAATCGGAAAGTCGACATACACTTTATCGCGACCAGAAATCGGCTCGCTGTAGCCAGAGTAAGAGATTGCGCCCTTTGCGATTTCCGCCGTGATTTTTGACGAATTGAATTTCCAAGAGCCTTCGCCCTTTGACGGAACAGCCACGCCCGCCTTTACGACTGCTTCATTGTCGCTCGTTCCCGCAAGAGACGCGCTTGTTTCCGGGCTGTCGAGCCAAGAGACAGAGAATGCGCCAGCCTCTGGCTTTAAGACCGTGAGCTTGAATTCGCCAGAAGCGTGCTTTGCGTCGCATGACGTTGCTTTTACGATAATTTCGGTGTCTTCTTTGACATTTGCCGCCTCAAGAAGACCAGTCGCAGAGATTTTCGCAACCGCTTCGTTTGAGACAGACCACGTGTAATCGCCGTTCGTCGGCTTTATCGGGTTGAGCGTTGCAGAGAACTGAAGCTTTTTGCGCCCGAAGACTTCTTTTACGTCGCCCTCAGAAGCAATCGCGATTGATTTTACTGGCTCAAATGCAAGTGAAGCATCTTCCTCAACCAAGATTTTCGTGAGGTATGATTTTTCAGTCGCCGTAATCGTAACCGTTGACGCGCCCTCGTACACGATGTACGCAGTGTCCTGGAATTTTCCGGTAGAGCCTGTGTTGCATGCGTAGAATGCGGGTCCCTGCTTGCCAGCCTGAATCGTGCCGCTTCCCGCGTAGTAGCCCGTAAGCGTAACAAGTGCATTTCCTTTGACCGGGAACGAAATCGTGCTTCCCGGAACGCCCTGATAGTGCGGCTTTCCGCTTTCGAGCGCGAATCCCTCGCATTTCAAGTCAGGATACTCTTGTGAGCCGTCGAGAACGTAGGTCGTTCTGACAATCTCGTGCTCGCCTTTAAGGAGCGCTTTTGACTTGTCTTTTGAGACCTTCCATTTTCGGCTTTCCGTAAGAGATTTGACATCCCAGTATGTGTCAGAATCTTTTTTGTATTTGAGCGTCGTGATGTCGAAATAGCGGTTCAAGATTGCATCTCGTCCGTTGAATTCTGATTTCACTTCTTTGTCAGGAATGATGTCTGTGCGTCCGTTTGTGCTTACGCCGATTGCCTTTGCCGTTGCCTTGTCGAGCTTCCAACCGATGGTAGTCTGCGGGATTCCGTTCGCCAAAAGCGGTTTTCCGCTCCACAATTTGTCATCGATGTCAGTCGCCTTGTTTGCGACGAACGCGACCTGATTGTAGTAGCCTGAATTCCACGGCGTGCGTGCAAGGAACGTCGTCTGCCCTTCTTTGCTTGAAATAGTTGAGTTGTAGATGACGAGACCTTTTGCAGCCTTATTCTCTGGGTTCATGCGCGGTGCGCCGATGTACGACGTGTGATTTGAGTGCTTTTCGTCAAAAAGCGAGACGATTTCGCATTCTTCAAAGAGCGCGACTTTGCCCGTTGCTTCCATCCAAATGAAGTCAGTGTCGCCCTCAACATAGCACTTGTAGAACCATGATTTGCCTGTCATGCGGAGCGTATCTTGGTGGCTTTTGAACGCGCAGTTGTATGCCGCAAGATTTCCCGTTGAGTCAAAACCGATTGTTTCAGCCTGCGTGTTTGAGCCTTTGACAGAACCGCGCTCAAATGTGTTGTGGAACGTGATGTTTTCGACGGTGAGATTTCCCGTGCCTTCAAATTCAAACAGACAGCGACCTTTTTGAGCTGAGCTTGTGTAGCTTTTGAGAAGATAGATGTCACCGCTGTTCGCCTTTGCGATAACGACATCCTCGCCATACCGCTTTTGGCTTTGCCCAGAAAGCGTGATGTTCGCCGCTCCATTGTAATACAACACTTCCTCGTACGTTCCCGCCGGAAGAGAGATTACAAAGTCGCCCTTTTGGGTTCCGATTGCATCCAATGCAGATTGAATTGTGTCGTAAGACGCTTCCTTTACGTTTGTGCCAGAAAGCGTAACTTTTGGTGATTGTGCGCTCGCCGCAAAAAACGCCGAAGCCGCCAAAACAACAGCAAGAATTTTTTTCATTCATGTCCTCCGTTTAATGAATGAAACATTCTAGCACAAAAAAAAGAAAGATACGATGTATCACACCCCCAATTGACAAAAATTTTTGTTCGCGCTATAAATGTCACATCACATGACAACGAGGTCACAGAGCAATTTCTGTGACCTTATTTTTTTGCAAAGGCGCGACGTTCGCTACGCTCACTAACGAGTTTACTTCGTAAACTCGCGTGGACTGTGTAGCATATGCCGTGTTTTGTTTTAAATCGGCGATGATGTCGGGCATTTATGCGCAGAATGTCTGATGTTGTCGCCTTTTTTAATTTAAAAAATTCCAGGAGGAAAAAACTATGGAAGATTTATGGAGCGTATGGTTTTTAATCGGCGCGGCGTTCGTGTTCTGGATGCAGGCGGGATTTGCGATGGTGGAGACAGGCTTCACGCGGGCAAAAAACGCCGGCAACATCATCATGAAGAACCTGATGGACTTCTGTATCGGAACGGTGATGTGGTTCTTGATTGGAGCTTCGTTCATGCTGAGTTTTACCGACCCTGCAACGGGCGAAGTGAGCAAAGGAATCTGGAGCGTGCTCGGAAAGCCGGGATTTTCGGTCTTTACGGATTACGCGCACTTTGACTTCTCGAACTTCGTGTTCAACTTGGTGTTCTGCGCGACCACGGCAACAATCGTCTCGGGCGCAATGGCAGAACGCACGAAATTCAGCTCGTACTGCATTTATTCGGCAATCATTTCGGGAATTATCTACCCGATTGAAGCGCACTGGACTTGGGGAGGCGGATTTTTGGCTCAGTGGGGATTCCACGATTACGCGGGAAGCGCGTGTATTCACATGGTCGGCGGAATCTGTGCTTTGATTGGCGCGGCGATGGTAGGACCGAGAATCGGAAAATTCACGCGCGATGCGGGCGGAAAGGTCGTCAAAGTAAAGGCGTTCCCCGGTCACAACCTTACGATTGGTGCACTCGGTGTATTCATCTTGTGGCTCGGCTGGTACGGCTTCAACGGCGCGGCGGCAACTGATGTTCCGACTTTGGGGTCAGTTTTCCTTACAACAACGGTCGCCCCTGCGGTTGCAACGGTCGTCACGATGATTTTCACTTGGATTAAATACAAGAAGCCTGATGTTTCAATGTGCTTGAACGCTTCTTTGGCGGGCTTGGTCGCGATTACCGCTCCGTGCGATGTGACTGACTGTGCGGGTGCGGCGATTATCGGTGCGGTGGCGGGCTTGCTCGTCGTGTTCGGAATCTGGCTTTTGGATTATAAGCTCCATGTCGATGACCCGGTTGGTGCGGTCGCGGTGCACATGATGAACGGAATCTGGGGAACGATTGCGGTCGGTCTTTTTGCCACAAAGTCAGCTCCGGGATTTGCGAGCGCGGGCATTCAGGAAGGTCTTTTCTACGGCGGCGGATTTACTCAGCTTGCAAAGCAGCTCGGCGGAATGTTCGTAATCATTGCATGGACGGTCGTGACGATTACGATTGTCTTCGCCGTGATTAAAAAGCTCCACGGTTTGCGAGTTTCTACCGAAGAAGAAATCATCGGTCTTGATAAGATTGAGCACGGCTTGGATTCAAGCTACGCGGGATTCGACATCGCACAGAATTATTCAAGCGCGGAATTGAGCGCGGCAAAGCGAGACGGAGTGAAGATTCCCGAAGAAAAGGCTGTTCCTGTCGTCAAAGTGCCGAGTTCAAAGCCCGACGCGAAGTTCCACAAGGTCGTGATTGTGACACGCCAGAGCAAGTTCGACGAAATCAAGGCGGCAATGAACGACATCGGCGTGACGGGCATGACGGTCACAAATGTAATGGGCTGCGGCGTTCAGCACGGCGCGGGCGAATATTACCGTGGCGCACAAATCGACATGACGCTTTTGCCGAAAATCAAGGTTGAAATCGTCGTGAGCGAAGTGCCCGTTGATTTGGTCATTACCGCGGCGAAGGAAGTGCTTTACACCGGTCACATCGGCGACGGAAAAATCTTCGTGTACGATGTGGAGAATGTGATTAAAGTGCGAACCGGCGAAGAAGGCTACGAGGCGTTGCAAGACTAGTTCATAATGCAGAATGAAATCCACTCAGCAATGGGTGGATTTTTTTATTCTGAGGAATTTTTGTGCTTTAATGCGTTTTTCTTCTCATTTCAAAAGGAATCATGCTATACTGAGTCTATGAAAATCATCTCGTGGAATGTAAACGGCATTCGCGCCGTTGAGAAAAAAGGCTTTATCGATTGGCTCCTCGCAAGCGGCGCTGACGTCGTGTGTATTCAAGAAACAAAGGCAAATCCCGCACAACTTTCAGATGAACTCCTGCATCCCTCCGCATTGGATTTTACCTCAGATGGGAGCGTTTCGTATAAATCATATTTTTCAAGTGCGCAAAAAGCGGGCTATTCAGGAACAGCCATTTATTCAAAGACCGAGCCAGACGCTGTTGAACTGCTGGGCGATGCGCGCTTTGACGATGAAGGACGCGTTCTCATTGCAAAATACGGAAATCTCGCCGTCATTTCAGCCTATTTTCCGAACAGTCAAGATGGAGGCGCACGGCTAGACTACAAACTCGCCTTTTGTGAAGCGATGCGCGCAAAATGCGATCAGCTCATTTCAGGCGGCTTCGACATCGTGCTCTGCGGCGACTACAATATCGCGCACAAACCAATCGACCTTGCGAATCCAAAGTCAAACGAAAAGAATCCCGGATATTTGCCCGAAGAGCGCGCATGGATGGACACGTTCACAGAGGCGGGCTATGTCGACACGTTCCGTCATTTTTGCTCAGATCCGCAAAAATACACCTGGTGGAGCTATCGCTTTCACGCCCGCGAAAAAAATATCGGATGGCGCATCGACTATCAATGCGTGAATCCAAGCTTCATCGAAAAGGTAAAATCCTCTGTAATTCTAGATTCCATCACCGGCAGCGACCACTGCCCGATTGCAATTGAAGTTGACCACTAGAGCGAAAAGCAGAAGCACCCCCGTCGACACGCGACGGGAGCGAGATATGCACTTGCTGTCAGTTTTCTGTGTAGTTATAGGTTATTGTAGCGTTTGTCAGTGGCGTATTATTAGAGCCAATAGTAATTGCTTGCTATTGAGATTCAGTGCCACGATAGTTTACGCTCGTAAGACCGCTACAACCTTCGAACGCACCTTGACCTGCATTAGCGAGTGCATTCATGGGTTGTCAAAAATGCTGTGAATATTTTTCTAAATTTTCTAAAACGAAATTCGCGCCATAAGACCATATTCATCTGAGATAGGCTGAATGATTGGCGCAAATGAAACCGATAAAGAATTTTTCTTTTCGCTTGCAGAAACAGCCTTTCCGTTCTCATCGACCTGAAGTGCTTGTCGCATTTTTTTATTGGTATGTGCAGTAAAAGTCCAGGCACGGATATAAGCAGGAATCGCCACACCAAATACCACCAATCAGCAAATAATCAACAAAATTTTTCTCGTTTATATTCTAATAGGGTGGATTTTGAGAAAATGACAAAAGTTCAAGAATGTTTGGCAAAAAATATAAAATTGCTCCGAAAAATGCGCCATCTCACACAGGAACAACTAGCCGAGCGGGTTGAAACTTCCACAAATTACATCGGAACAATCGAAATCGGCAAGAAATTTCCTTCCCCGCAGATGATTGAGCGGATTGCTGAGGCGTTGAATGTAGAATCGTTACAACTTTTTCAGACAGACACGGCGTTCACCTACCAAGAGCAGATTGACATCGCCTCACTCAAAAAATCGCTGATAAAAAACATCGAAAAGGCAGTGGATAAGTCGCTAAAAGAGAGGGGGTAGGAGGTGTTAATTTGCGTTACTCCTTTTTCAACAATTTTTCCATCACTTTCTCAAGTTTTTTAAAATCATTGCATCGTTTTTTCAGCATGCCACTGCAATTCGGCTTTTGCACAAAAAAATACAGTTTGTTAGCCTTTTTGATGATTGCTTCTTGATTCTTGCGGCACCATTCGATTTCCTTGATACACAATTGCTTGTAATGGGCTTGTGCGGGGGAATCTTTTTCAGACGGTTTTAAATCAATCTTGTGGATAAATCTGTCGTCAACAGGAATCATATTGTTGAAATTCAAAACACTGATTAGTCTTTCGCCATCGAAAATGCGGGAAAAATCAACATCATTCTTCTGCGTTTTATGTTTTTCTTTTGCAGAATCAAGCGGCACGCAATACTTATGCTCACCACAGACAATCACAATTCCGACAAAGGGGCGGTTGCTCTTATGAATTTGAGGAGAAACCGACTGAACGCGGTCGTCGGCATTGTGCAAGTCGCGGATATATTTCATATCCATGTGATACAAATTAAGTCGCTCTTGTTCCATAGCTTTCCATAAAAAAAAGCCGTATCAGCGAAAACTGAAATACGGCTTTATCGATTCCACTTAACGGTAGGACTCACCGCTTTTAAAGTTCCCACTCACAGTAGGGTTCACTGCTTTTAAAGACTCCACTTAGGGTAGGACTCACCACTAATTACACTATAAGTTACGCTCGGCGGATTGTCAAGCGTAACAGATTCTTCGCCCCTGACTCAGAATGACAGGAAGAAATTATCTCTCTTCTCGTTCATATTTTATCACCGCCTGCGCTCCTGCAAGTCGCGCCAACGGCACGCGGTACGGAGAGCAGCTTACATAGTTCAAGCCGATGCGGTAGCAGATGTGGATTGAAGCGGGGTCGCCGCCGTGCTCGCCACAAATGCCGAGGTGCAAGTTCGCGTTGACCGTGCGACCTTTTTCTTCGGCGATTTCCATGAGTGCGGCAGGTCCGTCTTCGTCGAGCGTTGCAAACGGGTCGTCTTCAAGGATTCGCTGCTGCAAGTATGACTCGATGAACTTGCCGTAGTCGTCTCGGCTGAAGCCGAATGTGGTCTGCGTGAGGTCGTTCGTGCCGAATGAGAAGAAGTCGGCGTACTTCGCGATTTTTCCTGCGCTCAGTGCGGCGCGCGGGAATTCAATCATCGAACCGATTTCAAACTTCAAGTTTACGCCTTTTTCTTTGTTCACCTTGTCAATCACAGCCTCTGCCTGCTTGCGAATCTGCTCGACTTCGTTGTAAGACACGACATTCGGAATCATAATCAGAACATTGTGCTTCTTGCTTTCTTTTTCGAGCTGAGCCGTTGCGCGGGCGATTGCCTCAACCTGCATTTCGTAGATTTCTGGGTAAGTGATTGCCAAGCGGCAGCCACGATGACCGAGCATCGGGTTGTGTTCCGCGAGCTGCATGACTTTGCGCGAAAGTTTTTCTTTATCAACGCCGAGTTTTTCGGCTAAGGCCGTAAGCTGTGAGTCAGTTTCAGCCTGAATGAACTCGTTGAGCGGCGGGTCAAGCAATCGGATTGTAACGGGGCGACCTTCCATCGTCTTGATGATTTCGTAGAAGTCTTTCTGCTGATGCGGAAGGATTTTTGCAAGGTTTTCTTTGCGGCTTTCCGTGTCCTCAGAAATAATCATCTTCTGGAAGTCGGTGAGTTTCGGCTCGTCGAAGAACATGTGTTCCGTTCGGCAGAGACCGATTCCGTTTGCGCCAAATCGGAATGCATCGAGCGCATTCTGCGGAGTGTCGCCGTTTGCGTAGATATCGAATCCCTTTACGCGGTTTCCTGATTCAGTGACTCGCTCTGATTTTTCGCGGATTTCGTCTGCCCAGCCCAAGAATGTTTCCAAATCGCCTGAAATTGTTGCTGGCTTAACTGCGACCTGACCTTCATACACGAGACCTGTTGCGCCGTCGATTGTGAGGAAGTCGCCTTTTTTGTAGGTTTTGCCTTTGATGATGACTGTTTCTGCATCTTTGAATGCGACATCTGAACAACCACACACACACGGAGTTCCCATGCCGCGAGCAACGACCGCCGCATGAGAAGTGCGACCGCCTGTTGAAGTGAGGATTCCCTGAGAAACCGCCATGCCCGCGATGTCATCTGGAGAAGTTTCCTTGCGAACGAGAAGGACTTTTTTGCCGTTCTTCGCCCATTCTTCGGCTTCTTCCGCCGTAAAGACGATTTGACCACAGCCGGCTCCAGGAGAAGCGTTAAGGCCTGCTGCGATTTCAGTTGCCTTTTTAACGGCTTCTTTGTCGAGCTGAGGAAGAAGGAGCTGATTCAACTGCTCTGGCTCAACGCGCATAATTGCCGTTTCTTTGTCGATTAAGCCTTCTTTGACCATATCGACCGCCATTTTGACAGCCGCAGCACCCGTTCGCTTTCCGTTGCGGCACTGGAGCATGTAGAGTTTGCCTTCTTCGACGGTGAATTCCATATCCTGCATGTCGTGATAGTGCTTTTCGAGGCGGTCACGAATCTGGCAGAGTTCGTCATAAATCGCTTTGTTCGTCTGCTCAAGCTGAGCGAGTTTTTGAGGAGTGCGGATTCCTGCAACGACATCTTCGCCCTGAGCGTTCATGAGATATTCGCCCATGAACACATTTTCGCCCGTTGACGGGTCGCGAGAGAAACAAACGCCCGTTCCAGAAGTGTCGCCCTTGTTTCCGAAGACCATCGCCATAACCGTGACGGCAGTTCCTTTGAGCGCGCCTTCTTTGATATTGTTGAGTTTTCGGTATTTGATAGCGCGCGGGTTCATCCATGAGCCGAAGACCGCTCCGATTGCGCCCCACATCTGCTCTTTTGCGTCCTGCGGGAAGTCTTCGCCCTTTTCTTCTTTATACATCGCCTTGTATTTCGTGACGATTTCTTTGAGTTCTTCGGTGGTAAGTTCCGTGTCCTGTTTGATTCCGCGGTGAGATTTTACTTCGTCGATAATCGCTTCGAATTTTGCGTGCTCAACGCCCATTGCGACATCGCCGTACATCTGAATAAATCGGCGGTATGCGTCCCACGCGAATCGCTCGTTGCCCGTTTTTTTGGTAAGACCGAGCACAGCCTTGTCATTCAAGCCGAGGTTCAAAATGGTGTCCATCATGCCAGGCATTGAGATTGCCGCACCCGAACGAACAGAGACCAAAAGCGGGTCATTTTCGTCGCCGAGTTTTTTGCCCATTACAGACTCAAGTTTTGCAAGATATTCATCGACCTGTGGATAGAGTTCCTCAGGATATTTTCGACCAAGCTCGTAGTATTCCTGACAAACATCCGTAGTGATTGTAAAACCTGCTGGAACTGGAAGACTCAACGGAGCCTTAGCCATCTGCGCAAGGTTTGCACCCTTTCCACCCAATTCTGCGCGCATTGATTCATCGCCATCTGCGTCGCCGTTTCCAAAAAAATATACATACTTCATAGTAATTTAAGTATAACGCAAAATAGAGAGGATTTATAGCATTTTGTTGTTTTTTATGCGATTTTTTTGATATATATCAAGAGTTTTTAATTGTGTATTACGAGTCCTTTTTTGCAATTTCCGAGAGTGACGCCACAACCCCCGCAAGATTTTGGAAATCTGCTGGCACGATGATTTTTGTCGCCTGTCCGTCAGCCGCTTTTTCAAGAGATTCAAGGCTGCGCAATTTTATGACAGCCTCGTCAATCTGCGCATCTTTGAGCATTTTAAGACCGTCAGCCGTTGCCTTTTGCACATCAAGAATCGCCTGCGCCTCACCTTCTGCCTTTCGGATTTTCGCCTCTTTTTCAGCCTCAGCCTGCAAAATAAGCGCTTGCTTTTGTGCCTCTGCCTCAAGAATTTTCGCCTGTTTTTGACCTTCAGCAACAAGAATCTCCGACTGCTTCTGACCTTCGGCAATCAGGATTTTTTCACGACGCTCGCGCTCAGCACGCATCTGCTTTTCCATCGCCTCACGAATCGCTTCAGGTGGCATGATATTCTTTACTTCGACGCGGTTCACTTTAATTCCCCACGGATCGGTCGCCTCGTCAAGAATCGCGCGCATTTTTGTATTGATGACATCACGGCTCGTGAGCGTCGCGTCCAAATCAAGCTCGCCGATAATATTTCGGAGCGTCGTCGCGCTCAAATTTTCAATCGCGAGCATCGGATTCTCCACGCCATACGTGTACAATTTTGGGTCAGTAATCTGCATGTAGACGACCGTATCGATTTTCATGGTTACGTTGTCTTTGGTGATAACGGGCTGCGGTGGAAAATCAAGCACTTTTTCTTTGAGAGAGACATGATTCGCCAGCCGGTCAATGAACGGAACTTTCACGTGCAAGCCTGTCTGCCATGTTGACGCATATGTTCCCAACCGCTCGATGATAAACGCATGAGACTGCGGAACAATCCGGATATTCGTGATAATAAGCACCATCACGACAAAAATAAGAATTGCAATAATGTAAATCGGCATATCATTCCCCCTGGACCTTTTTTACCAATGCCGTCGCGCCTTCAATCGACGTAACGACACATTCAGAACCTTTTTCAATCACCGTGCCGTCCTCGCTTTTTGCAGACCAGACAACACCGTTCAGTTTGACCGAGCCTTTTTGAAACTCGGTAATTTTTTCAGTGACGAGCACTTTTTTTCCGACGAGACTGTCGCTGTTCGTCGGGATTTTTTTGATTTTGAGCTTTTTGAGCGCAAACGGACGCGTAAAAATCAGCAAGAGAAGCGAAATTAAGAGAAAAAGCAGCAACTGCCATTTGAACGGAATCGGCGCAAATGAAACAAAAATCAGTACGCACGCGCCGAACGCAAACCAAATCGTCGTAAGCGCGAACGTAAACACTTCAATAACCACACAGAGAATCGTAATTGCGAGCCAAAACCACGGCAAATGTGCATGGACAAACGACAAAAATCCCATGCGTCTATGATACTCCGTTTCGCTGAGATTCGCAATTTTTCTTTTTCACACATTCTAAAATTCCGTTTGATTTACCCATCATTGCGATAGTCTTTTGTTTCCGATAAAATGAAGCAATGAAACCAAACTTCCGCGAATTTTTACATTCTCAGATTGAAGCCGGGCTGCCTGTGTTTTTTGACGGCGGCATTGGCACGATGATTCAGAAGACGGGCTACACGGACTATGACATTCCCGAAGACCTTTCGATTGAAAAGCCTGAAATCATCAAGGACATTCATCTGCAATATCTTGCGTCGGGGGCGAATGTGCTCACGGCGAATACTTTCGGTGCGCTTCCGTTAAAGCTCGTTTCGGCAAAATATTCGTGCAAAGAGTACATCGAGGCGGAAATTGCGCTCCAAAAAGAATGTGTGGCGGAGACGGAGGCTGCGGGAAACACGAGACCGCATTACATTTCGTGGGATACGAGCCAGATTGGTCGCTTGCTTGAACCGATGGGCGACTTGACTTTTGATGAAGCCTACGAGACTTACAAAGAAGCGGCGATTATCGCGGAAAAAGCGGGCGCGGAGCTTGCGATTATCGAAACGATGGCGGATTTGCGCGAAATCAAGGCGGCAGTGCTCGCCACAAAAGAGAACACGAATCTTCCGATTTTTACGAGCGTGACTTTCCAGCCGAATTTGCGAACGCTCACGGGCGCGGACATTCGCACGGTGGTCGTGTATTTGGAATCGCTCGGAGTTGATTTAATCGGCATGAACTGCGGTGGCTCGCTTTCTGAGGACGACAAAATCGTTGCCGAATACATGCGCTACGCTCACTTGCCCGTTGCCGCCGAGCCGAATGCGGGCTTGCCGACGGTCATAAAAGGAAAGGCTGTCTATCTCGTCACGCCCGAAGAATTCGCGGAGCATCACAAAAAGTACCGCGAGCTGGGCGTTTCTGTGTTTGGCGGCTGTTGCGGCACGACCCCGGAGCATATCGCCGAGATGGTGCGCGTGATTGAAAAAATGCCGCCGCAAAAGCGAAAGCCGTGCGAGTTTGAGAACGCGTGTTTTATCTGCTCGTACAATTCGAGCGTGCAGATTGGCGGGGCGGCAGGTCCGCAGATTATCGGCGAGCGAATCAACCCCACGGGAAAAAAGAAGGTCAAGGAAGCCTTGCTTGCCCACAACATGAATTTCGTGCTCGGCGAGGCGGAAAGCCAGATTAACGCGGGCGCACAGATTCTCGATGTGAATGTGGGTTTGCCCGGAATCGATGAAGCGCAGACAATGGTTGACGCGGTTAAGACGATTCAAGGTGCGTTCAACACGCCGTTGCAGATTGATTCGAGCGAAGCCCCCGTTTTGGAAAAGGCATTGCGCTATTACAATGGAAAAGCATTGATAAATTCAACGAACGGTCGCCAAGATGTGATGGACAAAGTGCTTCCGTTGGTGAAAAAATACGGCGGGGCGGTGGTCGCGCTCTGCATTGACGAGGCGGGAATCGCGCCCACGGCGGAAGGTCGTGTTGCGGTGGCAGAAAAAATCATTGCGGAAGCGGCAAAGTACGGAATTCCTGTGCGTGACATCGTGATTGACACGCTCACGCTCACGGTTTCAAGCCAGCAGAAAGAAGCATTGGAGACCGTGCGGGCGATTCAGATTTTAAAAGAAAAGTACGGCGAGCAGGGATTACAGTTCGTGCTTGGTGTTTCTAACATATCTTTTGGAATCCCGCGGCGAGACATCATAAATTCAAGATTTTTCGCAATGGCTTTGTACGCGGGACTTTCTGCCTGCATCATAAATCCGCTCATGCAGCCGATGATGGAAACCTACTACGGCTACCGTGCGCTCGCCGCCTTTGACGAAAACTGCCTTGATTATATAGAAAAATACAACGACAAGCCCGCGCCCGTTTACGGACTGACGGCAGAGCAAGCGGCAGCGGCAAAAGGAAATACGCCTTCGCAGCATAGCTGCTCGGAGACTCGCTCAAAACCTGTCTCACAGGTTTTGTCCCCGCAAGCGGGGTCGCTCCCTACGTTAGGGATTGGAGCACCGCGAAGCGTTGCCGAAGGCAATGGAGCGACAGCGGAAGTGCGGAAAGCCCGACAACCGCTTGCGGTTGGAACGCCCAATTTACCCAAAGACCTTTCGGACTCGGAAAATGCGCTGATTAACATTATTTGCAAGGGATTCAAGGATTTGTCAGCGGATGCGACGAAAACGCTGCTCGGAGAAGGCAAAGAACCCGTCGAAATCATCGACCGATGCATCGTGCCCGCCCTCGACATAGTGGGAAAAGACTTTGAGGTCGGGAAAAAATTCCTGCCCCAGCTTTTGCTCTCCGCCGACACGGTGAGCGCGAGTTTTGCCGTCATCAAAGCGCACCTCGAAGCGAGCGGAAACGCGCAGGAATCGAAGGGAAGCATCGTCATCTGCACGGTTTTCGGCGACATCCACGACATCGGAAAGAACATCGTCAAAGCCATGCTCGAAAACTACGGCTACACGGTGATAGACCTCGGAAAAAATGTGCCCGCAGAAAAAGTCGTTGAGACCGTGCTCGAAAAGGACATTCAGCTCGTGGGATTGAGCGCACTGATGACAACGACCGTCGCCAACATGGAGACCACGATAAAACTCTTGCGGGAAGAACTCGGCAAAGTGGGAAAAAGCTGCAAGATTATGGTCGGCGGCGCAGTGCTCACGGCGGACTATGCCACGCAGATTGGCGCAGATTACTACTCGAAGGACGCGATGGTGTCGGTCGCCATAGCGAAGGAAGTCTTCGGGAAGTAGCCCTCCTCTCCCCGACTCCTGCTTACCGCCACACACGCACTAATAAAAGCTCGCCTTCACGCACGGAAACGCTCGCTGTCTTGCCGGGAAGCACTTCGTTACTCACGCCGTATTGATAGTCGGGAGTAATTTCGGCATCTTCAAGCGGGTAGAACGCATTTTTTATTGTGATTCCGCGCGCCGTTCCGGTAATGTTTAAGAGCGAAAAATAAGCACAATCGTCAGTGATTTGAATTTCTGTGCCGCCGACAATCTGCATTTCAGAAAAATCATCGAGCATGAGAGCGCGCGCGTTGGCTTTGTGGCAGGTGAGGAGCAGCGAGAGATTTCCGAGCGAGTGGTCGAATCTGCCCCCCACCATTCCGATAAAAAGAAAGTCGGTGAATCCGCGCGAAAGGGCAGTTTTGAGCGCGAACATGGAATCAGTGTCGTCTTTCTCATGCGGAAGGACAATCGTCTCGGTTTTTGAATGCGGGTTTTTGTGTGAGTCAAAGTCACCGATGATGAGACTCGGCGCGACTTTGAGTTTTTTGATGTGATGTAATCCGCCGTCGCACGCGATGACAAAATCATCTTCGCGCAAAAACGAGCGGATTTTTTTATAGTTTTTGACAGGGGCTGCCCCGATGATAACGCAGCGTTGCATAGAGATTAGACAGGAGCGCCCGTTGAAGCCGCATCTGTCGTGCTGGCTTCGGGAGAATTTGCTGTCGCTGTTGGCGCAGAAGTTTCGCCCTGAGAAGACTGCTCGTTTTTTTCTTCTTTTTTGGCGCGACCGAAGAGCGGTTTCTTTTCTTTTTTCGGCTTTTCCGCTTTCATTTTCCCAGTTTCGGCTTTCTCTGGTGCCGCATCGCGTTTGATTTTGAAGTCAAAGAGCGTTTTTGATTCTTCTTTTGGCTCGATTTCAGCAGGCTTTTGCGGCTGTTTTTCGATTTTCTTCGGCTTTTTCTTTCGACCGAACGTAAACGGCAGCATGAGGACAAGCCCGATTGCGAACGAAATAACCACGGTCATGAAGACGGGCACATCGTGGAATGTGTAAAAGATGAACGTGATGTCGCACTTGTTGTCGAGATTCACGCCCGCGAAAATCGTGACGAGAATGAGCAAGATGATTGTTCCGATGAGTTTTATTGGCATTTTTTGCTCCAAAGAGTTTTTGATATTCAATTCTAACCTATTTTACTTTTTCTTTGCAAAAAAATCATCAGTAAAATCAGAAAACTTTATCTTCATGTTTTTTTTGTTTTTATGCTGAATGAAAAATTTATCGACAAAATCTGAAAGTTCATTTTTCAAATCGTTGCGAAGTTCTATCATGGCGGACTCTTCAAGAGACTTTGTTTGCGAATCGGGGGCATCATAATCGATGAATAGGTACGGCACAGGAACTTCAAAAACATTCGCAATATCTTCAATAAGTTGCAGCGAGACACCTCTCTGCCCGGATTCAATTATTGAAATGAATGATACTGAAACGTCAAGTTTGTCCGCAAGTAAAATTTGTGACCAAGCGTTGCGATTGCGTAACCTGCGCACATTATTGCCCAGCACTGTCTGAATATTAGCCATAGTCAAAATGTTATCACTTCCCGTAAATAAAATTTGACTTTTGTTAAAATGTATTTTACGATGAGTTAAATCTTGATTATTTTTAAGGAGGTTTTATGAAAATAAGAAAATTCTATTCTTTTTTTGTTTTAGGAATTGCGAGTTTATTTTTAATTTCTTGCGTCACAACAAAAATTGAATTCGCGGACACTGACACGGAAATGTCGATTGTAACGGCAGAAGATGGAAAATTGGAGAATAAGCATTATTCGGCGGAAGATCTTCGTGCAGCAAATGTGCTCGTTCTGGATACAAAAAATACGAATCGCTCTATAGAAATGGTCGATAAGCTTTCCGCCGACATGATAAAATATCACAACAAAAAAGCTGCGGAAGACTGCAACACAAAAGCGATAATTGAATATCAAAACAATCAGTTGAAAAAGATTTTTCATTCTGTTGCGTTCGAGGGAAAATCTGGCGAAACTTATGATTTCGTGATTTTGCGGGATTGTTATATTCTTCCAGGCAAAATGAGCAAAGACACGACAGGAACGGTTCTTGCGTATCAGTTTGTGTATCCTGTTACAGAAGATTTGGAAATCGCAGAAGGAAGCAAATTTTTGTTCCGAGGATTTGTCTCATTTGAGGGATATGGAACAATTCCTTATCCTGCAACCAGTTATGCAGTTCAAGACTCAAACAAGAATGCAGCGGATGCCGTGACTTCGAAACTTCTTGGAAGCGGAATCGACTTGCTCAGATTGCCAGGCGATGAAGAGAGAAAATTCACTGCGACAGAGGAATCTCTCGCGGCTTTGACAAAAGAAGTTGAAACTCAGCCCGAAATGGCAGAAGTCGGTGTGAACGCAGGAACGACAAATTCTGCGGCTTCAACGAGCTCTGTAAATTCAAGTGCGGCAACGTCAGCTCAATCATCGGTTTCTTCGGGCAAATCGACCGCATATACTTCAGCACGGTTTAAAGCATTGCTTGAAAAACAATAATTGCTCTCGGTGAGGAGAAGTCTTATGAAAATTGGTCGCAAAAAATCTGCCTTTTTTCTGCTTTTGTCGCTTATGAGTCTTCTTTGCTCGTGCATGAGTACGCGCGAATACATAAAAACGCAAAAAACATTGTATGAAGATGACATTGCGGTAGAAGAAAGTTACGAACTTACTCGTGATAAAAAACTCATCGAATCAAAGTCAAAGAAATTTTACGACCTTGCTGATGTCTGTTCCGATGTCGAATCGAATGAAACGACACTCACAATGCGAACTTTCACGGCGATCAAGGAAACGAATTCAAAATCAGAAAATGATTCGGTCACTTTTTCACTTATGGAATATCAAGCCGACAAAGCGACAAATGAAATTCAGAGTTTTATTTTGGGAGCAAAAGTGGTGAAAGTGAAGAACGGCAAAGTGACTTCAACTACTGACCCAAATGGCGGAACGCATCGGGCAACGGGTGACACTTTCAGCAACGAAATGGAAAAATTCTTCGATGAAAATCTCGACAATCTTGTAAATTATATGTTCTCGCCGCCTGAATTATCTGATGAAAATTCTGTTGCTCCTCCCTCACAAAACAAAAAGCAACAAGAAATTACGAGCGCAGAAAAGGTTGTTGTTGAGAGCGTACCGAATGGTAATTACATTTTTTACTCGATAGTGGGAAAACCGTTCGTCATTTTGGGCGTAACGACATGGAATCTTATAAAATGCGCGGGATATGCGTTTATCAACTTTGCGGGCGGTTATAACGCAGTGGCAGGGAAAAACGACCGCGTGATTTGGATGATGCCGAGCTACAAAAAATCAAGAGCAAAAGCCGACGCTGCAAAGGAAGCCAACAAAATTGAGCATTATCCAGAATATCATTTGCCATTTACAAACAATCACATAACCGTTGAAAAATACGACCGAGATATAAGCGTTCTCACGCTTGCTGACGAAAATGCTGAGGAAATTACCCCAATTGAACGCTATGAATACGACAACACGATGTCAGTTGAGCGTTCGGCTTCGGCAGATGCGGCTTCAACGGCGGCTGTGGCTGGCGTAATCGGAACAGTTGTGACAATTCCCGTTTCGGCAGTCACTTGGGTTGGCGGTGCGGCTTCGGGAATTTATTTCAACAAAAAATAACGGGCAAATCTCTGTTTTCACAAATGGAGTAAAAAATAATTTTTTTGGAGGATTCTATGAAAAGAATTTTTGGCACGGCGTTTGCCGTTATGATGGCAGTATTTTTTGCTGGATGCGGAAGCACAAAAGCAACAGGCGATGCTCGCGACACGGCGGCGTATCAGCAGAATCAGGAACTGAACCGCCCCGTTTGGGTTGGGCAGCAGTTCAAAAGTGGCTGGAACAAAGGCGGATACTACTGGAAAGGACCGATTGATGAGACGGGATATTTTGCGTCTGGAGAAGCAAAATATGGCGATGTGAAATCATCAACGACGGCAGCGGACTTGGACGGAAAAGCGCAGATAGCATTCTATGTAAAGCAGGAAATCAACGCGATTGCACAGCAAGAATCGGAAGCAGCAGGTGCTGACGGCGAGGCTCAAAAGGAATTAAAGGACTTTCAGTCTGCTGTGGCAAGCGTGAAAATTTCTGGAATTCTCCGCGCTGACCGCTTTATTGGCGAGGACGGAACGGTATATGTCTTAATGTTCGTGCCTGATGCCGAAATCAAAAAGGCTCTCCCCGCAAATAGCGAATTTGCAAAGAAGGTTGTTGATAAATACATCAACTCGCTTTCAGAAGAAAACGAATCGACAACTTCTGCGGAATAGCAAAATGCGCATATTCGCACTGATTGTCTTGTCGTTTCTTCTCTTTTCATGCGCCAGCGTCGAAAGGTCGGGTAAACAAAAATACAGGGATGACGGGCTTCCCGTTTGGGTCGAAAGCAGTTTCACGAATCCAAGCGATTATTGGGCTGGGTTCAATGACGAAAAAGGCTTTTACGCAAGCGGCAAGGCAAAATACGGAGACGAGAAAATGTCAATTCGGGCGGCGGAACTTGAGGCAAAGAAAAACCTCCTTGAATTTCTGCGTGCCCAATCAACGGCAAACGAAAAAATGAGTCAACTCATTGGAGTCCAAAAAGTTGACCAGTTTTTTGCCGATGACGGCACAGTGTACGCGCTGATGTTCATTTCGGAAAAATCCATGAAGAAAAGCCGTAAACTGTAAAAAGTCAAATTTTAGTTATGGAGAAATATATGAAATTATTAAGAAAAATTGCTTGCATTGGTATGATCCCGTTGCTCGCGGTGGGCTTTTTTATTTCTTGCGATGGCTGGAGTTATGATGATGATTGTCCAGCTGGGTATCATCTTTATTACACACGAAATGGCACATCGTATGAATACAGTAGCGATTCCGAGTGTGCTACGAGGGCTTACCAGGATGGTTATAAGTATTATTGCTATGACGGAAAATGTCATGCGTATTACACAAAATATTAATTTGTACAAAAAGAAACAATTATGACCACTAAATCAAAAAATCTTCTTGTTTATGTTCTCATTGCGCTGGTCTTTTTTGTCGCAGGAATGATTTTTGTACCGAGCGGAACGCTTGTCCGTAAAGTGCAAAAATCTCTTTCCTACACAAAATCAATCTCTCAAAAACTCTACGACGGTTGGGAAAAAGACAAACTTTATTTTTCGGACGGCACGAGCCTTAAAGATTTTGAAAATTCAAACGAAAACTACATAATCTATTTTTGGGCAACATGGTGTCCGCACTGCCGAAACATCACGGGTGAAGTCAATTCCCTGAAAAATGCAGGAATTCCGCTCATCGGTCTTACTTTTGATGCCTCAAAAGATGAGTATAATTCTTATAGAACTGAAAATCCGTGCTTTTGGGAAGATTTGTTCCAGAAAGATGAGAACGGTGAATTCGTTTTCTGTCCTCGAAAAGATTCCTACAACATTCCGTCGATTCCGTCTGTGTGGGTGGTTGAGAAAGGAAAAGTGAAAGAATTGTACCGTGGGGAAGAGAGAATCAAGAAATTCTGCAAGAGATGGTAAATCCCAACTGAGCGAAAATCTTATTCGCCTAGCAGGCTTCCCCTGAATGTGTTTCCGCTCAGTCCTTCAATTTTTACTCGCACAAATGAGCCGATGAGTTTTTTGTCGGCTTTGAACGCTATGCGCTCGTTTTGTTCGGTTTTGCCAAGCAATTCCGTGTCGTCGTGTCGTGAAATTATGTCGCAGAGAACTTCGATTTCTTCACCAAGTCGTTTTGACATCACTTCGTTTGTGTGTTTTGACTGCAAATCTATCACTTTTTGAAGGCGTGATTTTTTTGTTTCGAGAGGAATCTGATTTTCATATTTTGCGGCTGGCGTTCCTTCGCGCGGATTGTAATAATACATAAACGCCGACTCGAATTTGACTTCTTCCATAAGCGAAAGAATATCGTTGAATTGCGCTTCCGTTTCGCCCGGGAAGCCGACCATCAAATCGGTGACAAGCTGGACTCCGGGAAGATTTTCGCGCAATTTTTTGGTGAGCGTGATGAATTCTTCGCGCGTGTTCTTGCGGTTCATGCGCTTTAGGATTTCGTTGTTTCCGTGCTGGGCGGCGATGTGGAATCCACGGCAGATGTGCGGATTCTTTTTGATTACTTCAATCAGCTCGTCAGAAAAATCGTTCGGGTTTGAAGACTCGAATCGAATCCACTTTATCGGTGATTTTGTTTCGTCGATGTGCATGCAGATTTTTTGAAGCAATTCGGGGAAAGTCGTTCCGTCCTCGCCCTTGTATGCGTTCACATTTTGCCCGAGGAGCGTGATTTCTTTGACATTCGCTTTTGAAAGGAAGTCGATTTCGGCTAAAATCTGGTCAACTCTGCGGCTGATTTCGCGCCCGCGCACATAGGGAACGATACAGTAGGTGCAGAAATTGTTGCAGCCGTGCATAATCGGCACGAACGTTGAGAACGCGCCCTGCTCGTAGGAATTCGCCGCGAACGTGTAGGTCTCTTCGTCTTTGATTTTGAACGGCTTGTTTCCGTTTTCGACCGCCTGAATAATCTCGCCGAATTTGTATTTTCCGAACGTGCCGACCACATAATCCACCACGGGGTACTGGTCTTTGAGGTCGTCCAAAAGCCGCTGAGCCATGCAGCCCATAATCACGAGTGTGAGCGGAATTGCCCCGTTCTTTTTGAAGAATTCCCGTGCAAATTTCATGTCTTCAAGGCGGATTTTTGAATTCTCATCACCCATGCGGAGCTTTTTCACACCCTCAAAGTAGCCGAGTCGTCCTAAAATGCGCTGTTCCGCGCTCCCCCGCACCGAGCACGTGTTAATCACGACGATGTTCGCTTCTTCGGGGTGTTCGGCTTTTTGCCAACCTCGGGCAATCATAAGCTGCTCGACGCTCGCGCTTTCGGCGATGTTCATCTCGCAACCGTATGTCTCAAAAAAATAAGTCATTCGTCTTTCCTCTCGTAGTTTTCCAAAAAATCCCACACGGGCTTGTACCAGTGCTCCGATTTTGCGCCGTCTTCAAGATATTTTTCGTAGGTAGCGCGAATATGTTCTTTGATTTGCAATGCCGCTTCCGCACTGAATCCTTCGGGAGCGACAAACATATCATCGATGAATGCGCGCGCGTCTTCAACAGAAACCAGTTCTGGAAAATTCGCCGTCGACAAATAGAGCGCGGCAGGAATGCAATTGACCGAGTGCTGTTTGACGTATAAGACCGTTTCGGCAATCTCAACGGCACCTTTGTACAATTCCTCAGTCCACTGCGTCTTTTCAGTCTCGGTAAAATCCTCTTCACCGAAAATTTTGCGATAAAATCCCCAGGCGAGAATGACCGTAGAAACATGCAAACTCGGAACGCACAAAAAGTGCGGGTCGAGCGCGTGAATCTGCCTGAACTCGCGCATTTCCTTGTATTTCGGGCGGTCGGTGGTAGTAAGACGGAAGTGGTAAATCTTCCCGCAACACTGGTAGAGTTTTCGGAAGCGGAGCATCCATTTTTTGGTGAGACGGCTCGCGTGCCAAAATCCGAATTTTTTTACGAGCATGGCAAGCGGACGCACCCACAGATTGATAAAATCGAGGTAGATTCCGACCTTTGACGGCGTAAACGGAATTTTTTTATCGAGCGGGTGGTCAACGTGCACCACAGGAATGCGCAGAATGTGGAATTTTTCGAAATACTGCAAAAAGAAAAATTCCTTAAGAATCGTCGCAAAACATTTAAAATTAGTAACAACCGCTGGAGGTCCAAAAAGCACGCCGGCATACGCAACGAGCGGATTGAACGATTTAAGCGGTTTGTTGTCGTAGATTTTTGGCTTCACTAGGCGAATTCGCTGCACTTTTTTAGAACTTCGCTTTTCTTAAGCGCACTTCCTCGATATTCTCGCTGAACAATTCTCGCAAGTCGTTCAAGCCGAGTGCCATGAGAGCCATGCGGTCGATTCCGATGCCCCATGCCGCAACGGGAACATCAACGCCCATCGCCTTTGTGACTTCGGGGCGGAAGATTCCCGAGCCGCCAAGCTCGAACCAGCCCAAAACGGGGTGCTTGATGTGAACCTCAACAGAAGGCTCCGTGAACGGGAAGTAGCCCGGCACATATTTGACTTCGGTTGCGCCCGCGACTTCTTTTGCGAACATTTCAAGGAAGCCGAGCAAAGTGCGCAAATTGACATCTTCGCCCAAAACGATTCCTTCCGTTTGATAGAAGTCGCTCAAATGCGTTGCGTCAACTTTGTCGTAGCGGAAGCATCGCGCGATTCCGAAGTATTTCCCCGGGATTTCAGCATTGTGGAGCTGATGAGCCGAAAGAACCGTGCCCTGTGAGCGCAAGACCAAGCGGCGCGTGAATTCGTGGTCAAATGTGTAATTCCAGCCACGGCTTCCTGAGTTTCCGCCCGTCTGATGCTCGGCGGCGACATTTGAAAGCCACGGCTCTTCAATTGATTTTGCGTGAGTCGGGTTTTTGATTCGGTAGACATCGTGAATGTCGCGTGCCGCATGGAACTGAGGCATAAAGAGCGCGTCGCCGTTCCAGAATTCAGTTTCTACAAGCGGACCGTCAAATTCTTTAAAGCCAAGCGAGCAGAGTTTGTCTTTGACATGCTCCAAAAACTGCACATACGGATTTGTGCGCCCCGGAATGATTCGTGCCGGCGGAATGGCGATATTGTAGCCACGGAAAGTGCCGTTCTTCCATTCGCCAGAAGCGAGCATCTGCGGAGTGACGGCACCAAGCTCCTCGCCCGTGATTCCCGCATTTTTGAGAGCCGCAACGACATCTGCCGCCTCTTTGTTTAATTTGTAAACAACTGTTTCGCGCTCGATGATTTTAAACGGAGAATCAGCCGCACCGCGTTTTTTTGCATAGTTCGTGATGACTTTCTGCTCGTCCGCGCTCAGTGAAGCGTTGTCAAGCTGACCGTTTTCGGCTTTTGCCGCCTTTTCAAAAAGGCTTGTTGCAATCGCGATGTTCGCGGGGATTTCTGCACCCGAATACTCAGCCTTTTTTTCGGCATTCATTTTGAGAACGCCGGCTTTTGAAAGCTGACCGAACGCAGAGCCAACATCTTTTTGCTCAAGACCAGTGCCAGCGGCGATTTCTGGCAAGAGTTTTGCTCCGTTTTCTTTGACGAAGTTGATGATTCGAACTTCGGGAATGCCATCTTTTGCGTAAGCGCGCCCCAAGTCAGTGATTTCGTAAAAAGTGTGCGGCGTTTTGCTCACAACGGAAAGCAATTCCTTTCCGCCGAGCCAAGAAAATGCCTGATTACAGTGACCTTCTTTGTAAGCCAATTCTTTCTGGAGCTTTTCTGAGGTCAATTCGTCTTTGTCGGTGTACGTAAGAAGAACTTTGATTTCAAGCGGGTGAAGATTTTTAATGATATTCTGAATGTCCATTTTATAACTCGTGTGTGTTGATTTAGTTTATAAAAAATTCGAGCCAGCTCTTATGAACTGGCTCCTTGCAGTTAGCGGCTGAACTTTACATAAGAATGATAGGTTGCCCACTTCATGTTTTTATCATCTTTGAAGTATTTGACTGAATCCTTGCGGAGATATTTGTAACCGTAGTACTGGTTTTCTTTTTGGAAATCCTGCAAGCAAGCCAAGACTGTGTTCATTGCCTCGCCTTGATCGTAGGAAACAGCGATACACGTGTAATACACATGAACCTCATCAGTAAGCGGTGTATATTCAATCTGAACTTTTGCCGTTTTATTTGTTGTATGCTGCTCCTCGGGAACGATTGTTCGAGTAGTGAGATCAACTGCATTCGGGTCTTTCTGCAATTCCTCTAATTCATCAGCAACCGCAAATCCTGCAAAACAAAAAAGTGCTGCAACGACAGCGAAAAACTTCTTCATAATTTATCTCCTCGGCACAGAAAAAACCGTGCACTAGAAAGTTCTGTACTCTATTATTTTATCTGTTTGCATAAAAAAATCAAGGGTAACTTTATATCTGCCTGCATCCACGCCAATCTTCGGTGGCTCATACATAAACACCGACCCCGTGATTTCTTTTGGCTTTGTTTTAATCCATTTTCGCTCATAATTACGAACTGCCATTTTTAGGGCTTCATCACAGGCTTTTTTGAGTCCGTCGAAGCCTTCTGAAAGCGGGGCATACCCCTCACCTTTGATACGGGCATTCATGACCGACTGCCATGACTTATAGATGTGAAGCTGCGCGTCCGTGCGGCGATACTCCACCCAGCAATTCAGAATCGAATCTTCTATCCACGGTTTTGTATACTGTATCGTCTTGATTTCATTTTCATCTAGCTCACGGACAATCTCTGTCTCAAAAATTTCCTGCACCCCGCGCGCTTTATCATACGGAACATAGTCAAACCGCCATCCGTACACCATTCCAGAAAGAATAAACGGGGAAATCTGACGGATTTTTCGGACGGGGAGCGACAATCCAACTTCAGGCTGCTCAACTCCGGGATAACTTTCAGTTGATGCCCAGAGCGCAAAACGAACCATGCGTTCCTGACTCACATCTTGCGCAAAAAGAAGAGACACGAAGACGAGAAGAATGAAAATCAGTTTCTGTACGCGTCTTTCCATATTTTGAGTGGGTTTACTCCCATGCGAACAACAAAATAAAGCCATGCAAAAGCAAAACCTGCCAAATGTGTCATATGCGCGACATTGCTCGAACCGATGAACTGACTTCCAAATTCGATAACCGCATAGGCAAGCACCATGAGCGGAGCCGGAACAGGTATCAAGCCCCAAATAAAAATCCGAGACCGAGGGAAAAGCACCGCATAGGCAAACAAGATTCCGTAAACAGCCCCACTCGCCCCTATCAGTGAAATTCCAAACGACCAGGGCTGCATTCCGTTTTGAATAAGAAATTTTCCGAAAGCAAAATACACAGCAACAGAAAACAGACCGCTCATAATTCCAATTGAAAAATACATGAGCAGAAATTCTTTTGAGCCGAGTGTCTTTTCAATTCCAATTCCGAAGAAGAAAAGCGCAAGCATATTAAAAAAAACGTGGCTGATGTCACCGTGGACAAACATGTATGTTATGACTTGCCATACATAGTGTTTGTAAACGAATCCAATCACATTTAGACCGAAAAAAGCCTTGTTGATATTCAAGAACGTTACGAGAAAATGGGTGGCAATCGTAATCAAAATAATCGCAAGAGTCGCGTTAAAAAAAGCATATTTGAATGGTCTTCGTAAAAAAATCATCGCGGTTTGGTGTTTTTGGTTAATCGACTTTTATTTCAGAAATCAATTTTGGGTCAGCAAATGTGACACGATTTCTGCCATTTCGTTTTGAGACATACAAGGCTTGGTCAGCCTGATCAACGAGTATCTTCGGAGCGGTTATTGGATTTACCTTACTGTCGAACGTGGCGACGCCGAGTGAAATCGTGACCTTTACGTGCTGGTCTTCATAGCAGAAATCATATTGCTCGACTTTGCTGCGGATTCGGTCGGCGACGACCATTGCGTCATCTTTGTTTGTCTCGTTGAGAAGAACCGTAAATTCCTCGCCGCCGTAACGCGCCGCCATATCCTGACCGCGAATGCTCGACTTGATGATTTTTGCGACCGTCTGAAGCACGTAGTCACCGCATGCGTGCCCGTAGGTGTCGTTAAAGCGCTTGAAAAAGTCGATGTCGAACATGATGACAGAAAGTTTTGTGTCGTTCGCAAGCGCAGAATCAAGTTTATCGGTGAGAATATTGAAGAAGAAATACTTGAGTTTTAAGTGCGTCATCATGTCGGTGGAAGAGCGCTCGAGCAATGCCGCATTATTGACCGCAATCGCCGCCAATGACGCAATCACGGAAAGCTGCTCTTTTTCGTCTGCCGTGTAGCCCGAATCCTCGGAAAGCGTAATGCGCTCGCCCAGCACAAGGATGCCGTTCAAGTGATTGTGCTGCGTAAGCGGAACAACGAGCGACGGCTTTAGAGACGAAAGCATGCTTATGTCCGTGCCACCTGGAAGATTTTCGATGAGCTCATCAATTGTGTACAGGGAATTGCTCATCTCCAGCAGGCGAACGAGCGGATTTGAGGACGGAATGATGTATGAGATATTTGGATTGACATCGATGCCGCTGTAGTTTGAGTCAAGATGAAAGGTGTCCGTGTCGAGCGCGTTCAAAACGAAAATACCAGCTCCGAGCACGTGAAACTGACCCATGCAGGTATACAAAATTGACTCAATCAATGTGGCGAATTCAAGGGTGGAACAGAGCGAACGAGAAATCTCCAAAAGCTGCTGTAGGTCAAAAATCTTTTTTTCATACTGCTCGACCTGTGCTTGCAATTCCTGAGTACTTGTGTGCTGCGTAATTTCTTCGTTTTCGCTATTCATGTTTTTCTAATTCACCAAGTATAGCATAATTCTTCATAATTTTAAGGAACATCTTCCAATTCTCATGCTGCTGTTCCATCGAGCTCGAACCTTCACGATTTCGCGTTGAATTAAGAAGCACCTTAATATTAGAGATCACGTCAGACTTCGATTTTTTTGCGTCCAAAATCAATTCGCCAATTTGCATGTACATCTGATACAGGATTTTTGACTGATCTTGAATGATTTTATGAGCCTGATTGTTTATAGTATCGACCATTGAACCGACTTTTTTTAGGAAATCTTGATCTTTTCGGCTGTCGCGCACCAATCCACGCAATTCCGCCTCGTCGTTTTTTTGCTCACGCTCAAAGCTCTTTTCAAATTCTGCGATAACATTGTCGATTTCATTAACGGAATAAACCGTAGACGAAAACTCGCTCTTGTACGCTTGATTGTTAAAAAATCCTTCGATGACAATGTTGTTGATGACCGTTCTGACCGACTGCGTGAGAAATTTGCTCATGAATGTTTTGAGAACTTGCATCGGCGTAATCCAAATGAATGAGTACGGCGTGTTTTTGCGCAGGAATTCGTTCGTTTCTGCATTGTAGAATTTGACTTCTTCAAGCGGAGTATCGCCAAACAATTCACGGATTTCGAAAGAGACCGTGTAATCCTTGATTTCGCCTTTGATACGTTCGGTGTCGCTCGCAAATTTGCTCTGGAAAAACTCGATGAAGCCCTTAAGCGAATTCGAGCGGTATGTCGCTGCTTGAAACTGAATGTTTGAGTCTTTTCTGCCGAGACAAATGACTTTTTTGAGCACGTCAGCAGTGAGATATTTTTCAAAGACAGAATTTATTTTGCTCAAATTGCCAGCGATTTTATCTTGCTCCGAGGCCGAAAGCTCCCGTTGCGAAGCAAGCTGTTTGAGCGCGCAAACGGCATGCGCTTCTGCCATGCCGACTTTGAAATTCACGGAGATGTAGTACAAATCCTGCAATAAACTCGCAACTGACTCTGGAGAAGCAACTGTAACCGTCCCCAATGAATCTGGCGTGAATCCGTCAAAATCGGGCGCGAACACTCGGATAATGTTCATGTAATTGAAATGGCAAATATCAGCGAGCTGCTTAAGATGCGTGAGCGTATCGTCAATCTTTAAGAAGGTGGGTGAATTCAGCATCTTGAGAATCGCCTCCATTGAGTGCTTTTGCCGTTCAATGAGCCTTGAAAGATTGTCGTCGTCTTCCATTGCTTGCTGCTTGCGGTTCTCAAAACTGAGTGCATTTATTTTTTCCTGTGTTTCGCTGTTAAAGCCGGTTAAAATCAGCTCATATTCAAAGCGACCGTTGCGGTGGATGTCCTCAGATGTGATGGTGGCTGAAAGAATATCATCGATTGGTTTTGTATTTTCATACAGAACGCGGAACAATTCCGCAAAATTTGGCTGAAGAAGCCCGTTTTTGATGATTTGGGAAGGCAACCCTTTGAGCTCGGCTTCGATTTTGCGCATTTCCGTGCGTTTTTTAACTTCCGGCGATGAACTCATGAAAATAGATTCGAACAATTCTTTTAAAGCCTTCAAAAATCCCATAGGGTCATTGTAGTTATTAACCGCGCTTTTTACAAGTTTTTTCGCCCGCGGCAAACAGCAAGAAGCGAGGCTTTTACTTGCTTTTTGAAGAATTCAACCGTATCATTAAATCATGGAATTATATGAAAATATCGCTGAGTATTACGATGAGCTTTTTCCGACAAGCGATACAGTAAAAAAGTTTTATTCTCACGAAACCGAGGGCTTTATCGCTCCTGTCAAATACCTCAGCATCGGGTGCGGTACGGGCACTTTTGAGCACTCGCTCGCAAAAGGCAACGCCGATGTCACTGGGCTTGAGACCGTCACACCGCTTCTCGAATCAGCAAACCGCAAACGCCGTACACAACTCATGGCGCTCCGTTTTTTCCAGATGTCGAGCCTCGAAATGTGTCGTTTTTTAGGAAAATCATTTTACCATGTAATTTCAATTCCCAATGGGAGAATTATCTTCACGCACGATCCAACCCTCATGGCAAAGCTGTTCTACGATTGCAAGCAACTGCTCGTCGAGGACGGCAAACTAATCATTGCGCTGCCCAATTTTGAAAAATACGCAAACGAAGATGTCAGCAAGCTTCCCGACCGAGAAAGCATTCGCGTGCACCTGTCCTCAAAAATACTCACAAAAAGCGACGGCAAAAAATATCTGTTCCAAGAGCTTGAGACAGGCAACGGAAAGCACCTCATCGTCACCCGCGACGCCGAAATCTATCCGCTCACAAAAAATCACATCGAAGAATACGCAAAATCCGTCGGCTTTACCAAATTCGATTTTTACTCAAATTTCCAGCGCGATGAATTCACAAGCGAATCAGACGAATTGGTCGTAGTGATTTCATAACTCCGAATTAACAATTCTGCATCATGAATCAGTTAATCCGCCATTTGCCGTTTTCTTTTACGAAACGGTTTGCCGGAATTTCAAGCAATCTGCCGTCTTCGCTCAGCATTCGCACGATCTGTTTGACAGGATTCACATCGGTAATCCGGAAATTTGAATTATCGTAATAGATGTGCAGTCCCTCATTTGGCAATTTTCGGCGTGCTTCCGAGTACCAATTGTATTCATAGCTCAAGCAACACAACAAGCGACCGCACTGACCGGAAATCTTTGTTGAATTGAGCGAAAGATTCTGCTCTTTTGCCATCTTGATAGAGACTGGCGGGAGTTTATCACGAATAGCGTGGCAGCAATACGGACGACCGCACACGCCCAATCCCCCGGTGATTCGGCTCTCATCACGCACGCCAATCTGTCGCAGCTCAATGCGCATTTTGAACACGCTGACCAAATCTTTGACAAGCTCGCGGAAATCAACACGGTTTTCGCTCGAGAAGAAGAAGAGTGCCTTTGACTCCTCGAGAAGGAAATGCACGGCAACAAGCTTCATATCCAGACCGTGTTCAACGACCTTTTCTTTGAAGATTTTGAACGCCTCATCTTCGCGGCTTTCCAAGTCTTTGAATTTCTGAAAATCTGCGTCCGTCGCCTTTCGCTCAACTTTTACGATGTCAGTCGGTTTGAGCCCAATCGGGTGTTTTGCCCGACCGAGGATTCGCGCCATGTCTTTTCCGTAGCGCGTCTGAATAATCACATGGTCGCCGCTCTTCAATTCCTCAAATTTTTCGGGAACGGTCACATACACGCCTTCGCTCGAATATTCCAAACGAGAAAGATACAAAATCTTTGGATAGACAAAATGCTCGCTTTCCTCAGACTCATACGCTTTAAAATCCGCATCTTCGAGTTTCGCAATATCTTCTTCGCTTTCAGCTATATCTTGTTCAAAAATATCACTCATTATCGTTGTCCTTTAGTCTGCCAGTAAATCGATTATCATGCCGTTGATTTCTTCCAGTTTTGCCAAGAGACCCAAATTCGCGCCGTGAAGAATCAGCATTTCCGTTGCGAGCTGATTCAACTTTTGGTCAATGATTTGAATCTGATACATCGGCTTGATAACCCGCCCGCTCCGCAATTTTTTTTGTTCACGGGTCGTTATGAAATTATAATTGATTTTCACAATATATTTCATGAATTGGCTCACTTTTTTTCGATATTTTTCCATCGATTCAAGATTTTGCCGTGATTTCAGTTCGTCGCCCGCTATATCCATTGCGTCTTTCAAAAAAACAATCGCCTCTTCCTCGCTCATGCCCGCGAGCTCAACGGGAAGCCCCTCTGAAAGAAGCTGCGCTGTTTCCTGATGCTTGCTCAAACTGTTCGCAAATGCAGATTTTTCTTTTTTTTCCGTTCTTTTCGCTTGTTGGGCAAGCTGTTGTGAAGCCGCCTGTGTTGCCGCAAAATACAATGACTGAGTGCCGAGCTGCGTGTTTACCGATGAAATGTCAGCCATTAGAGCGTCTTGTTCTCCATTTTGTGCGTAGGTTTTGTAGCGCGATTGCGGATGCTTTCTTCATTTGAAAATTGCTCAAAAACTTGCGTGAATTCAGTTTCATCCTTAAGAGCAATGCAATGCCCGTGAAAAATGACATGCTCTTCGATTTCAAGATGTTTTGTTGAGATGTTGCCGATGACCGCTGATGAAGAAAGAAGTTTGATGCCGTCGGGAGCGTAAATGTCACCGAGCACGATTCCCCCGATGACCGCAGAATGAGCCGTTATGTTTCCGTTGATTCTTGATTCTCTGCCAATGTCGATATGTCCTGTTGACTCCAAATTTCCGTCGATGTCACCCTCGATACGAATAAAACCGTCAGCATGAACATCGCCCGAAATCGCAGAGCCTAATCCGATAATCGTCTTAATTGAAATATTATCAGTTAAAAAAGACATATATTATTTTGAGACTTTGATGTTTACGTATTTTGCCGGGTCAACGACATCAGAACCAATATGAACTTCGTAGTGGAGATGAGGACCAGTAGAAATTCCCGTGCTTCCAATGTAGCCAATGACATCTCGCTGAGAGACGAACTGACCTTTTTTGACACGCGTTGAAGCCATGTGGCAGTAGCGTGTGTAAATTCCGTGCTTGTGCTTGATGATGACGTAATTGCCAAAGCCTGAGTCATAGGCAACCGTAACGACCTGACCGTTTGCCGTCGCTAAAATGGGGTCGCCAGAACGCCATGTAGAGATGTCCAAGCCCTTGTGGATGTACCAGTTGCCGGTAATCGGGTGCGTTGTCTGACCGAACGGCTGCGAAACATGACCAATACCACCACGAATCGGCCAAATGTTCGGAATGTCAGCAAAGAGCGTTTCCTGACTTTCAAGCATTTTTCCAAGCTGCTCGATTGGCTGAATCGCGCTCTCTAAGTAAGAAGAAAGCTGACGCATATCAGAGGCTTCTTTTGTGGAGCCAGCCACCGTGTCCTGCGTGTCAAAGAGAGAATTCAAGTCGCTGTCAGAAACAGATGCCTTCGCAACCGATGACGACTGATTGATTCCCAAAAGCGAGAGCGTCTGAGAGAGAGATGAGCGGAATCGCTTTGCCGTTTGCAGAACGTTGTTGTTTTCGTCGCGGAGTTCGTCGAAGCTTGCGAGCAGCTCGCGGTTTTCTTTCATGGAACGGCTGAGTTCCTCGCGAATACCTGAATCCTGCTTTTTGAAGTAGATGAAAGAAGAGACGATTCCCACGATGAGGACGATTCCGAACGCAAGCGCAAAAACGTTTGTGCGGAAATTGATAACTTTGCCCTGTGCGTGTGGAACTATCATGATAGTAAGTTTGCTGTCACAGACCTTAAAAATCTTTACAAAAGATTTGCCTATACCGTTTACCAGAGTCTGCAAGCCATGAAGAAGAGAAGATACGGCATTTTTTTCAATTTTTTTATAGCGTCTTGTTCGTGCCAATTTGTTTACCTCAAATTTTCGGCTTTTAATAATTTCTAAAAATTTATTTATTGGTAATTCTTAGAAATATATCATAGTATTGGAAACCGTGTCAAACAGGGCAGTATTTTAAACACATCTAATTTGACAGGTGCGATTTTCTCTGCTATTCTATCGGTACAAAGAGAAAAAGAGTTTAACTCTAAAACGTGAATCTTCGTTTTCGCGAAGACTCTTCATCATCATATCTATTTTTGGAAGAAAGCCATGCAGTTTTTTGATACTCACGCCCACATCGGGCTCATTTATGAGGACCCGATTGAACAGTTACGCGTTATTCAGCAAGCAAAGCAAGCCGGGGTCACGCGCATTGTAAGCATTAATAACAGTCTCCACGACTTCAAAAAAGTCTACCCGAATATCAAAGCAGTTCCGGGGGTGTACCATGCCATTGGTGTCGCTCCGGTCGAAGTCACTAATCCGGGCAAAGACTGGATTCAGACCATCGAAGACGGGCTTAAGCTCCCGAACGTGGTCGCCGTGGGTGAATGCGGTCTCGATTACTACAAGCAGTTCGGCGACAAGCGCATGCAAACGGAGCTTTTTATCACTCAGCTCGAAATCGCCAAAAAGTACGACAAGCCGGTCATCATTCACAGCCGTGACGCGGGCAAAGACATGTTCGACATCTTAAAAGAGCGCATTCCGCCGGCAGGAGCGATTTTGCACTGCTACGGCGAAGACGCTGCCTACGCAAAAAAATGTCTCGACGCGGGGCTTGATGTCTATTTCTCATTCGCAGGAAATCTTACATACCGCAACGCACGCAACTTGCACGAAACGGTTTTGAACATTCCGCACGACCGCATGTTAATCGAGACTGAAAGTCCGTTCATGGTTCCGGCGGAATTCCGTGAGCGCAAGCGTGCAATGCCGGCGTATCTTCCTTCAACGGCGCGCTTTTTGTCAGAAATGCTCGAAATTGATTTGGAAGAACTGAGCAAGATTCTCTGGACGAACAGCTGCAAGATTTTCCGCTTGCCTGAATAGCTCGAACAGAAAATCCAAACAAGGGCGACAACGATTGCCCTTGCTCCATGGATTTTCTGATTCGTACGAGAATTTTCTTTCAGAAAATTCTCTCTTTGCTTTTACCCCGCTTCCATGCGGGGCATTTTTGAAATTATGACCCTGTACCACCCTGTTCAAATCGGAAGTCTTTCTCTTTCTGGGAATTTGTTTCTCGCGCCCGTGGCGGGCTATTCTGACCGTGCGTTCCGCTCGATTTGCGCGGATTGCGGCGCGGATTTTGCCTACACCGAAATGGTCAGTTCCGAAGCGCTCACGCGCAACAACGAAAAGACGGAATTGCTCATGCGCCGCGCTCCCAACGAAAAGGCGTACGCGGTGCAGATTTTCGGCGGAAATCCCGAAACGATGGCGGCTGCGGCACGGATTGTACTCGAAAAAACGACCGCTGAGTGCATCGACATAAACGGCGGCTGCCCTGTTCCCAAAATCATCAAGTCGAATGCGGGGAGCGCACTCACTCGTGACCCAGAGCATCTGTTTAAAATCGTGAGCGCGGTTGTGCGCGCGGTGGAAGGAAAAGTTCCCGTTACGGTAAAATTCCGCTTGGGCTGGGATGCCGAACACCTCACGTGGAAAGAATGCGCAGAAGCGGCTCTCAAAGCGGGAGCAGCGGCGATTACCATGCACGGCAGAACGCGGGCGCAAGGCTATGAAGGAAAATCCGACTGGAACGCACTCGCAGAGCTTGTGCACTTCGTTGCCGAAAAAACTGCGGGCTCTCAAAAAATCCCCGTGTTCGGAAGCGGTGACGCATTCACTCCCCAAGACGCACAGCGAATGCTCCAAGAGACGGGCGTTGACGCAGTGATGTTCGCGCGCGGTGCAATGGGAAATCCGTTCCTTTTTACAAAAACGCGCGAATTCCTCACGAAAGGCACGATTACCGAGATTCCCGTTGAAGAGCGGATTCGCGCGGGCTTTCGGGAGCTTGATTTGCTTGTTCAAGATTTGGGCGAACTCGCCGCCTGCCGCGATGCCCGAAAGCGATTCTGTGCGTATTCAAAAGGAATTGAGGGCGGAGCGGCTTTGCGAAAAGAAATCGTCGCGGCTGAGAGCGTTGCTGATTACAAGACGATTTTTAAGGAATTCTTGCGCTAACAAAAACAGACTGCCTGTATTCAGACAGCCTGTTTTTTTACGCTTTTGAGAAGCGGTTATCCTGCACGCATTTGATTTTTGACTCGACTTTGTAGCCTGCGTATTCGCTTTCAAGAATCATTTCGGCGCGCTCGACGGTTGCATGGAAACTCGTTACGCCGTGAAGAATGATTTTTTTGTCTTCAACCAGCACCCACAGCTCGTCGATGTGAAGCCCGTGCTCAAAAATGAGCTTGTTCGTCATCTGCTGCGCAAGAATCAGTTCGCACACTTTCTTTTGCCCGGCTTCTTCGATTTCCTTGTGCACATTGTTCGTAATGCCAGCCACAAACATGTCACAAAGCATGTCGGGCGGAATCATCGCCGTGTTAATCGTCGCCTGAATGAGCGAATGGTCGTTCAAATCGTAGCGGAAACAGCTCTTGTAGAACGCCGCCTGCCGTTTGTCGGAATCATCAATCAATTTGAGCGCAACTTTGTCAGTCGTAATGCCTGTAATCTCCTTGATGTGATTGAGCCGCGCTTGCTTTGTTGAGACAAAACGGACGGTGATGTGGCTCGGAACGTCCCGCAAAAAGAGGAACGCGCCGCGCCCCATAATCACACAGTTGCCTTCCTTTGCGATTTCAAGAATCACCATGCTCAGATAGTTCAAGTATCGGTCGCGGTTTTTGGTGAATCGGTCAAGCAGCTTCGGCTTTCGCTCGTCGAATTTTACGAAATCTTCTTTGGGCAAGCCCTTCGCGATGATTCGCTTTTCGATTTCCTTTTTGTCGAAGAACGTGTAGCCGAGCCGGCGCGCGATGAGCATACCGATTTCGTCGCCAAGAGAGCCTGCCTGTCGTGTCAGCGTGATAATTGCCATAGGCTACACCTCGGTTGATTCGCTCACGAAACAGGCGATTCCCTCGCCCATGTACTGCTCGCGGAGCTTTTCGACAATGGCGATGATTTTCGCGCAATCTTCCTCACTGCAATAGATGATGTACATCATGTTGAGCTGTGGCCAGATTGCGTCGCCCAAGCGCGGGTTTGAAAATCCAGCGCCCATCACATTCGCCATCTTTGTGTATTTCGCGCCGACTCCGTTTTCTTTGAATTCGGCGATGAAATCCTCTTCGACAGCCTGCGAGAAGATGATTTCGACCCGCTTCTGCACGCCTGCGTGAATTTTAATGTTCTCAAGATAACCCATTTTTGAACTCCTCCAAATCTTTTGCGGCTTTCGCTGCCTTTGCCTCGAGTTTCGCGCGTCGTTTTTCATCTTTGAGACGCTGCTTTTCTTCGGCTACGTCAAGTTTGCCCTCTTTGATGAGCTGCTTTCTCTTAAGCTTCTCAGCCTTTTTGAGTCGGCGGTTGTTGAAGATGAAGTAAATCGTCGGCATGATGAACAAAGTCATGAGTGAGCCGAATGTCATGCCACCGAAGACCGTGAGCGAAATCGGCTGCATTGACTGAGAACCTTCGCCCGGGAAGAACGCCATCGGAGCGAGCGAAATAACCGTCGTGAGCGTTGACATGAGAATCGGACGCAAGCGGTTTCGGGCAGCCTCGATACACGCCTCTTCAAGCTCCATGCCTCGCTTTCGGAGCAAATTGGTGTAGTCAACCAAAACGATACCGTTGTTTACGATTGTGCCGACCAAGACGAGCATACCCATGATTGTGACGACGTTGAGCTGCGTGCCCGTAAGACCGTAAATCATGATAACGCCGATGAATGAAAGCGGAATCGTAAGGATAACGATGAACGGGTCAAGCAATGACTCAAACTGTGAAGCCATTACGACGAAGACCAAGAACGCCGCCATGATGATAATCATACCGAAGTTGGTGACCGCTTCCATGACGTCTTCCATTGAGCCGCCGAGCGTAACCGTAACCGCATCATCTTTCGGGATATTGTCGGCGATGAGCTGCTTAACGCCCTCCTGACACACGCCGAGTGACATGCCGTCAATGCGGTTTGCCGTAACGTGCACGATTCGCGCCTGATTTTCGCGGTAAATCGTGACTGGCGCCGTCGTTTCTTCATAGTGCGCGAAGCTTGAGAGCGGAATGCGCTGACCGTTTGAGTTCACGACAGAGATTGAATCCAAGTCGTCGAGTCGTTTTTTGTCAGCCTCGGAGAGGCGCACGATAACGTCGATGTCCTTACCTTTGTCGGTGTAGCGGCTCGCCGTCGTTCCGTTGATTGCGCCGTTGATTTCCGCACCGACCGAATGAATGTTCAAGCCGAATTCGTACATTTTGTCGCGGTCAACACGGATTGTCGCTTCTGGCAAGCCGTCCTCTTGGTCAGAAGAAACTTCCTGAACGTAGTCGCCGCCCTTTTCTTTGAGCATTTTTTCGACCATCGCCGCATATTCGCGCACAAGATTCAAGTCGTCTGATTTGACCGTAACATTAATGTCGCTTGAGCTTGACGCGCTGTTTGCGTTTGCCGCAAATGCCAAATCAACTCCCGGGAAGTCGTTAAAGTGCTTTCGGAGCTTGGCTTTTGCCGATTTTTCGTTGTCGTAGCCAGGAAGTCGCTCGCTTGGCGGATAGAGCGTAAAGGTGATTGAGCCGGTGTTTGTCTCAGCCCCGGAAGAAAGCATGCTCGTGCCGCCGACCGTCATCGTCGTGTACTTTACGCCGACCAGTTCTTGTGACGCAAGATTTTCGAATTCATGCATCGTGTCGTCGGTAATATCGAGTTTCGTTCCCTGCGGAAGCGTGAATTCAACCGAGACCGTATTTGCGGCTGACGACGGCATGAAAATAAAGCCGATGACTTTGATTGACGCGCACGAAAGCACGAAGAGCGCAACCAATGTGAGGATGCTCGCCTTTCGGTGATGCAAGACGAACGCAACACCCTTCGCATATTTTTCGTCGAGCTTCGCAAAGAAGTTGTTGAACGCACCGTTGAGCGCGAATGTAAATCCCGCGAGCCAGCCGTCGCCCTTCTTCGTGGTGTCAACTTTGTCGATTTTGAGGTATTTTGACGTCAAAACAGGCACGAGACACATAGCGACGAGCAATGAACACGTGAGCGAGAAGATAATCGTCCACGCCAAATCGTTGAACATCTGCCCCATGATACCGAGCGTCTTTTTGAACATGAGCATCGGCGCGAAAATACAGATTGACGTGAGCGTAGAGCCAGTGATTGATGAGACCATTTCCTGCGAGCCGAGGATTGAAGCCACGCGCGGCTTTGCGTCTCGCTGACGGTACGCGTAAATGTTCTCCAAAACGACGATTGAGTTGTCGACCAACATACCGATACCGAGCAAAAGACCGGCAAGCGAAATCATGTTAATCGTCAAGCCCTGGAAATACATGAGCATGAGCGTGATGAAGACCGAAATCGGAATAGAAAGACCGACGATAATCGTTGATTTGAGCGAGCGCAAGAAGACAATCAAAACGAGGATAGCGAGCAACGCGCCCTGAACGACCGATTTGACGACCTCGGCGATTGTCTGTTCAATGATGTCCGTCGTGTTTGACGTTTCGATAAGCTCAACATCGCTCGGAAGCTCTGATTTGATAGACGGAATCGCTTTTCGGATATTTTTTGCCGCCGTGACAGAGTTTTTGCCCGACTGCTTTTGAATCGAAAGAACGACACACGGCTCGCCGTCGAGATACGCCAGCGTTGACTCGCGCTTGTAGCCGTCGTACACGTCAGCAACGTCTCGCAAGCGGATGGTGCGCACCTGCGGGGCAGAGAATCCGTCGCTCTCGCCGACTTTGTATGAAATGACGGTGTTCTTTAAGTCTTCAATCGACTGATACTTACCGCTCGTTTTAATCGTGTAGTTCGTGTCGCCCGACGTGATTGTACCGCCCGAAGACTGAATGTTCTGCGCGCCGATGAGCTGCGCCACAGTAGAAATAGAAAGCCCGTACGCTTCCAAGCGGTCACGCGGAATGTCGACATTGATTGAGCGTTCCCGTCCGCCCGAGACAGTCGCCGAAGCAACGCCGTCAAGCTGCTCCAATCGCGGCTGAACGACATCTTCTGCATACGTGCGAAGTTCCTCTGGCGTTCGGCTGCCGCGCAATGAAAGCGACATAATCGGCATCATCGACGGATCCATTTTGATTGTAATCGGGGAACTTGCATCGTCCGGCAAGTAACTGCGCACAATATCGATTTTATCGCGGATTTCATTCGCCGCCGCGTCAAGATTCGTGCCGTAGTTAAGCTCAAGGATAATCAAGCTCAAGCCCGACATAGAGCGAGACTGCAATTTTTTAAGACCAGAAAGTCCCGAAAGCGAGCTTTCCATCGTTCGCGTAAGACTCTGCTCGACTTCCTCTGGGCCGGCACCAGTGTACGTGGTGTACACAATCATGTACGGCAAGTCCATTTCCGGGAACATGTCGACCGGCAGTTTGAAAATACAATAGATACCGAGCAAGACAGACATCAAGAAGATGAGGAATGTCGTTGTCGGTTTATTTACACATCTTTCAGAAATAGTCATGAACCTCTCCTAGTTAGACGAAACGATGTTTACCTTAGAGCCGTCGTTGAGCAGCGTCTGTCCTTTGACAACGACTTCTTCGCCCGCTTCAAGACCTTTTGTGATTTCAACCTTGTTGTCGACCGAAATGCCTTTTGTGACCGGCTTTAAGCCGACGACCGCCGCATTTTTGCCCGATTTGGGGCTGGTAATAACGAAGACGTAATCCTTTCCGTCGCGCGTAATCAATGCCGAGGCAGGGAGCACAATCGCGTTCTTTACGCTGTCGGTCACAAGGCGGACTCGTCCGTACATGCCGACTTTGACGCGGGAATCCGGCGGATCAAGGCGGAGTTTTACGCTCATCGTGCGCGTTGAGGTATCAAGAACCGGGCTGACCTCAAACACTTTCGCGCCGAATTCAACGCTCGGATACGCGTCAAACGTGACCGTCGCGCCCTGCCCGTTTGAGATTCGGCTTACGAAACGCTCGGCAATCGCGATTCTGATTTCAAGGTCGTCAGTGCGCGCGACTTTCGCGATTGAAGATGACTGCGACACCGTTGAGCCGACCGTCGCAGGAAGCGAAGTGATTCGTCCTGCAATTGGCGCGCGAACTGGGCTGTCGTTATAGACAACGCCGGCACGGAGCGGGTTTACGTACGCGATAACCTGGTCTTTTCGCACCATGTCGCCGACTTTCACGAGAATGTTCGTGACTTTTCCGGCCTGATCTGGAAGCACCATGACTTCGTTTACCGAAGCAACGTCGCCACCGAATTCAAGGTAGTCGTCAAGATTTCCTTCGACCGTTTTGTATGTAGAAACTGCGTAAAGCGTCTCAACTTCCTTTTGCTCCGTTTCAGCAGCCTTTTTGGGACCGCAGCTCATGAACGTAAGAGCCGCAATCGCCGACGTGATTGTAATTACTGATTTTGCCGTTCGTTTCATATGTTCCTCCAATTAGTTCCTATTTCGTAAGCGTTGTGTGCAATGTTGTTTCCAAATCCATCAATGCCGTTATGTACGACATTTTTTTGCTCAAGAGACCGAGTTTTGCCTGATTGAGCGAGCTTTCGGCGTCGCGCAAGTCGAGCAATTCCATCGTTCCGTTCCGATATGAGCGGGCAGACATGTCGTAGGCTTCCTGCGCGACTTCCACCGTGCGCCCCATCGAGTCAATCTGCTCTTTTGCCGCGTTGAGCGTGTCCACCGCCGTCCGCACTTGAATCTTCTGGTTTTCTTCCAGCGTTTCCATCGTAAGCTCAAGCTTTGCGATATTCGCGCGCAAGTCCGCCGCTGACTGGCGATTCGAGCTGAACGGAAGCATGTTCGTAAGATTCCATGCGAGCGTAACGCTGAACGCGCCCGAGTCGTACCACATGTCATCTTTGCCGATGTCGCCCATAAAACTGAACGCGTCGCCGAGATATGCCGGCTGCCATGCGTAATTGAGCGAAAGCGCGGGCGTGTAGCTTGAGAGATTGAGCGCCGAGAGCTGCATCTTCATCTTCTCGATTGTTTTTTTCATTGTCCTGATGTCGAGACTTTCGTCCTTGTACTTTGCGAGCAAATCGTCTGCGTTCGCTTCGATGTACACCGGCTCGATAGAGCCTTCAAGCTCAAGGTTTGTGCCGACCGGAAGACCAATCAAGAACGCGAACGTATCGAGCTGCTGGGCAACGGCGCGCTCTGCGTCCTCAACGTCGGGCTTTGTGTTCTCGTAGTTGACCTGCGCCTGCAACATCTGGATTCGGGGAATCGCGCCGTTTCTAAAATTGGTGCTCGCCTGATTGTATCGCTGGCGCGCGTTTTCGAGCGTCGTTTCCTGAATCTTGAGATTTTCCTGCTGGACGAGCAAGCCGTAGAAGAGCTTTTTGATGTTCACGATTGTTTCATTGTTGCTCTGCTCCCATGAAATTTTGCCAAGTTCATAGTCAGCCTTTGCCGCGCGAATCTGCTGAATGTATGCGAGCGACAGATTCAGCCCGACAGAAACACCGCCAACGACCGACCAGTGCGCTTCTTCGTCAGCAAAATCAGTCGACGCCTGCGGCAAATTCAAAATCGGTGAAAGCACATTGTTGTACAGCGCGTAATTTGACGGGCTGTACTCAGTCGCGCGGCTCATCGTGCCGGTTGCCTGTACCGTCGGCAAAAACACGTTCCACGAATATTTTGACGCGCGTGCTTTGATTTCCAAATCGATGTCGTTGCTTTTGAGCGTGCGGCTATTGTCGAGCGCGTATTTTATCGCATCATCGAGCGTGAGCTTTACAACGTCGGTTTTTGCAGGCTCTGCCTCACCCTCAGCGGAAGCCGTCTGCGCAAACGAAAAAACCGTTGCGACGCATCCGATGAAAAACAGGCTTGCTGCTTTTTTCAGTGATTTTTTCATAAGTCCTCCTGATATAGTTCGTACTGTTTCCATTTTCATGTTATTTGACCCCGTTCATGATAAAATCGAGCAAAATACTGATTCCTTCCCGCTGCTTTTCGTCAGACCAGCCTTTGTCGACCGCCTGAATGAAAAACGCAATCGGAAGCACCCCGCCCCACTGGATTAAAATATGCGGCGAGCAGGCAAATCCCAAGTCGGGGCGCTCAACTTCGCTCGGAATCCGCTTTTCCCAGGGATTCCGCAAGTCGTCGCAATTTTCTTCCCCAAGCCGCTGTTTGCGTTCCTCGAACGTCGTGTCGTTCATCATCAAAAGCCAGCCGCAAATCGGAATGAGTGACGGGCGTTTTGAAAAATACTCGAATTCCGTCCAGACCAAGATGAACAGATATTCCGTAAAATTCGCCGCCTCGACGCTGTTTTCGGTGATGAGCGTGTGCAAAAGCGCGATTTCGTTGTTTACGAGCTGCTTGACCATCTGATTTTTGTTCTCAAAATACTCGTACAGGCTCGACTTTGCCATGTTAAGCTCGTCGGCAATGCGCTCGACCGTAACGCCCGAGGGCTTGTACTTGCGGATAACGTTTGCGAGCGCGACAAAAATGCGGTTCTCGGCGGGAAGCATGCTCTCGTCGATTGCGCAGAGTTTTTGAATCTCCGCCGTACGCTCAGGCGAAATCTCAACGGGATGCAAAAAATCGCCCTCGACCGTTGAGCCACGGAAGCCCGCCGCCAAAAAATCAACGAGCTTTTTTGCATAATCCTGCGGCTCACTGGCAATCTTTCCCTGTTTGCGCAAGATTTCGAGCGTTTTTACGAAGAAGAAAATCGACGTGCCCACGTAGCTTTGCTTTGTTAAGAAGAACGCATCGGCGGCGACAACCGCCTCATAGCTCTCGACCGACTCATATCCGTCAGCGAGCACGACATTTCGCGCGAAAAGCGACTCAAAAATACGCTTTTCGTAGTTTTTTTCGGAAGAGAACTGATACAGGAAATAATTGATGTAGCACGGATGCTCGATAAAGTAATCGATGAGACTTGCGAGCGGGAGTTTTGACGACTGCACGTCCTTGCTGATGTTTTGAAGATAGCTCGCCATTGTGTCGAACACGCGGTTTTCCATTGCCGCAATGACTGCCTCTTTGCCGTCGAAGTGACGGTAAATCGCGGGCTTTGAGACCCCAACTTTTGCCGCAAGTTCGCGCATTGAGAAGTCCTTAAAAACAGGCTCTTCGTAGAACGAGAATGCCGCATCGAGAATGAGTTCTTTTGTTGACTTAGTGCTATCGCGTGCCATAATTAGTTACCGAACAGACGGTAACTGAAATATACCGAACATTCGGTAACATGTCAACAAAAATGTGAATTTATTTTTTTCCGACCGCTAATTCGTCGGCGCGGGCTTTGAATTCCTCTAAATTCTCGCAGTTCAATTCTTCGGCGATTTTGAATTCACGCTCCGAGCCGTCTGCATCTCCCGAAGCGGCATAGGCAATCGCAAGATTTGCATGAATGACGGCGATTTTCGGCTCATAGTCGGCGGCTTTTTTGAGATTTTCGACCGCCGCGCTGAACGAGCCTTGCCCGAGATAAAGCGCGCCCAGGCTTGCATACGCCTCGCCCTTCTGCGGATTCAATTCGATTGCTTTTTGGTACGTGCGCTCGGCTTCTTCGTCTCGACCCAAAAGATGGTAATTCATGCCGAGCGACACAAGAGCCCGATACTCGGGGTGAATCTCAACGCTTTTTTCCTGATACACAAGCGCGTTCTCGACATCATCCTGCTGCAAATAAATTGACGCGATAAAATTGTAAATCAGTTCCGGCGAATAATGCGAATCTTCTTCAAGCGATTCCTTAAAAAGCGAGAGTGCGGTGTCATAGTCTTGCGACTGATATGACTTCATTGCCCGACTGATAGTCAAATCTCCTGGCTTCGAGCACGAGAACAAAAAAAACGAAAAAAGCACGGTCAAAACAAAAAAGGCTCTGTACATATCGAAAATATATAAAAAATAACGCAAAAAAACTATTATTTTTGAAGAATTGCAGTTATACTTTTTAAGATATGGTTAACATTCTCCCAATTGCGAGCGGAAAGGGCGGAGTCGGCAAAAGCTCCACCGCGGTAAACCTCGCGATTACGCTGGCACAAAAAGACAAACGCGTCATTCTCTGCGATTTCGACTTCGGCGGTGCAAACTTGCATACATTGCTCGGTCTCAAAAACAATCACGCAGGCATGGGAAACTTCATCTACAAGCAGGCGAATGAGCTAAGCGAACTGCTCCAGGAAACGGGCGTTCCCAATCTCCAGTTCATCGCGGGCGACTGCTTGTATCCGGGCACGGCGAACATGGACGCCTTCACCAAAAAAAAGATTATCCGAAAACTCAACTCGCTCGAAGCGGACTACGTTATCCTCGATTTGGGCGCGGGCACAACCTACAACACGCTCGATTTTTATCTCACGACGTACAATTCAATCCTCGTCACCACGCCGGAAATCACGTCAATCTTAAACGCCTATTCGTTTTTAAAATCAGCCGCATTCCGCTTCTTTACGCAGCAATTCAAGCTCCGGAGCGAAGAGCGCATTTTCATCAACGATTTTATCCGAAACAGTTCGTCAGGAACCGAAACTTCTTTTATTGATTTGGTCGCAAAAACTGCCGATACCTTTAAAGAGTCTTCTTCCGGTCCGTTGGAAGAGCTCAAAAAGTATCGCCCGCAGGTCATCGTGAACATGGGCGAGACGGCTCAAGATTTGGACATGGCAAAACGGCTTCGCTCGCTCGTGCAAAACAAACTGGGAATCAAAATGGATTTCGTCGGATTTTTGCCAAAAGATGAACGGGTCAGCTATGCCGTCGCATTACGAAAGCCGCTCGCGCTCACTGCCCCGGACTGCAAATTCGTCAGTGCGATACAAACAGCAACGGACAGAATTCTGCAGCACTCTTACGAGTACAATGAAATGGAAATGTTCGACACTGAGAATTTCTCAGACGAAGATTTGGAAAATCTCTCTGCGGAATTCGCAGAATAATTTTTTACAAAGGAATCACATATGGAACTTAACGACGCAGTTTCAAGAATCAATTCAATCAGCTCAAAATCAGAAAGCATTTTTCTTCAGCTTGGAAATCTCTTTCCTTCCCTTCTGAACAGAGGCGGACACACTGCGCTTCAATCCCTGCGCGAAATGCTCACGAATCTTAACTATGGTCAGGATTCGTCATCCGTGCGCGAAAAAGAACTATTCACCGATTACGGCGCAAAATACAATCCGCTCTTCGACAAACTCAACGAAAAAATCACCGATTTGAGCGAATTGGACAAAATGATTGCAGGCATCAAAGAGGATTCCGAGCAGATGAGCCTTATCGCGCTCAACGCAATGGTCGTCTCAATCAAATCGGGCGAAAAGGGCCAGGCATTCAGCCGCATCACCGAGAACTTGCAGCGTCTCTCGGGCGACATGAGCCTTTTTGCCGACAAACTGAGCGACGAGGAAGCGCATCTTCTCGAATACATCAACACGCTCAAATCGATTTTCTCTGGCATCATCAACTCACAAAAAAATCTTTCGTCTCAAGGCGGCGAAAATACCACTGATGTCAAAAAACTCATCACCGGAGTTACCGCGCCGCTCTCAAGCATGGAGAACTCCATCGATTCCATTTATCCGCCGATTCAAAAAGCGATGGAAGGCTTGCAGCTTCAGGACATTATCAGCCAGTCATTGCAGCATGTCGCAAGCTGTATCAAAGAAATCACCAATTCGCCCGTTCCGATGGCAGGCTCTGACGAAGAGCTCGACTACATCTGCTTCAACATCTCGCTGTATGAGCTTGCCTGCGACGTCCTGACCGACATCAACTCACACGTCTCAAAGAGTTGCTCTACGTTCGACCACAACTGGCAGCGCGTCATCGACACACTCGACGCAATCGACTCTGCGCGCCTCGACTTTGAGTCACGCTATCTCAACAACTATTCGGCAAGTCCCGACAACATTGACCGCAGACTCGGGGAAGTCATCTCAAATTTCCAGAATCTTCTCAACGAGTTCAACAATTACCATCTCGTCCAAAAAGATTTGCTCCACACGTGCCAAAACATCACGCAGCGCGCGCGCACCATCTACTCGGTATTCGACGGCTTGCGCCCGGTCATGAGCCGACTGCACCACGTCCGCATTTTGCAGCAAATCGAAGTCTCAAAGAACGACGCAATCAAATCGGTTCAGGATTCAGTCACCGACATGGACAACCTCATCAACTCGGCGAACGCTTCACTCGACGAAATGCAGGCACTCCTCGAGAGCTTCATTCAGGACACGAGCAACATGCTCAACAACTTCACCACGTCAATCGCCAAAGACAACGAGAACATGGTCGAGTTGCGCGAGCACAAGGCAAAATTCTTCGAAGAGCTTAAAATCGGCAAAAACACGCTCAGTTCTATCATCACGAACTTTACGGTCTTCCCCGAAGGATTCCAGAACAAATGTGTCACCGTTCAGCAGAATCTTATGGACTTGAATAAAATCGGAGGTGAAATCACTGACTTCATTTCCGCGCTCAAAGAATCACAGCACACGCTCACCATGAAGAAAACGGCGCTTCTCCACGACCGCTCTTTGGCAAACTGGGATATCAAAAGCGATAAGTTCAAAGATGTCATCAAACACTTTACGATTACGGCGCACAAAGAAGCCGCCGGTAAAATCGGCGGCTTTAACATCGAAAAGGGCGCGGCATCGGGAGAAGTCACGTTCTTCTAACGGTTGTTCATGAATAAGTACTTTGACTCTCACTTCAACAAAGAAATAGTGACCATCTATCCGGGCGAGTATTATGCTTCGAGTGGCCCGGAGATGATTTCTACCGTTCTCGGCTCATGCATCAGCATCGCGCTTTTTGATGAAGAAAACAAAATCGGCGGCATCAATCACTTTATGCTTGCCCGCGACACGAGCCTTGACCAGGCACAGGGTGAGCAGCTGATGGGCAAATTCGGAGAATATGCGATTGATTTGCTCATAAACGATTTAAAGGCAAAAGGCGCTTCTATCAAAAATCTCCAGGCAAAAGTATTCGGTGGAAGCAACGTATTCAATCAGCCAGCAAACACGGGCGCACAGGTGGGCGAAGTGAACATCAAATTCGCGTTTGACTACCTTGAGCACCTGCATATCCCCGTCATCAAGTCGAACACGGGCGGAAACTTGCCCCGAAAAATCTTTTTTGACCCCGAGACCGCGAAGGTCTACATGAAATACATCAATAACGGCAATTTTGAGGGCGACAGCCTGCAAAAAAAAGAAGAATCATACATCGAAACAATCAAAATCGCCGAAGTAAAGAATTTGTTCCCCGACGATTAACGCACGCACACAAATCGCACTATTTTACAGCGCAAGAATATCCATTGACTTCGCTGCCTCAACATCAGACTCAATGAACGAAATGATTTTTTCCAAATCGAGCACGAGAATGAACATATCTCCGCGGCGGGCAACTGATTTGACGAAATGCCGCTGCTGCTCGGGAATACCGTACGAGACAGAATCAGCGGGAATCATCGTAAGATTGCTCACGACATCAACACTGTCGGCAATGATAGAAAACTCGAACGGCTTGTCATCATCTTGCGGAAGCTCCAAGTCGATGACTGACGTGCCCGAAAAATCGTCACTCGGCTGGAATCCGAACAATTTGCGCAAATCGACGATGGAGACGACCGAGCCGCGGATATTCATGACTCCCTTGAGATACGGGAGCGAATTGGGAACGGGCGTGAGCGATGTGAAATCAAACACCTCTTTGACGTGCGCGACCGGAACAGAGAACATGCCCTCACCAAGATTAAAAGAAAAAAATAATTCTTCTGATGTGTTTGTTTCTTTCATTTGACGACTCCATTAAAGTAGCTTAAAATATTCTAATATGGAATGATGATTTTCTCAATAAAAATCAGTAATTCACAAAATTGTCAGGAGTTTTCACAACATGGCTGCAAAAAAATCAGATTCTATTACCGTAAAATGGCATGGAACCGCCGGCATCGAACAAGCTCATTCTTTGCGTGACGAACTCCTCTCTGCTTTTAAAAAGGACAAGGTTCTCCTCGACATTTCCGAAATCGAGGACATCGACATCACGGGCATTCAAATCATCGTCTCGGCAAAAAAAGAAGCCGAAAAGACGCACAAAGAATTTTTCATAACGGGCGAGATTCCGAACTCAATCGCAGAATTCATATCGGCGAGCAGTATTTTCATCGAAAAATACGCGCTCCCAGAAGAAGGGGGTGAGTAATATGCTTGAGCAATTGAGCTCCGTATTTTTTGATGAAGCAAACGAACTGCTCGACAATCTCGAAGAACAGCTCCTCACGCTGAGCGACAATCCCACTGACGCCGAAACAATTTCCGCCGTGTTCCGCGCCATGCACACAATAAAAGGCTCGGCGGCAATGTTCGGCTACAACGACATTTCCGCGTTCACGCACGAAGTCGAGTCCGCGCTTGACCAGGTGCGCAACGGCATCATTCCTGTTGAGCCTGACTTAATCGACCTTACGCTCAAGGCGCGCGACCATATCCGCGTCATGCTCGGAGCGGGCACGGAAGTTTCCGACGACATTAAAAAAGCGTCAGAAAATCTCATCCTCGAATTCAAAGTCTACATCTCAAAGCACGGCGGCAGCTCTGCGGACTCAGCGAGCACGATTGCAAAAAAAGCGCAGGCGCAAAAAACTGAAGACACCGCGCCGAGCAACACGTGGCGAATCAAATTCCGACCGTCAAAGACAATCATGCAGAACGGCACGCGCCCGGAATTGCTCATCAAAGAGCTCACCGAACTCGGTCAGGCAACCGTCGTTCCGTTCTACAACGAGCTTCCGCCGCTTTCCGAGATGGACAGCGAGCTGTGCTATTTCTCATGGGACATCATCCTCACCACCACAAAGACCGAGAACGACATTCAGGACGTGTTCATTTTCGTCGATCAGGACACCAAAATCGAAGTCGAAAAGATTGACCTGCTCCCCGGCGAAAACAACAAAATCGGCGAAATTCTCATCGCGCGCCATGAAGTCGCCCGCGAAGACATCGACAAAATCATCGACGAAAAAAAACTTATCGGCACGATTCTCGTCGACAAAAACCTCATTTCCGAAGACCGCGTTCAGTCAGCGCTCGCAGAACAGCAGCACTTAAAATCGCTTTCCGAAACAGGGCGTGCGATTCCGCAAAATGTTGCGGCAAGCCAGCAAACGGTGCGCATCAGCTCGCAAAAGCTCGACCAGCTCGTCGATTTGGTCGGCGAACTCGTTACGTTCAACGCGCAGCTTGAGCAGCAGGCAATTAAAACGGACAACGCCACATTCAAAAACATGAGCGAAAAATGCGGCAGAATTTCTGTCATGCTCCGCGACGTGTCGATGGGCTTGCGCATGGTGCCAATCAACACGCTCTTCTCGCGCTTCCGCCGCACCGTGCACGATTTGGCAGGGCAGCTCAAAAAAAACATCGAACTGATTACCGAAGGCGCGGAAACCGAGCTCGACAAAACAGTCGTCGAAAAGCTCAATGATCCGCTCTTGCACTTAATCCGCAACTCAGTCGACCACGGCATCGAGTCGCCCGAAGAACGCAGCGAGGCGGGCAAAAATCCGATGGGGCGCGTCACGCTCTCGGCAAAGCACGTCGGCGCGTTCATTCTCATCTCAATCACTGACAACGGCAAAGGTCTCGACAAGGACGCAATCCGTGCAAAGGGCATCCAAAAGGAGCTTATCAAAGCCGAAGATAATCTGACCGACTCAGAAATCTACAATCTCATCTTCCAGCCGGGCTTCTCAACGGCAAAACAGGTCAGCTCAATCAGCGGTCGCGGCGTTGGTCTTGATGTCGTCAAAAAAGACATTTCCGCGCTCGGCGGCTCTGTCTCAATCGAAACTGAGAAAGGCAAGGGCACGAGTTTTATCCTCAAAATTCCGCTCACACTCGCCATCATCGACGGCATGCTCACCACTATCAGCGACACGCGCTACATCGTGCCGCTCAACACCATCGCCGAGTGTATGCAGTACAAAGCGGACGAGTCTCAAAAAGACGATTTAATCATCACGACGGAGCTTCACGGAAAGCCGCTCCCGTGCATCAACTTGCGCAAATTCTTTAAGGTCAACGCGCCGTTCAGCGCCAAGCAAGAAATTGTCGCCGTGTACGACAACGACAAAGTCATCGGTCTCATTTTCGACAAAATCCTCGGAAGCAACCAAACGGTCATCAAGCCAATCGGTCGCCTCTACGATAACTGCGCGGGCATCAACGGCTCAACGATTCTCGGAGACGGCTCGGTCGCGCTCATCCTCGACGTACTCAATCTCACGGAACTCTTGCATAAGGCAACAAAGGACTAATCATGGCAAAAGACGTGTTCACCTCCGAAGAAAAAAAGATTTTCCTCGCAACCCAGCCGGAGCTTTCAAAGGCGCAGTTCAACGCCATCGCCGACTTCATTCAAACAAACGTCGGTATCAAGATGCCTGAACAAAAGCTCGTCATGGTGCAATCGCGCCTGCTCTCGCGTCTCAAAGCCCTGAACATGTCGAATTTTGACGACTACATTTCCTACGTATTTGCGGGCGGGCCGCAGAGTGACGAGGAAATCGCGCTCATGATTAACGTCATCACGACGAACCTCACCAATTTCTTCCGCGAAAAACAGCATTTCGACTGCATGACAGACAAAGCAATCCCCGAGCTTTTGGAACTCGGATACAACACGATTGACATTTGGTCTGCGGGCTGCTCAAGCGGCGAAGAGCCGTACACGCTCTCCATCGTCATGCAGGAATACATGCTCAAAAATCCGGGAAAGGTGCGCGATTATTCCATTCTTGCCACCGACATTTCCTCAAACGTGCTCGGCAAGGCGATGAACGCCGTGTATCCTATGGAAAGCGTCGCCGATTTGTCGATGGACTTAAAAAAGAAATACTTCCTCAAAAGCAAAGATAAAGAAAATCCGCTCGTGCGTGTCAAACCAGCGCTGCGCGAAAAGGTCTCGTTCCAGCGGCTCAATTTCATGGACGCATCGTATCCCGTGCAGTCAGAAAAACACATCATCTTCTGCCGCAACGTGCTCATCTATTTCGACAAGCCCACGCAAGAAGCGGTCATTCGCAAACTGGTCAGTCACCTTGTTACAGGCGGCTATTTATTCCTCGGTCATTCAGAAACCATTTTCGGAATGGACTTGCCCTTAAAGACTGTCGGTCCGACAAGCTTTAAGAAGATATAAAGGAAAACGAGATGAACGAAACGCCAATCAAAGTTTTAATCATAGACGACTCAGCACTGGCTCGGCAGACAATCACCGAAGTTTTGAGCGGCATTCCCGACATTCAGGTTATCGGCTCAGCCCCCGACCCGATTATCGGCGTGCGAAAAATTCAAATCGAGCGCCCGGATGTCATCATCCTCGACATCGAAATGTCGCGCATGGACGGTCTCACGTTCTTGCGCAAAATGAACGAAACGGTCGACCCGATTCCCTGCGTCATCTGCTCATCATTGGTCGAAAAAGGCTCACCCGAGTCATACAAGGCGCTTGAACTCGGCGCGGCGGCAATCATCTTAAAGCCATCAGTCGGCACAAAGAAATTCTTCGAAGAATCAAAAACGCGCTTTGCAGATGTTGTCCGCGCGGCAAATCTCTGCAACGGAAAGATAAAACAACTCACGCCGTCACAGGCACGATTGCACTCATCCTATGCAGACTCTCCCCGCTTCAAGCAGCCGGCTCCTGTGCAAAACGAGGACGTAGGAGAATTGCAAGAATTGGAGCCAGTTGAAACAAAGCCAAAAGCACGAGAATCGATTCACGCCGCGCGTCCAGACGGTCCGCAACCGAAACTCTCAGCCGACGTCATCCTCGAAAAGCCGAATCCGTCACTCGCGCCCATCGACACCACTGACACGGTTGTCGTCGTCGGGGCGAGTACGGGCGGCACCGAAGCGCTCAAAGATTTCTTGACCATGCTTCCGGCAGACTCACCGGGCTTGGTCATCGTTCAACATATGCCGGAGCATTTCACTGCCTCATTCGCGCAACGACTCGACGGACTCTGCAAAATCTCAGTCCGTGAAGCCGAGGACGGCGATATTGTGCAGCGCGGGCAGGCGCTCATCGCTCCGGGAAATCATCATCTTCTGCTCAAACGCGAAGGAAAAGAATATTATGTTGAAATAAAAGACGGTCCTTTAGTTTCCCGCCATCGCCCGTCGGTGGACGTTCTGTTCCGTTCGGCAGCCCGTTACGCTGGAAAAAACGCTATTGGCGTTATAATGACAGGTATGGGCGACGATGGCGCAAAAGGAATGAAGGAAATGCACGACGCCGGGGCGTACAACATCGCCCAAGACGAAGCGACGTGTATTGTATATGGAATGCCATGCGAAGCTGTGAAAGCGGGCGCTGTCGACAAAATTGTCCCGCTTCAGAACATCGCCGGAGAGATGCTCAATAACGCAAAAACAAAACAGTGGAGGTAAAACACATGTCTAAAAAAATTCTCGCAGTCGACGACTCAAACTCAATCCGAAAAAGTATTTCGTTCATTCTCGGTCAGGAGGGATATGAAATTGTCGAAGCTATTGACGGCGTAGACGCACTGGCAAAAGCAAAAGCCGACAAATTCAATCTCGTCATCACGGACATCAACATGCCGAACATGGACGGCATCGAGCTTACAAAGCAGCTGAGAGCGACCGACGGCTACAAATTCACGCCGATTATCGCACTCACGACGGAAAATCAGCAGTCAAAAATGGAAGAAGGAAAGGCATCTGGCGCGACGGGCTGGATTGTAAAGCCGTTCACTTCCGAAAAACTGATTGCTGTCGTCAAAAAGATTATTGGCTAAGCCAAACAGCGCGGGATTTCTCGCGCAATGAGGAGCATTTATGAAAAGCATTCGCACCGCAATGACTATTTTCGTCTCAGTCGTCATTATCGTCACTGGTGTCACACTTTCTGCGATTTCGCTCAGAATCACCAAAAAAGGCGTTGACGAACAATCGCTCACCAACATGAAGACGCTCGTTGACAACGTGGCAAATTACGCCGACGTCACCTTGCAGTCCGACTTGGTCGCACTGCGCACAATCGCCGAATTCCCTGTCCTCAAAACCAGCGGAAGCGTTACGGAAAAAGCCCCGCAAATAGCCGACTACATATCAAATGTCGGAGCGGCGGCAAAATACTTTATTCTCTCCGATATGGACGGGCATGCGTTCACCTCGGACGGAGTTGTGCGGGAAGTCCAGAACCGGGAATATTTCCAAGAGGCAAAAAAGGGCAAGTCCACCATCAGCGGTCCGATTATCAGCGCGCGCGGAGAGCCGTCGATTTACGCGTCAGTTCCGGTCTATGACTACAACGGCAAAATAAAGGGCGTGCTTGCGGCGTGTATTTCAACCGAAATCCTCAAGAATTTTGCAGCTGACGTCAAAGTCGGCAAAACGGGCAAACCGTTCATCATCAACAAAGAGAGCGGCGCTATTATCTACGCGCAAAACGAAGAATACGTGCAGAATTCCGAGACATTCGAAAATCTCGCCAAAACCACCGAAAAATCATACATCTCGCTCGCAAACATCTCAAAAAAGATGATGAACGGCGAGAACGGTTCAGAAATCATCAAGATTTACAACAAGCCGTACTACATCGCCTACACGTCGCTCGCTTCTTCAAACTGGGCAATCGCAATCAATGCGCCATCTGCCGATTTTGACGACGCAATCAACATGATGAAAACGCTCCTCACTATCTTTACGATTGTCATCATCATCGCGGCAATCATCGTTGCGTTCATGTATGCGTCTTCAATCGCGCGCCCCATCAACAGCATTTTCGCAATCCTGCGCTCCGTTGCTGACGGCGATTTAACCGTCGAAAAAGACGAAACATTAATCAACCGAAAAGACGAGCTTGGAAAGATGAGCCACGCGCTCTTCGACATGGTTTCTTCGCTCACCAGAACCATCGAAAACGTGCGCGAAACGGCAATGCAAGTCCGTTCTGGCGGCGAGCAGCTTTCTTCTTCAAGCCAGGCGGTTTCGTCAGGCGCGAGCGAGCAGGCGGCTTCAACCGAAGAGATGAGCGCAACTATGGAGCAGATGACGAGCAATATCCGTCAGACTGCCGACAACGCGGCAAAAACGAGCGAAATCGCGAACATGGCGGCGGCAAAAGGCGAACAGGGCGGGGCAGCCGTTCAGGAAGCAGTCAGTGCCGTCGAGACCATCGCCGAAAAAATCTCCGTCATTGAAGACATCGCGGGTCAAACAAACATGCTCGCGCTCAATGCGGCAATCGAAGCGGCTCGTGCCGGTGAAGCAGGCAAAGGCTTTGCGGTCGTTGCGGGCGAAGTCCGAAAACTCGCGGAGCGCACCCAAGCGGCGGCGGGCGAAATCAGCACGCTTTCTGCAAAAACACTCGAAACAGCAGAAAACGCCGGAAATCTCATCAAGGAAGTCGTTCCGAGCATTGAGAACACGTCTCAGCTCGTCGAGGAAATCGCAACGGCAAGCCGAGAGCAGGACAACGGCGCGCGTCAGGTTTCTACGGCAATCATTCAGATGGACAGCGTTGTTCAGCAAAACGCAAGTGCGGCGGAACAAATGGCGGCAATGGCAGAAGAGCTGAGCGCAGAAGCGCAGCGCCTCGTCCAGACAATCGCGTTCTTCAAAACGGGTGACAGCGTAAACGAAAATTTCGTCGTCTCGCCGATTGCGCACGCGGCAGTTGAAGAAGCCAAAAAAGCACAGGCAACCCAAGCCGCAAAACAGGACGAAAAGCCGGCAAAACCGCTGCCAAAGAAGATAAACAAACCGGCGGCTCAAAAAGAGAAGGAAAAGGTAGCAGAACCTGCGCAAAAGCCAAAAGCCGAGAGCGCTCCTGCAACTCCTGCCCCCGCTCCGAAGCCGACCGTTTCATCAGCGCCCGTAAGCGGCACCGTCAAGCGAAAGACAACCGCCGACTTAATCAACGACGCTGATTTTGAAGAGTTCTAGGAACCAAAAATCCATCCGTGGATTTTTGGATTCCAACGAGAATTTGCAAGCAAATTCTCTCTTTTCTTTTACGCCACCTCGTGTGGCGCATTAGTGACAAATGAAGGTTTATCGGTATGATTACGAACTATTTGACGTTTACGGTTGACAACACGGTGTATGCTCTTAATGTGGACTCAGTGCTTGAGGTGTTGAATTTCTCAAGCCCGACGGCAGTTCCGTGCGCGCTGCCGTACATCGAAGGGCTGATTTATTCACGCGAACAGGGAATCACCATCGTCAATTTCAGAAAACGCTTTCAGCTCGCGGAACAAGAAATCGACAAGCGCACGAAAATCATCGTCGTGGAAGTGCCCTCACCGCGCGAGAACGATGAGAACCACATCACGCTGTACGGGCTTGTCGCCGACTCAGTGCAAGATGTCGTTCAGATTTTCGAGGAAGAGCCTGCCAAAGACGCGCAGTGCCCGATTCCAAGCGAGTTTATCGCGACAACGCTCATGTATAACGAAGCTCCGATGTTCATCTTGAATCCAGTCACCTTGTTCAAGGAGGCAGGCGAGCTGAACCTCGGCGAAAAACGTAACGAAAATTAACCCTTGTTTTTGTTGATTTATCTTCGTTAGCCTTATTGACCTTAAAAGATTTGTTTAATATCCTTTAAACAATCGAAATATATTTTTGGAGGACTTTCAGAATGGCAGAATTCAAAATGAAAGATTTTGACCTTACTGGTAAAATTGCGTGGGTAACAGGTGCTTCATACGGCATCGGTTTCGCTATCGCAAAGGCATTTGCTGCAGCAGGTGCAAAAATCGTTTTTAACGATCGCGGACAGGAACAGCTTGATAACGGCTTGAAGAATTACAAAGAAGCAGGAATCACTGATGTTCACGGCTATATCTGTGACGTCACAGACGAAGCTGCTGTTCAGGAAACAGTCAAACAGATTGAAAAAGATGTCGGCACAGTCGATATTCTCGTAAACAATGCTGGTATCATCAAACGAATCCCAATGCTTGAAATGAAGGCTGAGGAATTCCGCCAGGTTATCGACGTTGACTTGAACGCTCCGTTCATCGTTTCAAAGGCAGTTCTCCCGGGCATGATTAAAAAAGGCCACGGAAAAATCATCAACATCTGTTCAATGATGTCTGAGCTTGGTCGCGAGACAGTTTCTGCATACGCAGCAGCTAAGGGCGGTCTCAAAATGCTCACACGCAACATCTGTTCTGAGTACGGCGGAAACAACATCCAGTGTAATGGCATTGGACCGGGCTACATCGCAACTCCGCAGACAGCTCCGCTTCGCGAAAAGCAGCCAGATGGTTCACGCCATCCGTTCGATCAGTTCATCTGCGCTAAGACTCCGGCAGGACGCTGGCTCGACCCAGAAGAACTCGCAGGACCGGCGGTATTCTTGGCATCTGACGCGTCAAACGCAGTAAACGGTCACATCTTGTATGTTGACGGCGGTATCCTCGCTTACATCGGTAAGCAGCCGTCGTAAAAACCGCCTCCTTGCGGTTTTTACTCAACGAGAATTTCGCAAGCGAAATTCTCGGCTATCTTTTACCCCGCATCCAAACAAGCACAAAAACGAAAGTGCTTGATGCGGGGATTTTTTTTACTCATCGTCCATTGCGTTTATCAGCGCGGCGGCGAGTTTTCGGTCACGGGCAGACATTTTTGACAGTTTGTCAGCGAGCTGGCGGATTTCCGCAGAATAATGCACGTAATACTGCGGCGCAGCATCTTTTTTCCCAGTCACAAGATATTCAACAGAAACTCCAAGCACTTTCGCAATCCGAACAGCAATATCAGCAGAAGGAATAGAAGAATTCTCACGAAGATAATTGTTGAGACTCTTTTGGTTCAATCCTGCTTCTAAAGCAACTTCTTTTAACAATAACCCCTGATAGGTAATTTCGTCTTTCAGATTTTCCTTGAAGCCCATGTAACTATTTTATGTAAATTTATGACTCTAAATTTGACAATCCGTATATTTATGGTTATTATGTACTTACTAATTCATAAATTTACTCTTATTTAATAGTGAATAATCGTAAATTTACTAATTCATCAAATGCAAAAAAGGAGGCATACAAAATGATGAAGAAAACTGGAAAAATTGCTGCTTTGCTTGCTGCGGGCGCACTTTTGTTCGGCGGATTGTTCCTGTCATGCTCTGACGATGACGGTGGCGATGGTAACACAGACAGCAAACAAGAAGGAGTTGTTGACAATTCGGACACAGGTTCAGGAAGTGAAAAAGCAAATGAGGATGACAGCACTGGCGATACAGGAACAGTCGCATGGACTGTGAGCGGAAACACAATCACTCCGAGCGCAACAACGAAATCAACGATTTCGGCATTCGACGTAAGCGATGCGACATCTGTCACTGTCTCGCTCAAAACAACAATTGCAGCCGGCACAAACGACTGGACTACAAAAATTTTGACCACAGCGGATAACTACATTATTACCATTCCGAATCTTGACCCCTGGAACAACACAGAGGAAGGCTCAACACTCGCAGAAAAAAATGCATTCCCAAGTTCAGAGGGTGCAACGGTCGGCGAAGGGCTCGATTACAACAGCGACCAAACAGGTAGCGAAGTCGCAATCACTATCGCCCTCAACAAGAGCGATTCTACGATTGTCTTCACACTCAACGGCGCAACATGGGTAACATACGGCTCAACTATTTGGGACGGTGCAATTTCAACATTCATCGGCAAATTCTACGACGCTCTCACCGCAGGTACGCTCATATTCAATGAAGGTGACTTTACCATCAGCGAAGCATCAATCACAAAGACAGTGGCAGGTGACACGCCTTCAAGCGTAAACTTCACCGCTGATTTCTTGGCTTTGACAGATGGAGAAGCAGTTTCTGCCGACTCATATATCGGTAATACCGACAAAACACCTGCACTTAGCTTGGATTTGACAACTTTCCCGTCAGACACAGTTCCGCTCATTTTTAACGCAACCGCTAAAAATGGTATGCGTCTTCGAAAAGATACTAACAACATCAACTACAACGGTGGAACGACAGCTACCTTTGCAACAACAAGTGTAGGTGAAACACTTTCAGAAACTCTCGACCGCTATGTTGGCATCGATACCTCAAAACTTGCTTCTAGCGGAAATTTAAAAGTCACATTTTCTATACTAGCAAAAAACTCAAACTCTGCGACCGCAGATTCAGGCATAGTTGTGCTTCTTGATAATGCTGACAATAAAATTCTTGCCGTGCACGATTCAGTTGCCTTGAAGACAGGCAACGATACTTTTGATATTGAGGCGACTGTCGCCGCAGGAACAAAAGTCATCGCAGGTTTCTCACGCGGTGGTGCAGGAGCAGGTGGAATTGATATAACAGGCATTACGGTTGTTACCGCTAACTAACCCGTTTCCTCGTCATTCCCAATTCTACACACGTTTTGGGAATGAGTAACTTTTCAAAAACCTTCCGCAGATTGCCAGTCCTTCAGGCTATGCGGAAGTTGGGCGGCACTGTAGCAAGCGGTGCCGTCCTTTTTTGTTTCTTTTTCCTTTGTCTTTCTGTGAATTCGTGGTAAAATAAGATATTCGGAACTATTTGAATCCGATTCAAATAGCCTCATTTTTTTATTGGAGCAATTACATGAACGGAAACGTAATCGTCGGACAGTCAGGTGGTCCTACCGCTGTCATTAACTCAAGTTTGGCAGGTGTATTCAAGACCGCACTCGACCGCGGAGCCAAAAAAATCTACGGTATGTGCAACGGCATCAAAGGTCTTCTCGACGAAAAATATGTCGATTTGACCGACAAACTCAATTCACCAATGGCAATCGACTTGCTTAAACGAACGCCTTCATCAGCACTCGGTTCATGTCGATTCAAGCTCCCCGATGTCGAAAAAGACAAGGCAACCTACGAAAAAATCTTTGAAATCCTCAAAAAACTCGACATCAAATTCTTCTTCTACATTGGTGGCAACGACTCAATGGACACCATCGACAAACTCACAAAATACGCCAAAACCGTAAACAGCGACATTCGTTTCATGGGCGTTCCAAAAACAATCGACAACGACTTGGCAATCACTGACCACACTCCGGGTTACGGCTCAGCGGCAAAATTCATCGCGGCAACCATGAAGGAAATCATCCGTGACGGTCATGTCTACGACTACCCCACCATCTCTGTCGTCGAAATCATGGGTCGTAACGCAGGTTGGCTTACAGCGGCGGCGGCTCTCGCAAAATCTGACGACTGCGAAGGCGTTGATTTGATTTATCTTCCAGAAAAAGTCTTTGATGTCGACCATTTCATCGCGCGCGTTAAAGAGCTTTCAAAAACGGGCAAATCAATCGTTGTGGCTGTCTCGGAAGGTGTGCGCGTTGCGGACGGTCGCTTCGTGTTCGAATTGGCTGAGCACGTTGAATTCGTCGATGCGTTCGGTCACAAGCAAATGAGCGGTACGGCAAAATTCCTCGCGAACAAAATCACCGCGGAGCTTGGCACAAAGGCGCGTGCAATCGAGCTTTCTACGCTCCAGCGCTGCGCGGCTCACATGTCAAGCCGAACAGACATCACCGAGGCATACAATGTCGGCGGTGCGGCGGTCAAAGCGGCATTCGAGGGCGAAACGGGCAAAGTCGTCGTCCTTAAGCGCGTTTCTGACGACCCGTACATGTGCATCACCGAAACTGCGGATGTAAGCAAAATCGCAAACATCGAAAAGAAAATCCCCCTCGAGTGGATTACCGATGACGATTACGTTACGCAGGATTTAATCCACTACATTCACCCGCTCATTCAGGCTGAACTTAGCCCGATTATGGTCGACGGTCTGCCACGACATTTGAATCTGACAATGTAAGGAACACTGCCGCCCTTTGGGGCGGTTTTCTCTTTATTGAGTAAATGCCGTTTTTTCAATAAAATAACAGCATGAAAGCATCACAATTCTATATTTCAACGCTCCGCGAGGCTCCGAGCGAGGCTGTCATCGCGAGCCACAAACTCATGCTCAGGGCAGGAATCACACGCAAACTGGGAAACGGTCTTTACACATATCTTCCGCTGGGTGTGCGCTCTCTTTATAAACTTGAAAATATTATCCGCGAGGAGCTTGACGCTTCTGGCGCACTTGAATTCAAATCAACGGTCATCGTTCCGGGAGAAATCTGGAAGGAAAGCGGCCGCTGGGAAACAATGGGCCCGCAAATGCTCAAAGCAAAAAACCGTGCCGAGCAGGACATGGTTGTCTCGCCCACTGCCGAAGAAGCCTACACCGCCATCGTGCGCGACGCGCTTGACTCATATAAGCAGCTTCCCGTAAACCTCTATCAAATCAACACCAAATACCGCGATGAAATCCGTCCACGATACGGCGTAATGCGCGGGCGCGAATTCATCATGATGGACGCATACACGATGAACGCCGATGATGAATCTTTGGACGAATCATACAAAGCCTACGAAAAAGCATATTTCCGCATCTTCAAGCGATTGGGCTTGAAAATCATTCCCGTAAAGGCTGACTCAGGCGCAATGGGCGGAAGCGGCTCTGAGGAATTCATGGTCGAAAGCCCGATTGGAGATGACACGCTCATTATCTGCCCGAACGAAAAATGCGGTTACGCCGCCAATGTCGAAAAGGCTGAATGCGCTCCAGACGATTCAACGAACAAAAAGGGCGAAAAGGTTTCCGCTACAGACAAAGCTCTTGAAATGGTCGAGACTCCGAACGTGTTCTCAATCGAGGACATGGAAAAATTCTTCGACGAGTCGCCGAAAATGTTCATAAAGTGCCTCATTTACCGTGTCATCAATTCTTCTTTGGATTTTGAAGGTGTCGAAGCCGCTAAAAAATGGAAGCGTGTCAAAGAAAGCGCGGGCGATTACTTCCCGGTCAGTTATGTGTGCGTTTGTATCCGCTCTGATTTGGACGTAAACGAAGCAAAACTTGCCGCCACGCTCAAAGCAAGCGAAGTCGTTCTTGCAGAAGACGAAGAAATTGTCGAATGGGCGCAGGCAGGTCACGGATTCGTCGGTCCGATGACCTCCCTTTGCCCGCTCGTCGTTGATTATTCTGTCGTAAAAGACGGTGTTGCCCAAATGCACGACGCAATCACTGGCGCGGGAAAAGACGGCTACCATGTAAGGCATGTCGAGCCGCTCCGAGATTTTACGCCGTACATCAACGCGGACGTGCGCACGGTCAAAGAAGGCGACAAATGCGCGTGCTGTGGCGGAGTCTTCTATCAGAAAAAGGGCAACGAACTCGGTCACATTTTCAAGCTCGGTCACAAATACACCAAATCAATGCATGTCACCTTCCTCGGTCAGAACGGAAAGCCTACTGAGCCGACGATGGGCTGCTACGGAATCGGTGTTGACCGCACGCTTGCCTCAATCATCGAAAAAAACAACGACGAAAAAGGCATTATCTGGCCGATGACGGTCGCTCCGTTCCAAGTCTGCATTGTGCCAATCAAATACGAGGGCGCAATGAAGGAAGAGGCCGACAAAATCTACGACGCGCTCAAAAAAGCAGGAATCGAAGTGCTTCTTGACGACCGTGCCGAGCGACCAGGCGTTAAATTCGCCGACATGGAGCTTATGGGAATCCCGCTTCGAATCACCGTTGGCGACAAAAATCTCCCGAACGTGGAATTCAAGCCCCGCAGTGCCAGCGAAGCTGAACTTGTTCCTGCAACGGAAGCGGCGAGCAAGGCAGAAGATTTCATCAAAGCAGAACTTGCCCGCTTAAACGGATAAAATAAAGGGGAGAAGTCTCTCCCCTCGCGCCCACTTCGTTGGTCGCTCCCCACTCTACGGGGGAATCCCCCGTAACGCCCCCGGAGAAATTCCATGAATCGTTTCAAAAAATCACTCATTTCATTTTCAATTTTCCTCTTTCAGTTTTCAATTTTCTTCGCTCTTCCCGCAATTACGCCGTCTGTGCCTGATTTCTCGGGGCAGTACGTGTATTATCGCGACACGAGTTTTGAGCGCGAATCTTACATTGGAATCGTCTACTATGATGAATCGACGTACGGTTTGCGATATTACGCACCGGCGGTTAAAACAAAAAAAGACGCAAAACCCGAAAAATCAATTTACATTCTTTTTACGATTGACTCAAAAAAAGAAAATCTTGAACTGACTGGCGAGCGAATTCTTTCGGCAATTACGCCCGAAGACACTGATTTGGTCAACTATATTCACGATTTTATCTACGAAATGACAAAACGCCGACAAAATGCGGGCGAAGTCACTGCGCCAAAGTCGGAGTATCAGGATTATGAGCAGTTTGGCGGAAACGTCACGCTCTATTTCAATCCGCTCATTCCGATTTTCAATCTCGAAAAAATTGTCTCTGTTGACAAAAAGACCGTCCTGCAAATTGTAACGGCGGGGCAGCTCATTTCTGCCGAAGATCAGAGTTTCGCTAAATTTATGGGAATCGATGAGAAATTCACCGACAAAAACCACAAATTCAAAAAAGACAAAAAAGCAAAGCCCGTCGCCATTTCTTACAAAGCGACCGAAAATTCCGCAGAACTCAAAGCAACGCTCGATTCTTCATGGAACGCCGCCGCTGAAAATTTTTACACGCTCGGAAATCTTTCGGTCTTTACGGTAAATGAAGTCACCTCACCAATGGAAGGGCAAATTGATGTGTTAAAACGGCGTTTGCTTTTGGGCACGGAGTTTGTGTATCCGAATTGGGTAAATCAAAAAATCGAAGCAAAAACGACGGGCACGCTGTTTACGCAGGTTTCATACCATGCTGAGAGCGATACCTACACGTATGATTTCAAATTTTTGCGTGAAATAGACACAAAAACGGTCGGATTGTACACACTCACCGTTTTTGCGGGTGCATACGAACCAAATAAAAAATACTTCAACGCAATTCTTAATTCGTTCGAGTGATTTTAGGAATTGTTTGGAATTAGAAGCTGTTTCTGTTGAGCGGACTGCCAATCCACACGCCTTCGGTGAGGTAGTCTCGCTTTTGCCCTTCAATCAAAATCTGAACGCCCTTCACTGTGCTAAAATTTGTCGCCGTATACACGACCTGCATGAGTTGCGCGAGCGAACCTTCCGCCCCAAACTGATTGAACTGAAATTCTTCGCTAAAATTAAGTGTCGCAATGCCGTTTTTTACGCTCGCGCCCAACAAACGCGTGCCCTCGGGAATCAATGAACGGCAGCCCGTTTTTGCCTCTGTTGCGCTCGGCCCGGCAAGCAACATTCTGAGCGCGTCACCCATCGGAGAATCTTTTTCAACGCTTCGGGTGACTTCTTTTCGCACGACGGGACCATCGCTGTCAATCGCAACAAAACAGATTTTTGCCTTTATCGTATTTGCAACAGGCGCAGGACTCGGAACAGGCGTTTCTGTCTTTTGCGCGACAACTGGCTTCGTCTGAGTCGGCTGAGCGGGAGCAGTCTGTTCTTTTTGAGCTTGCGTTTGCTGAGATTTTGCAGTCGTACTCTCTGTCTTCTGCGTTTGCGCCGTTTCTGGCGCTTTCTCGTTCGTCTCAGAAGCAGCTGGTGCGCTCTTTACAGGCGCAGAGTTCTGAGTCTCGACGGTCTTTAACGCCACCTCGGGTTTTTTTTCCTCAGATTTCGGGCTTGGCACGGTCTTTTGCGCAGGCTCTGCTCGTTCAACAGGCTCGCTTTTTTTGAAATTCTTCGTCAAATCGATAATCGTCTCCTCTGAATCGTCCGTCTTTTGCGGCTGTTTTTTGTCAGAGAGTTCCTTTCCGATTTTCTTTTCGATGAGCGCCGTCGCACCCGATTTGTCAAAATTCTCTTTTATTTCTTCTTGTTTGACTAAAAAAACAATCAAAATTATCAAAAACATCAGAATCCAGATGGCAAGACCAAGCCCTGTTTTCTTTTTTGACTTCTTTCCCTTTTCACTCATATTTTTATTATCGACAGATAAAAGCGTTTTTTTAGCGAATCTAAGCGCTCATTTCCCCTTGTTCACACATCAATAAAAAGATAAAATAAACGCATGGAACACAAAGAATTTGATTTGATTACATTTGGCGAAATCATGCTTCGTCTTTCACCTTCAGTAAACGAGCTTATCAGCAAAAGCGACTCTTTTAAAAAACACGCGGGCGGCGCAGAACTCAATGTCGCTTCGGGCGTTTCGCTTTTGGGGCTTCGCACGGGAATCATCACGCGCTTGCCTAAGAATCAGCTCGGCACATTCATCAAAAACCGAATCCGTGCTTCAAGCGTGAGCGACGACTACATCATTTTCGACGACTCTCCCGAAGCCCGCGTCGGCATTTACTACTACGAAAACGGCGCATATCCGCGAAAACCAACTGTTGTATACGACCGCAAAAATTCCTCAATCACAAAGATTTCCGCAGCAGAAATTCCAGATGATATTTACTCAAAAACTCGTATGTTCTACACCTCGGGCATCACGCTCGCTTTGAGCGAAAACACGCGCACCCTCGCCGTAGAGATGATTAAAAAATTCAAGGCGGCAGGCGCACAAATCGCGTTCGATGTAAACTACCGCGCAAATCTGTGGGACGAAGATACAGCACGCACTACCATCAAATCAATTCTTCCGTATGTCGACATTCTCTTCATTTCCGAAGAAAGTTGCCGCCGCATGTTCCAAAAAACTGGCTCGCTCCAGGACATGCACCGCGATTTCTGCAAAGATTTCCCGAACATCAGCTACATCGCCTCTTCAATGCGCGAAGTCATCAGCCCAAAAGTGCATTCGTTCACTTCACTCGTCTACTCAAAAAAAGACGACAAATTCTACACCGAAGAGCCGTACAAAGACATCGATGTCGTTGACCGAATCGGAAGCGGTGACGCGTACTGTGCAGGCGTTTTGTTCGGTCTTCTTCAATACGACGACCCGCAAAAAGCCACTGAATTCGGAAACGCCACTTGTGCCACCAAAAACACGATTTTCGGCGACCTTCCGCTTTCCGACTTCAACGAAATCAGCTCAATTATTGCCGCCCACCAAACCAAAGGCAAGCAATCAGAAATGAATAGATAAGAATTCTTTGACTAAAATAAAAAAATCGCCGCACGGACGCGGCGAAGAGCCAATTGACCGCAAGAATTTCCTGCGGAAATTCTTGTCAAGACAGGATGTCCCTTGCCTCATACAGAATAATCGCAGCTGCTTGGGCTACATTAAGGCTTTCAATCGGCTGTGATTTTTTTTCGCCAAAATCCGCGGAGAACGGAATTGTAATCAATGCATCGCAATTATCGCGCACAATCCGGGAAATTCCGTGCTCTTCGTTGCCAAGCACAATGAGTGCGGGCTTTTGCTTTTGAGCACACAGCGCAGAAATCTCAGAAACGGGCGTTGTCGCACGCACATCCGTTCCGAATCGCACCATTTTGCCCTTCATCGAAACGAGCAGTTTTTCAATTGACTGAATCGAATACACGTTCACATATTCCATGCCGCCCTGAGCCACACGATACGAGCTTGTCGTAACAGACGATTGCGCTTCATCGCGCGGAATCACAATGTTTTTAAAGCCAAAGAACGCCGCACTTCGCACAATCGCACCGAGATTGTTTGCGTTACCCACACGGTCAAGCAAAATCGCGCTCTCTTTGTTGTGAAGCCATTCATCGGTTATATCTGTCGTAAGATGGGGAATTTCTTCGTTGTGAATCATCGCAACGACCCCCTGATGATGCGGAGTGCCGCTCAGTCTTTCAAGTTCGCCCTCTGGAATATTGTTGTAAGGAACTCGACGCTCAGCAAGTGACTTGAACAAGTCCTTAAAGTCCATCATTCGGTCGCGCGTATAATAAAAGCGTGTAATTTTTTGCGGATTGCACTTTACAAGTGCCTTTACTGCCTCAAATCCACAGACAGCAAGCTCGTTTCTTTTATCATTCTTCATGTGAAAATACTACCGAAGAAATCTTTAAAAGTCTATACACCGACTTTTCCACAAGTTTCCCACATTTTCCACAATTTCTGTGGAAAACTCAAAACTTATCCACAATATGTACACAAAAAAAACGGACACTAGATTACTCTAGTGCCCGTTTTTTAGTAAAGGTCAATACTTAAGATATCAACTATTTGATAAGGCGCAATTCCTTAGCAGTTTTGATACCAGAATCTTCCCATTCTTTTCCGCCGTTCTTGTTGAATTCAGCGAGCCAAGATTTCCAGTTTTCTGGAGTGAGAGCGCGTTTTCCAGTCATGAACTCAACAACACCCTGCTCGTAGAATCGTTTAACGTCAGCATTCGGCTGTGGCATTTTGTTCTGACCGATACAAGCTGTCCAAGCTTTTGACTGCATATCGCGGAGAGCCTTGAGAGCAGACATTTCTTTGTGTGAAACAGCTGTTGTGTAAGTCGGATAGCGAGCAGCCAATTCGATGTCGCCATTGTAGTAAACCATGTTGCGGAGCTGTGTAAGAGGAATCATTGTTGATTCTGTGTAGCCCTTTGAAGGATCAGGGATACCGTTCACAGTCGGAACACCGTTAGCGTCGAATACGTAGTTTACACCTTCCTGACCCCATCCGAGGAGATAGTAGCCTTCATCTGAAGACATCCACTCAAGGAGTTCAGCGATTTTGTCCAATTTACCGTCTTTAGCAGACTGAGCTGAAACAACATATGTTCGATAAGCCTGTGTGTATGTACCACAAGAAGACTTTCCTTTCGGTCCTACCGGTGGATCGATAACAATCCATTCACCATCCGGGAAGTTAGCATCGAACGGAGCATAGTTAGCCTGTGAAGCATATGCAGCGTTCTGCTCACGCATGATACCGAAGCGACCCTGTTTCCAAGCTGCACGGAAGTCATCCTTTTTGTAAGCCATCCAGTTCGGATCGATTACACCAGCGTCAACCATCTTCTTTACGAAGACCATTGCGTCATAGTACTCAGGTTTGTTGATATTGAGACCAGCGGTCTTAACAGAAGCGAGGTTCCATGTACCAGCAACACCAAAAGCACCAAAAATCGGATCCAATCGTTTTCCAAGACCTTCGTTTGTTGCAGCGAGCTCAAGGAATGCACCGTATCCATAGGTGTCGTTTTTGCCGTTTCCATCAGGATCTTTTTCTGTGAATGCTTTCATAACTTCGAAATATTCATCAGTTGTCTTCGGTACTTTGAGACCGAGTTTGTCCAACCAGTCTTTGCGGATCAAAACGCCTTCATTGCGGACGATTGAACCCGGCTGAGCGAGACCGTAAGATTTTCCTTTGACAGTGGTGAATGCGCGTGAATCTTTGTCATACAATTTTGCAGAACGATTCGGCATTTTTGCATACATTGCATCAACTGGGGCGAGCAATTTCTGCTCAACAAGTTTCTGGAAAACAGCGTCTGAAACCATAACCAAGTCCGGGAGAGCTTTTGCAGCTGCTGCCGCGTTGACTTTTGTATCCTGGTCGCCTTCTGATGAAGGAAGAGCTGTGAGCTTAAGGTTAATCTTGAGCTTATCTTTTACGAGTTTGTATCCAACCCAATCGTTCGGAATCGGACCTGCTTCTGATGCTGCTGCACCATACCAAATTTCGATGTCTACTGTACCATCTTTATTTGTTTTTGCTTTTGCTGAGAATGCCGGCATAGCAATAGCCAAAACTAATGCTGAAGCGACAAGACCCTTCAATAACTTTTTCATTCTTTTCCTCCTTATTGAAAATAAATGAAATCGATTTAATTTTTGCCCAGATTATAAAATCCGTGCGTATATACAATCAAACGCGCCTTGCAAAACAAGGCTCGCCTGTATTGTTCATGTATTAGCCCTTTACAGAGCCAAGCATTGTACCCTTTGTGAAGTACTTCTGGATGAACGGATATGCAATCATCATCGGAATAGCAGAGAGGAATACACAAGCAGCTTTAATAGCCTGAACAGAAGCATTACCGAATGCGTTGACATCCAACGTTTCATTCATTGAAGAACCCAACAAGATGTTACGAGTAAGAATTGGAAGCGGCTGCAAGTTAGCTTCGGTCAAGTAGAGCAAAGCGTGCATGAAGTCATTCCAATAGGTGACCGCATAGTACAAACCAATTGTCATGATAATCGGTTTTGACAACGGAAGAATGATAGAAAGAAGAACGTACCATTCAGCCGCACCGTCGATACGAGCTGATTCTTTAAGTGACTCAGGGATGCCCTCAAAGAAGCCGCGCATAATCAAACAGTTATAGGTACCGATTGCACCTGGCAAGAAGATTGAACACAAGTGGTTGTTGAGGTGAAGACCAGTAACGACCAAGTATGTCGGGATTACACCAATATTGAAGAGGTAAGGAATAAGAACAAAATAGTTCAAAATTTTGCGACCTGGCAAATCCTGAACAGACATACAATATGCCATCGGAACAGTGAGTGACAATGAAGTCAAAACACCGAATGCCATGATTTTGATTGAGTTCCAGAACGCAAGGATAAATCCGTTGTTTCCAAGAAGTGCTTTGTATGCACTCGCATCCCATTTCCAGGGCATGAGGATGAACTTATCGAATGTGTCTCCGATATAGCCGTTCGGAGTGAGAGATGACGAAATCGTACTGATGATAGGGATAGCGATTACAATACCGATGAACGCAAGGAATGTGTTCACACCGATATAAAATGCGCGGTCACCTGATGTTAGTTTTACTGTCTTTGGTTTTTCCATATTTTGCCTCGAAAAAATTACAAGAGTGAAGATTCTGTCAGTTTCTTAACGACAGAGTTAGAAATCATAACAAGGAGCATACCGATGACACCCTTGAAGATACCAACCGCTGTAGCAAGAGCGTACTTCATTTCAAGAAGACCCTGTCGGTACACCCACGTATCGATGATATCCGCAACAGAATAAACAGCCGGAGAGTACAACATGAACATCTGGTTGAAACCAGCATCAAGAACAGTACCGAGTTTGAGAAGAACGACGGTGACGATGACCGGTTTGATTGACGGAATGGTGATGTACCAAACGCGCTGGACAGCCGAAGCACCCTCGACCATTGCAGCCTCGAACAATGAAGGATCGATGCCCATGAGAGCCGCGATGAAGATGATAGCAGCCCAACCCATTTCCTTCCATGCGTCAGAAAGGATAACGATAACCGGGAAGACATCAGCGTTTGTCAAGAAGTCAATTGGATGACCGCCCGCAGATTTGATGACATCGTTTACAAGACCGTCACCAGGAGCAAGCAAGGTGAGCAAGATACCGTACATGATAACCCAAGAAAGGAAGTGCGGTAAGTAAGCAAGTGTCTGGACAACACGGCGAAGTACGTTATGCGTACACTCGTAGAGAGCGACAGACAAGATGATTGAAAGCGGAACTGAAACTAAGAGCTTTGCCAAACTATAAAGAATAGTGTTGCGCATGAGCTCGCCGAAATAGTATGCGTGGAAGAAGGTAGAGAAATTCTCAAATCCTACCCAAACGCTTCCCCATACACCATCCAATGAGCGGAAGTCCTTAAATGCAATCTGACCATTAAGAACCGGACCGTACTTCATGATAGAGTAATACACGACCGGAATGATAAGAAGCGCATAGACCGAGAAGTGCCTCTTGATGTTTTTCCAGAGATCCTTCTTCGGAGCTTTTAGAACAGTTGTTTCTTGTACGTTCATACCTAACCTCAATATAGATTATTTTATCGCTTAGAGCGTTAATTATACATTAAAAATCCTTATGGATTATTGGACAAAACCGAACTTTCTTATAATTATTTTGAACGAATCTTGCCCGGTGGTATTCCATAAATTTTTTTAAAGACCCGACAGAAATATGCCTGATCCTGAAAACCCGAATTCTCCGCGATCTCATAAATCGTGTCATTCGTTTCAAGCAGCATCTTTGTTGCAATATATATTCTATACCTATTTAGATATTCCCACAAACTTAATCCGATCTCTTTGTGGAAAATTCTTGTAAGATAGTCTTCGCTGACATGCACAGTGTCGGCGAGTTTCCATCGGACAATTTGCTGGGAAGCATTTCTATTTAGATACAGGATTGCCTTTTTTACGAGTGCGCCCGTATGCGGCGGAAGGATTTCCTCACCGGCGAGGATGCCCCGAACGCGCGCGTCAAACTGCTCTGATTCAGCAGCCCCGCGGTTACAGAGAATAATGCGCGGATGAGAGCAGAGCAGCTCAACTTCCTCATCAGTCGTAATAGCATCAGGGAGCACAATAATCGGAACAAGCACCGTCTTTTGATTCTGGCGAACCTTCCGAATACTTTCATCATTTATTTCTTCAAAAACGATAAGCGACGGAGTAATTTCTTCGAGGATACTGTCAAACTCAGCCATTGAGGCAATGCTGACGCTGTTCGCATCTGTTGCCCATGTTCCGTAATGCGTGTGCTTTGCATGGACAAAAAGAACAGGCGCGGCACGCTGAGTCTTGATTTTTTGCTCGAGCATATCGATGAAATTATGCCCAATCATATTACGGCTATAGCACAAAATCGGTGCACGGAACAGAGCATCTTTATGACGCAGACCGTACACTTTTATCCATTCATCGATAGGCGCAGAATCCGGCTCCCAGAACAAAAGCACGTCTTTAGACTCAGATGAAAAATCGTCCTCAGAGAAAATGTATGTCGGTTTCAGACCAAGAACATCACGGTCTTCTGAAATATGCTCGCTAAACGAAAACAGCCGAAGATTCTCAAGATTTTGGTCTTCCGGTGGCAATCCTGCCAGATTTGGCCACGGAAGAACGACTTCCGCATAGTTCTGAGATTTTTCGACATCTCCGTACTGCAAAAGAATAATTTTTTCTGCCAGAAGCAGCTCTGGCTTTTGCCAATCGAACTTGCTCGCGTAGAACTCAATGTGAACGCCATCCGGCTTCTCGGAAATGCATAAATCTTTTTCGGAGAAATCAGCAATCGTCTGCAAAGCGCGCTTGAGCCTCTCCAAATCACCGAATAACAGCGGCAAATCCCGCTCAATGGTAGCCGCCGCACTTCCCGGCAAAATTTGCCGAATATCAAACAAACGCTTGTTCATCGGAAGGTCATCGACCTGAGAACGGGTCAAATCGACAAGCGTCTCCGTTTTTTCAAGCTGTGCTTCAATTTGCGACCGCAAAAACAAAAGCTGCTCGGCAAGAATATCCGAATCAAGGACACCTGCCTCGACGTTCTCTTCCATTTGGCGAACCTTAGCCGAGAGATTCTTGAGCGGATCACACAAATCACTTCCGACGTTCGCAAAAAATTCTGTTTTGGCGAACTCTGCCTGCTCAGCAACCTGCTTGGCTTCGTTTGTTGACTCGAAGAGGAAAATGCTCTGCAACGTTGTACTCACAGAAGCCCGAATGTCCTCATAGACGATGCCGTTGCAGCCAGAATAATTACAGATTATGTATCCATATGAGCGGCCGTCAACGAATAAGGGCTGGACGATGAACGTGCCATGCGCAAAATCAGATGAATATCGCTCTGGCACAAAAAAATCACGTGGAAAACGCAATTCTTCTTGCCGAAGCTCGCCCACAGAATTGTAACCACCAACATAACAAGAATACGTCTCGTCCTCATACAGAACGAGCGCGACTGTTTTAATGCCAACTTTATCAAGACGATTTTTGAGCACTGAAATCAGTTCTTTTCTGTCAAAAACAGACAAGAGGTCAGATTTTAAAGAACTGATGGCAGCATTCACCTTTTCGGCAGCGTAGCTTTTTTCGATAAGGACGCGTTCCTGAATACGCGGAATCAGGAGCGTCACATGCCGAATAATTTTTTCGATGTAGTCAGACTCAAGGCAAGTCGTGTTTCGGAACAAAGAAATAACAGAAAAGAGATTGAGCGTTTCGCCGTCATTCTCAAAATACGTCGTGAGGCGCTGAGTAAACAAATCGTAGAATTTATTTTTGTCACCTTCAAAAACTGCCGTGACAAGCCCTTCAAGCTGCGCTGACTCAGGCTCCAAGCGGAATATACGGCACAATTCACTGGAAAATTGCTCTTTGCTTTTGATTTTTATTTTTGCGTCAGAAAGGATGCTCTTTGTGTAGTTGCAGCCACAACTCTCGCGAATGATGGGATATGAAGATAACGTGGTATCCGAAACGCCCAACATGCCGTTGAGGATATTAGAAATCTTCGTGTACGCATCAACGCCAAGCTCTGCGTGCGGCATGTGAACCGTAGAAAAAGAGGGAACAGAAATACGGCATTCTTCGGTATCGTTAAAGCCACCGACAATCACATCTTTTGGAATGCGGAAGCCCTTTTGTTTTAGATAATTGACCGCCGAAAACGTCATTAAATCACTCGCGGCGATAAGCGCATCAAAATCTTTTCCTGGAACAAGCCCACGTTCTTCAACAAGCTGAATAACGCCTTTTTCGCCATCGTACCAACTGAAATTGTCCGTAATAAGCCGCTGGTTTTCAGAAGGGTCGAGCCCTGCCTGCACAAGCGCATCTTTGTAGCCACGGAATCGGTCTTCCGCAGACGTATGACTTTTTGGTCCCCTGATAAACGCAATTCGTTTTGCAGCGTGCACTTTGATAAAATGCTGAACGAGATCTTTCATGCCCGTATATGCGTCAAATTCAGAACAGGGATGCCCCGGAACTTTTTGACCGATAGTGACAAACGGAATCGCATTAAACTGTTTGTGAAAATCCTCAAGTTCAGAAAGCGAGACAGAACCGCTTATACTTGACGCCCAACTGATGAGACCATCGATATTTGAAGAATTGACCAATTTATAAATATCATTACGCGGATGCTCAGGACTATTTTTTGCGTCGAGCTTGCCACCGGGAAAGATGAAAAACGCGCCATCATCTTGCATGGCGCGCGCCGCTAATTTATGCCAAAGTTTAAGGGCGGAACCGGCGTGAATCGTGGAGAGAATAAAACCTAATCGATGTCCATCTTGGGAATTCATCATTTCACCTATTCTATATCGATGTCGGTATTTTTACAAGTTATATATTTTTTTTACAAAAATTTTTTTGATTTTTTGCCTTTTTCTTTTCTACATGACAGAATCAGATATTAGTGATAGAATTAGATAAATTTTTTTTATCAATGAACTTCCGGAGGTTCAAAATGGCTCTTAAGTCAATTAAAGACGTTGTTAAAACAGTAAAACGTCCAGAGAAAATCTTGCAGTTTGGTGAAGGCGGATTCCTTCGCGCATTCGTTGACTGGCAGATTGATATTGTAAACGAAAAAACTGACTTCAACGGCAGCATCGTTATCGTTCAGCCGCTCGAAAAAGGCATGATTGACGCGATGAACGCACAGGACAACCTGTACACCACCGTTCTCCGTGGCATGAAAGACGGAAAACCAACCGTTGAAACACGCGCAATCACTTCTGTAAGCCGTTCAATCAACCCGTACACAAACTATGACGACTACATTGCATTGGCTTCAAGCCCAGATTTGCGCTTCCTCGTTTCAAACACGACCGAGGCTGGTATCCGCTTCGACACAGAAATTGACGGCGTTCCTGTTACGCTCGACCAGAAGCCACAGAAAAACTACCCTGCAAAAGTCACTGCTTTCTTGTACAAACGCTTCCAGGCCTTCAAGGGCGACACTTCAAAGGGATTGATTTTGATTCCTTGTGAACTTTCTGACCAGGCCGGCCTTAACCTTCGCATCAACATCCTCCGCTATGCAGAAATGTGGCAGCTGGGACCAGACTTCATCAACTGGTTCGACGAGGCTTGTGACGTTTGTTCATGTCTCGTTGACCGCATCGTTCCGGGATACTTCCCACTCCTCGCAAAAGAAGAAAACGGCAAGACTCAGGCAGAAAACCTCTGCGAAAAACTGGGCTATGAGGACAAACTCCTTGACTCAGCAGAACTTTTCCACTTCTGGGTCATCGAATCTAAAAAATCACACGAAGATGAACTTCCGCTCGTTAAAGCAGGTCTTTCGGTCAAGTGGGTTCAGAACATGGACTACTACCACACACGCAAAGTCCGCATCTTGAACGGCGCGCACACATCTTCTGTTTTGGCGGCATTCCTCGCAGGCAGCAATTATGTGCAGGACATCGTTTGTTCAGAGAAAGTCGGAAGCGGATTCAACACACCGAACGCTGACGCTCAGAAATTCATGCACGACATCATCTTCAACGAAATCGTTCCTTCAATCGACGGCGACCAGGAAGATTTGAAGAAATACGCACAGGATGTTTGGACTCGCTTCCAGAATCCGTTCAACCCGCACCGCTTGATTGAGATTTCTTTGAACTCAGTCGCAAAATACTGGACACGCTGTTTGCCTTCTGTCTTGCAGTCGGTCAAAAAGAACGGCTCTGTTCCGAAATTGCTCGGCTTCTCAATCGCAGCCCTCATCGCGTTCTACAACGGAACCGAAATCAAGACTGACGAAAAAGGCGCGAAATACCTCGAATCAAAACGCGAAGACGGCGTGTACCCGAACAAGGACACCATGCCTGTTCTCGAATTCTTTGCCGCTCTCAACAAAGAGACCAAAGACGCAAAGGCAAAAGCAAACAAAGTTTTGAGCAATGTTGACTTCTGGAAAGAAGACCTCACAAAGGTCGCCGGCCTCGAAGCCGCTGTTGCTGGTCACTTGGCTGACATTCAGTCTAAGGGAATGAAAGCTGCTTTGGCTGATATTGTGAAATAAAGCGTCATTCTGAGGAACGCAGTTCCGAAGAATCCAGATTGCTTCGAGCATAAATGCTCTCGCAATGACGAAAAACAGTAGCATTGCGAAGTGGCAATGACAGAAAGACGGGGAAAACTCCTCGTCTTTTTTGTTGCTCGCAAAAAAAACACGCTTTCCGTTATGGGAAGCGTGGTATTGCCATCAACAGTTACTTTACATACTCATTCAGCCAATTGACGGAAAGGTCTAGCCACACGCGGTTCGTTCCGTCTTTGTCAAACCGATGCCCGCCATTTTGGAACACGTGGATTTCTGAATCAACACCCTGCGTCCACAGTGCCTCAAAATAGGAAAGCGCGTTGTTTTTGACCTGCGCAGTAGTATCATCGCTGGCAGAAACGATAAACGCTTTGGGCGTGTTCGCCGTTACGTGCGGAATAACCGGCACATCCTCGCCATTTATCTTATTGAACGCGGGAACGCGCAGCACCTGAAAATCAGGACGGGCAGAAACCGTGTCCGCGCCGTCAATCGGCTCGTATGCCTTTTCGTCATATCGGGTTGCAAGCCGTGCGGCAAGATGCCCGCCCGCGCTCTCTCCAAACACGCCTATTTTGTTTTCTGCTATGCCATATTTGCTTGCCTGACTTCGCACTAGTCTGATTGCCCGCTGTGCATCTTGCAGGGGAACGAGCATCGGATTTTCATGCCCGTTTTCGGTTGGCAAGCGGTAGACTACCAGAAAGCACGTGTAGCCTTCGGCACAGTATCGCTCCGCAACGTCGTGCAAGGTTTTGAGCGCGACTTCCGCATACGCGCCGCCCGCAAACATAACGATTCCCACTTTCTTGTTCTTAGCCTTCTTTGCCTTCTGCACGGTAAAGTACGGCTCGCTGATAGAAGTAATCGTAGATATTCTGTCATCTTTTGTCTTGACCACTTCCTTAGCCGTAAAATTCTCTGACCCCGGACCTTTCTTGCCCGGCCAAAGATACACTTTTTCTTCGGCACAGACAGAAAACGCCATAAGGAAACAGAAAATCCCTATGAGAGCCTTCTTCATTATTTAATCCTTACATCGTAGATGCGGACAAAATTATTTTCTCCCGTTGCTTTTGAGCCGATGATGACAGGAACCTTGTCCGTAGCATCGTATTTCTGCGTAAACACCGTACCCGCCGCAGGAACGCTTGCTGGATATTTCGGGTCTGGATATTCCTTGCCACCGATTTTGAGCAAGAGCGAGCGGTCTGTTCTGTCAGTGTTCGCATTAGAGGCATAGGTTATTGAAATGGTAAACGGTCCCTGCACATCAGCAATTTCCATAAATTCTTTTCCCGCTTGAATCATTCCTGCAGAGGCTGTTTTTCTTATTGCGGTTTGGGTCGGGGTCGGCTTTTCAGCATCCCATTTTCCGTAGCGTACCGGCGCACCGTTTTCATCCAAAGATTTAAGCGTCATCGTAAGTCCTGTTTTTCCGCTAGAGGGATACGCGACATCTTCTTTAAGGACAAACTGCGTAGAACCAGCGCGCCCTGTTGCGGCAAATGAGTTTGCGTTTGCCTGTGCCGCCTTCAGCTCATCGGCGGTAGCGCATTTCCACGTGTCTTTTACGTCATTAGAGACCGCCTGGCAAGGAACGGTCGCAAGGTCGGCAAACGTCCAAGTGTATGCGTCAGGATCGTTAGCGATTGATTTTACTGGTTTAGATGCGACTCCGCTTGCACCTTGCGTTGTACCACAACTAAAACTAAGCAGTGCAAGAAGCACGCTGCCTGCAAGAATAATTTTGTTTCTTTTCATAAAAACCCCTCTAAGATTTTTTTCTAAATTAAGCAGTATCTTTACCACAACTTCTTAATTAAGTTGTAAAAATCATAACACAACCATTTTTAGAAGTAAAGATAAATTTCGATACCAAATATAGTAGTCTAAACGCATGGACTTCAATACACGCTTAAAAGAAGAGATAGAATTTGCCGATTTGCGTTATAAAGAACTGGCTGAAAAATCGGGAGTGGCAGAGCGTGCATTGTATAATTATGTGGCGACAAAAAATCCTTCCATGCCCCCTGCCGATGTCGCGGTAAAGATTGCGAACGCATTGGGTGTGTCTGTTGAATATCTTGTTACGGGAAAAACAACGGATTCACAAATGGCACAAATCGATTTGAACAAATTTCACAAATATGCGCATCTGCTTGAAAAAATTGATTCACTTTCCGAGCGACAAAGAACCCTCGTACAGGCAATTATTACTGAATTTGGAGAATAAACTTAAAAAAAAGTACCTCATAAAGGATACAGTATCCTAAAATAACACCTTATCAAAAACAAACAAAACGGGCAGCCTTGTTTTGAAGACTGCCCGTAAAATTCAGAGTGGATTACAAACTGTCGCCGAAATCCTTGCGGAATTTTTCGACCAAATCTTCCTGCCAGTGACCGATTTCTTTTAAGCGACCAAAGAAGAATCGGAGCACAGCTGGCTCTTCAACCCATTCCAAACCGCCGATAAGATTTCGGTTATCCCACAGCCACTTTACGCGGTCTGCACAGTATTTGATTTGTGAGAGCGTGAACACGCGTCTCGGAACTGCAAGACGGGCAAGCTCAAGTTCCGCGTATCGCTCCGTTCCGTCAGGCTCGCGCTGCTCAGAAAGCGTTCCGCGCTCCATCGGGCGGATTCCGCCAACGAGATACAACGCCGCGCTGACCGCACCCGCCGGGTACTGATTGTGCGGCATTTCTGGCACGAACGCAGAGCAGTTCAAGTGTGCACCCAAACCACCCGCCGGCTTAATCACAGGAACGCCGTAGTCGTCAAGTTCTTTTACGAGATACGCGATGAATTCAGGCCCGTGAGCCAAATATTCCATATCAAGGCTTTCATACAAGCCTTCCGCCATTGCCTCAATTGAGCGCACATCGATGCCGCCGTAGGTGAGGAATCCTTCGTAGAGGGGAACGAATTCCATCATCGAGCGGATAAGCTCAACATTGTGGGAAAGAATCGCACCGCCGCGGGCAAAGCCGAGTTTTCGCGCAGAAAAATAGATGATGTCCATTTTGTCGGCGAGAAGATGATAAATCTCTTTTGGCTCCATGTACTTGCACTGAGCCTCGCGCATCTTCATAAAGTAGATGTTGTCCTGCAAAAGTGACGCGTCAAGCACGCTCGGAATGCCGTATTTGTGGCAGATGTCGGCAACCGCGCACATATTCGCAAGCGACACTGGCTGACCTCCAATCAAGTTTGTGCCCGCCTCAACGCGCACGAACGCAACTTTTTCTGGCCCTTTTTCTTTAATCGTTTTTTCGAGCAACTTCAGGTCAAAATCGCCTTTGAACGGGTCGTTGCTGACTGGCTGCAAACCTTTTTTGTCAACCAATTCAATGACTTCGCCGCCCAAACGCGTGATGTGTGCTTTTGTGGTGGTGAAGTGGAAATTCATGAGCGTGACCATGCCCGGTTTTACAAAGCGCTCGGCAAGAATGTTCTCGGCAGCGCGTCCCTGGTGAGCGGGGAGCACATTATCAACTCCGAAGACTTCTTTGACGGCTTTTTTGAATCGGTTAAAACTTTCTGAGCCAGCGTATGCGTCATCAGCGATGTGCATTGCCGCCGTCTGCTTGTCAGACATTGCGTTTACGCCCGAATCGGTAAGCATGTCCATGTAAATGTCTTTGTTTTGAAGAAGGAATGTGTTGTTGCCTGCTTCTTGAATCTTTTTGAGTCGTTCTTCGATAGGAAGCAGCGACAATTTTTGCACGACACGAACTTTGTGCATTTCAAGGGGAACTTGATTTTCTGAGCAGTAGAATTTTACAGCCATTTGGGAATTTTCAACCTCACTTTTTTGGAAAATATGTTCTTTCATTCTAAGCCATGTTTCTACAGATAGCAATTTTTTTATTGAAAAACAAATCCATAAAAGCTAGGATAGATTCATGTTCAGACAAATGCGACGATTCAAACAGCAGGTTTCAAACGAAAAATGCATTGAGATTTTAAAAAACGAACCGCGCGGCGTGCTTGCCGTTCTCGGTGATGACGGCTATCCGTACACGATTCCGATTGATTTTTATTATGACGAAGGCGACGGGAAAATCTACTTTCACGGCGCAAAGGAAGGCCACAAAATCGACTCCATCGAAAAGTACGACAAGGCTTCGTTCTGCGTCATGGACAAAGGCTTTAAAAAAGACGGCGACTGGGCGTTAAACATCACGAGCGTTGTCGCGTTCGGAAGAATCAGAAAAGTCACTGATGCCGAAAAAACGAAGGAAAAAGTTTGCGCACTCGGGCGGAAATATCACCCCACGGCAGAGGCAGTTGAAATCGAGTGGGAAAACGCAAAGAACCGCGTGCTCTGCTTGGAACTTGAAATCGAACACATGACGGGAAAACTCGTCAATGAGAAATAAGAGAATTATTTTTAAATTTTAATTGATTTTCACAAATTCCCCAAAATCTGTGCTATACTTTTTCCATTAGTTTCACTCATTTTGGGGGATTTTTATGCAGATTACCGATTCAATCAAATATGTTGGCGTTGACGACCACGAAATTGACCTTTTTGAAGGTCAGTTTGAAGTGCCGAACGGCATGGCGTACAACTCGTATGCGATTCTTGACGAAAAAATCGCGATTATGGACAGCGTTGATGCGCACTTTGGCGATGAATGGCTTGCGAATATCAAAAATGCAACGGGCGGAAAATCGCCTGACTATCTCGTGGTTCAGCACATGGAAATGGATCACAGCGCGAATATCAAAAAATTCGTTGAGACTTATCCGAACGCAAAAATCGTCTCGTCAAAAATGGCGTTCGTGATGATGAAAAGCTACTTCGGTTCGGATTTTGCGGACAAGCAGGTCGTGGTGGCTGAAGGAAGCAAATTGGAGCTTGGAAAACATGTTTTAAATTTCATTGCCGCTCCAAATGTTCACTGGCCAGAAGTTTTGTTCACCTATGATTCCACCGACAAAGTGCTGTTCAGCGCGGACGGATTCGGCAAATTCGGCGCAAACGACTACGATGACCCCGAAGGCTGGGCTTGTGAGGCTCGCCGTTACTATTTCGGAATCGTCGGAAAATTCGGCGCGAATGTGCAGGTAGTTCTAAAGAAAGCGGCAAATCTCGAAATCAATACGATTGCCCCGCTCCACGGTCCCGTGCTCACGGGCGATGAGGCAAAAGAATCGCTCCGCTTGTATGATATTTGGTCAAGCTACGGCGTTGAAAGCGAGGGCGTATGCGTTTTGTACACTTCGGTTTACGGAAACACAAAGCGCGTCGCAGAAAAACTTGCCGACATCTTAAAGGCAAAAGGCTGCCCCAAAGTGGCAATCTCCGACCTTGCCCGCGAAGACACCTACGAGTGCGTGGAAGACGCATTCCGCTACGGAAAGCTTGTGCTTGCCACCACCACATACAATGGCGGCGTGTTCCCCACCATGCGTGAATTCATCGAGCACCTTACTGAGCGCAACTATCAGAACCGAAAAATTGCCTTCATCGAAAACGGCAGCTGGGCGCCACTGGCAATCAAAGGCATGGCGGCGATGTTCGAGCAGAGCAAGAATATCACGATTTGTGAAAACAAAGTGACCGTGAAGATTGCAGAAACGCCCGACACGGTGGCACAACTTGAAAAACTCGCCGATGAGATTTTAGCATAGGATTTCAATATGAACAATTTCACTTATTTTGCGCCGACGAAGGTTGTGTTCGGCAAAGGCACTGAATCTCAGGTTGGCTCGCTCGTAGCAAGCCAAAATTGCTCAAAAGTTCTGATTCATTATGGAAGCGGCTCGGTAAAAAAGACGGGGCTTTTAGACCGCGTGAAAAAATCGCTTGACGAGGCGGGCGTTTCGTATGTGGAATTGGGCGGCGTTGTTCCGAATCCGCGTCTTTCGCTCGTGCGGGAAGGAATCGCGCTCTGCAAAAAAGAGGGCGTGGATTTTCTCTTGGCGGTCGGTGGCGGAAGCGTGATTGACAGTGCGAAGGCGATTGGCTACGGCGTGGCAAACGATTTTGATGTCTGGGATATTTTTGAAAAAAAGAATTCGCCCACAGCGTGCCTTCCGATTGGCGTTGTGCTTACGATTGCGGCGAGCGGAAGTGAGATGAGTAACAGTGCGGTCATCACGAACGAAGACGGCTGGAAAAAACGCGGGAGCAATTCTGACACTTGCCGCCCGAAGTTTGCGATTATGAATCCAGAATTGACGATGACGCTTCCCGAATATCAGACGATGTGCGGCTCAACGGACATTCTCATGCACACGATGGAACGCTATTTCACAAGCAACGGAAACATGCAGATTACGGACGCGATTGCAGAAGGTCTCATGCGAACGGTGATTGAAAACACGCGAATCTTGCTCAAAAATCCGAACGACTACGACGCACGGGCTGAAATCATGTGGGCGGGAAGTCTGAGCCACAACGATTTGACGGGCTTGGGCAACGGCGGAAACGATTTTGCGAGCCACCGCTTGGAGCACGAAATCGGCGGTATGTTCGATGTGGCTCACGGCGCGGGTTTGGCGGCAATCTGGGGAACATGGGCGAGATATGTCTACAAAGAGTGCCTGCATCGATTCAAGAAATTCGCGCTTGAAGTGTGGAATATCGAAAACAAAGGCACTGACGAAGAAATCGCGCTCAAAGGAATCGAGGCGATGGAAAACTTCTACCGTGAAATCAAAATGCCCACAAATCTGCGTGAACTCGGCATCAATCCGACCGACGAGCAAATAACCGAACTTGCGAAAAAATGTGCTATTACGGTCGGAGGAAAAGTGGGCAGCGCAAAAGTGCTGTATGAAGAAGATATGCGAAAAATCTTTGACGCGGCACGATAATCAACCGAGGAATTGCGAACGAATGTCTTTCTTAAAATCAATTGTCCTTGCAGTCAGCATGTTCTCCGCAATTCCTGCGCCCAACGTCGAGTGGAATGAAAAAAACATGCGCTATCTGATGTGTGCGTTTCCGCTCGTAGGCGCACTCATCGCATTTTTGTGCGTCTTTTGGTTCTTTTTGGGGATGCAGGTCATGCATATTTGGCAAAAACCGATTTCGATACATTTTTTCGCACTCGGGTTTACGCTGCTTCCCGTTTTGGTATCGGGCGGAATTCACGTTGACGGTTTTATGGACACCTGTGACGCGCTTGCAAGCCATGCCGACCGCGAAAAGAAACTTGCGATTTTAAAAGACAGTCATTCAGGCGCGTTTGCTGTCCTCGGTTGTGTGCTCTATTTTCTTTCTTTTTTTGTGCTTTCCTATGAATTATTCCGCATACCGACCGAGACAAAACAGCTCATTCTCCCTTTCCTCAGCATATTCGTATTCAGCCGACTCTTAAGCGCATGTGCGGTTGCCGCCTTTCCCATCGCAAAAAACAGCGGGCTCGTTCACACCTTTTCGACAAACAGTGCGCGCATATTTACGGTGATGTGGTGCGAATTTTTCTTCATTTTGATTTCGTTCTTTCTTCTCAAATTCTACCGATTTTTGGGGCTTGCGCTTGTTGGTACGCCATTGATTGTTTTTATACTCTACTATGTCATGACAAAACGCAATTTCGGCGGAATCACGGGAGACACGGCGGGCTGGTTCGTGCAAATTTGTGAGATTATGACTCTCGCGGTCTTTGTGATTGAAAAAATTCTTCTATGATGTTACAGTTTTAGCATCGAGGTAAAAATTATGGCGAAAGATTTGGACTGGGCAAATTTGCCTTTTGGGTACATGGAGACGACGAAAAGCTTCGTTTCTAACTGGAAAGACGGAAAATGGGATGAAGGCGCGCTCACGAGCGACCACACTATCACCATGTCAGAATGTGCGGGCGTTTTGCAGTACGCGCAGACTTGTTTTGAGGGCTTGAAAGCCTACACCACAAAAGACGGAAAAATCGTCACATTCCGCCCTGACTTGAACGCTGACCGCATGAAGGATTCGTGCGAGCGATTGGAAATGCCTGTCTTCCCGAAGGACCGATGGATTAAAGCCGTAATCGACACCGTAAAAGCAAATATCGAATGGGTTCCGCCCTACGGAAGCGGCGCAACCTTGTACATTCGTCCGTATATGTTCGGCTCTAGTTCAGTCATCGGCGTAAAACCTGCTGACGAGTATCAGTTCCGCATTTTGGTCACTCCTGTTGGCCCGTACTTCAAGGGCGGCGTTAAGCCAATCACCGTGCGCATTTCTGACCTTGACCGCGCGGCTCCACACGGCACGGGCGACATCAAAGCGGGCTTGAACTACGCGATGAGCCTTCACAACATCGTTGACGCGCACAAAAAAGGCTTTGCCGAAAACATCTACACTGACCCGGCATCGCACACTTTCATCGAAGAAACTGGTGGCGCAAACATTCTCTTCGTCACCAAAGACGGAAAACTCGTCACGCCGAAGTCAAACAGCATTTTGCCGTCAATCACGCGCCGTTCGCTCCTTCAGGTCGCAAAAGACTACTTGCACATTGAAGTCGAAGAACGACAGGTGAACAAATCTGAACTCAAAGATTTCGCTGAAATCGGCTTGTGCGGCACGGCGGCGGTCATTTCGCCCATCGGTTGCATCGATGACCACGGCACAAAAATCAATGTTCCCGCCGGCATGGAAGAAATCGGTCCCGTCCTCGGAAAGCTCCGCGAAACCCTCACAGGAATCCAGATGGGCACCGAAAAAGCTCCAGAGGGATGGATTTATCAGATTCAATAATGGAACAGATTACTTACAAAACGACAGGCACGTGCGCTAAGGTGATTCACTTTGAGCGCGATGATGAAAATCGAATTCACAATATCTCTTTTGAGGGCGGCTGCAACGGAAATCTCAAAGCGGTCGCCAAGCTCTGCGAAGGCATGAAAGCCGAAGAAATTTCCGCAAAATTGCTCGGAAATTTATGTGGTACGCGGGGAACCTCCTGCGCTGACCAGCTCGCAAAAGCCGTAATGGGCGCATAGTCGCTTTTTCGCAATTTTAAGATTCCCGTGCCTACGAAAGATTTTTACAAAACAAAATCGCTCTCCGAAATGTCACGCGAAGAGTGGGAATCGCTCTGCGACGGATGCGGTCGGTGCTGTTACCGAAAATATGTCACGGGCTACGGAAAGCGCGAAAAAACGCACTTCACGCGCGTAGCCTGCGACCTTCTCGATTTAAAAACCCAAAAATGTCACGACTACGAAAACCGCTTTTCGCTCATTAAAGACTGCCTCCAGCTCACCAAAAACACGGTCGGAAAATTCGACTGGCTTCCCGAAACGTGCGCGTACCGCTTGCTCTATTATAAGCAACCGCTCCCCGAGTGGCATCCGCTCATCTCGGGGCGGGCAGAGAGTGTGCGCGAAGCGGGTATCGTGATTCAAAACGGCGTGCATGAGCGCGATGTGAACGAAGCCGACTGGGATGAGTACGAGATTTAATTCTTTTAAAAATTCTGCTCGCCTTATGCAAAATGATTTCAAAATTTTACAAATCGCATTTTCAGAGCTATAATTTGAGCTACTGAATTTGGAGATTGCAAAGATGGGCAAGAGTCGAACACTTCACGTTATTTCAACACTTGCATGCGTATTGATTGCATGTGCCGGGCTTTTTATCATCACGGAGCGCAGCTCTAAAAAGACGCTCAATACTATGATTGAAGAGGAAGTCGACAACCTCATAAAAAGCGTGCAAAATTCTGTCGAAGCATACAATTATTCCAATTTTGCGACGATTCACATTGCGGCGACGATTCCAATCATCAGAGACCCGAACGTTTCCATCAAAGAAAAGGCAGAACAGCTCTTCGGTGTCAAAAACGCCGATCCGAATCTCGTCGGTCTGAACATCACCGACTTAAAAGGAAACAGCTACCTCGTCGAAGGTCCGATGTACAATTTTTCCGAGCGCGCGTATTTCAAGAATGCGCTCAACGGTCGTAAACGGATATGCGCCCATCAACGGCACAGACTGGTCAATCATCGTGCGGGCAAATTACGCAGATTTTACCGCGCCACTCAAACATCAGCGCTTGCTTGTCATTTTGTTCAGTGCGATTGTGCTCGTTCTTTCGGGCGCGATTTCGTTCTTCACCTACGGAAAAAAGCAGAAATCAGCAAAAAGCGAGTAGGAGAGGCATCTCGTTCGTGAACCGTGGCTTACACTCGGTCGGGTATGGGATTTCGAATATCAAGACGGCGTTCAGCGAGATACTGTTTGCCGTTACGTGCACATCCTTTCGCCATTTGAGACCTGAAATTTCCGTGCGGACATGCTCCGAAAAGCGAACGGCGCGCTCCAAATCAAAATGCTCCAAAATGATGACCATTTCCTCGCCGCCGTACCGATAGCACTTTGCATTTCGCCCCTCATTTGAGAGAAGCAGTTGCGCAACGCCCCGTAAGACCTCATCACCAAAATCATGCCCGAAGCCATCGTTGAGTTTTTTGAAATTGTCGATATCTATCATGATGGCAGAATATTTTTTTCCTGCCGAAGCAAGACGCCCGAGCCGTGCATTGAGCGCGCGCCGATTGCGCAATTTCGTAAGCCCGTCGATTTGTGTCTCGCTGCCGTGTACTGATCGAGGAACATCTGAGAAAGCACATCGGTGTCACGCGCAAGTTCATTGAACAATTGCTCGCGCTCATTCGTCATCGAGACGGGAAGGGCAAACATCAGCTCTTTTGCGAGCGTCGTTTTTTTCATGATGTAATTGAATTTTGAGGCGACTTTGCCATATTCATGATAATAGGCAATCGCTTTTGCATAATTTTGATTGCGGATTGCCCATTGCGTACGAACCCACAAAATCGGAAGCAAAAACCGCCCGTATGCATGCAACGCCTGGCTCCGGATGAATGGGTCTTGAATCGTGTAGAAATTTTTTAAGCGACGACCAGCCAAAATCGTGTCATAGCCAGATTTGTCTGCCCCGATTTCAAGATAATACTGCGAAAGCAACGAATAGAGATAAATTTCCTGCTCGACATTTTCGGAAAGCTCATTGTAAAAAAGCGCCTCGTCGACAATCGCCAGAAAATAGTCCATCTGATTTTTTTCGTAAAAACTGACGGCTTGTTCCGTGTACGAACGCGCTTGATGCTCATGCCTGTATTGTACACCCGTTTTAGAAAAAGAGCGAAACTTTTCTAGAACAAAAACAACTGCTCGTCACGGAGCGATTTTTGCCGTGCCTCGTGGAATTTGTCGCCCTCTTTTGCCTCGCCGAGCAAAAAGCGCGATTCTGGATTGTGGCGCGCGAAATTCTGCGCGACGAGTTTTGCGTCATAGTTCGCGTAGCAGTATTTGCACAAATGCGGGCAGGAGTTGTACGCGCCGATGTCATTTGTCGGCAGGCAAAGGCAGTGCTTTCGGAGATGCTGCATGCCCGCCTTTTGAATCAAGTGCGTGCCCGTTGCTTTTTCAATCACTTCGCGGCTCACGCATGCACCGACTTCAACGCCGTACGCGCTCAAGTCGAGTTTTTCGGCGCACGACTCGATTTTCATGTCGTTCTCAAAGGCGATTCGGGAAAGCGCGGACGCGAGAAATCGTTGGTCTGCTTCGGAGACTTCTTTGACGCCGGGAAAATTTTTCTTCGTTTTTTCGTACAGGTCGATAAAACTGATGATGCAGCGGTCAGTTGCGCCGCGGAGTTTTTCTGCCATCTTTCGGAACGCGCGGATATGAAACGAGACCGAGTATTTTTCATCGATAAAAATCGGATCGTATCGCCAGCACACGCGGTCTGTGCCGAGGGATGTGCTCAGCTCGATGAATGAGTCCATGACGCGCTCTTTTTCGGGAACGTTCGGCTCAACGTCTTTTCCGTAGGGCGTTATCGTCACGAAAAAATAGAGCCCAAGCCCGCTTTTTTTAAGCTCATCGAGGTGGGCAATCATGGGCGCGGGATTTTTTGTGCAAAAGACGATGCAATCAACGACATCGCGCGATAGACGGTAGCGCGCGACTTGCTCACCATAGTACGGATTTCGCACGTCGACAAAGCCCTCACGAATCCTGTTCATGAACCACTCTGAGTAAAATGCCGGAATGTCTGTTCGCCCGCTTGCAAAAAGAATCATTGCGCGAGTATACCACAAATCGTCTCGACAATCTCAGAAATCGCGTTTTTTTGGATTCCCGAGTAGTTGAGGACAAAGACGTTTTCTTTTTCGGGCGGAATCGGCGTGTAGTAAAAATCAGCGAGGCGCGGAATCTTGATTTTTTTTTCGCGCAGTCGTTCCATGATGTGCGGGAGCGAGCGGTTTGCTTTTTCGGCGTGAATCGTCATAAGAAAGTGCAAGCCCGCGTTCTCTTCGTGGATTTTGATGAGCGATGAAAACTCCTTGCGCGAAAAAGCCGAAATCAATTCGTTACGGAGCGAGCGGTAGTAATTCTTCATGCGGATGATGTGGCGCGCGAAATTGCCGTCCGCAATGAAGCGGGCGAGCGTAAATTGCTCAAACGCCGAGACCGGGCAGGAATACGTGCCGAAAATCTGCTCGAACTGCGCGACAAGCGCGGGCGGAAGCACCATGTAGCTGATTCTGAATGAGGGCGCGAGCGTTTTAGTGAACGTGTTGATGTAAATCACCGAGCCGTTTTTGTCCGCGCTCTGCAAGGTGGGAAGCGGTCGCCCGTTAAAGCGGAATTCGCTGTCGTAGTCGTCCTCGATGATGTAGCGCGTGCGTCCGTTTTTGCCCGGGATTTTTGCCCATGAAAGCAGCTCGTTTCGGCGGCGGACAGGCATGACGATTCCCGTTGGAAAGTGGTGTGAGGGCGAGATATGCGCGACATCGGCGTGAATGCGCTCAAGGGAAGCGGGCGTGATTCCCTCATCATCGATTTCGACTGGGAAGCACTCCGCGCCGTTCAAAGCAAACACCGATGCGATTTTTTTGAAGCCCGGGTTTTCCACCGCAAAGCGATTTTCGCGCCCCAGCAGCTGAATAAGCGTCGTGTAGAGCGATTCTGTTCCCGCGCCGATGATAATCTGCTCGGGCGAGACCGTCATCTCACGGAAATCATAGAGATGGGCGGCGATTGCTTTTCGCAGCTCGAAAATGCCTTTCGCGTCCGTTTTTTGCAAAAGCGATTTGTTTCCGCTTACGAGCACGCTCCGCATCGTGCGCGCCCAGAGCGAGAACGGGAATTTCTCGAAGCCCGTCGCATTGCTCGAAAAGTCGGCGAGATACGATTCGTGTTTATGCGAAGCACGCGAAGTCGTCTCAATCGGCAGCGTTTGATTCTCAGTATGCGCGGGAATTGTCACATCGTTTTTGATGTCCGTGACGAAAAATCCTTTTTTTTCGATTGAGTAAATGTAGCCTTCCACCGATAAAAGCGCGTAGGCGTTCTGCACGGTAATCACGCTCACGCCCAAATGGTCGGCAAGGCTCCGTTTTGAGGGCAATTTTTCGTCAGCTTCAAGCGCGCCTGAAAGAATCTGAGCCTTTATCGACTCATACAGAAAATCGCACAATCCCGCTTTCCCGCGCTTTGAAAAATCAATCGTTATCATCGTCTCGTCCGCGAGTATGGTAATACAAAAAAGAAACTGAGAAAATATCTTGACAAATGACTCTCCTATTCTTAGAGTAAAATAAGATTTTTCTTAAGGATTAGTATATGAAAAAATTAAAAGTAACCGTAGCAATTTCTCTTTTGCTGATATCATTTTTTACCGCCTGTTCTAATGAGGATTGCTTAACTTCAACCCCTGATTCAACTAACTCCTCTCGAGGAGTTTATACAAATGGGATGAATGCAGTTAGTTCTGGATATTTCGCAGTTGGATTAGGTAGTTATCAAAATTATGCTTATACATATTCCTATATAAGTCAAGATGGAATAAATTGGACGAACCCCGTTAGACTTCCAGTACGGGGCTCTGGTTATTATATACAAGACATCGTTTGTGATACTACAAGAAAGACCTTTGTCGCAGTTGGGGGTGATAGAATTCTATACACGTCCGATGGAATTTCATGGAGAGTTGTTCTTGATAAAAAGAATTCAAGTTATAAATTCTTGTCGGTTTCTTATAACAAATATTTGAATCTTTTTTGTGCCACGAGCACATATAACGGGAACAGATCTTATATTTTTGTAAGTTCCGATGGAATCAATTGGGTTCAAACAAAAGAATATAAAAAAGCATACAATCAATTTTATGTTACAAGTTTAGGTAGTCTTAAAAAATTTATAATAGAGGGAAGTCAACCGATGTGGTCTTCAGATGGATATGTATGGAATTCTCTAAAAGCCTCATTTGATACACCTTTTATTGATGACAGTAGAACTCTTAAGGTTGTCACGTATAATGAAGATTCTAAAGAAGTACTAGCGTTAGCAGATTGCGCACACCTTAAAATATTAAGAAGTACCGATGGTATAAATTTCAGTACAGTCTATGAAAATACTAATCTTCTACAAAAAACTTCCCAACTTACATGGAATAGAAAATTAAAGAAATGGCTTGCACTAGTTGAAGACGGCGCTTATGTAGGACCAAGTAGATATGTTTTTTATGTACTAACATCTAATAATGGGGTAAATTGGTTATTGGAAAAACATACAGAAACAGGAACCGATCCTTTTACTATAAAACCTCGTTTAAGAAATAATACTTATGGAGCTGGGCTATATTGTAATTATTCGGCAGCTAGTACCACCTATTATTCTTCAACAAATGGATTATCTTGGTCAGTAGTAACAGCTAAATTACCTTATGCCGTAGCTTCTACTGATGATTTTTAAATTCCATTGTCGTCTGTAGTAAAAGGTAAGCAATAATTAAACTTAAAATAATTATTTAGCTTTTTACTATTATAAAATTTCGGGGTATCAATATAAATAATGATTTTATCAATTGTAGTTTCAATTGATAAATCATTTTCCCCAGATTTTATTGTTGTTTTAGCAACTTCTTCATTTTCTTTATAAAAAGAAACATAAAAAGAATTGAGATGTTCTGAATCTGTTTCAATATTTATTAAAAGATTTTTTAATTCCGTCATAGCGAATGTAAGCGTTAATTTTATTATATTATTTTGTTTATCATCAGCCCCGCTTGTAGATGTTCTTATAATATATGGATTAGTATTAGAATCTATAGAATTGTAGTCTATAAAGGTAGACAAGTCTCCTGATTCATAATATTTAACTAAAACACTTTCATTACCATCTGAATTTTTTCCATAACCAAAAAATTCGGCTTTTAAATTTATATTACCAGTCTTAATATTTTTTTCCCCATCATAATCATCATATCCACAAGAAAATTGAAAAAAAGAATTTAAAATAATAAAAAAAATCAATATTTGTTTCATTTTCGAAATCTAACATAAAATTTCTAAACTGTAAAGAAATCTTATCATCAGTTCAATGCTTTATCATTATTGTTAAGTCTTTTGCATTATTCGGTAATACAAAAAAAGCGATTTTGATAGACACTGCTTACTTTTAATCTTAAAATAGTGTGTATATTTTTTGCAGAGGTCGTTTTTTATGAAATTCAAATTCAGCGGGCTTTTCCGCACTATTTTTGTCGCGTCAGTGCTTTGTATGCTGATTCCTGTTCTTGTCGTCAGCTTGATTTCAATCCGTTCTTTATCAACCAATTTAACCGAAACCGCAACAACGAATCTGCAACAGCTTTCCGTCGAAAAAATGAACGAAGTCGATTTGATGATTCAGAATCAGATTGCGCTCACCAAATCAGTGTCCGAGTCATCGTACATTCAGGAAGAACTTGATTCAACGGGCGACAGTGCGCGCGTCATCGAATACCTCGGGCAGATTTTTAAAAACGCAAACGGCTTGTATGAGAATTTCTTTATCACGCAGGGAGACATGGGATTTGCCGACGGTTTAAACGGAGCGACCTTGCGAACATGACGAAAAGCATCACCGGCTCAATCACTGACGGCGTTACGGATGTTCTGATTATCGACGCAGAGGGAAATGTCATCGCGAGCGAAAATGCCGACCAGATTCTCAAAGTCAATTTCAACAGCGAAAACAACTCAACGAAAAAACTGATGCAGACCATGCTTGCGTCAGACACGGGAACGGTTTCTTTTGACTTCAACGGCACGCGCAATGTCGGCGCATACGCACGGCTCGGCTCAATGTTCACGCTCGTGTACATGCCGGAAGCGACGTTCACAAAAAAAGTGTCGGCGGTTGTGTTCAAAATCCTTACGCTCGTCATCGTGAGCGTTTTGATTGTGAGCCTCATCATCTTCTTCATTACGATTTCAATTACGAAGCCGATTTCTGTCGTTGACGCGTCGATTCATGACATCGCGACGGGAAACGCAGATTTAACAAAGCGAATCAACATCAAGGCAAAGCACGAAATTAAATCGCTCGTCGATGGATTCAACCTCTTCGCGCAGAAAATGCAGTCAATCATCAGCGACATAAAAGACTCAAACAAAGAATTGAACGAAGCCGGCGAGAGCATGGGCGAAAGCTCGCTTGAGACGGCATCGTCAATCACTGAAATTATCGCGAACATTGAAAGCATGCACTCGCAGATTGAAAATCAGGTAAAGAGCGTCAGCCAGACCGCGGGAGCTGTCACCGAAATCGCCTCAAACATCGAGTCGCTTGAGCGCATGATTGAAACGCAGTCACGTTCTGTTACGGACGCTTCGGCAGCGGTAGAAGAGATGATCGGCAACATCGTTTCGGTGAACCAGTCAGCCGAGAAAATGGCGGCATCATTCAAAAATCTTGAGATGAACGCGCAGAGCGGAATCGAAAAGCAGCGCGCCGTCGATGAGCAGATTCAGCACATTGAGCAGCAGTCGGCAATGCTCCAAGAAGCGAACGCCGCTATTTCCGCCATCGCCGAGCAGACGAATCTTCTCGCCATGAACGCCGCAATCGAAGCGGCTCACGCAGGAGATGCCGGAAAGGGATTTGCCGTCGTTGCCGATGAAATCCGCAAACTTTCCGAAACTTCGAGCGTCCAGTCAAAGACAATCGGCGACCAGCTCAACAATATCCGCGCGTCAATCGCGACCGTCGTTACGGCTTCCGCTGATTCGAGCGAGGCGTTCTCGTCGGTCTCGCAGCAAATCAGCGACACTGACCAGCTTGTTACGCAGATTAAGAGCGCAATGGAAGAGCAGCAGGAAGGCTCGCATCAGATTACCGACGCGCTCCACAACATGAACGACAGCACCGTCGAAGTCCGAAATGCCGCCACCGAAATGAGCGAAGGAAACCAGATGATTTTGCAGGAAGTGAGCGCATTGCAGCAGTTCACGACCGCAATGCGAAGCAGCATGGACGAAATGTCCGTCGGCGCGCGAAAAATCAACGAGACTGGCTCAACGCTCAGCATAATTTCCAAGCAAGTAAAAGACTCGATTGTCACGATTGGAAACCAAATCGACCAGTTTAAGGTGTAAAAAATAGATACAATACAATCGATTTTCTCACACGTTTTTATTTTTACATCATTCATTCTAATTCAAAACAAACTCAAGGAAACAAAAATGAAATCATACAAAACAATCGTACAATGCATCGGTCTCGTGGCGGTATGCATACTAGCCTCATGCACGCAGGTCACGGAGACAATCTTCGTGCCCGTGAGCAGCGAGGCCGAGGTTAGGGCACCGAGCATCACATCAATAAGCGAGGACGTGAGCACGGTCATAAACGTCCGCAAGACAATCTCAGTCGGCGCGAGCCCGTACTTCCAGGATGACGAACTGGCCTACCAGTGGTACGCCGCGGAGTCAAAGCTCGCC
>JAFUTH010000006.1 GCA_017484285.1 Treponema sp. | reverse complement strand
GGCACTATCCGTGTCAAGAGGTTTTGAGAAAAAATATGCACTTTTTTCGCTGATTGTACTCCGCATACAAAGAGTATAGCACACTTTGCGGATTTTGTGGGGGAAATTTTAGGAATATTTTTGGGATTTTGTGCGGGAAAATGGGAGTTTCAAGCCTTGCACACGCACGGCTCATCATAATACGGAATCAGCGTGTCGTGCGTAAAAATGTGTTGTTGGGAGAGTGGATATTCCACAAATCCCTGCTCATCGCAAAAAGTGACGAAATCCTGCGCGGAAAGCGTGAGTTTGTCGGGCTTTCGACCATGCTTTATGGCGACTTCCCACACGGAAACAAGGCTGAAATAGACGGTATTGCGCTCGTCGTCAAGAAGTTCGCGGGCTTTTGCCGAAAGCCTCTCATCGCCCGTCAGATACCAAATGATGATGTGTGTATCACAAAGTATTTTCATCAGACAGCTCCAAAAAGGCGGGCGATTTCCTCATTGTCCTCGTCAAAGTTCACGGGATAAACGAACTTACCTTTTGCGCTTCCGAAGCGGCGTTTTTTGGGCTGGACGAACATTTCATGCGCCTCTTGCTTTTGCTGCATGATTCTCGCAAGGTATTCCATAAGCGAAAGCTGCTCGGCAAAAGAAAGCAAAGCAAGCTGGGCTTCAAAATTCTTCATTTCCTGTGCTGACATTGTGCGCCTCCTGTTTGTGGAATAGGTACAGTATAGCACATTTTTAGCGATTTGTGCGCGGGAATATGGTGTTTTCAGAAAAATCCAGCTGAAACCGCAGAACATCGAAGCCGTCACCGAGCGCGGCACAGTCTTGGACGGCGTTCTGTTTGCAAACACTGACGGCGAAGCAGATACCGTCGTCATCGCAATCACGGGCATACACGGGAATTTCTACTCAAACCCCTTCTACTTCAACTTCGGCGACACCTTGAAAGCGGGCGGAATCCACTTTGTCTACGCGCAGGTGTGCGACGCGTTCGGCGAAATCAGGACGCGCAATGTGCGGACGGGCAGCGAGGAAGTCATCGGTTCATGGAACGAGCGGTTCTCCTACGCCGCCTAAGACATCCGCGCCTACATCGACTGGGCGGAGGGTGCGGGCTACCGCCACATCGTGCTCGCAGGGCATTCGCTCGGCGCGAACAAGGTCATCCGCTACCTTGCCGAAACGCACGACAGCCGCGTAGACCGCTTCCTGCTCCTTTCCCCCGCCAATGTGGAATACCTCACCGCACAGGTGACGGACGAGGAAAAGCGGATTGTCAGCGATATGTGCGAGAGCGGACGCGGGAGCGAGCGGCTTCCGTTCGACCTCTTGGGCTGGATTCCCTGCATCGCGGACACCGCGCACTTTCCCACGGCGGCGCAGAACGCGCTCATTTTCATCGAGGGCACGGGTCATACCTACCAGCAGAAAGAGCAGGAAACAGCAGAGCGCATTCTTGCGACCGTGCAGATGTGGCAGAAAGAATGGGAGTAAGGGGGTGGGATTGGGGCGTGCCCCCGCTTGCGCGGGTTCCGCTATCGCTTCATTGCTTCATTCGCAACGCCCCCAAATTTTGCTTTCCAATACCATTTTCTTCAAATATGCCGTATTTCTGCGCACAAATCCTAAAAAATGTGCTATACTATCTCTGTGAAAGTCTATTTAGACAATTGCTGCTATAACCGCCCCTACGATGACCAAAGCTATCTACGGATTTCGCTTGAATCACAGGCAAAACTGTATGTTCAGCACTTGATTCGTGAAAAGAAACTGGACTAGGTCACATCGTATGTCTTGGACTATGAGAACAGCCGAAATCCGAACGCAAGCCGTCGCGACACGATTTCAGATTTCTTTGAAAATGCGGTTGAGCATATCGGCTCAGACAAAAACGATGAGATTCTGCCGATTGCGAAGAAAATTCAGGCGACTGGCGTAAAAACAGCGAAACTCATGTCTCGCGGAATGGAATGTTTGGTAAAAAACATGGGAATTGTGGATGCGGAATATTTTATCGCCGCCATTCAGCGCGAACGATTTGACTACACAAAATGGCATCAGGAATATTTCGCCGAGGACGAGACGGTGGAAAGTTTCTTGCAGAAAGCCGTTGCGTATGCGAAAAACAATGGAAAATAAAAATGGCAGATTATACCCTTGAAATCAAACTCAACGCTCAAATGCTGGGTTTTGGAATGTACAACCAACTTCATATGATGATTGACAATCTGATTCAATCAACGATGAACTTTCTTATAGATGAATTCAGAATAAAAGGCGATAAACTTGAAGATGATACGCCTGTCCTTATTGTTCAGATAAAAGTCTATGAAGTTCCAGTGAACAGGCAGTTCTTAAAAGATGTAGAGAACAACATACGGCAGAATTTTGGAAATGCCGTTATCGACTAGTTAAGGAGTATTTCTATGCAGAAAGCAATCATCGTAAATGCTTACACAGATGCCAATGATGAATGGCAAGAAGGCGGATTGGATGAGGTCAATGAGCTTCTTGAACAAGGTTGGAAAGTAGTCAGTTGCACACCGATGGGCGGAGCTGGCTATGGTTATGCGACGGCATACGGCTATCATGGAAATGAATCGCATTTAAGTTCTCACTCTGACCAACATGATATGATTTATGGTTGCGGTATTGAATTCGCTTCCGTGTTTGTATTGGAAAAAAATTAGCTTTCGTCAGGAAAAATACAAGCAATGTTTCTTGAACGATATATAAAAAGCGGCTTCTCAATTTGGATTGATACTTGCAGCATTCTGCACGAGCAGTTTGAAAACTGCGTGAACAATATCGCAGGATTTTTGACAGAGAACAATTACAAAATCAAAATTACACAGACAGTCCTAAATGAGCTTACAAAACATACATCTTCATCTGAACGAGAATATTCTTTTCATCACACAAGATGTCGCGCTTGCTTCCGATGTGTGGGATTTGGGCGATTCGCGCTCTGTACGCTCAAAGCGCGTTGAAGTTGCCAAGATAACAAAAAATGGTTTGCTTGAGGAATTCGAGATTGACGGTGATTTTGAGAGCAACGCTGACTTTGATGATGACAAAGTGAACAGTATAGTCGGTAACTATGTCGGCGACCTAAGCGGAGTGACAACGGGAACTATAAAAGGCATTGTAAAAGGAAACATCATCGGCGACATGAAGAATGATATTCAATGAACGACATACCTTCTACTGATGAAATAAAGAAAAAAATCAAAAATGCTTTTGAAACTGCACTCCAGAGTTTACAGTAAATTATGCGGATTTTTCTGTTCTTGTAGCGGATGAGCCTCCCAGCTCGGTATGAAGAGTATTCTTCTGTAAGCCAAGCGTTAGGGATTGTAGGGGCAAGCCGCAAGGCTTGTTGCGGAACGAAGTGAAGCAATGGAGCGCGGTTAGCGCGGAACCCCGAAAAGCCCGACCCGCCGCTTATCGGCGGGGAACGCCCTCAAAATTTCGATTTTCTTCCTCTCCCTCACAAAAATGTGAGTATTTACAGCCTTCCGTTTCAAAGATACCCTTTACGCAGACTCAGCAGGGCAATTCCGCTCGTGCCGGGGAAAAGCGAGGACTATCTTTTGGTCGAGGTGCGAGACAAGTGCCGCCTGTTCCTGCGCGGGAAGTCGGACGAGCCGATAGCCTACAGCACGGCGAGCATCTTTGGGAACGAGAGCCACGCGGGGCTTCGGGAACTGACGGCGGAAATCACCCGCGTTTTCGGCGAAGTGCTGGAAATCCCGCCCGCGAATGTGTATGTGAAATACGACGACATCAGCGTGTGGGGCGCGGGTGGCATGACTTTTGACCGCCGCGAGTTCGGCTGAAAGAGGCAGGCTATGGAAACAGTTCTGATTACGGTGTTCACCGACCCGATGATGGGCTTGTCGTATGAGAGCGAGCCTGTGCTTGAAAAAGTGGAAAATTTCTTGTTCAGCCGACACTCGGTATCATCTGGAGATTTTAGCAAGATGACACAAAAAAAGCCGTTCACAGTTTTGTCGCTCCTGATTTTTGCGGAATGTTTTCTCTTTTCAAATGCACTTGATAATGAATGTACAGTTCTCCGAGCGCGATAGCCTGTGCATTCTCACCTCATTCGGAAACCGCTGCAGTTTTGCGACCGACCACGACGACGCAAACGAAGAGCCGCTCCTAGAGGCGACAGGAAGCGAATGGTACTGGCAGGGAATTTTTCTAAAGTACACGCATACGTTTCGGTGAAGTACCGTCTTCTGATGTCAAAAATTTACCCCAACGCCACATCAAGCACCATCATGAGCGCAAATCCTGTGGCAAAACCGAGCGTGCAGATGTCGGTCTTTTCTTCGCGGGTGGCTTCGGGGAGCAGTTCTTCAACGACCACATAGACCATCGCGCCCGCGGCAAAGGCGAGCAGGTACGGCAAGAACGGAAGCACGAGCGAAGTGAGCAAAATCGTGATGATGGCGGCAACTGGCTCAACCGCGCCCGAAAGCGTTCCGTACACAAAAGAGCGCAGTTTGCTGTTTCCTTCCGTGCGGAGCGGCATGGAGATAATCGCGCCTTCGGGAAAATTCTGAATCGCAATGCCGAGCGAAAGGGCAAGCGCACCCGCCGCCGTGATTTCAGTTCCGCCCGACAAAAGGCTTGCGAACACCACGCCCACCGCCATTCCTTCGGGGATATTGTGGAGCGTGACGGCGAACACGAGCATCATCGTGCGGCTTATTTTGCTCACCGACGATTTTGGTCCTTCGGGATTGACCGCCTTTGCGTGCAAGTGCGGCGTGATTCGGTCGAGCAAGAACAAAAACGCCACGCCGAGCGCAAATCCTGTGAGCGCAGGAAAAAACGCGAGTCTTCCAAGAGAATCGCTCATCTCCATTGCGGGAATCAAGAGCGACCACACGCTTGCGGCAACCATCACGCCCGCCGCAAAGCCGAGCAAGGCGCGCTGAATCGTGTCGTTCATCTCTTTTTCCATGAAAAAAACGCAGGCAGAACCTGCCGCCGTGCCGAGAAACGGAATCAAAAGCCCGTAAAAAGTCGTGTTCATGCACAAAGTGTAGCACAAATCGCCAGACTATTCCACTTTCAGCATACTCTGTTCTGATTCTCCATACAGCATTCGTAAAGGTTATTTTATGTTTTGAATGATAAAGACGCGTGGCGAATCTTCCGATAAAAAAGATGGTGGATTTTTCTGTAACAAGGGGGATAGTATGACAATTACGATTGATGAAGCGAAAATCGTTCAGACGGTGAAGAGCGTTTCCATTTTGCTTGTGATTGCGGCCGTGCTCACTTTTTTGGGGCTTTCAAGCAAGATTTTTCATTTCAGCGAAGCAAATCCGGTGATGTACGAAATCAATTACAACCGACTTTCAGCTCCGGGAAAGGGCGTGGCGACTTCCATGAAAAAAACAGGTGAAGTGCAGTCAAAGGTGCTCGGTCCTCAGCGCGGAAACGGAAAGGGCGGCTCGAAATTCTTTGACGAAGTTGAAAAAGTCCACGGAAACGGCTCAAAATAATGCGCGGCAGGTTCGCGCCATCTCCGAGCGGGCGGATGCACTTGGGAAATGTCTATTCGGCTCTGCTTTCCTATCTTTCCGCGCGGAAAAAGGGCGGCGAGTGGATTCTTCGCATTGAAGACCTTGACCGCCAGCGGTGTAAAAAAGCATATTCCGTGCAGCTGCTCGATGACTTGCTCTGGCTCGGCTTAAAGTGGGATAATGCCTCGGCTTCAAGCGAGTGCGCTCTTTCTCCCGAATTTTTCCAGTCGAATCGCGATTCTTTCTATGTAAGTGCATTTGATTCTCTCTGTGAGCGGGGCTTGGTGTACGATTGCTTTTGCCGCCGTGCTGATTTGCTCTCTGCTTCCGCTCCCCATGCGAGCGACGGAACGCCAATCTATTCAGGAAAATGCCGAAATCTCTCCGAATCTGAGCGAAATCTTCTATCGAAAACACGCGCGCCTGCAAAACGGCTTGCTGTCGCCGACAAAACGATTTCGTTCGTTGACGGTCACTTTGGCGCACAGAAGTGCAATCTTCTTCGTGATTGTGGAGATTTTATCATTCGCCGTGCTGACGGTAATTTCGCGTATCAGCTTGCGGTGGTGGTCGATGACGCGCTCATGGGCGTGACGGAAGTTGTTCGGGGCAGGGATTTGCTTTCTTCTGTGGGAGCGCAACTCTATCTGTACGAAACGCTTTCGTTCACCCCGCCCGAGTTTTATCATCTTCCGCTTTTGCTTTCCCCCGACGGTCGCCGACTTTCAAAGCGCGACAAAGACTGCGATATGGGCTTTTTGCGCGACAATTTCACCCCCGAAGAGCTGATTGGAAAAATCCTCTGTTTGAGCGGTTGTCTTGAAAAAGAAGAAACTCTTTCGCTTGAAGAAGCCGTGTCTGCCTTTGATTGGGAAAAAGTGAAGAAGGAAGATGTGACTGTCGTGTGAGGGAATCTGAATTTTTCGTCCTTGCACATATCCCCTCATTGTCGTATACTGATTGCATATTTATGTAAATTTTATGCATAAAAATACATTTTAAGGGGTGAATATGCAATTTTCATTCATTGACGGCGGCGTTACGGCAGCACAGGGCTTTACGGCGAACGGCATTTTAAACAAAATCAAAGCGAGCCGCACGACGAACGACACGGCTCTCATTTTTTCAGAAAAAGTCTGCAATGCGGCTGGCGTGTTCACCCAGAATCGCGTAAAAGCGGAGTGCGTTAAATTGACCCGCGACCACATCGCAAACGGCAAGGCACAGGCGGTCATCGCAAACAGCGGAAACGCAAATGCCTGCACGGGAAGTGAAGGCTACGACAATGCGAACAAAGAAGCGGTCGCGGTTGCGGCAAAAATGAATATCAATTCTGACGATGTGCTTGTGCTTTCAACGGGCGTTATCGGTCAGCAGCTCCCAGTCGAAAAAATCTTGAACGGTCTTGACAAACTCGCGGACGGGCTTTCAAAAGAAGGTCACAAAGAAGCACGCATCGCAATCATGACCACCGACACGCACTACAAAGAAGTCGCACTCGAAACGACAATCGGCGGAAAAACCGTGCGCATGGGAACGATGGCAAAAGGAAGCGGCATGATTCACATCAATTTGGGAACGATGCTCGGCTTCATCACTACGGACTGCGCGATTTCTTCACAAATGCTTGAAAAGGCTCTCCGCATTTCGGCGGCGGGCACTTACAACTGCGTTTCTATCGACGGCGATACTTCCACAAACGATTCGCTTCTTATTCTTGCAAACGGCTTGGCGGGCAACGCGGAAATCACTTCTGAGGGCGCGGACTTTGACGCATTCGTCGCCGCCTTAAACGCACTCAACACGCAGATGGCAAAAAAAATCGCCGCTGACGGAGAGGGCGCAAGCCGCTTGGTCACTTGTAATGTCGTTGGCGCGGACACGGTTGAAAACGCGCGGGGATTGGCAAAAGCGGTCATCTGCTCGAACCTCGTCAAAGCCGCATTCTTTGGCGCAGACGCAAACTGGGGGCGCATTTTGGACGCGATGGGCTACTCAGGCTACTTCTTCACCCCCGAAAAAACGAGCGTGTCATTCTTAAGCCGCGCGGGCGCAAAACGCTACTTTGAGGACGGCGAAACAAACGGCGGTGAAGAAAGCAAAATCAAAGTCTTTGACCACGGCGTTCCGCTCAATTTCGATGAGGATTTGGCAAAGAAGATTTTGACCGAAGAAGCCGTTGACATTCTCGTGGAACTGGAAGACGGAAACGCAAGCGGCACGGCATGGGGCTGCGATTTGACCTACGATTATGTGAAGATCAACGGAGATTATCGAACTTAAAAAATTGAAAGTTGAAAACGGAAAATTGAAAATTTGGAGTTAGAAACTATGTCAGAAAATACAGAAAGCGAAATGCGAGAAAAAATTGACCCGCGCGTGGACAATGCGCACTGGTCGGATGTTTTGGTGCAAGTCTTGCCGTACTTCCGCCATTGGGTCGGTAAAACGGTCGTCGTGAAGTACGGCGGAAATGCCATGCTCAACGAAGAGCTTAAAGCGGCGGTCATGAAGGACATCGTTTTGCTCAGCACGATTGGAATCAAGGTTGTGCTCGTGCATGGTGGCGGCCCTGAAATCAATCACATGCTGGAGCGCGTCGGAAAAGAAAGCAAATTCATCAACGGTTTGCGCTACACCGATGCCGAAACGATGGAAATCGTGCAGATGGTTCTCACGGGAAAACTCAACAAAGACATCGTGGGCATTCTTTTGCAGGAGGGCGGAAAAGCTGTCGGGCTTTCGGGCGTGGACTCAGGTTTGCTCCGTGCAAAAAAAATCGACAAGGACGGCGCGGACTTGGGCTTCGTGGGCGAAGTGACGGAAGTACATCCCGAAATCATTCAGTCGCTCTTGGACGAGGGCTTTATCCCCGTGGTTTCAACGGTCGCGCTTGGTGAGTCTGGAGACAGCGCGTGCTACAATATCAACGCGGATACGGCGGCGGCAAAAATCGCAATCGCGCTTAAGGCGGAAAAATTCGTGCAGCTCACCAATGTGGCGGGCGTGCTCAAAGATGTGAACGACCCCAAATCGCTCATTCAGCGCATTCATCTTGAAGATGTGCAAAAATATTTTGACGACGGCACGATTTCAGGCGGCATGATTCCCAAAATCGAGTGCTGCATGATGGCGCGGAAAGGCGGTGTTCCCCGTACGCACATCATCGACGGTCGCGTTCCGCATTCGCTCCTCATCGAGATGTTCAGTGACCGCGGTATTGGCACGATGATTTACTAACGCAAAATCGACAGAAAAGCTTCATCTTGTCTGAAAACAGCAAATAACGTGTTAGAATACACGGTATCCTACGAGAAAGGAGGCTTTTTATGAGACTGAAAAAATTTGCACTGAGTTTATTCTGCTTTTTTGTGTTAGGAGCTGTGGCGTTTGCTACCGAAGAAGAAGATTCGTTCGGAGAGAACTTTACGAGTCTTCGAGGGCATCGCTTTGTCGAAATCCGCGGTGCAATTCCCGTTTTTCCCATGCTCACGTCGCACGGCGCGGTGCAGTCGTTCGCTATTGGCGTTTCTGATGTCTTTGGGTCGATTTTTGCGGGTGGCGAGGATTACGACAGCACTGTTCCCAAACTTGCGACCGACATAAACATCACGTTCTTTCCGCCGATTGCGAATTATCGCTTTGGTTTTATGGCGGGCGTTGCGTTGGATTCATGGGAGTCATCAATCAAGAAAAATGGCGTTTCCACTAATGAGACGGTATCGATGAATTTTTATTACGCGGGATTCCATGTTGATTATGGTCACTGGGTGTTCAGCGACATCGGTACGCGCATGTCAATCTACGGTGAGGTGAGCTTCGGCTGGCTTCAGTACCATGATGACGATGACAATAAAAATTCTGTCTGCTTCGATTTCTGTCCGTTCGGCTTGCAGTTCTGCCCAGAAAAGAATATCGGTATTTACTTTGAGTTCCCGCATCTGGGAGCGCGCCCGTTCTTCCAGACGGGTGTCTCGATTGGTTTGTAGAACGGGGCGGGCTTAGCCTTCCAAAATCAAATCGCAGGTGAGTGCGTCAGTTGCTTTTACCAAATCGGCTGGCGCGAGTGCGATTTGTTCTCCTCTCATTCCCGCGCTTACATAGATTTTTTCGTGCTGCAACGCCGATTCGTCGATGAATGTAGGGAATTTTCGCTTCATGCCGAGCGGAGAGCAGCCGCCGCGAATGTATCCGGTGAGCGCGAGCAATTCTTCCGGTTTTACGGGGCTGATTTCTTTTGCGCCGCATGCAGCCCGCGCCTTTTTGAGGTTGATTTCATGCTCTGCGCTCTGGCAGAAGACAAAAATCTGTTTTGATTCGCTGCGCATCACAATCGTCTTAAAGCATGCCGCCGGATTGATGCCGAGTTTTGTCGCCGTTTGGCTCGCTGCTCCGCGTGAAAGCTCATGCTCGCCATCATCGTCGTAGGAAAGCGTTTCGTATGGTATTTTTAAGCCGTCAAGAATTCGCATCGCGTTCGTTTTTTTCATTTTCTATTCCTCTGTTTTTTGATATAGTTAAGCAATGAGCCAAAATATTCAAGATGTGCTGAGTTCTTTTTCTCAAAAATTGAGTCGGTTCAACAAGGCGACCGATTCTCAGCGGGTTGTGCCCGTGTCAAAGAATTCCTATTACGAAGAGAAATTGCGTGAGCGCGGGGAACGGCTGACAGCTTCTGTGGTCGCGACATACAAAATCTATCGCGCGCCGTTCGAGGCACTGGGCGAGCACTCTGACAGGGCGGCTTCCATCGACCGCGACGAGCAGGCTCTTTTAAAAGCGTACAATCTGTACAAATCATGCATGGAGATTGACGCGGAAAATCGGGACGACATCGCTCAGACCTACGTTCGTTCCGTTGACATTGCCTCTCCGCTCGCAGACAAGGCAAGCTACACGACAGGAGGACAGTTCATCTATCTTGTCGCATGGCTTTATCTCGAGCAAAATTGTCAGGAATTCATGCCGTTTTTCGAGGAAAGCGAGAATCACTACCGCCTTTTGTTTTCGCGTGCTGACAGCTTCAGTTTCGACGCGCACGATAAAGAAATTTTCGAGGTTATTAAAGGAGAGTTTTACTCATGACAAAGGATTTAACGAGCGGGCATCCGCTTAAAATCATTTTTAATTTTGCCGTTCCGGTCTTTTTCGGCTATCTCTTCCAGCAGTTTTACAACCTCGTCGACACGATTATCGTCGGTCAGTTTTTGGGCGTTGACGCTTTGGCGGCAGTTGGTGCGACGGGAAGTCTCAATTTTTTTATCATCGGTTTTTGCATGGGGGTGTGCTCGGGCTTTGCGATTCCGGTTGCCCAGCGCTTTGGCGGGAACGATTACTCTGTCATGCGCCAGTTCGTCTTTAATTCCTGGCTGCTCGTCGCTGCCTTTTCGGTTGTGATTACGGCGGTCACGGTGCTGCTCTGCCGACCAATGCTCGCGCTCCTCAAAACACCGGCGAACATCATCGACATGTCCTATTCGTATTTTGTGATTATCTTGTCGGGAATCCCGGTCATCTTCTTCTACAATATTTTGTCCGGCATGATTCGCTCTGTCGGTGACTCAAAAACGCCGCTCTATTTCCTCTTAATTTCGGCGGTGCTGAACATCGCGCTCGATTTGCTCTTTATCGCGGTGTGCAAACTCGGTATTCCGGGAGCTGCCTATGCGACGGTGATTTCGCAGGCTGTCTCAGGCGTGCTCTGCTTTTTTTACATGCGCGCCAAATTCGAGATTCTTCGCCTCAAAAAAGAAGACAAAATTGTAAGCACGCGGCGGATGCTGGCCTTGCTCGGAATCGGCGTTCCGATGGGCTTGCAGTATTCGATTACGGCAATCGGAAGCGTCATCTTGCAGTGGTCGGTGAACATGCTCGGCTCGGTATACGTCGCGGCGATGGTCACGGCGCAAAAAATCAGCATTTTCTTTTCGACTCCGTTCGATGCGCTCGGCACGACGATGGCGACCTACGCCGGTCAGAACGTCGGAGCAAAAAAAATCGAGCGGCTTAATTCGGGGCTTTTCTGGGGATGCGCGGTCGGTTTTTTCTATTCATTCCTTGCGCTCATCATCCTCTATTTCTTTAACGACAATCTCTCCGCGCTCTTTATCAGCAAAAATGAGCCGCCCGAAGTGATTGCCGAGGTCACCAAAAATGTGTTCTACGCGCTCATGGCGAACGGGTGCACGTACTGTCTGTTGGTGCTCGTGAATGCCGTCCGCTTTATGATTCAGGGCATGGGCTTTTCGACGCTCGCGATTTTTGCAGGGCTTGCCGAGCTGGTCGGGCGCGCGTTCATCGGCATTGTGCTCGTTCCGATTCTCGGCTTTAAGGGCGCCTGTCTTGCCAGTCCGCTCGCCTGGGTGCTTGCTGATAGTTTTCTTATTCCTGCCTACTTTGCGTGCAGAAAAAAACTCGTTAGAATGTTTGCATCAGGCAGTAAATCGACATGAAATCAATTAAGACCAAAATCTTTTTTATCGTTCTTTCGAGCATAATTGTTGCCTCAGTGATTATCGGCGGCTTCGGTGTCTTTTGGTCTAATAACGCCATACGCCGCGACTCGGTGCGGATTCTTGATTTGATGGCTCAGGTGCAGACGGGCGGATTGAACGGCATGTTTGCTGATGTCGAGCAGTCATCGGAAGTAATTGCCCGCTATGTCGAAGATAATCTCACCTCTCTGTCGGTCTTTCATTCTTCCGAAGAATTCGACCGCTACCTTTCCACTCTTGAGCACATCGCCTTTTATATTGCGAACTGCACGGCTCATGCCATGTCGGTTTCTGTTCGATTTGCGCCAGAGCTTACTGATGAGGTGTCAAGCATTCTGTGGCGCAAGGTTGACGGCGCGTTTGTAAAGGACAAGCTCAGTGACTTTCCGGTCTATAACTCGCAGTTCGAGAACAGTTGGTACTACAAAGCCCGTCTTATGGGTGTCGGCGTATGGACAACGCCCTATTACAACGACGAGGTTAATGAATATGTCGTCTCATACGGTGTTCCCGTTTACAAAAACGACAAATTCTTCGCGGTCGTCGGCATGGACATCGATTTTGATGACATTGCCTCAATCGTAAATTCAATCTCTGTGTATGATACAGGCTATGCGTTCCTTACCGACGAGGATTTTGTCGTCATGTACCACCGCTCAATTCCATCGGGAACGCGCATTGTCGAGCAGGCTGCTGACTTCACGCAGGTCGACATAAAGGGCATCAACGCGCATTACTACGAATACTCATTCAAAAACAAAAAATTCCGCATGGTATACAAGAGTCTTCGCAACGGTATACGCCTTGTCGTCAGCGTTCCCTCAAAAGAAGTTGACCGCCAGCGCACCAATCTCGTTTTTTCGAGCATCATTGCGGTCATTTTAATCGCCGTGGTTGCCTCATTCTGGAGCGTCATTCAGTCAAAACGGCTCACGCGCTCGCTCAAAGAACTCACCGAATCCACGCGGAATATCGTTGCCGGCGAGTACGACTTGAATTTCAAGCACCGCTCAAATGATGAAATCGGCGAACTCATGGGCACGTTCATTCTCATGGCAAAATCATTGAAGATGCAGTTCGAGTACATCAATCGTCTCGTCTATCTGGATTCAATGACCGGCGTAAAGAACAAGCGCGCCTTTATCGACGAACGCACGGAAACCAACAAAAAAATCGTGCATACCCGCATGGCTGACGAACCGTTTGAGTTCGGCGTGATTGTGTTCGACATCAACAACCTCAAATTCGTGAACGACAATTTCGGGCATAAGGCGGGCGACTTGCTCATCAAAAATTCCTGCAACCTGATTCGCGCTCATTTCGAGCAGAGCCCAGTGTTCCGCATCGGTGGCGATGAATTTGTCGTCGTCATTACGGGCAAAGAATTTGAAAATCGCGTTGAGCTTTTGACGAAATTCCGCTCCGAAATGGATTACCTAAAAGAAAAGGGCGGCGAGCCGGGTGAGCAAGTTTCGATTGCGAGCGGTCTTGCCGTGTATAATCCCGATACCGACGTTGACTTTCAGGCAGTCTTTGAGCGCGCTGACGGCGAAATGTACAAGGCAAAGGTCGCGATGAAGGGCAAAGAGAACATCCGCTAGAACTCTTAATATAATCTTGACTTAAAGGTCTTTTTTTTTACATTTGTATAGCGTAATAAGGAAAATCTTATTTTGCGAAGGAGATACAAATGAAAAAAATCCTTTCAGCACTGAGTGCTACGGCGCTCTTGCTTGCGGGCGTTTTGTTTGCGTCCTGCGACGGTCTCGTTGAGGGCGACACCAATTTTGCCACAACAACAATCGGCACGCCATCGGTAACGGCAAAAGCCTATCCCGGCGTGAACATTCTTACATGGAAAGCGATTAAGGACGCAGGTTCTTACGTTATCTACAGAACGGTCGGAAACGGAGCCATTGAAGAGACTGGTGTTCCTGTCACCAATGCGTTCTACGTCGATAAAGCCATTGATGAGGGCACATCGTACAAGTATCGCGTCGTGGCAATTCCCGCCGACTTAACTTCTCATGACGCTTCTCAGACGGAAGTCTCGCTTACTACCGCAAAGACAGCGACCGGCACAAACGTAAAAGGCACGTGGGCACCGGAAGGCACGGTCTTTAGCGACCTCGCTCAATACGAAAGCGACTACAGTTCAAGTGCGACCGTGCTTTCAGAAGACACGATTGCGGTCAAACTCGTGACAAGTACCGGCTCAAGCGTGCGCGTCATGTTCCCCACAAAGGCATACGCATCATACACGATTTATTTGAGTCAGGTGAACGGCGTACTCACCAACACAAGTTCGGTTCGCGAAACATCGACAAAAATATACGGCTACAATTACAACGGAAGCGCGAGCGTCACATTGGACGCCGTGTATTCGGGTGTAAAGCAGGTGACTGTCGTGGCAACTCCGCTTAACAACACGCTGTACGGAAAGAGCCAGATTGCTTCCTCTACAACGGTCGAGGTCAAGGCACTGAGCTCAATTTCATCTGCGGTAAGCGGCAGCGTTTCGGCAGAATGGACGAACTACAGTAATCCATATGCGACCACGCGCGTCTATTTCTCTCCCTATGTGTATGACGGCGAAGAATTTACAACCGATGAATACACTATCTTCCGTGCGGTGTACACGAGCGACGGCGAGACAAGCGATACGCTCACGAACAGCGACGGAACGGCATTGCGCATCTACGATTCAATCACAAATCTCGGCTCGCCAAAGAAAGACACCGCCGTTGACCCGAACGGCGCGACCGTCTACTACTTGGACGACACGGTGAACTTGAGCGCGGATAATGACGTGGCAGGCGTGCGCTACTACGTCGTTTTGAATCATAACGGCTATCTCAAGACGAATACGTCTCGCCTTGTTGTGCCCGATTCTTCTGATTCAAGCTGGAATTTCACGCCATCTTCAGGCTCATCGTATGAATACACAACTTCTGTCAGTATCAAAGATATTTTCATCGATAAAACGGGAATTGCATATGTCGGTGTAATAGCCAATGGATATGATGCCCTCTCGGGAACGTACGGCACGTTTAATACATTGAACGAAGCGAAAGTCGCCGTCGAGAGCGAATTGCCGACGGAATTGACACAACTCGAGTCATATGACAGCACGTATTACAGCACCATGTTTACAAGTGGTTCGGCTACCGTCGATACGAGCAAATACTATGCGTTCCGAGTTCTTTCTACTCGGTATACAGATTATAAGTGGAAGGAAGAAACACAGCAATCTGAGGGTGTCGACGGAGTCTATGATGTCGCAACGACAATCGCAAAGCCGTACAAGGTCGGTGGCGCATATTACTGGGATGTTTTGGTAGATAATCCCGATGACCATGTGACGCTTGGCACAACCTCGCTCAGCGTTGAGACAGAATTGGGAACAGAAAACTACGAATACGTAACGCTCAATTATTCTGCCGCAAACCAGTATTCGAACAAAGTGGTTTATTATAATATTTACCGCTTTGTCACCGACTATAGCACAAGCTATTGGCCGTACTTTAGTGATAACGTAACGCTTTTGACAACGACGACAGAGACCACTTACACGGATTCTGGCATTTCTTCTTTGAGCGTTGATGGAAACTACATCTATTACAAAGTATCTGCGGTCGGTTATTACGATTCAACTGAAAGTTCAATGCAGAAAGCCTCTCGCCTAAAGACACCGGTCGTTTATCCCGCTTCGGACGGCGTGACGCTCTCTTGGAATAGAATTTCTGCTGCCGATGGCTACCGAATCTACCGCGCAAAAACACAGGCTGAGCTTGAAGCCCTGTCTGACGGTGAATACGCGTACGATATTAACTCAAATTATACAACATCAACGGCAAGCATGACCACGCAAAGCTATGCGTCTGATTATGTGTATGCGGTCAAAGCCTATGCATATGAAAATTACGAGTATGACTACAGCAATGTAAGCAATTTTGTCACAGTTGAGAAAGCAACGCTCGCAGCTCCAGATGTCACGGTGGATTTGTACAGCTATGGTTCAAGCTCAAACTATTCTAATCCTGTGTATACTTGGAAACTTTCATGGACTTCTGTGTCAGATTATACAGATAACTATTACATCTTGCGCTACCAAAATTATTCGTATGACGCTAAGTCAGAAGATGAAATCAAGGCGATTTTTGATGCGTATAATTCATCTTCTGCTTATTACACGAGTGTTGATAATTCGGATTCGTATTACAGTAACGCAGAGGCTTCGTCATATGATTCTTACTCATATTGGTATGCTGTCGCGACTCGTGTATACGACACGATTTCTGAAACATATGTCTATGGTGTGAGTGACGTAATTGAAGCTGAAAACACTATCGGTTCTGACCTTTATGTCACGGGCTCATCTGGCTCTTACACGCTTTCTTGGACTCAGATGACAGACGATTCCGGCACAGAAGTTGCAACGTATGTGGTATATGCTGTTAATAATGGCTATGTTTCAACACTTTCTGCAACATCATCGACGGAAAGCCTTACTGATTATGTTGCGACGCTGAGTCCTGAAGCAACGCTCCCCGCTGAAGGAAGCGAATCATATAGCTATACCTATACGGACACGAGCTATAGCTATCGATACCATTTCTTTATCGTTGTCGGTTTGAACGGAGAGGGAACACAGGTTGGTACTACCAACATCGTACGTGTTTACAACTAATTTGCTTTCATCGCATTTCTAGATGAATCTTTTGCCGCTCGGCTTCCTGTCGAGCGGTATTTTTTTTTCTTGCAAATTTGGAATTTCGGGCTGATACTATATCCATAAAAGACGATACATATCAATTATACATATGGTCGTCTGTGGAGGTATTATACAACATGGCAAACAGAATCACTCTCAATCAGACTTCTTACCACGGTAAGGGCGCAATCAACGAAATCGTAAACGAGGCAAAATCACACGGCTGGAAAAAAGCATTCGTGTGCACCGACCCCGACCTGATTAAATTCGGCGTAACAAAAAAAGTCACCGATGTGTTGGACAACGCAGGTCTTGCGTATGAAGTCTACTCAGACATTAAACCGAATCCGCCTGTCGAAAATGTGCAGAATGGCGTTGCGGCGTGCAAAAAAGCGGGTGCTGACTATATCATCGCGATTGGCGGTGGCTCTTCAATGGATACGGCAAAGGCAGTCGGAATCATCATCACGAACCCTGAATTCGCTGATGTCCGAAGTCTTGAAGGCGTTGCTCCCACAAAGAACGCGTGTCTCCCGATTCTTGCAGTTCCTACCACATCTGGCACTGCGGCAGAAGTCACAATCAACTATGTTATCACCGATGTTCAGGCAAAGCGCAAATTCGTCTGCGTTGATGTTCACGACATTCCGCTTGTCGCGTTCGTTGACCCTGACATGATGATGTCAATGCCGGCAAAACTCGCCGCTTCAACGGGTATGGACGCGCTTACTCACGCAATCGAAGGCTACATCACTAAAGGCGCATGGGAAATGACCGACATGATGCACTTGAAGGCAATCGAAATCATCGGTCGTAGCTTGCGCGCTTCGGTGAAGGGAGACGCAAAAGGCCGCGAAGAAATGGCGCTTGGTCAGTATATCGCGGGCATGGGCTTCTCGAATGTCGGCTTGGGAATCGACCATGCGATGGCTCACACGTTGAGCGCATTCTACGACACGCCGCATGGAGTTGCGTGCGCAATTCTTCTTCCAACCGTCATGGAATTCAACGCGCCTGCTTCGGGTGAAAAATATCGCGAGATTGCGCGCGTCATGGGCGTAAAAGATGTCGATAAAATGAGTCAGGAAGAATACCGCAAGGCGGCAGTTGATGCAGTTCGTCAGCTTTCAATCGATGTCGGCATTCCGCAGAGCCTCAAAGACATCGTTAAGACTGAAGATTTGGATTATTTGTCAGAATGTGCGATTAAAGACGCCTGTGCGCCAGGAAATCCGCGCGATGCTTCAAAACAGGACGTGCTTGACTTGTTCAACAGCTTGTTGAAATAAAACTCCCGTTGCAAAATTGTTTTGCCCTGTCGGAAACGGCAGGGCGTTTTTGTTCATTGTACAAATTGCTGGAAAAGGGTATTATTGAGATGACATCATAAGGAGATACAAATGGCAGACACAATGCATGTTTTGGAAAAAAATCCGAATTGGAAAGGGCGGCGCGGTCCGGTAGTCTTGGTGATTATGGACGGCGTTGGCTATGGCAAATATGAAGAGGGCGACGCGGTTAAGGCTTCTAAGATGAAGTACCTCGACTGGTTCACCGCAAACTGTCCGCACACAAAGCTTAAGGCGCACGGAACGGCGGTAGGCTTGCCCAGCGATGACGACATGGGTAACAGCGAAGTCGGTCACAACGCGATGGGCTGCGGTCGCGTGTTCGCTCAGGGAGCAAAACTTGTCGGCGAGTCAATCGCAAACGGCTCAATGTTTGCCGCAGACACATGGAAAAAACTCGTGAAGAATGTGAACGACAAAAACAGCACGCTCCACTTTATCGGCTTGGTTTCGGACGGAAATGTTCACAGCCACATCGACCACTTAAAGGCGATGATTACGCAGGCTTCTAAAGACGGCGTTAAAAAACTTCGCGTTCATGCGCTTTTGGACGGTCGCGATGTTGACCCCACATCTGCTTTGAACTACATCACTCCGCTTGAAGAATTCTTGGCTTCATTCAGTGGCGTGGACTACCAGATTGCTTCTGGCGGCGGACGCATGTACATGACGATGGACCGCTACAACGCTGACTGGAGCATGGTTGAGCGCGGCTGGAAGGCGCATGTATTGGGCGAAGGACGCACTTTTGACAGCGCGACAAAAGCAATCGAAACATACCGCAGCGAAGTTCCGGGGCTTCTTGACCAGGATATGCACGAGTTTGTCATTGCAAAAGACGGAAAGCCAGTCGGCACAATCGAAGACGGCGACAGCGTGATTTACTTTAACTTCCGTGGCGACCGTGCGCTTGAAATGACCCGCGCGTTTGAAACACCAAAGGGCGGCGACCTGCCGTTTGACCGAAAACGCGTTCCGTCAGTTGAATACGCAGGCATGATGGAATACGATGGCGATGCACATGTTCCGGCTCAGTACCTCGTGAACCCGCCGAGCATTGACCGCACGATGGGTGAATACCTTACAAAAACGGGCGTGAAGTTGCTTGCAATTTCAGAAACGCAGAAATACGGACATGTGACCTACTTCTTCAACGGAAACAAGCAGGGCAAATTTGACGAAAAGCTTGAAGACTACATTGAAGTTCCGAGCGATGTCGTGCCGTTTGAGCAGCGACCGTGGATGAAGTGCGCCGAAATCACTGACAAAGTAATCGAAGCAATCAAGAGCGGAAAATACGACCACATCCGCCTGAACTACCCGAACGGCGACATGGTTGGTCACACGGGCGTGTTCAACGCGGTTGTCTGCTCTATGGAAGGCATGGACTTGCAGCTCGGTCGCCTTAAAGCCGCAATCGACGAAGCGGGCGGAATTCTCTGCCTTACCGCCGACCACGGAAACAGCGATGACATGTACGAGCACGCAAAAGACGGCAGCGTAAAGAAGGACAAGGACGGCGAGCCAAAGGCAAAGACAAGCCACAGCTTGAACCCTGTTCCAGGCATCATCTACGACCCCGAATACAAAGGCGAGTACGACAACACCAAACTGAACGATGGCTTGGGAATCTCTTCTTGGCCAGCTACGATTATGAACTTGATGGGCTATATCCCGCCAAGCGATTACGACAAATCAATGATTAACTTGAAATAGCGTGATTCTTTCCGTCGCGTTACTTGCGGCGGAAAGCACTTTTCTGCTATAATCAAGCCACATTTTTATAAGGAGAATCCTATGAGACTTGCACGACGCTTTAGACCGCTCACAAGCAACAAAACAACGCGCGCAAACAGCAAAAAGCAGGCAAAACGACTTGCTGCAAACTATGCGCTTATTGCTACATTGTCAGCAGCCGATTCAAAATCAAAAAAATAAGCGAGTAAAAATCCGTTTCAAAACGAAGCGGATTTTTTTTATTTTAAACAAAAGGAGTACAACATGGCTACTTTAAAAGACGGACTGGGTGCGGCTACCAAAGAGCTGGGCGCATTCAAAAAATTTATTTCACGCGGCAATGTCGTTGACATGGCTGTCGGCGTTATCATTGGCGGCGCGTTCGGCAAAATCGTCACGAGCTTGGTGAATGACATCGTTATGCCGCTCATCGGTCTCGCGCTCGGCAAACTCGACTTCGCGGCGTTGAGCGTCAAAATCGGCGAGTCAGAAATCAAGTACGGCAGTTTCATTCAGACTATCGTTGATTTCCTTATCGTCGCGTTCTGTATCTTCGTGGTGATTGAAATCTTCGAAAAATTCAAAAAGAAAGAAAAGGAAGAGTCAAAGCCAGAAGAGCCGCCGGCAATCGTCAAGTCTGATGAGGCAATCTTGCTCGAAGAAATCCGCGATTTGCTCAAGAACAAATAATAATCAGCCACAGTTGAGGAAGTACGACAACGGCGAAAAACGCGAGACTTATCCAGGTGAATGTCTTTATAAACGCAAGAGATTTTCCTGGATATTCTCGTATATAGAGCCGCAGGTTTATTACACTCGCAAGGCTCCCGATAATCGAACACAAGCCCGCGCTGTCCAAGCCGTACAGGAGCGCGCGTAAATCCGTCGAGAACGGATAGAGCACGATGCTCGCGGGCACATTTGAAATCACTTGACTTAACAAAATACTCCACAGATATTCATGCCCCGCAACGCTCTTTGCGAGAAACTGCGAAATTGCTGGATGCCGGCAGATTGACGACGAGAACGTGAAGAAACACAAAAACGTGAGCAAAAGCACGTAGTCCGTTTTAATCAAAATCTTTCGGTCGCCGATGAGGAGCGTGATAAACACCACGGCGAGCACAATGGGATAAAAGCGCGTGCGTGTGACAATCGACGCGACCACAATCACGAACAGAATCTGATACATGATTTTTCGGTGTCGGTGAACAGCGTCAGTATCAGCTGCCCTTGTTTTATATTCAGCTGCTTCTGTGTGAGATTCTTTAGAATCAGAGAAAGCAGGATTCGTACTCATTCGTGTTACCTCGTGTTTTCCTTCGCTTCGAAACAAAATCAAAATGAACACGGAGAGCAATCCCGCGCTAAAGACCCACAGGGGCAGCATCATCAGGATAAAGTCAGGCGTGGAGATGCCACTTTTTGCATATAAAAATAGATTTTGCGGGCTTCCGAACGGCATGAGCAACGAGCCTCTGATTGCGGCGATGTTCTCGAAGGTGAGGACTGGCAGAATGTATTTTTCGGCGCGTGAGGCACGGAACAAGATAATCGTGAGCGGCACAAAAATAATGAGCGAAACATCATTCGTAACGAACATCGATGAGAAAAAGACACAGAAGACGAAAAAGAAGGTGAGCGCCCGCATTGATGAGATGTTTTTTGTCTTTCGGAGAATCGGTTCAAAGATATTTTCGCTTTTGAAGCCTTCAAGCACGGAAAGTAGCATAAAAAGCGTGGCGAGCGTTCGCCAGTTGATGTCGGAAAAAAGCGCACGTGAAGGCGGCGTGATAAAAAGCGAGACGGCTGCCGCCACGAGTGAAACCGAAAGCATGATGTCTTTTTTGAAAAGCGTTTTGAGCTGACGCACGAATTGTTGCATAGTCGATTCTATCACATTTTGTTTTCTGTATGAAAGAGACCCGATTTTTCAATTCTAAATTCAGATAGTGTTACTATCAGTTAATTCAGTCTAAGAGAATGTCAATTTTTTGCAAAATTTATTGACATTTGTATTTTAATGAATTAAATTCCGCCTAGAGATATTTGAGATTTTGCGATAAATTCAAAATAATCTTAAATATTTCAGTGATTCAATAAAGTTTTGAGGTATCAAAATGAAAAAAGTGCTTTTAAAGAAGCTCGCCGCGGCGGTTTCCGCTGCCCTTGCGTTGGTTTTCGTCGGTTGTGCAGACATCGCCGAAGATGAAACTGAGGCTTCTGTCGTTGCAACGGCAGTTGAATCTTCTGGCCGTGCTACCATCTCAAGCATCTCTTCTTTCTATGCTGACGACCTTACGCACGGAACGTACACGTCAAATGTCACGAGCGGAAATTACACCATTTACGCGACAAGCTCAAAGACGGTCTCAACGCCGTACAGTTCTGCGACGCTTCAAAGCAAAACCTTTACACAGGCATTGAATCTTGGTGGCGCGGGTGTCGCCGGCTCATACCGTTGTATCAGTTTTACGACGGCGAATGCGGCAACCATCACCGTTTTTGCGACGGGCGCTTCAGGACGCTACCTTGCTTTGGTCGACTCGAGTGGCTCTGTCGTAAGCAAAGAGGAAACGTCTTCTTCAATCGCCGCATACACATATACGGCTTCTTCTGCCGGCACATACTATCTTGAGTCTCTCGGCTCGGGAATCAACATTTACTACATCAAAACTGACGCAAGCTCTTCTTCATCATCAAGCTCGTCATCTTCTTCAAGCTCTTCCTCTAGTTCGTCTTCAACCAGTGCAATCACGCTCTACAAATCATCTGACACGGTTGGCACATACAGCTCAATCAAAAGCGCGTTGGCTGCGGTCGGTTCTTCGGGAAGCTACACGATTGTGATTCCGACGGGCACATACAACGAAAACTACCTCTACTACTACGGTTCTGCGTCAATCACGATTCGCGGTACGACTTCTTCATATTCTGACACGGTTATCAAAGGTCACGGAACAGACATGACGACCGAAAAAGGCCGCGAATTGATGGAACTCTGCGGCTCTTGCAACATCGTGTTGCAGAATTTGAGTCTCGTGAGCGATTATGACCGCGCGACCTACGGTACAAGCAACGTTCAGTCAGAGGTTTTGGGCTTCGACTCAACGGGAACACTTGCCGCATACAACTGCGCGTTCAAGTCTCATCAGGACACCATGCGCACCATCGGAAAAACATGGTTCTACAACTGCTATGTTGAGGGCGATGTCGATTTCATTTGGATGGAATCTAGCGGTGGCGTTGCGCTTTACGAAAATTGTACGATTGCTTCCGTATATGATAGTTCCGCTTCTTCTCACGAGTCATATATCATGGCTCCGCGTGCAACGGTCGCTTCTACCATGGGCAAGGGCGTTGTCCTCTTGAACTGTACGATTACAACGGCAAGCGGTCAGACAACCTATCTCTTCCGAAATCCGTGGGGAACGAACACAAGCTACTACAATCAGGGCGCAATCGTTGACTGTACATTCAGCGGAAGCGGTTCTTGGGCGAGCGCGGCTGCAAAGTCTGCCGCAATGGGAACGAGCGACCAGCAGTACATCGGGTGGAAGCTTGACTCAACGGCTGCCTCAAAATTCTCTTCAAAACTCAGCTCAATCGGAACGCTCTCAAGCTCGGTAAAATCTGCCGAGTATTCTGGACGCGATGTCATCCTCAACCGAAAAGTCACGACAAGCGGCACATTCGTCGCTGATTCAAGCACATGGGATGTCGCGACATTGGCAAGCAACAACGGCTGGTCTATTTCATCAGACAGCTCTTCTTCCAGCTCGTCATCTTCTTCATCAAGTTCTTCATCATCTAGCTCATCAACGAGCGAAATCACGGGAACTTCTTCTCTCTATGCATCGAGCCTCACGGCGAGCACAACGCTCACTTCAAACACAACGGTCGGAAAGTACACGGTGTATGCAACAAGCGCAAAAACGGTAACCGTTCCGTCAATCACTGCGGTAACGGTCAACGGCACATCGCTTGACCGCAAAATCAATCTCGGCGGCGCGGGTTCTGCGGGAAGCTACCGCTGTCTCGGATTCACCACGAGCGACGCAGCAACCGTTACGGTGTATGCTGACGGCGCAAGCGGACGCTACCTCGGCTTGTACAACTCAAGCGGCACGCTCATCAGCAAAAACGAAGTGTCATCATCAGTCGCGGCGTACACATACACCATTTCTTCAAGCGGTACGTACTATCTCATGTCAACCGGCTCTGCAATCTCGCTCTACTATGTGAAGACTGCGGTCGGCGCAACATCGTCAAGTTCTTCTAGCTCGTCATCGTCAAGCAGCTCCTCAAGCTCTTCTTCAACAAGCGCAAGCTCTCTCTCAATCAGCGACACGCCGGTTGGATACGCGAGCGTCACGAAGCCTTCAAACACCGTTACGGTTTCTTCTCGCTCAGACTTCATCACCTACGCAAAGAAAGGCGGATACATCATCTATGTAAACGGCATGATTGATTTGTCAAACGGCTACATGCCTTCAACAGCGGGTGGCTCAACAAGCGGCTTGAACTCAATCGTAAAAGAGCAGACGTCAAGCGCATACACGAGCTATTCTTCATTCGTCACGGCGTATGCAAAAGGATGCTCAACCTCAACGAACGACAAATCATCTTCTTCACCGTCATCTTCTCTCGGCTCATACCTCTGGGCGTGTAACGAAGCGTACGGCGCAATCATCAAGGTAAACGTTGCGTCAAACACATGGATTATCGGTAAAACGTCATCTTCTGGATTGAAGGGCGGTATGCTCAACATCTCAAGCGTTTCAAACGTCGTGCTCCGAAACCTCACGATTCAGGATGCCTATGACCCGTTCCCGCACCACGAGGCAAACGACGGCTACAACGCACAGTGGGACTGCGTGGTGATTCAAGGCTCTTCTTACAATGTTTGGATTGACCACTGTACCTTCAAAGACACGATGGGCTTGAGCTATGTGTCAACGGGCGGCTCTACGAGCGAAAAATGGCAGACCTATGACGGCCTTTGCGACATGAAAGGCTCAATCTACAACATCACCGTTTCATGGTGTAAGTTCCAGGACCACGACAAGACGATGCTGATTGGCTCAAGCGACTCGGACGGCTCGAACTCAACACGCACGGTTTCGCTCCACCACAACTACTTCTACAACTGTGGTCAGCGATTGCCGATGGTTCGAAACACAAAGCTCCACATGTTCAACAACTACTACGATGCGTCAAGCCCCACATACACACAGCAGTATGCGGTCGGCGTGCGCGCGAATGCGCTCATCGTTGCAGAAAACAACATCTTCGGAAGCGGAATCAAATACAGCTTCAAGGATTCGTACGGAACGCTCTACTCAAGCGGAAACTCTGATTCTTCTTCGGGCGGATGCACCTCAACGACTTCTTCAAGCAAGCCGTTCACGGTAAGCTACTCATATTCGCTTGACTCAACCTCAACGGCAAAGAGCAACGTTTCAACATACGCAGGAGCGGGAAGCAGCTTCTAAAGAAAGCTGTTCGGAATAAGCAGTTAGCAGTTTCGCTGGCTGCTTGCAATACAGCAAAAAACTTAAAAAAAAGGCGCGGACTCACGAAATGGAATCCGCGCCTTTTTTATGTGTTGGTCGCCTTTCGTTTATGCGATGCTTACAAACTCATACCCCGCCTCTTCCACAGCGGCCTTTACTTTCGCCTCATCGAGCGTCGCCCCTGCTTTAAGCGTAACGACCGCCTTCTTCTCTTCGTGGCTCGCCGTTGCGCTTTCCACGCCATCCAATGCTTCCAACGCCTTTTTTACATGATTTTCGCAGTGTTCGCACATCATTCCGTTGATTGAAATTGTTTTTTCCATTTTTTGCTCCTTTTTCTTTGTGTCATTTTCTTGCGTACCCGCAATGTCATTGTCGGGCTTGACCCGACAATCTTTCTTCATCTTAAAAAAGTTCAGCCGCAGCGCGTTCGTGACCACGCAGAAACTTGAAAGGCTCATCGCCACCGCACCGAACATGGGGTTCAGCTGCCAGCCGAAGAGTTTGATGAACACGCCCGCCGCAAGGGGAATGCCAATCACATTGTAGAAGAACGCCCAGAACAGATTCTGATGAATGTTCCGGAGCGTTGCGCGGCTCAGTCGGATGCTTGCCGGAACCGCGGAAAGGCGGCTTTTCATCAGCACGATGTCCGCCGCGTCAATCGCGACATCAGTTCCCGCGCCGATTGCGATTCCGATGTCCGCTCGCGTGAGGGCGGGCGCATCGTTGATTCCGTCACCGACCATTGCAACGCGCTTTTCTGAATCCCCCTGCAACTGTCGAATCACGCTTTCCTTGCCGTCGGGGAGAACGCCAGCAATTACTTCGTCCACGCCCGCCTGCTTTCCGATTGCTTGCGCTGTCTTTTCGTTGTCGCCCGTGAGCATGACCACGCGGATTCCCATGTCCTGCAATTCACGCACGGCATGCGGGCTGTCTTCTTTGATGGTGTCAGCCACCGCGATGATTCCGAGCAAGTTTCCGTCATGCGCAAAGAAGAGTGGTGTTTTTCCGCTTTCAGAAAGTGCAGTGGCTTTCTGTTTGATTTCGCCCGACACGCTCGCTTTCGTTTCGATGAAAGAAAGATTCCCGCCCGCAAGCGTTTTTCCGCCGAGCGTTGCCGAAAGTCCGTTTCCGGGGAACGCGGCAAAGTCAGTCACTTCTTCCGCCGTAAGATTTTTTTCTTCCGCCGCTTGCACAATCGCCTTCGCCAACGGATGCTCGCTCTTTTTTTCAAGCGCAAACGCAGAGCGCAAAAGCTCGTCCTCGCTCACGCCGCTTGCCGGGAGAATGTCCGTTACGCGCGGCTCGCCTTCGGTAATCGTGCCGGTTTTGTCGAGAGCCACGATGTCGATTTTTCCCGCCTCTTCAAGTGAAACCGCCGTCTTGAATAAAATGCCGTTCTTCGCACCCATGCCGTTTCCGACCATAATCGCAACCGGAGTCGCAAGCCCCAGCGCGCACGGGCAGCTGATGACCAGCACCGCGACCGCCCGCGTGAGAGCCGTTCCAATTTCCGCGCCAAGAATCATCCACACCACGAATGTCACCGCCGCAATCGCAATGACCGTGGGAACGAAAATGCCCGAAACCGTGTCGGCAATCTTTGCAATCGGGGCTTTCGTTGCCGCCGCATCGCTCACCATCTGGATAATCTGAGAAAGCGTAGTGTCCTCGCCAACGCGGGTCGCCTCGCACTTCAAAAAGCCCGACTGGTTCACCGTCGCCGCCGAAACCTTGTCGCCCGCCGCCTTGTCAACAGGAATGCTCTCGCCCGTCAGCGCGGACTCATTCACCGCGCTCGCGCCCTCAATCACGATTCCGTCAACAGGAATATTCTCGCCAGGTCGCACCAGAAAAATGTCGCCTTTTTTCACGCTCTCAATCGGCACAGTCTTTTCTTCGCCGTTTTCCAAAATCACCGCCGTCTTGGGAGCAAGCTTCATCAGCCCTTTAAGCGCGTCAGTCGTCCGCCCCTTCGACTTCGCCTCAAGCGTTTTCCCCACCGTAATGAGCGTAAGAATCATCGCCGCCGTTTCAAAATAAAAATCGTGCATAAGGCGCATCACGGTCTCTTCATCGCCCTTGACCACCGCGCCCGTCATCGCAAAAACCGCCCAAGTGCTGTACGCAAACGCCGCCGTAGAGCCGAGCGCAACCAGCGTGTCCATGTTCGGCGCGCGATGCAAAAGCGACTTGAAGGCGCTCACAAAAAATCGTTGGTTTATCACCATCACGACCGCCGCCAAAATCAGCTGAACCAAGCCCATCGCGACATGATTTCCCTCAAAAAACGCAGGAAGCGGCCACCCCCACATCAAATGCCCCATCGAAACATACATAAGCGGAACAAGAAATACAATAGAAGAAACAAGCCGTTTTACAAGAATCGGCGTTTCCGTGTCCTTGAGCGCGTCCTCTTCCGCCGCGTGGGAAGCCTTTTCCGCCCCCGACGAGCCTTTTCCCGCCTTCACACTCGCGCCGTAGCCCGCATTCACCACCGCCTCAATAATCGCATCATCACTCGCGCTTCCCTCAACCCCCATCGAGTTTGTAAGAAGACTCACCGAGCAACTCTGAACGCCCGCCACCTTCGACACCGCCTTTTCCACCCGAGCCGAGCACGCCGCACAACTCATCCCCGTAACATTGTATTGTTTCATTTTGTTCTCCTGCCTGTTTTTTTTCATTAGGAGGGGAAAGTCTCCCCCTCGCTCCAACCGCTCCGCGTTTTTCGCTACCCCCTCTGTTTAGCAAGCGTAGCTTGCGACGGACACCCCGCAACGCCCCGTTTAAAACTCTTGCCATTCGGTCATAGTGTCCTCATCTAAATTATGAATCTTCATTTGCCGAGATTGACATTCACCAGGTTCAAGCACAATATCGCAATTGTAATAATGCTCGCGAACATACTCATAAATATCAACATCATCCGGCACTTCAAATTCAAAGGTTTCATTAACAGTTTCTTCAATCGTTACTTCATATTTTTTCATAAAAGAAGTGTTGATCGAATCCAAAAATAAATCAAGTTTATTTCCGGTAAACCTTATCTAATACATTTTTCTGAATGTATTCTTGATTTATCCAAAAGCACTTTTTCTTTTCGTATGTTCCTTGTGGTGTGTACATTACATCTTTTGCATTTTTGCCTTTGGGTCGAATATGCGAGACATGATTTTCCGATATTTTTATAAAATGTTCATAATCGCCGCTTTTGATTTTCCGTTTTGTATCTTCCCAAACATCTTTGAAAATCTGATGGTCGCTTTCGGGAATTTGCCAAAATACAATTCTGTCCAAATAATATTCAGAATCTTTGGCATCATGCTTGAACAAAACGAAAATGAATTTGCTCGTGATTGCGCTGTAAAAATCGCTTTCTTCCCATTCCTCATCAACTATTCCGCAGAAATCCACATTCTTGAAAGAAAGTGACTCTATTGAAGTTCCATCAGGTTCTACGCGAATTGTTTTCAGTTGAATTCCCGACGCATTGAACTCATATAGGTTATCCTCGGACTTTTTTAGACCGACAATTTTTCGTGCTATATCGGCATAGCGGCTTTTGTTTGCAGGATTATATTTTTCGCCTCGCATGACGCAAATTTCTTCCGCAGATTTTTTTAGGTACGGATTGAAGAGCGCATTTATTTTCTGCTCGAATGTCTCATTTTTGGAAAGGATTCGGTTCTCAAGAATTCTTCCGTGTTCTTTTCGTTGGGTAAGAATTTGGTAAATGTGATTTATGTAGCAAGACTTAAAACACAACGCTCTTCCGCGAGCTTTTATGTCAGAATGAGGCTGAACCTGCATACTTGTTGCCGCAGTTGCACCTTTTGTGCAAGCCCCAAGATACAGAGTGTCACCTTCAGAAATTTCGTGGGCTTTTCCCGCATGAACCTTATCTGCGATAATCTGCCAGTCTGCGCGAAGCTGTGCTTCATCCTCTTTCAGACATTGCCATAAATCCGCAAGCTGAACTTTCAAATCGCCGGGAAACAGTTTTGAATCGTAATGATAAAACAGTAAAAGAATGTTTTCGTTCTTTTCCTTGAAGTGTGAATTCTCAAAAACTTCCTTGTCGATGTCGGTAAAAGTAAAATGGTTCAGTACCAACCGTTCTTTCACGCGGACTTCGTAATTTGAAAGTGTTTTTAAAGGTGATGCTTTTAATTCAAGATGTGCGAGCGGAAAATCAGCCTGAGATTTGTTGTCACTTTTCTTTCCAAAATATGCTTCTTCAAGATAATTTCCGAATGCACCTTTATTTTTCTTGTTTTGTTCCTGCCCGATTTGCTGAGGATTTTGATGAATTCCCGCATAGGAGTTTTGTTCTGTGTTTACTTCGTCAATCGTTTTGTTTTCAAGCCGTTGCGCATATTCCACAATCGACGGAATGCTTGCTTCGTCATAAAGAAGTTTGCCCATAAATGCTCCTAAAAATTATTCTTCATCAAAAATCTTGTTGAGGACATTTCCCATCCGCGTAATCATCGGAACAACGAGCGCGTTTCCCATGCAGAAGTAGCGGAATTTCTGCGGCATTCCCGTGTTCGTCCAGTTGTCGTCAAAGCCTTGTATTCGCTCGGCTTCAAGCGGCGTGATAAGCCGAAGCCGTTTTGTGGCGGGGTCTTGAATGACATGGGTGCTTCGGTTCACGGTCGCTTCGCTTGTGAGCATAGTGCGTGCGGGAAGTTCAAGGCTGTCAGGAAATGCGACCGGACCTTCGCTGAAAGTGTATTTGAACCCTGTTTTTGCAGTCCGCTCTATTTTTTTTGCGCCTTTTAGGTATTTGAATTTTTCAAGCGAAGTCGTCAGATAGAAATTTTCTGCGACATCGGACTCCACAAGATTTTTTAGCGGAATCGGATTCTCTGATTTTGCGGTAACTTCCGTTGTGTAAATCTGACCGTCTTTCATAAAACCCGCATTCTTAAAGGAAAACGCAAAGGTGTCGGAGATTTTTTGAATGTCGGAATAATCGAGTGAGCAAGATTCTATTTTTTCTTTTTGCATAATCGGAAAAGCCGTAGCAAAAAATCCGCTTGTAGAAAGTATGCTTTCTGCGTCAAGATTCTTGAAGTTTCCTGCATAATGTGTTTTGTTTGAATACGCAAAAATGAAAGTCCGCCGTCTGCGCTGTGCCGCGCCGTATTCTGCGGCATTTACGACACGCCATTCAACGGAGTAGCCAAGTTCTGCGAAACAAGCGAGAATAATCCCGAAATCCCGCCCGCGCTGCTTTGATGGGGATTTCAAAAGGCGGTCAACATTTTCCAAAAGGACGAACGGTGTTTTTTTTGCAATCAGCGTATCGCGAATCTGCCACCAAAGAACGCCCTTCTTCCCCTCGATTCCTTTTTCGCCATTTAATGAATGAGCCACAGAATAATCTTGGCAGGGAAATCCGCCTACAAGCAGATTGTGATTCGGAATGCGGTTTTTATCCACAAGCGAGATGTCAATGCCGGTGAATTCATCCACATCGCCGAAGTGCTTTACATAACAGTCATGCGCCCACTGGTTCTTTTTGCCCGGCTCCCATTGCGAGAACCAGACCGTTTTCCAGTCTTTTGAGGAATGTTCTAAACCTAAACGAAATCCGCCGACCCCGGCGAACAGTTCACAGATTGTTTTTCGACACATATTCAAAATATACCACTTTTATAGAAAAAAAAGAATAGAGTGCTTTGCTAGGCTATCCGCACCTTTTCACTCCACAACCGTGACCACGCCGCGCACCATGCCCATCCAGCAGGTGTACTGGAAAGTGCCCGCTTTTTCTGGCGTGAATTCAATTACGTTCGTTCCATAGTCCATCGTGTACATGAAGCCGAAGTCGCGGAAAATCATCTTGTAGTTGCAGCCGTTGAGCGCGTTTTCGCCCGCCTCGATTTCCCAGTGGACGGGAACGCCTTTTTTCACGGTAATCGCTGGGTAGCGGTAGGGATTGAGCGTGGATTTTACGATTTGCTTTCCGTCCACGATTTCAATGTTGCTTCCGCCCGCCGACTTTGATTCCGTTTTGGGGCTGGATTTTTGCTCCGTTCCCTGCGTGGCGGCTGATTTTTCTCCGCCTGTTGCATTTGCTGAATTCGCCGAATTCCATCCGCCGAGCGCAAAGCCCTGCGACAGCATCGAAAGACCCATCACCACGACGAGCACCGCACCGATTTTCATAACGACCTCCGTATATTTTTTCCCGAGCAGAGAAACGACCGAACCGAGCGCGAGCATGAGCGGCACCGTTCCCGCGCTGAAAAAGAGCATCGAAAGCGCACCCGAAAGCGGATGGGCTGAGGCGAGCGCGACAATCCACATCGCCTGCAAGGGACCGCACGGCATGAATCCGTTCAAAAATCCCACGATGAAGGGCGCGGCATTCTTGACCTGAGCCGAAGCAATCTTTTTTGAAAGAAAAGCAGGAAGATGCGGTGTAATGGCGCGCAAAGACGGGAAAATCCCCAAGAGCGAGGTTCCCATCAAAAGCATGAAGAGACCTGCGATGATTTTTAAAATCCCCTGCACGGAAAACGGAATCGACACATCGCCCGCGCTTCCCCCGCCGAGAAAAAATCCCGCCGTGCCGAGCGCAAGCCCAATCAGCGTGTACGACACGACGCGCCCAAGATTGTACAACAGCGACGGAAGAAAATCCGCGCGGGCAAGTTTTTTGCTCCCCGAACCACGGCTCGGAAGGCTCTGCGACAAATTGATTCCCCCGCACATCGCCACGCAATGCACCGAAGTCAAAAGCCCCGTCACGAAGAGGAGCGCGTAACTCATTGACGGGGCAGCAGTGCCACTCGGCGCGAGTATGTTTAAAATGCCCGTTCGTTGCAGAATCAGAAAGAGAACGCCGATAGTCACGAGGTACAAAAGCGTTTGGTATATGTGTTCGGAACGCGTTTCGGGGTTGCGCACATGATAATCGAGTGCTTCGATTTCGGCAATGATGTCGTCGAGCGTGATTTTTTTCTCATCGAACGAAATATGCGCCGTGCTTTTTTCCCAGCTCACGTGTGCGCTGATGATGCCGTCTGTATTCCGAAGACGCTTTTCTATCTTCGTCTGACAGTTGATGCACGTCATGCCGTCGATTGTGAGTGAGACCGATGTTCCATTTTGGGATTCCATGATGGTACTCCTAATAAGGTGGATAAAACTAAGTTGGATGCAATAAATGTATTTACCTATGTAAATAATGGGCAAAAGAAAAGGTTACGAAATTCCTGTTTTTTCTCTGTTTTTTTGCTATGATACGAGCAACGTTATGAAAGAAAAAGCACCGCGAAACAGAACGCTTACGCTCGAAGAATCAGAAATTCCTCTTCTCAAAAACGAACTTCTCTCTCTAAAAAAACTGCGTTCTGCGCGTGAAGAAAATCCCGTGCCGCTTGAAACATTCCTCAACAAAACGATTTGCGCCGATGTCATGGAAGCTCTTCCGCTTCTTCCCGATGAATTTGCCGACCTTATCATCATAGACCCGCCGTATAATCTCACGAAAAATTTTGGCGGAAAGGTGTTCAACGCTCGCTCAGAACAGGCATACGACGACTATTTGGCGTCTTGGTTTCCGCTCGTGTGCAAAAAACTCAAAAAATCAGGCTCGCTCTACATCTGCGGCGACTGGAAATGCACGTCTTCCTTGCAGCGGGCGGTTCAAAAAGAACTGACGATTCTTAACCGAATCACGTGGCAGCGCGAAAAGGGCAGGGGGGCGTCTTCAAACTGGAAAAACGCAATGGAAGACATTTGGTTTGCCGTCAAAAATCCCGCCGATTACTATTTTGATGTTGAAGCCGTAAAAATGAAGCGGCGCGTCATCGCTCCATACAAAGAAAACGGTGTGCCGAAAGACTGGGAAGAGGGCGAAACTGGCAATTTCCGTCTCACGTATCCAAGCAATTTTTGGGATGACATTTCGATTCCATTTTGGTCGATGCCTGAGAACACCGACCACCCCACGCAAAAGAGCGAAAAACTCTACGCAAAGTTGATTCTCGCAAGTTCCAAATCTGGAGATGTCGTGTTTGACCCGTTTTTAGGAAGCGGAACTGCGAGCGTGGTCGCAAAAAAACTCGGTCGTGCTTTTGTCGGAGTTGAGTTGAGCGAAGAATACTGCCTGTACGCGCAAAAACGCCTCCACTGCGCCGAAACCGACAAGACAATTCAAGGCTACAGTGACGGCGTATTTTGGGAGCGGAACACCCTCGCCGAGCAGAGAAAAAGCACCTCGAGCATCTCTCATTAAAATTTAAAATAGGATTTAAAATTCTTGAATTCCTATTTTTCCATGTTATACTCAAAATAAGATGTGACATCATGCTTTGCTTCAAATTTTCTGTAAGGAGAACAGTATGAAAATTCGAGTTTTAATACAGGGGGGGGTAATTCAGCAAAAATAGCGTACAGACTCCTCACGCTTCTTATGGCGGGCATGGTGATGCTTGCAGTTACGGCATGTCAGGATCCTGACGAGAGCAGCAGCAATAACGGGAACAATACATCTGGCAGCACATTCACATGGGATTCTGTGTTCTTGCCCGATGAGGTCTCAAAAGACAGTGTTGCCGCGACATATACGGGAACGAGTTCGTCTGGCACGACGGACGCAATCTTTTTACTTACTGACGGAACATGGTACGAAACCCAAAAAACATCTTCTTCAAGCCAAAATGTCTACAAGGGCACATATAGGCAACTTTCGGGCGACACTTCAAGCGGACAAATCAGACTCACGATAACGCATGAGGCAAACGGCAGTTCGTGGACGGAATTGTCTCCTACTCTAAGTGCGACTGTCACGGTTACAAGTGGTTCGTTCACGCTGATGTACGTCACCTACAGCAAGCAGGACACGAGCTCATCGAGCAGTTCTGGCAATGACAATTCAGACGGAAATGCAACAGTCACCAATAATTATTTTAATACGGCGGTATCGGTACTCGGAATCAGCGAAACACCATCTGCGACTTTTGAAGGCACGGTGAGCGGCACAACGCTTTCTTCTGTACAATTGGGCTCGTTTACAGGTACGTCTACGCTCGCGTTATATAGCAACGGTTGGGCATTGCTTGTAACTGCACGACGCTACGCAAATTTCAGTGTCGATGCAGTTGGTGCATACTATGGCAAATGTGTTAAGAATGGTTCGGTATACACAATCGTGCAGGACAGTGGCTATCCTGCTGATGGCACAAAGACATGGACGGGCGGTAGCAATGGTGCAAATACGTCAAGCCGATATGTGGTTGACGGGAACGTTGAATGCCAGATTACCGTTTCGGGAAGTAAAGTTACAAAAGAAGCTATTTTGGGACTTGATTATGAAACGAGGCAAGTTGACCCAAGCACGTGGACGGCTCCGGGCGACAACACTGGCTCGGGCGGTGGCGGCTCTGCGAGTGGCGTAACAATACCAAGCGATGTGTATTTTCCGAGCAGCGACTACAGCGACAAAACGGTAGTTGCAGTGTACACAAGTCCATTCAATGAAGACCAGGTATCTTTGGTAAATGTCGGAAAATATGCGTTCATCTTCTTCGCTGATGGCGAATGGCTCTCAACCAAAACGGGAACTCAAACTGTCGTCAATGCGTTGGGCACTACTACCGCGGATATTAAGCAAAATTGGGCATACGGTACTTACACCAAGACTGGCACGTTTACAAGCGGAAGCATGACCATAAACAGAACAAAAGTGTGGATGAATTTGGGAACGAGTGCGTCTTGGTACACCCAGAGTTCCCCTGATTCTGAAACTGTTACAGTCTCTTCGGGAGTGTTTAACTATACAACGGATGCAACAGGAAAATATACTCTTGTTTCTGAATCAGACAACGGAAACGGTGGCGGTGGAAGCAGTGAAAGCGATAGCATACCCATAATCGTACCAGATGATGTGAGTCTGCCTTCTGAATGGACGGCATATACTATTTCCGCGTTGTATACAGCAGATTACAAGACTGGCAGTACGGTCATAGGAAAATATGCACTGTTCCTATTCAGCAATGGCGAATTTGTAGACACCTACAAAACATCTAGCTATGGCAGTGGCGGTTACTTCAAAGGCACTTGGGTAAAAAATAGCGGAAATTTCAAGAACGGCTCATTTACCATAACAGTGACACACCAGCGGAGTGGTTCATGGGTATCCTATAATAAAACTGGCGTAGGAACGGCAACAAATGGGTCTCTTGAAGTTATCACTGATGGTTGGTCAACCACATTGCAAACAACGCCTTATACACTTATTGCGAGTATTGATGGCGATGCTGGAGACAACGGCGGCGGCGATTCTGGTGGCGAAGCGGTGGCATCTTCTGCGCTTGCGGGGCATTCATACTCGTACACAACGACAAGCGGAGACACAACGACGCTCACCTTCTCAGCGAGCAACAGCACATTCACGGTCACCTATAACGGAACGACAGGAATTTCTGCTTCGTATACGGTTTCAGAAAGCACGGCAACACTTTCAATGCAGACTGGTTCAAGCAGCACGACGGATATTAGAACGCCGAACGGCTGGGTAACGTTCATTATGAACGGTGCAGTGTACAGACGGGCAGACTCAACCGTACGTTCAATCGATCCGTTCAGTGGCAAAACGTTCACTAAATGTGTTTACGATAGCGTTTATGCGAAGTACGCGTTCAGTGGAAATATTGTAACGGTGAGCTACCTTGACGAAGACACGAATACATATGATGAATCAATGCAGTACAGCTATACGTATTCGGGCGGTATCTTGAAACTCACGCCGTCGAAGTACAATACCGATGATGGCTGGATGACGCTTTCACAGATGATAAGCGCATATGGTAGCGAGGCATCGGAATATGAACTTGCGTCAGTTGAGCGCGAATTTGCCGTTCCCGAAACATACTACTGCACGACTGACAGTGACGGCAACGTTACGCTGACCGGATATTATACGGGCGATATGGGCACAACCTATCCGACTGATTTTGAGTACAACGTTTGGAACAGCAGCAGGTCTGAGTACAGTTTGTATTTCAATGGTGACGGGCAGGGCTTCTACGTTACCGCAAGCCCCTCGGAAAGCACGGAATACACATGGCAGATTGTACCGACCACGTTTGCGAATGGCACGCTTGTGGCGACGGTGTTCCAGGAAATCGACGAAGATGAAGGTGAATACGTAAATCTCGGTACGTTGCGTGGAACGTACACAACGGGCACCGCGGCTTATGGCGACGACGTAACAGTAACGATGCGCTTCACGTCGCTCCCGGGCGAAATGACGAGCGCAGGCTGGAGTACGGGAAGCTACACGTTCACGATTGAGAGCGCAAACGAACGCACCGTTTCATTTGCAAAGCAGTAACAAAAATACAAACAAAAATTCCGTGCAGTTACGTCTATCGGATTGCACGGAATTATTTTCGCATAAAAGCACCGTATCTGCTGTTTATTAAACGTGCGTTTTCGCGTAAAATATCCCTTAGAGGCACAAAAAATGGAAAACGCAACAAAATGTATTCACGCGGGCTATTCGCCCAAAAACGGCGAGTCGCGCATGATTCCGATTATTCAGTCAACCACTTTCAAATACGACACTTCCGAAGACATGGGAAAACTTTTCGATCTGGAGGCTTCGGGCTATTTTTACACTAGATTGCAGAATCCCACAAACGACATGGTGGCAGGAAAAATCTGCGCCCTTGAAGGCGGAAGCGCGGCAATGCTCACTTCAAGCGGGCAGGCGGCGAACTTTTTTGCGGTGTTCAACATCGCTCAGAACGGCGACCACATCGTCGCGTCAAGCTCAATTTACGGTGGCACTTTCAATCTCTTCAATGTAACCATGCGAAAAATGGGCGTTGATTTCACTTTCATTTCGCCCGATTCCACTGACGAAGAAATTCAGGCGGCATTCAAGCCGAACACAAAAGCCGTCTTCGGCGAGACAATCGCAAATCCTGCGCTCACCGTGTTTGACATCGAACGATGGGCACGCATCGCGCACAAAAACGGCGTTCCGCTCATCGTGGACAACACGTTCGCCACGCCGATTAATTGCCGACCGTTTGAATGGGGCGCGGACATCGTAACGCACTCAACCACCAAATACATGGACGGTCACGATGCCACTGTGGGCGGCTGTATCGTCGATTCGGGCAAATTCGACTGGATGGCGCATAGCGAAAAATTCCCTGGGCTCTGCACGCCCGACGAAAGCTACCACGGAATCACTTATGCAACCAAATTCGGCAAGGAAGGCGCATTCATCACCAAATGCACGGCTCAGCTCATGCGCGATTTCGGCTCAGTGCCTTCCCCGATGAATTCATACATGCTGAATCTCGGCTTGGAATCGCTTCCCGTGAGAATGAAGCAGCACTGCGCGAACGGTCAGGCGGTCGCGGAATTCTTGGCGAAGCACCCGAATGTAAAATCAGTGAATTATCCCGGCTTAAAAGGCAACAAATATTACGATTTGGCGCAAAAATACATGCCGAACGGAACTTGCGGCGTGGTGAGTTTCTGCATTAAAGGCGGGCGGAAAGCGGCGGAAACATTCATGAAGCACTTGCGCCTTGCGATGATTGCAACCCATGTCGCCGACGCTCGCACTTGCGTTCTTCACCCGGCAAGCGCAACGCATCGGCAGCTCACCGACGAAGAGCTCGTTGCCTGCGGAGTTGCGCCCGATATGGTTCGCTTTTCGTGCGGAATCGAGGCAACGGAAGACATTATCGCCGATTTAAAGCAAGCGTTGGATTCAATCTAAACTTGCTTTTCTTGGAATTCTCGCTGATAATAAAGTGAAGATATTTTTGCTGGGGCGCAAATCGTGCCCTGGCTTGAACATAAGGATTTATCCATGAAAAAAATCATAAAACTCATTTCGGCTTTCGTGGGCTGCACCATTCTTTTGGCTTCCTGTGAACGCGTTGACCTTGAAGGTATCGGTGAACTTAACAAAGTTGAGCTATGGTATGGTCCGTACTCAAACGATGCCGATCCGCTCCCCGAGGACAGTGTTCTTATTGACCACGTTGAAAAAGACTTGGGCATCTACTTAAAAGCTGTTCCCTTGCCAGAAGGAAAAGACGCACAAACTGAAATGATTATGGAAGCGGCAAAAAAACATGCGCTTCCTGACATTTTTATGGTGAATCGTGACACGCTGGTTACGCTCTTAAAAGAAAATGAACTTGCCCGTGTCGATTCAATGTATGACAAAATGCCGGAGCGCACCAAGCAGATGTATGATGCTACCGCGCGAAATGCGACATCGTTTGATGGCTATTCATACGGTTTGGCACAGTCTGGCTCAATCGACCGAAACGAGGGCGTGCTTATCCGAAAAGATTGGCTCGACCGTCTCGGCTTGGCGATTCCTGTTACCACCGAAGATTTTTATCAGGTCATGCGCGCCTTTACGTACAACGATCCAGACGGCGACGGCTTGAACAACACGTTCGGGTACGGGGCATACATCGATATTCGTGCAATCGAAGAGGGCTTGGGCTGTCGTTTTGCGCCGTTCTTTGGTGCGTTCGGTGTTGAGGGCACGTACAACGCCACAAAAAAGAATGCCGGTCTGAATGTTCGAAAGCCTGAGTATCTTGAGGCGATGGAATATGTGCGAAGCCTTGTCTCTGAGCGATTGATAGATCCGCAGTGGACGACATATACAAAGAATCAGTTCCGTGAGGCATGGAAGCGCGGTCGGTTCGGTATTATGCGCGAGCAGAATGCGGCATTCGCACTTGAGTCAAACTACAAGGATTTCGACGAGAATTTCCCAGAAGGCGAATGGATTTTGATAGACCCGCCGGTCGGACCGAAAGGGTATTCTTCTGTCGGCGCATATACAACGGGTCATCGTATGTATGCGATTTCTCGTCGAGCGCAGGAACTCGGAAAATTGCCGGTCATCGCGCGTTTGCTCGAATGGATGAGCACATCGGGCTATGTCACGGTTGCGTATGGCGAAGAAGCGGTGAATTATCTTTTTGACGACAACGGCAAAGTAACGACGGACGGCTTGCCCGATCCTGAGCTTGCATATACAAAAAAAGCCGCTGCTCCCATGCTCCAGCTGCGAAACATGGTCTTTTATAACAGCGATGCTGAGCTTGAGGCACGCTATCCAACGTGGTATTCAAAAAATGGCAAAGAAATGAGCGCGCTGAAAGTGCTGCGTGCTATGCAGGCAAAGCCGTGGACGGTCGCGGTGAGCATCCCGGGTATCTCAAAAGAGCTCAAGGAATTCTACGAGACTGGTCTGCGCGATTTTGCAATCGGAAACAAACCGCTCTCAACATGGAATGAATGGCTCAAAGAGTTCGATGAACTCGGCGGCGCTGACTGGGAGCGACGATGCAAACTCTATGTAGAAGAAAATGATCTTCTCATGGACGACAACAAAATGTAACGCCTATGACGAACGAAGAATGTATGCGCCGGGCAATTGCCCTCTCTGAGCAAAACATCGAAAACGGTGGCGGTCCCTTTGCGGCAGTTATCGTAAAAGACGGCGAAATCATCGCTGAAGGCACAAACCGCGTCACTGCCGACTGCGACCCGACTGCCCATGCGGAAGTCAGTGCAATCCGCACGGCATGCAAGATTCTCAATACATTCTCCCTCGCAGGCTGCACGATTTTTACTTCATGTGAGCCGTGCCCGATGTGCTTGGGCGCGATTTACTGGGCGCACTTAGACGCAATCTATTACGGCAATAATCGTACTGATGCCGCCGAAATCGGCTTCGACGACGAGTTTATCTATAAAGAAATCCCTCTTTCGCTTGAAGCACGCTCGATTCCGATGACGAATCTTCTGCGTGCCGAGGCGTTGCGGGGATTTAGCACTTGGCAAGCAAAAAGCGACAAAACTGAATACTAACAGCAAGGAGTTACTATGAGCAAAAACACTGAAACTAAAAGCGGATTTAAAAGCATTCGGACGCAATTGATTTTGACTATCGGATTGTGTCTCATCGGTTTGCTGACCATATGCTCGGTTACGATTTTAACACGAGTCTCTGGCAGCTTCCGCTCTATTTCAAATAATTATTTGCACGAAATGGCTTCTTACTACGCCGAGAGCACGAAGTCTATCGTTGCGCACGAATATGCCACGTGTGCCGCGCTCAGAACGAGCATTGAGCAGATTGCTGCCGTGCCCGCGGAGCAACGGCGTGAATTTGTCAACGATGTCTTAAAACAGGCGCTCATCGACAATGAAACGTTCGTCGACACCTGGGTTGTCTACGAGCCTGACGCATTGGACGGTCTTGATTCAGAATATGCAAACACCGAGTATCACGACGAGACGGGGCGTTTTATTCCCTATTGGACAAAGGTCGGCACAACGATTGAGTGTACGCCGCTCACCGATTACGAAGAGGGCTTTTGGTACATCAATCCGCTCCGAAGCAAAACGGGCATTTTGATTGACCCGAATCCCTACGAAATCGGCGGAAAAACAATCTGGGTGTGCGGTGTCGCGTTCCCGATTCACGACAAGGCGGGCAAGGCAATCGGCGTTATCGGTCTCGACATGGCGCTTGATACGCTCTCGACTATGCTCAAGCAGGTCAAAGTCTACGATACGGGCTATCTCTCGCTCGTGTCGGATTCTGGTTTGATTGCGGTCGATGCCGATTCTGCGAACGAAGGTCAGATTCTCCCCGAATTTGCGAATGGCAGTTCTGCCCAGATGTTTGCAAGCAGCAAACGCTCGCTCGCTCCGTTCGGCATGCACGCGCTCATCAATGGCGTCGACACGCTCAAATATTATCAGCCGTTCACGGTCGAGGACGCCGAGCAGGTCTGGTTCTTGGGCATGAACGTCAGCGAAAAAGAAATCACGGCGATGGCGCGCCAAGTGTTCGGCATCGTGCTCTCAACGTTCATTTTTACGGCGCTCATCATTTTGTGCGTGCTCTTTTTCATCATTCAGGGCGTTGTCCGCGAGATGCACAAAGGTGTTGCCGCAATGCAGAATATCGCGCAGGGTGACGGCGATTTGACGGTGCGCATGGACGTAAAGACCGACAACGAGCTTGGCAAAATGTACAAATTCTTTAACCTCACGATTGAGAAGATTCAAGGCTCTATCAAGCAGGTCAAAGAAGTCGCGGGAAATCTCGGCTCGCAGGGCGCGGCTCTTGCCGACAGCATGAACGACACGGCGGCGAGTGCGAACGAAATCACGGCGAACATCGACTCGGTGAACAAGCAGGTGCAGCAGCAAGGACGCAACGTGCACGAGGCGCAGAACGCGCTCACTTCTATCAACAAGAGCGTCAATGAGCTTGTCGGAAACATTCAGAGCCAGAGTTCAAGCGTCGTCGAGTCTTCTTCGGCAATCGAAGAGATGGTCGCAAATATCCGCTCGGTGACGGGCATCCTCGAAAAGAACGGAGACACGATAAAATCGCTCGAAGCCTCATCGGAAGAGGGCAAACAGAGCATCAATACGACGGTCGACGCAACGAAAAAAATCGAAGAGCAGTCAAAGACATTGCTTGAAGCAAGTAAGGTCATTCAGTCAATCGCAAGCCAGACGAACTTGCTCGCTATGAACGCGGCAATCGAGGCGGCTCATGCGGGTGAGACGGGCAAGGGCTTCTCGGTCGTCGCTGACGAAATCCGTAAGCTCGCGGAAGACTCGAACAAGCAGGGCAAGGCAATCACGTCAAACCTCAAGACCGTTCTTGAAAGCATCAAAGATGTCGCCGCGTCTTCTGAAAATCTCCAGCACAAATTCAACGAGATTTATGACCTCACGCAGACGGTTTCTCGGCAGGAACTCACGATTATGAACGCAATGCACGAGCAGTCTGAGGGCGGCGAGCAGATTCTTGAGGCAATCAAGCAGATTCAAGACGTTACGGCGAGCGTCAAAGGCTCAAGCGACGCAATGGAAGACGCAACGAGCGCGGCGAATGTCAAAATGGAGAACCTCATGCGCCTTACCGAGGAAATCACCTCGAGCATGGACGAAATGTCAATCGGTATCGAGACCATCAACAAATCGATTAACAGCGTAAACGACATGACGCACAAAAACACGCAGAGCATTGAATCGCTCGGCGAGGTCGTCAATACGTTCAAAGTGTAGAAGTTTTATACGGTTTCTTGTATAATTCCGCAATAAATGCTATTTATTGCGGATTTTTTTTATTTATGCATGGGGGAACGATAATGGAACGACGACGAGTTGTCATTACGGGATTGGGCGTTGTCTCGCCGGTTGGAAATACGGTTGATGAGGCATGGAACGCCGTCAAAAACGGAACGTGCGGAATCTCGAATATCACGCTGTTTGACCCGTCAAGACTGAGCGTAAAAGTCGCGGCGGAAGTAAAAGATTTTGACATCACAAAATACGGAATCGATTCAAAAGCCACGCGAAAAATGGCTCGCTTTTCAAAATTCGCACTTGCGGCAAGCGCACAGGCAATCGCGGATTCGGGCTACACGGGCGAAACGCTCAAAAACGAAAAAATGGGCGTGATGGTCGGCTGCTGCTTGGGGGGCATGGACGCAACGGACGCGGGCTACAAAAAATTTATCGAAGCGGGCGCGGACAGAATTCCGCCGCTTACCACCCCCTTTATGATTTCAAACGAAGCGGCGGCGAATGTGAACATTTACTATGGTTTTCAAGGGCTTTCTTGGACAATCAACACGGCGTGCGCGTCTGGCACGGATTCTCTCGGCATTGCCACCGATTTGATTCGCTCTGGTCGTTGCGATGTGATGCTCGCAGGCGGCACGGAAGCGGCAATCACTGAGTTTTCAATCGGCACATTCATAAAATTGCAGGCACTTGCCTCAAAATTCAACGACGAGCCACAAAAAGCGAGCCGACCGTTTGACCGCGACCGCGATGGCTTTGTAATGGCGGAAGGCTCTGCAATGTTCATGCTCGAAGAATATGAGCACGCAAAGGCTCGTGGGGCAAAAATCTACGCGGAAGTGGCGGGATTCGGCTCTAGCTGCGACGGCTATCACATTACGGCTCCGCTCGAAGACGGAAGCGGGGCGGCAAAGGCGGTAAAACTCGCTCTTGAAGACGCGGGAATTGCACCGAGCGAAATTCAATACTACAACGCGCATGGCACTTCAACCCATGCAAATGATTCGGGCGAAACGGCGATGCTCAAACTCGCTCTGGGTGAAGAAAACGCGCGAAAACTGCACATTTCTTCCACAAAAAGCATGACGGGGCACTTGGTTGGGGCTGCGGGCGCAATCGAGGCGCTGTTCTGCGTAAAGGCAATCAATGAAAGCTTCATTCCGCCCACAATCAATCTTGAAAATCCCGACATTGAAGGCGGCTGTGACTTGGACTACACGCCGAACAAAGGCATTTCATGCGAAGTGAATGTGGCGGCGAGCGCGAGCTTAGGCTTCGGCGGTCACAACGGATGCATCATCATCAAGAAAGTGAGCGATTAGCGGTGCGCAGTGAAAAATTAAAAATTAAAAACGGAAATGGAAAATTACGAATGAAGAAAATTGTTTCAGTATTGCTGATTGGCTTGTTTTTGTCGAATTCGGCGCTTTTTGCTCAGGAGGTGGGTGCTTTGGAGAGCGAAACTACCGAAACGGCAGAAATTGTTGTGACGGACGAAAACGATTCGCGTGCCACTTCTGAGAATTCTGACATCACGTTTTCGCTCAATTCGCGTTTCTCAAAATCCATGCATGAATTCTTGCACGAGAATGATGGCAAAAAACACTGGCTGGTTGCAGTGAGCGGTGCGCTCGTTTTTAACGTGGGCATGTCTTCGTATAATCGCTGGATTATCGGCTCTAGTTGGGCTCAGGTAGGACCGGATGAGTGGGCTCACTTTTGGGAGCGCGAATTGAAATATGACAGGGATTGGTATTGGACGAATTTTGTGCTTCACCCATATCAAGGCGCAATCTACTATCAGGTGTCGCGCGGCTCGAACCTCAGCAAGATTGAGTCATTCGGCGTGACCTTGCTCGGCTCTGCGTTTTGGGAATACCTGTGTGAGACGAATGCGCCGTCTATTAACGACATGGTGTACACGACGCTCGGTTCTTTTTCATTGGGCGAGATGTTGTATCGTCTTTCTTTAAATGCCGACGAAATTTCTGAATTGTTCGGTATTATCATTAATCCGACGCGCACGTGGACGCAAGGCTGGACTCGGCAAAAGCCACTCGGAACGACGCGCAACATTCATGCGCTTTCTGTGCAGATGCTGGCTGGTACAGCGCGTTCATATACGAATGCTATCAATTTTTCGGGCGATTATCCGGCAATTGAAACGTATCCTGCGTTTGCAAATCCTTCGGTTACAGTTGTCTACAGCGACCCCTATGGGCATGACTCAAACGATCCGTATTCGCAGTTTGAGCTTACGTTAGGCGGGGCTTTGGGAATTGGTTCGGGAGAGGGAGCCGCGTGCGCGTATGAAGACCTCGACAAAAAACTCATGTATCACGTGCGGATTTTGAGCAACGGTATGTTGTTTGCGCGTGCGCCACAATTGAGCGAAAACACCGATACGACCATCGGACTTTCGATGATGTACGAGTTCGATTGGCATCAGTTCTACGAGCTTTCTTCGCTTGCGCCGGGCGTGGGCATCAAGCAGCGCGTGCGATTTAACAATTCTCGTATCGAGTGGTTCTGCCACGGCTCATGGATTGCGCTCGGAACGACGGACTATTACTATTATCACCGACCGATTGTAGATAAAGGTGATGATACGTCGCTCGTTCGGAGCTATAATTTTACAACGGGTGCACAGACGAACATCCGCTTCCGCTATACGACAGATGCTGGCTCGATGTTTAATTTTGATTTCCGTGGATACGCAATGTATGATTTTTACAGTCAGTTGCAAGATAATACGGCGTTTGCAAGCGCGGGTTGGGAATGGATTGGCATTGCGAATTTGAGCCTTGAGCTTCCGCTCTCACCACTTGTTAGGCTTGGTTTGTGCGATGAAGTCTATGCAAAACGTGCATTCTACAAAAAAGTGCCCGATGTATTCCAGACGCTGAATTCGGTCAGCGTGTATGCAAAACTGCAATTAAAGTAATGCTATCGCAAGAGGGGTGGGAAAATGAAGTTTGTTTCTACACGTGATTCATCGAATGTGGTAAATTTCGAAAAATCAGTGCTCAACTGCATGCCTCGTGACGGAGGCTTGTACATTCCGAAAGATTTTGCCGACTTGCGCAAATGGCTTTTGTACACGAACGAAAGCACGACATTTCAGAGCATTGCCGGAACGCTCACTTCTGCCTGCATCAACGACGAATTTTCTCCGATTATTTGTGAGACGATTGCGACAAAGGCATTTCCGTTCTCGCCGAAATTCCGCCGAATCGACAACAATTTGTTTACGCTTGAGTTGCACCACACGCCTACGGGAAGCCACAAAGACTTCGGCATTTCTTACCTTGTAAACAGCCTCGAGACGATTCTTACCATGAAGGGCGAGAATGCGACGTTCCTTGACGCGACGGTCGGCGAGCTAGGGGCGAGTTTGGCGCGCGCGATTCGCGGAAAAAAGCACTTGAAGGCAGTGCTGCTCTATCCGCGTGGATTTGTGCGCGGGCTTGAAGAGAGCGATTTTGTGTGGAACGGCGGAAACGTGCTTCCCATCGAAGTTGACGGCACGGAACACAGTTGCCATGAAATTGTGCGCGAGATTTTTAATGACCGAGAACTTGTCGAAAAATATCATCTTACGGTGGCGAACACGGCGAACATTGGCCGGCTCATGCCACAGATGTTTTTTTACCCGTATGCCTTCAGTCGGCTCAAAAATCAAGTGAACGGCGACATTTTTTACGCGATGCCGTGCGGAAACTACTCAAATTTGGTGGCGGGTTTGTACTCGTGGCGGCTTTCGCTCCCCGTGAACGGCTTTATCTGCCCCACGACCGACGAAATCAAAGTCGATTTGGCAGGAAACTGCGAGATTATGGACAGCATCGTCGAGCTCGAAAAGCGCGGAAGCGCAGACCCCGCAAGCCCGTCAAATCTTGAGCGCCTTGAGGAGATTTTTGGAACGAGCGCGCTCATGCTCAAACATTTCGTGTATCCTGCACAAGTAACGCAAGACGAAATCAACGAAGCGTGCCGAAAACTCTTCACTGACTATAACATCTATGCCGACAAATCAACGAGCCGAGCCTATGCCGCTTCTCTCAAACGGAGCGAAGTCGTTGCCGAGGATGATGCGAGCGTTGTGCTCGTTCTGCGCGACCACCCTGCCTTAAAGTCTGAGTTTATCCACCACACACTCGGCGAGGCTCCCGAACTTCCTGAACGAATTGCCGAGGCGCTCCGTCATACGCATATTGACCGTCCGTGCGTAACGTGCACCGATGAAGTGTTGCTGATTATGGCAGACGAAATCTCATTCTAAAAATCTTCTTTGCGCATTGCGAGTATGCGCCGAGGCGACCATGCTCCAAACGCATGGCAGATTGCGAATTTTTTATTGTACGAAATTGCATTTCTAGATGTATATTTATAGTGACACTTTTTTTTAGGAGATGCACACATGCAAAATTTTGACTACATGACACCCACACGCCTCATTTTTGGCGAGGGTGCGGTTAAGAATCTTCCGGCGGTCATGGCTCCGCTCGGAAAGAAAATCTTGCTCACGTATGGTGGCGGCTCAATCAAAAAAATCGGGCTGTACGACAAGGTAAAGGAACTGCTCAACGGTTTTGAGATTTACGAGCTTTCGGGAATTCAGCCTAATCCCAAATACGACCCGTCGGTGCTTGACGGCGTAAAAATCTGCAAGGAACAGAAGATTGACGTGATTCTCTCCGTGGGCGGCGGAAGCGTGCTCGACTGCTCAAAGGCGATTGCGGCGGGCGCATGCTACGACGGCGACCCGTGGGATTTGATTTCGTACAAAGTGAAGGCAAAAGCCGCGCTCCCGATTGTGGACATCCTCACGCTCGCGGCGACGGGAAGCGAATACGACTGTGGCGGTGTTATCTCGCGCACCGAGACGAACGACAAAATCGGCTACATGGATCCACATTTGTACCCGGTCTGCTCAATCCTCGACCCCACCTATACGTTCTCCGTCTCAAAGAAGCAGACGGCGGCGGGCTGTGCGGACGCGATGAACCACATCATTGAGCAGTATTTCGTGGCGGACTCCACGCTCTTGAATGACGGTTTTATGGAAGCGGCGTTGAAGAGCCTCATGGAGAATACCCGCGTTGCCTTGCAGAACCCGAACGACTACCGTGCGCGCGCCGAGCTCATGCTTGCCTGCACCTACGGCTGCAACGGAATCTACTCGCTCGGAAACAGTCCGTCCGGCTGGCCGTGCCACGGCATCGAGCACGCGCTGAGCGCTTACTACGACATCACGCACGGCGAGGGCTTGGCAATCATCACGCCGCGGTGGATGAAGTATATTCTGAACGAAAAGACGGTCGGACGTTTCGTAAAATACGGCGTGAACGTGTTCGGCATCGACGCTTCGCTCGATAAGATGGAGATTGCTGTCAAGGCAATCGAAGCGACCTACCAGTTCTTTGAGTCAATCGGAATCCCGATGCACTTAAAAGACGTGGGCATCGACGACAGCCGCATCAAGGAGATGGCGCATCACATCGCCGTGAACGAGGGGCTTGAAAACGCATGGGCTCCGCTCAAAGAGGACGACTTGGTGCAGATTCTCACCGAATCGCTCTAAACACACACGCTTAGCGGCGCTTTATAAAAAAAAGAACCCGAATCGCTTTGCTTTAAAGGGATTCGGGTTTGTTTTTTTGTGATGTGCTATTTCTTCTTCTTTGGCACAAACTGAGCGACAAACGCTTCGCACTTGTATTCGGCTTTTTTTTGTGCCGCGTTCAGTTTCTTGAAGAGTGCGTCAATCGCAGTCTGTTTTGCCGTGCTTGCGTTCAGCGAGAGAAGTGCTTTGTAAAGCGCAAGGCTTCCTTCCATCTTCTCTTTGTTGAACCATTTTATGCCGTCGTATTCATTTGCCCCGACCAAAAGCCATGAGTCGTTTGAATCGGCGAGCTTTTGTGCAATAAGAAGCAAGTCTGCTTTTGAAGATGCTTCCGTGAGTTTGGGCTGTTCTCCCTCTGCGAGCGCAAAGGCTCGGTCGAAGAAATTGTAGGAAAGCATGTCGCCGATTTTGGTGTTCCCCGTGAATTCCGCGATTTTTCGCTGCAAGCTCCACTTTCGCGCAAAGCCTGTTTCGGCGAGCGGCGCAAACGCACTGAAAATATACAAATACGCGTCGTCGAGCGTGACTTTTGCGCTCTTCGGGAACGCAAGCGACTTCGGAAGCGCGATTTTGGTGAAGCTTGGCTTTTCCTTTTTCGCTTCGGCAAGTTCCTTTTCAAGCGAGACGAGCAACGGAGAAGAAAGAGATTTCGCTTTTGCAGGAGCTTTCTTTTTGGCACTTTCGACAGACTCAACCGCCTTCGATTTTTTCTTTGAATCAGAAAGAATTGCGTTTGCTTTCACTTCTTCGAGTGCTTCAAGCCGTGCTTTTTCTTCCGCAATCTTTTTCTCGATGTCGGAAATTTTCTGCGCGATGCGTGCTTTCTGTTCTTCAATCGATTCTTTTTCGGCGAATTCATTTGAGACTTCGTAGAAATAGGCGAGCGGTTTTTCAATCAGTTTCTTTACGCTTGCCGCCGTTGCTTTCTTCAAGTCAGCCGCTTTGAGTTCTTTTGCGCTCATGAGGAGTGTGCCGAGTGACGAGCAGAGTTCCGCTGAAACCACATTTTGGAACGCCTGATACAATTTTTTGTAGTGGAGTTCCTGCCATGCGGTGTGAAGGTCGGAAGTGCCCTTGCCGTTCAAGAAGTCGTGGAGTTCTTTTAGAGAGCCGTCGGTGTCTTTTTCTTGGCGGATGTCCATGAAAATCTGCGTTTCAAAGCCGTTCAACGCGATGAACATACCTTGCTCGCAGATGTCCTTTGATTTTCGGATATACCAGAGATTGCTTCGGTCTTCGCGGAAAATCATGTAGAAGTCGTCTTCACCCCACAAGCCCAATCCTTCTGAAATTGAGCGCGTGACGAGTTTTTTGTCGTTTTCGCCGCTTCCTGTTTTGACCGCATATTCGCACGACTGCTTAATCCAGCCCGAAGCGCGTTCATATTTGTTGTTGTAGAAGACGACCGAATATTCATTTCCGCAACGGTTTGAATAGGCGAACACATTTTCGTTCACGCTGCCGTTATCCCACACATCGTAGAACAAGAAATCCTCGACCCCAGCAAAGAGATAGCGTTTTTTGAGGAGCGGGAAAATCTCTCGCTTGTGGCGGTCAATGAGATACTGGTCGGGCTCTTCGTCGCGGTAGGCGCGGGTGTATTCCATGCCGTACTTTTCTTCAAAGCCTTCGATTTGCCCGTGACCGAACATGGGAAGACCCGGCATTGTCGCCATGAGCGTACACACGCCGAAATATTTGTCGCCTTTTCCGAACTGTGCGACAGCTGTCTCTTCGTCGGGGTTGTTCATGAAATTTACATATCGCTTCAAAATCTGCGGGTCAAAGTTGATTGTATTTTTGACTGTTGAGCGGTATTTGTAGTTTTCTTCTTTTTTGAGCATGTTCATGAACGCAGAGTTGTAGACGCGGTGCATTCCGAGCGTGCGCGTAAAGTAGCCTTCCATCATCCAGAACGCTTCGGCGAGAAGGAGCGTGTCGGGCACTTCTTTTGCCACACAGTCAACGACTTCACGCCAGAATTCATTCGGAATTCGGTCTTCAAATTGCTGTGCCGTGAGCGCGAACTCGCTTCGTGTGGCAATGTCGCCGCCTTTTCCTGGCTCTGGGTACCACAATCGCTTGATGTGCTTTTTTGCCAAAACCATCGCCGCATCGAATCGGATAATCGGGAAATTCCGCGCCACATGCAAAATTTTCTGCATGACTTCTTCGCGGGCAACGGGATTCAAAAAGTCAATTTGCGCCGTATCGTTCCACGGCATACCCGTGCCGTCATTTCCGTGATAAATGTAGCGCGTGTCGCCCGTCTGCGTGTCAACGCGCTTAAAACAAACCGCGCAGTCATTTTTTGAGTAGTAGTGGTCTTCAAGATAGATTGCAACGCGACCGTCATGGCTTAAATTCACGCCGTTGTAAGTGTATTGTGGGAAGGGATTGTCGCGCCGCTGAACGAACAAATCGGGCTTTTCAACGACCCATTTTGCGTCCATGCCCGTGTGATTCGGAACCATGTCGCTGGCCAGTCTGATTCCTCTCTGCCAAAGCCGAGTGCGCAAGTTCGCCAGAGCGTCCCAGCCGCCCAAGTTCCACGCAATTTCATAGTCGTCAAGAGAATATGCCGAAGCCGCCGCCTCTGGGTTTCCGCAAATCTGCTTAATCGTGCGGCTCGCAGGGCTTCGCTCCCACAAACCGATGAGCCAAAGACCCGTGAATCCTTCATCGCGGAGGAGATCGAGTTCTTCATCTGGAATTTGGTCGAGCCTGTTGATTTCGCGACCGTATTTTTTTGAAAGCTGGTAGAGCCACACGAGAACCGTTTTTGCCATAAGGACGACGCGCGGCATCCATTCTTTGTCGTCGGAAAACCGCTCGTATTCGCGCAAAAGATAATCGTAGTTCGGCGGAGACATGTCGGGGCTTCCGCCATTCGTGGGGTGCCAAGCGGGTTTCCATTCTTCCGAAAGCAAGTCGCTTCCGCTCAAAAGACGACGGAGCCAGTAATCTTCGCCCTCACCGTCGCCCGGAACGAGCAAATCCGCCCAGTGAATGCGCACATAGTTGAGCTGTTCCTGCAAATTGTCGGGCGCATAGTTAATCGGCTCGCGCAAGAACGAAATCAAATCGTGAGCGAAAGTGCCCCAATAGGGAAGTTTTTTGAAGTAGCCTTGAATTTCTGACCAAATCGCGCCCCATTTTGGATTTGCGGCGAGCTTTGAATCATCAAAAAGCGAAAGAAAAGGCTTGAACGCGGGATTTTCGTTGTCGAGGTGGAGCATAATCAGCTCTTCAAGCGTTTGCTCCTTGTTCGTTCGCACGCGCCCCGTTTTGCGCTCCGTGAGTTCAAGATTCAAATAATCTTCGATAGAGATGTTGCCTTTGTAAACTTCGGTCGGCGGAAATTCAGCACAGAAATCCAAAATCATCTGGTGAATGACATCTTTTCCGAACGATTCTTCCAGAGTGGAAAGCAAGCCCTTAAACGCGTCCTGATATTTTTGGCGGCGGTAGGTGTAGCACGCAAGGTGGAAAATCTCGTCGAGCAAGCCCATTGCGTTCAAAGTTCCCGCCGAAATCTGCGTTTTGTTGTGGCGGATTAAGTATTCGTTAAATCGCGTCTGAAAATCACGCACCGCACGGATATTCGCGATAATCACATTTCCCGTCGAAGAGAAAAGCTGCTGAGAAAAATTGCATTCGTCACGGACTGCCTTTGAAATATGGAATTCGTTATATGAATAGGTCATCGAAGCCCCCAAAATCTGAATATAAAGTGAATCAATTATAGCACTAATTCAGCGTCTATGCACGAAAAACTTATTGTGTATCATGAATCTCTGTGATTCTTTTGATTTTTCCAATCAGTTTGGAATTCGCGCTCAGTTTTTCAACTGGGACGCACATGCGCCACGTCCAGTTGAATGCGGAAACCGTGCCCGGAATGTTGATTCGCTCCTGTTTCGCGTCCGCGCCGTAATATTTTGCGTCGAGATAGAGCCAATCTTGCAGGGGCGGAATATACCAAGCGCCGCTCGTTTTTGCGTAGGTCTCAAGCAGCATCTGAGCGACAGACGGACTGAATTCTTTCGGAAATTCCACATCGGGCGCAATAAGCGAGCTTGATTCTGCATGATCAGAGGGCACTTCGCCAAAGAAAATGTTTGCATGAAGTGTTTTAGAATCAAACGGGCAGTGCTTCATTTCTTCTTCGTACCGTTCGCGCAAGGTTGAAGAATCGTGCACGCTTGTTGTGGCAACGCTCAATCGGCGGAACGTGCGAATATCGATGTACGGCTTGTAGGGCTTATCCCAGTCACGGCACCAGCGGAATACTTTTAAGCCGAGAATGCCGAATTCGTCGAGCACTTTTTCCATGCAGGGGATGAAAACTCCTAAATCTTCGCCGCACGCAACCATGTCGGATTCATTCGTGAGCGCGGAAAAGATTTTTTCGGCTTGTTTTTGCCAGAGTTTTTCTTGTTTTTTTGCGTTTTCAGTAAAAAGTTCCTGAAGCGTTGCTTTTTCTGCGTCTGAAAGCGTTGCCCATGCGCGCGACTCGCCGTATTTATAAAGCGGAACGAATTTGTTTTTGGCGACTTCAAGCAAAGTGCGGTTTTTCCACCACCAGCCGAGTCGTCTGAAAATCTCGAATTGAATCGAAACGTCGATGTTGTATTTGTCGAGATTTATTTTTTTGATGTCGATTTCTGATTTTACCGAGGGCTTGAACAGCCACAGTTCTTCGCGTCCGATTCGCTCGCAGAGCAGACTCAGGATTTCGCGCGTCGTGTTTGGATTTCCGACCAAGCGGATAAAATCTTCGGTCGGAATGTGCGGCTGACTGAGCCAGCGGATTCGCTCTTTTGAAAAGCCCGCTTTTGCAAGCTGAGCCTCGGTGAGTGCGGCGTATGGCTCGGTGTGCCCCATCTCCGCCGTCAGCTCGCCGTCAGGAATCGTCCAAAGGCGGAAAAAGCCCGGAATGTGGTCGAGACGATACGCGCCAAAGAATTGCGCGGCAATGTTGATTCTTCGTCGCCACCATGCAAAATCGTTTTTTTCTTGTTTTGCGAAGTCGTAGCAGGGAAAGCCCCAGTTCTGACCTCTTGGATTGTCGCCATCGGGGGGAGAGCCTGCCCGCATCTTTTGATTGAAGACCTCGCCGAATGCCCAGGCATCGCAAGAGTCTTCGTTTAAGAGAATGGGAAGGTCGCCCTTGAGCGTGATTCCCAAAGATTTTACATAGGCGGCGGCTTTTTTGAATTGTTTGAACGCGATGAACTGCACCCATGCGTAATAGTACAAATCTGCCTCAAGCGTTTTGTCAGTCCACATTTCCCAAATCTTTTCTTTTGTCATCGTCTGGAACGTTTTTTCCCATTGTTTCCATGATGCTTGAAGAAATCGCTGCTTAAAATGCTTGTACACGCAATAGTAGGGAAGCCAGTCTTCGTTTTCTTTGATGAACGAAAGCAACCGGTCGAACATTTCTTTAAACTTTGTGGGATGCGTTGTGTTTGAGAGAACTGCGAACATTCGCCTGAGCAGATAATCTTTTGTAGTCGTAACAAAACCGTAATCAAAGCGCTCGTCTTTTTTGTGCTGGAGAAACAAATCGTATGTTCTCCTAAAACTTGTGTCCTTGTCGTAGCATGGCTTAAAGTAGTCGATTTCAGAGAGCGTGATGTACATGGGGTGGAGCGCGAATGCCGAAAGCGAGCTGTACGGGGAACTTTGCGTGCCCGTGTCGAGGACGGGAAGCAACTGAATGAGCGACAGCCCCGCCTTTTTTGCAAAATCTGCGAATTCAATGAGTGAAGAGAATTCTCCGATAACGGGAGCCGATTCGGTGCGCAACGCAGAAAGCGGCACGGCAACGCCTGTTTTGTTTTCAATCATATTTTAAGTATATCACAGAATCGCCGAAAGAAAAATAAAATTTAGCACCAGCCGTATTTCCAATGCCAGATTGGTTTTGCCAGCTTGTAGCTGAACGGTTGTTTCCTTTCAAAATCAGGCAACCATTCGGTGTCGGCGCACAAGTCTTGATAAAAGAGATAGTCAAAATCGTAGGCTTCGATTAAGTCTCGCAAATCTCTGTCCTCGCTTTCGTTGACCAATCGGTTCTCAATAGAAGAGAGCGCTTTTTTTCGCGTGGCGAGATTTTCTGGCGTGTCTTTGAACGGAACGGGCGTGTACTGGCTCATGAGCGAGATGATTGCTTTTCCGTTCGCGTTTTGCTTGAGCCATTCGAGCACATCTGCGGTCTCAAAGAATTTTCCCGGCAAAAAGAGGTGGCGTACAATCACGCCCTGTACGATTTTGTCTTTTTCGACGATTTTGCCATCTATTTCTTTTTTGACCGTGGTGAGTTTTAAGGGGTTGTGCGCAATCATCCATGAAATCGCTTCTTTTGCTTTTTCGGGGTAGTCGCTTGCGGCACAGAGAGATGATGAAAGTTCTGAGCTGAGAGTTTTGAGGTCGGGAAGCCAAATTGTCACGAGACCTTCGAGCAGTTTTAAAGACTCAACCGAGTCGTAGCCGCTTGAGTTCCAGCAGATGGGAATCGAGAGTCCGCGTTTTTTTGCTTCGGAAAGACCCTCTGCGAGCGCGGGAATGTGGTGGCTTCCCGTGACTAAATTGATATTTTCCGCTCCCGCTTCTTCAAGTTTGAGGCAGATTTCGGCGAATTCTTCTTTTGAGATGCTTGCTCCCATGCCCTGCTGGCTGATTTGGTAATTCTGGCAGAACGCGCAGCGCAAATTGCAGCCCGTCAAAAAAATCGTGCCGCTTCCGCCATGCACGGTGATGAGCGGTTCTTCGCCAAAATGTAGGCAGGCGACGGCAATTCGAATGTCAGAAGGCTCTTTGCAAAATCCGAGAGAAGAATTCCTGTTTACGCCGCAATTCCGGGGGCACTGGCGGCAGTTTTCGTAAAGTTTTTCCATCTGCGTGTAGCGCTCATCCGCGTCAAAAATTACGATAGCGCGCCGTTTGCGAGGATTATGCTCATCATGTTTTGAAGAGAATCCAAGTCGAGTGTTTCGGCTTCATCGTCAACGAAATCACGCAAGGTTTCCCAGTCGTCGCTCGTTAAGACAGAATAATCTTCGTCTTCGGCGCTGTCACAGAAGTTCTGAAACGCCTTGATTCGCTCGATATTCTGTTCGCTTGGCTCCTGTGCCACATCTTCTGACTGCAAAATGTAGGTGTTGAGCCAGTAATCGCTGATTGAGACGGCGAGCGCGCCTAAATGACGGTTGTTGCTCGCAAAGAGTTTTGCAATTTGCGTGCACGCGCGTGCGGCGTCGTAGTGCCCGCCGTTGTTCGCACGGTCATATTTGAGTGTTTTTTGAATGTCTGAGAGAAATTTATCGATTGAATTCATGGCAGTAGTATATCGAAAAAAACGGTCTGATGATAGCTTTTTTTACTTGACTTTTGCCTTAATGAAATTTACACTTTATGCATGGACTTAAAAACAGTATTGACCCCTGACACAGTAGAATTGCATCTCAAAGGTAAATCAAAAGAGGAGATTATCGATGAGATGCTCGATATTCTTATCAAGGCTGGAAAAGTAGCAGACAAGGCTACGGCTCGCGAATGTGTCCTTGACCGCGAACGCAAAATGTCTACGGGCATGAAGCACGGAATCGCTATTCCGCACGGCAAAACTGACACTGTCGCTGATTTGGTTGCATGTATTGGTATTTCTGACAATCCGGTCGATTTCGATTCTTTGGATCAGGAACCATGTCGCATTTTCATCATGACACTTTCACCGATTAACAAAACCGGTCCGCATCTTCAGTTCTTGGCAGAAGTAAGCCTTCTTTTCAAGAGCGCCGAAAAACGCGCGCAAATCTTGAACACTCAGGACAAAGCTGAAGTCATCAAAATTTTGACTGAATAGAGTGAGTGTTGTTTTGAGTAAAAGTCCTCGCGTATGCGGGGATTTTTTCTTTTTAAAGGAAGTGGTATACTCTCGTCATGAAACTTGAACGATTATTTGAAGTAAAAGACCAAAAATTATACACACTGTCAGGTGACGCCGTTTCGCTTGAAGGAAAGGCATTTCCCGTCAAATGGAGCGATGTCGAGGCGGGCGTGGAAGAATACAACGAGGATTTTTTAGCAAAACTGCGCGATGAATTAAAGTCGCTCGAAGAAAAAGGCGAATTCGTGTTCATTGAGCCTGTCTTTGACAAACATGCGGATTACGAGCAATTTACCGCCGCCATGAAGCACTGCGCGCGCCGAGTTAAAGACTGCGTGAGCGTGATTGGCTTTGCGATTCCGAGCGAGATTTTTGAGCAGCGAGCCTTTTACATGGAAGAGCTTTCCGCAAAACACGCTCAGTATTGTTTCTTCTGTAAAAAAAGCGCTGAAACAAACGTTGTTCTGTACTAACTGTAAAATATTAGTATTAGAGTGTATGTTTTTGCGAAATACCGTAATATATGCGGAATAATCGGTAAAAAACGCAAAAAATTCTAAAATCTCCATTGACTAACGACCGTTTTTTTGCAATGATAACCGCATGAATTCTTTTAATGCAAAAATTTTCGGTGGAACGGTAGCATTCTCTTCGCTTTTGCTTGCGATTTGTTTTGCTGTGTTTGCGTTCATTCCGTCTGCTGAAAAAGAAGAGCCGAAAAAAGAAATTCCTGATTTTAGTATGCTCAATAGCATGGATTTTACTGAGGAATACTTCGCAGAAGCCGGCTTTAAGACAGAATATGCAGACGATTATTCACCGGAAGATGATCAGGGCTTGGCTTTGTACCGCCAGCCACAATCTCGTCCCGCGGTTGAGTGGTTCTACACGCACGTTACGAGCAGCCGTGAAGTTGCGCTTGCAATCCTTGAGAACGCCGACAAAAACGACATTCCGCTTTCGCTCGCATTTTCGCTTGCCTATGTCGAAAGTCACTTTAAGACTGATGCAGTCAACTCAAACGCAAATTACACAATCGACCGAGGCTTGTTCCAGCTCAACAGCGCGTCGTTCCCAAAGCTCACCGAGGCTGAATTCTTCGACCCGAAAGTGAGTGCAAAATACGGCATGAGCCACTTGCGCTATTGCATGGACATTGCCGGAAACGACATCACCGCGCTTGCTATGTACAATGCGGGCACATCGCGCGTCAAACAGAACAAAACGCCGCAGCACACGCTCAATTACGTCGCAAAGATTTCTAACTACCGCGGTCGTCTTGAAAGCAAGTTCTCAACGGAAGTGCTTGCGTTCTATTCAAATCCGTCAACGAATTCTGCTCTGGCAAAACGATAATTCTGTAAATCTAAAAAAAGGCGCTCTTTACGAGCGTCTTTTTTTATGCCATTAGGCTTCTTTTTTTGGTCTTCTTCCGCAGCACTTTGTCTCGGTGCACCAGCCCGTTACGTCGCATTTGGGAACGAACAGATGCTCACAAATCCACTGCCATTCTTCGGAATACTCGCTTAACGCGCTTTTGATTTCGTTCGCCATCGTGCGGATTTCGATGTACGCGCGCGTGCACAATCGCTGATTCATGAGATTTATCATGTTGCGGAGATTTCGCTTGTCTACGATTTTTGTCATCATGCCGAGCGGGAGAATGTTCGCCGCGTCTTCTTTTGAAACGCCCGCCTCAAGCAGCTCGCCGTATTTTGTGCGGATAAAATCCATGCAGTCTTCGTATGCTTTTTTTGCTTCCTCGGACTTTGCGGCAGTGGGCGGAAGATAGTAGTCGAATTTTTCGCAGTTTACATAGCGCGTGCTTTCCTGTAAGCGCGTGGGGGCGCCACCAATGTGCGTGTAGTATTCGCGGATTGCGCGCGCTGAGTAGCCTGAAATGCACAATTCAATGTCGACGTATTCAAGCACGCGCCCGTGACCGCTTGTGATGCAGTCTTTTGCGCGCTTTATGTTCTTTTCGGGGCTGTCAATCGGGCTGTTCCAGCAGACGCCCGCCATTTTTCCGATTTTTTGGAGCGGGAATTTATCTGTCGAGTCAAAAATTTCAATCATAGCAGTATTCTATCAGAAAGCGGGACAATTGTCTGTCGTGCCGCTTTTTACTCCTTCCATTTGGTGTACTTTTCGCATTCAAGAATTTTTCGTGCATTTTCAACGCGCTCTTGCGTAGGACTTTCGGTCTTTTCGAGCGGGTAGGGAATGCCCAAATCCTTGTATTTGGTGATTGCAAGCCCGTGATACGGCAAGATTTCCACGCGCTCGACATTGTGCAGCGTGCGGATAAAATCGCGCGTTTGGGTGAGGTATTCGTCGTTGTCGGTGATGCCCGGAACTAAGACATGGCGAATCCAAATCGGCTTTTTGATTTCGTCGAGGTAAGCGAACATTTCGCGCACATTTGTGCCCGTCTGTCCTGTGAGTTTTTTGTGCTCGTCTTCGTTGATGTGCTTGATGTCAACGAGGAGAATGTCCGTCACGCTCATGAGTTTTTTGAATTTCTCAAACCATTCGCCTTCTTTGCGGAATGGTCCTCCCGCCGTGTCAATACAGGTGTTTATGGTGCGTTCTTTTGCTTTTGTGAACAGTTCGAGCAAAAAATCAATCTGCGCAAGCGGTTCTCCGCCCGAAACGGTGATGCCGCCCTTCTTGCCCCAAAAGTCACGGCAATCTTCGGCTTCGTTAAGCAATTCGTCCGCCGTGTAGAGCTTTCCGCGCGTCATTTCCCAGGTGTCGGGATTGTGGCAGTACAAACAGCGGAACGGGCAGCCCGAAAAGAAAATGATGAAGCGCGAACCTGGCCCGTCCGCGCAGCCGAATGATTCTAATTGGTGAATATATCCTTGCAAAGCCATTTTTGTACCTCTTTGTAAACCCAATTATCATATCACATTTTAGTTTCTTGTGGTATAATGTGAATGAGGAAACGCGTTTGCCCGGTCACAAAACCACACATACCCAAATGGAGCGGTATCAGCTCATTGATTCTCTCCTTTCTGACGGAAAAATCGTGCCGTTTGATGACATTCTGGTTTTCTTACGGAGCGAGCTGAGGGATGAAAAACTCTCTGAAAGTTCTATGCGTCGTGACATTCGCTACATTCGCTACATGCGCGAATCGCTTTCCGCGCCGCTTGCCTACGACGACAAAAATCACGGCTGGAAGTACACGAAGCCCTTTCAGTTCCCCGCGCAGGGCTTTTCCGACGACGAGATTCTTTCCCTGCACCTTATGCGAAAACTGCTTGCCTAGCACGCAAGTGACGATGTGCTTTACAAATCCTTCGACACGCTCTTGCAGAAAATCACGCCAAAGCAAGATGAAGAATTTCTCCTCGACCGATTTTTTGTTCCCGCTCGACCAAAGTTTCTCATAAAGCCCGGCGTGTCTGAAAAAGTCCTCTACGCGCTCACACACAATGTTCTGCTTGATTTTTACTACAACAGCCGGTGGGAGCCAGAAGAGCGGCACCGAAGAATTATGCCGTTTCAGATTGTCATTGACGAGGGCGCGTTGTACCTGTACGGGGCAAAGAAGAGCCCAAATCCGAATCCCCGCCTGTTTAAGCTCTCGAAAATGCACAATGTTGAGCTTCTTTCGTCTGAGAGCTTTGATTTGCCCGAAAATTTCCGCTTTCACGAGGAGTTTGAGCAGGGCAGGTTCGGCGCGTTCCAGTACGACGAATGGTATGAGTTCAAAATTGAATTCTACGGCGAGGCACGCGCTCATGTCCGCGATTTCGTGTGGGCTGACGACCAAACAATCGAAGAAAAAACGACGCTCACATTCACTTCAAGCCAGTGGATTCCGATTGTGCACTGGGTGCTTTCGTTCGGAAAAAACGCAAAGCCGATAGAGCCGGATTGGTTCGTTGCGGAAATTGAAAACGGAAAATTAAAAGATGAAAATTAAAAAAATTGACAGTAGCGATTTTTTTGCTTATAATTAATTCATAGCCGCCCGCTGTCTAGGATGGAGATTGTGCTTCATCGGACATGACAGAAGGACGGTTATATTTTTTCCAAATTATTGATTCGTTTTCACGATTGTTTTTTGCGAACACGGTCTTCACATTGTTTACAAAAAGCTCTTTGTTCACCTGCTTTACTTCCACACCAACTAAAGTAAGTTTACTGTTTTTGAAAATATCAAGATAGATGTTAAAATTATCCTTGTATTTTGTTATCATCACGGGCCAATTTATTTTTTCAGAAATTTGCCGCCATTCATCAATCGTGTAATTATGGTCAGCATTTTTTCCCTTGTGGTGTGAGATTACCCCATAGCGAATTGTAAAATACTCTCCCTTTAGCCCCAAGTTTTTTAAGAATTGAGAAGTGTCGGCAAGTTTGAAGAATGTTTGATGAAGTTTTTCGCGTTCTTCATCAGTGCCAGAGAGGATGATTTCTATACAATCCGCAAGATTTTTTATCATTTTATAAATATAGTAATTGTCACTGAAAAAAGAAAGATTTTTATAAAATTTAAAAAAATTGCAAAATTTTTCAAAAAATTCGTAAAATTCTTCTCACTTAGTCATTAAATGACTACCCCCCCCCCGTTATAGATGATGAAACGACTGTCTTGAGTTTTAAGGGAAACACCTACACGGTCACGGTAACGACAGAAAATGAGGAAGAAGAGTACTCGATTGCGTTTACTGAAAAAACAGAAACAACGTATAAATACTCGTTCGATTCAGAATTGAGCGTCGTGTACTCAACTCCAAAAAGCGAGACTTCAACCATTCTGGACTCAACGGGCAAGGTTATTTATACGTACCCGTCGAGCCTTCCGTCTACAATGGCGGCATACAGAAAAATGAGCCTTGATGCGTTCAAAGCGGTCTTGACCGAGAGCGCAAAAGCAGATGCAACCGCTGTTGAAACATACTTCAATGAAGAGGTCGCGCCCGAGTTTTATTACCTGTTTGAGGATTATGGCTACACGGACAGAACAGGCGAGAGTGATGATGAAGTCGCGTATGCAAAATACCTAAAAGAACAGAACGCAATTTTAAAATACGAGGCTAAAAAAGTTGATATTATTCCGTATGAGCTCAGTGGCTCAACATTGAAAGTTGGAAATCCTATCACAGATGCTACCCAAAAGGACTGAAATTCGGTGACATTTTCAACGGATGGTATGAATTTGCTGGCTATCCTGTTTATGTAAATACTGATACATTCATTGGCAAAGACAAAAACATATACGCTTTCGTATGAGGAACGCGCAAGTTATACTTCTGTAACGGCGAAAGCGAGTGAGTCAGATTATTTCATCTTCGATATTGACTTGCTTGATTCTTCCGATGTTTCGTCTGCGCTTTCTTCTTGGCGGGTAAAAACATACACCAAGCAGGAAAGTTCGAGCGACACGAGTGAAAAATCACCATCTACGAACGCAGGCGACCCGTTCAAAGGAACGTCGTGGTCAGTTACAAATAACGGTTTCAATTACCAAATCGTTTTTTATGATGACGGTACTTCCGAACTTAAGCAATATTCTATGACTTTTGTGTCACGCAGTAAGTATACCGTTTCTAAGAGCGATGGAATCTACACGGCAGATTGTGGTATAAGCAGCTACTCGCTTAAAATTAGCTCTGCAAGCGCGACATCAGGAACTTTCAGCTGGCATGGCACAACGCTTGTTATGACAAAAGACGGAGCCGAATCGCAGACGGAAGCGAGGTGGCTGTTGAATATCACCCAGTTACCCACCAGTATTATAGCTATTATGGTGCCTACTACACGTTTACAATGCCTTCAGAAGATGTAACGATAACAGCTGAGTTTGCTCCCGATTTTGTTGCAGATACGGTGTGGTATAATGATAACGAGAAGTGTATTTTCGGCTTTGACGCAACATATTATTTCCAAAAGAAAGGCGGTATTGTTGCGTTCCTTCCGACAGGTGGCGTGCCAGTTTTTGGTGGCGGCACTGAGTATAATGAATATCCGTATTATTATAAAATCGAAAAAACAGAGAACGGATATGAAATAATCATTCCAAGTGTGCGGTGGACTAGCCAAACAACAACCGTCAATGGAAAAACATATCCCAAATCTGCGGAGCAGGCTCGCCTTGTCATTGCAAGTAAAGATGCAACTACTGCCTATTACTACAAAAGCTCAGCCCCGGACAGTAAATTCTCTGTCCACAAAAAAACGACTGAGTAAATCGTTACACTGCGCTCAGAATCTGCTATCATAGCATCATGACGCTTTTTCAAGACATCCGCCGGTACGCCCCTCTTTTGCTTGCCGACGGATGTTACTATCTTTTTACCGGACTATCCGCCTCTGTCATCAACAAGGAAGTGTACGCCGTGCTTTCCCCGCGCCTTATCTCGCTCCAGAGCATTATCGGCTGGGGCGGTGGCATTCTGCTCGGCTTCATGTGGTCAAAGTGGAACAAGCGACTTCTTCCGCTCATGCTGCCGTTTTTCTTGATGCAGGCGGTGGCGAGTGTTTTGTATTTCGTGTATTCAGAAGCCACGCTCAACATGTACATCTTCTGGATTTTGAGCATGGGCATGTACATCTTTTTCGGCGGAATCAGCGACAAGATTTTTGAGGGCGCAAAGGCGTGGTTTTTCAAACAGAGCGAGACCAGAGCTTCCTACGACAATCTAATCGACATGACGGGCAGTATTTCAGGCTTTGCGTGCGGCGATTTTCTCTCGATGATTTATGTGCCGTCACTCAGAGCGGCGATTTTCTTTAGTTTTTTTGCGACATTCTTGTGGTGCGTGGGAATCATCGTCTACACGATTGGACACAGGGGCGAGTTGGAAACGGAAAAATGAAAACGGAAAGTTGAAAATCAGTTTTTTATCAGACGAAGATTTTATGAAAACCGAGCATGATTCATTGTAACAAATCACGACCGTGCTTAAAAAAGCCCGAAAATGCAAAAAAATGGGGCGGAAGTGAGGTTCCGGCAAAAATCCGCTTTGAAGAGCGAAGCGTCCCGAAGGGCTTCAACCGCGGATTTTCTGACGGGTTCTCACTGGGAGCCCCATTTTTTTGTGTTATCTGACTAATTTTTTATAAGTCAGACTGTTTATTACAATGAAGCGTGGCAGGTTCGTGCGATAACATCGTCCTGCTGCTCTTTTGTAAGGTTGATGAAGCGGACTGCGTAACCTGAAACGCGAACGGTAAAGTTTGCGTATTCCGGCTTTTCAGGGTGAGCCTGACAATCCTTGAGCTTTTCAACGCCGAAGACATTGACATTCAAGTGGTGTGAGCCACGAGAGAAGTAGCCGTCAAGAACATTCACGAGGTTCGCGATTCGCTCGTCCTCATCGTGTCCGAGTGCTGACGGGTTGATTGTCTGCGTGTTTGAAATGCCGTCAAGCGCGTAGTGGTACGGAAGTTTTGCGACAGATTTGAGCGACTTGACCAAGCCCTTTGTTTCTGCGCCGTACGCTGGGTTAGCTCCCGGTGAGAACGGCTCGTGAGCCTTTCGTCCGTCAGGAAGCGCGCCTGTTGCCTTTCCGTACACGACATTTGAAGTAATCGTGAGGATTGAGGTTGTCGGCTCTGCGTTGCGGTATGTCGGGTGCTTTTTGATTTTGCCGATGAATGTTTTGAGCAACCAGACTGCGATGTCGTCTGCGCGGTCATCGTCCTGTCCGTAGCGCGGGAATTCACCGTCAATCTCGAAGTCTTTTGCCAAGCCCTGTTCGTCACGGATAACGCGGACTTTTGCATATTTGATAGCAGAAAGTGAGTCAACGACATGGCTGAATCCTGCGATACCAGTTGCGAACGTTCGCTTTACATCGGTGTCTTCAAGAGCCAATTCCGCCGCTTCGTAGTAGTATTTGTCGTGCATGTAGTGAATAGCGTTGAGTGAGTTGACGTAGATGTCAGCGAGCCATTCAAGCATTGCATCGTACTTCGCGACAACTTCGTTGTAGTCCAAGTATTCTGATGTGATTGGCGCATATTCCGGGCCGACCTGTGCATACGGTGTGAGACCGTCGCCCTCGTCTTTTCCGCCGTTGATAGCGTAGAGAAGGGCTTTTGCGAGGTTCGCGCGCGCACCGAAGAACTGCATTTCTTTACCAGTCTGAGTTGCTGAGACACAGCAGCAGATTGAGTAGTCATCACCCCAGATTGGGCGCATAACATCGTCGTTCTCGTACTGGATTGAAGATGTGTCGATAGAGATTTTTGCCGCGTATTTGCGGAAATTCTCAGGCAATCTCTTTGAGTAGAGGACTGTCATGTTCGGCTCTGGGCTTGGTCCCATGTTCTCAAGTGTGTGCAAGAAGCGGAAGTCGTTCTTTGTGACCATAGAGCGACCATCCTGACCCAAGCCACCGACTTCGAGCGTAGCCCAGATTGGGTCGCCTGAGAAGAGGTTGTTGTAAGACTCGATTCGAGCGAAGCGAACCATTCGGAATTTCATGACCATGTGGTCAACGAGTTCCTGAGCCTTTTCCTCTGTGAGGATTCCTGCCTTCAAATCGCGCTCGATGTAGATGTCGAGGAATGTTGAGATTCGGCCGACTGACATAGCCGCGCCGTTCTGTGTTTTGACCGCCGCCAAGTAGCCGAAATAGAGCCACTGGAAAGCCTCTTTTGCGTTTGTAGCTGGTTTTGAAATGTCGAATCCGTAGATTTTTGCCATTTCTTTCATGCCGTTGAGCGCCTTAATCTGCTCTGCGACTTCTTCTCGCAAGCGGACGACTTCTTCTGTCATCGTTCCGTCGCCGATGTTCGCGAAATCAGCCTTTTTCTGTGCGATGAGGTAGTCAATTCCGTAGAGCGCAACGCGGCGATAGTCACCGACGATTCGACCACGACCGTATGTGTCAGGCAAACCAGTCAAGATGTGTGCTTTTCGCGCTTTGCGAATCTCTGGTGAGTAGATGTCAAACACTGCGTCTGAGTGTGTTTTGTGATATTGAGTGAAGATTTTGTGAAGCTCAGGATTTGGTGTGTAGCCGTACATTTCGCAAGACTGCTCAGCCATTTTGATTCCACCGAACGGCATGAATGCACGCTTCAACGGCTTATCGGTCTGCAAACCGACGACCTGCTCCAAGTCCTTTCCTTCCGGACAGATGTAGCCAGCGCCGTGTGAAGTAAGACCCGTAACGATGTCGGTGTCCATGTCGAGAACGCCCGTTCGTTTTTTGCCGTCTTTGCCGATAGAAACTTTGTCGTGCTCAGCCTTCTGGAGCTTCTGGAGTTCAGCGAACAATTTGTTCGTTGCGTCTGTCGGACCCGCCAAGAATGACTGGTCTCCGTCATACATTGTGTAGTTCTCTTGGATGAAATCGCGGACATTGATTTCTTCTTTCCAAAGTCTTCCGTAGAATCCTTTCCAGGCTTCCTGTTCTGCCATAAAAAATCTCCTCTAAAAATGTGAAATCACAAGGAAATTAAAAGCCGAAGAAAGCGCATGGAGACACCGAAACACCGTAGTTTCGCAAGGGAAAGAGACGCGTGAAGATGTGACCAAAACAACTTTAAGGGGCTTGTAGTTTCCAAGCAATGCGTTTTGTTGACAATACTATAACGAAAAAAACAGGTTTGGACAATGGAAATTTTGAAAAAAACGCTAGATGTAGCGTGAAAAAAAGAGGGAACGCAACCTTTCGCAAAAGGTTTCTTTCCCTCTTTCAATCTCCCTATCTTCCAAACTTAGTATACCAAGAACACAAAATACATCCATGTATTTTGTGTTCTCACGAGAATTTTCAATGAAAATTCTCTCTTTGCTTTTTCCCCACATCCCTGTGGGGCGTTTGTTTAATAAACAGAAAGAATTTGGTTGAGCCGCTCTTTGCCGATAATCTTCATGAAGTTGGCGAGGCGCGGCCCCTGGTCTTTGTTTATGATTGCGTGGTAGAGCGCGGTGAACAGGGCTTTTGCTTCAAGACCGAGTTCCGTCGCGATGTCGTACATTGCTTGCTGGCAGTCTTTGTCCTGCGCGAATGAGCCGACCTTTGGCACGACTTCATCTCGCACGCGGCGGACGGCGGTGAGCATGTCGCCCGTGATGTCGTTTGCTTTCGTGCCGTCTTGACGGATTGCAAAGCACATGTCGGGCGCGCAATCGGGCGCAGACTCGTTAATCCAGTACCAAGCGCACGCACAGCGTTTTCGCAAAGTTTCTTCCTGTTCGGGTTTTACATCGCCCAAAGACTTGATTACCGCGTCAACATCGCCTGAATAGGTCTGCAAGAGCGTGGTGAGCAAGCGGAACGGCACTTGATACGGCATTGTTTTTGGCATTCCTTCAATCTGGCTCAGTTCATAAAGGCGTTTTTCGCGGAGCAAAAGCTGCTCTTTTTTGGCTTCGTCTTTTTCTTTTGGCTGCTCAACGCCCCAGACGAGCCGCTCTGTGCGGTCGTAGGCTTCGTAAATCGTGATGACATCAAGGTCGAAGCTGATTGAGAATTCGTGGTCAACCTTGTTTGAGGCGAAAATGTAGCGCAACACTTCCGGCTGATAGACTTCGAGCGCGTCAACGAGCGAAATGACCTTTCCTTTTGAAGAAGACATTTTGCCCGGAACGCCCTTTAATTTTACGAAGTCGTATTTCATCGTGACGGGGGCATCCCAGTCATACAAGCGTTTTGAAACGAGTTTTGCCGTATCGTAAGAGCCGCCCGGTGAAATGTGGTCTTTTCCGCCCGGCTCAAAGCAGACTTTTTCTTCGTTCCATCTCATCGGCCAGTCAACGCGCCAGCCGAGTTTGAATTCTTTTGAAGTGCGTAAATCGCCCTTTTCGACATGCCCGCACGAGTTGCATTTGTAGGTGATTCCGTACTCGCCGTCATAGTCGGTGATTTCGGTCTCGTCTTTGTTGCACTTACAGCAGAACGCGGCAACCGGCCAGTACACATCGCTGTCCTTCATTTTGTGCTCGTCGTCGCGGTATTCGTTGAGGCAAGCTTTGATAACATCGCGCTTTTGCATGGCGATTTTCATGCCTTCAGTGTAACGGTTCGCACGGTAGCGGCTCGCCTGATACAAGAATTCTGGGTGGATTCCCACGCGCGGAAGCTGGGTTTCGATGTCAACTTCGTGGTGGCGGGCATAGTTCTCATCACGACCGAAAGTGTCTGGTACCATCGTGATTGGGTAGCGCAGGTATTTTTCAAGTTCTTCTGGCTTTGGCATATTCGCCGGCACTTTTCGGAACACATCATAGTCGTCCCAAGAGTAAATGAAGCGCACATTCTTGCCGCGGTCGCGCAAAGCCCGCACAACCAAGTCAACCGTGATAATCTCGCGGAAATTTCCGATATGGACAGTTCCAGAGGGAGTGATTCCCGAAGCGCAGGTGTATGAGTCGCGCTCTCCCTTCTGCTTGATGATTCGTTCAGCCTGCTGGTCAGCCCAGTGGCAGAGTTCTTTTTCGTTTCTAGACATAGTTTTTGTATTATAATGAAATGCTCGTGCTTAGACAATGAAGCGTGAGGGATAGTAGCCGCGCGAAGCGTTCCGTAGCGAAGCGAAGGAATGGAGCGTTAGCGGAACGGCGGATAGCCCGACCGCGAAGCGGGCACGCCCTAGTTTTTCACTTCCTTTACCGAGTTGTCGTCGTTGAGCAAAACAATTTTTGGCTGCCAAGAATCCGCTTCCGCCTCGTCAATCTGCGTATACGAAACGACGATGATTTTATCTCCCGGCTGGGCAAGACGCGCCGCCGCCCCGTTCAAACAGAATTCGCCCTTTTTGCCAGGAATGATGTACGTTGCGAGCCGCGCGCCATTGTTGATGTTGAAGATTTCGACCTTCTCCCAAATGTGCATTCCCGCCTTTTTCACAAGCTCCGTGTCAATCGAGATAGAGCCTTCATAATCCAAAATCGTCTGCGTCACCGTCGCGCGGTGCAATTTTGACTTCAAAACTTCGATATTCATAATTTCCTCTTTTATCTTATCCACAGATTCACACAGATTTGCACCGATTATATATCTTTTTCAGCAATTCGTTCGCATCATACGAAAAAAACATAAACCAAAAACTATAATCTGTGTTTATCTGTGCTAATCTGTGGATGATTTTATTTGTTCAGTTCCAACGCAATTCTTAATCCATCGAGAACCAGCTGGCTTTCTACGCGGTCGAACAGTCCGCTTTCTCGGAAGAGATTTGCGAAGCCACCTGTCGCGATTACCATTGGCTTTTCGCCGTGAAAAACCTCCGCCGTAAAGCGCGAAATAAGCTCGCGGATTGAGCCGAGCGTGCCGTAGTAAAGACCTGACTGAATCGCCGTGACGGTGGAAGAGCCGCATGCTTTTTCTGGCTCCACGATTTCAACGCTCGGAAGCTGCGCTGTGCCCGAAGAAAGTGCGTGCATCATCATGTTGATTCCGGGCAAGATTGCGCCGCCGAAATACTCGTTTTCTTTTGTAATGACATCAACCGTGGTCGCCGTTCCCATGTCCACGACGATGATGTGCGTTCCGAGTTTGAGCGCGCTCGCCCCGATTGCCGCCGCGATTCTGTCCGCACCGATTTCACGCGGATTTGAGTAGCGCAACTTTAGCCCCGTTTTGATTCCAGAGCGAATCATGAGCGGCTCAATGCCGAAATATTTCACGCACGCGCTCGTAATCGCATAATTGAGCGAGGGCACGACCGAGCAAAGCGCAATGTCCGAAATCAGCTTAGAGTCAATGCCGTTTTCGCGCAGCACCGACCGCAAAAAAATGCCTAGTTCGTCGCTCGAAGTGCCGTGCGTGGTGGCACAGCGAAAAGTGAGCGTAATCTTTCCGTTCGCATACACGCCCCCCGAAAGCTGCGTGTTCCCGATGTCAAGTGTTAAAATCATACAATCCCCAAGAGTTTTTCTGCCAGTTCGGCATTTGTATTGCCGCTTCCTACACACTCGCCGTTTGCGTTCAAAATCTTGAACGGATGCGTGCTCGCCGTGATTTGGCTTAAATCGTTGTAGACCACAAAATCCGCTTTGCTATGCGTGAAAAGGTTCGTGACGGCGCGATTTTTCTCCGCTTCGTCTGCGCCGCTTGTGAGCTTAAAGCAGACGATTTTTGCGCTCGCGTTTCCGCCCTGTGCCGCCCACTCGTGCAGGCTGTCCGCGATTTTTGGAGACGCGCGGAACGTGACGGTCATTTCGCCGCCTGAGTGGAGTTTTCCGTTTTTACCCGCCTGAATCGTCTCGCCGCCGACCGTGACGGTCTCTGGAACATAATCGCTCACAGCCGCCGCATGAATCACTGCGTCGTAGGTGTGAGAGGTAAGTTCGGCTTTGAGCGCGGAAGCGAGTTCTGCGCCCGTTTCAAAATCACGCAACGCAATGGAAGAATTATGCGGTTTTATTGCGGATTTCGCCGTAATGAGCGTGATTTCATGCCCCTTTGCGGCAAGCGTGTCCGCAATTTCGGCAGAAGTGCGCCCGCTTGAAGAATTCGTGACAAACCGCACGCTGTCAATATACTCTCGGCAGCCGCCGCCTGTGATTACAATTTTCATAGTGCTTCCCGAATAAATTCCAACACCCGTTCGGGCTGAATCAGCTTTCCTTTGCCGACCGTGCCACATGCGAGCCGTCCTTCGTCTGTGGGCAAGATTTTTGTTCCCCACTTTTCGAGTTTTTGCAGGGCTTCTTGCACGGCGGGGTGGGCGAACATGTTTGAGTTCATCGCGGGGGCAAGCAGAACAGGCTTTTCAAAATTGTTCGCCAAGAAGGTCGCGCCAAAAAGGTCGTCGGAAAGCCCCGAAGCGAGCCGCGCAATGCAGTTCGCACTTGCAGGATAGATGACAATCAAGTCCGCCCAATTCTGGGAAAGCGTTATGTGCGGAATCACGCTCGGCTTTCGCGCAAACATGTCGGGCGTGAGGGCTTCGCGGTGGCTCAGTCCCTCAAAAACGGCGGGCTGCAAAAACTTTAGTGCTCCCTCGCTCATCGTCACCTGAACTTCCGCGCCTTCTTTTACAAGCAAGCTCGTAAGCTCACACGCCTTGTAGCAGGAAATCGAGCCTGTCACATGTAATAAAATATGCTTATCTTTCATTTTATCGTCCTTGACAAAAACAGGCTTCCGGTGAGAACGCGCCACTAGAATCCACGGTTGCGCGTAATCGGAATTTGACTCGCTTCGCTCGCACGCGCAAAGTGGATTCGTGTCACAACCTCACCTCACGCCTGTTTTTGTATCAATTGTAAATAAAGAAAATCATCTTTCCAGATTATCAATCAATCGCACATCTTCAAGGAAAACCGCCGCGTACAAGCGATTTTCTTTCTTCGTGACATAATCGACTTTAAAGCCCGCTGCTTCGAGCTTTTTCGTGATTTCTGCCTCGCTTCCGCCGCTTGCCAAAATCTCGTGGAAGCGTGGGGCGAGTGCCAAGCCGTCTTTGCTCAATTTGCGGTTGCGGCTTGAAATGGCGAGTCCGTTTTCTTCGCGCACGATTGGGCAGGGAACGAGTGTGACATCCATAAAGAACGCCTTGACCATGCCGTCAAGAAGTTTGTACTGCTGATAGTCCTTTTCACCGAAGTAGGCACGGGTCGGCTTCACGATATTCAAGAGCTTCATCACCACGGTAAGAACGCCGTCAAAATGCCCCGGTCGTTTGGCTCCGCACAATTCCTTTGAAAAATCTTTTTCGGTGAGCATATATTTGTAGTCGTCGGGGTACATCACTGGGTAAGTCGGCGCAAAGAGGTAGTCCACGCCCGCCTTTTCAAGAAGAACGCAGTCATCGGCGAAGTTTGCGGGGTAGGTCTCCAAGTCTTTTTTGTCGTTGAACTGCGTGGGGTTCAAGTACACGCTCACCACGCTCACATCGTTTTCAGAAATCGCACGCTTAATCAGCGACAAATGCCCGTCATGCAATCCGCCCATCGTCGGCACGAACCCGATTTTCTTTCCATGCAATTCCCGTCGCACAGTCTTAAATTCTTCAACTGTTTTTATGATTTTCATAATTTAATCTCCATTTTTTAAATTCCTCACAGAGAACACAGAGTTCACAGAGAGTTGTTTGCAATATCAAGTTTTTATACCTAAATCTCGTTTTTCATTTATCAAGACTGAGATTAGGTATTTCTCATAGGAAATTCTCTCTGTGTGCTCCTAAACTCTGTGAGAAATTTATTTTATCTCATCTCCGCTTGGAAAAGCCGAATTATGCACATCTGCGCTGTATGCGTTCAGTGCGCCTTTAATCAAGTTCAAGCCGTCAAGATACTGGCGGACGAAGCGCATTTTAAAGCCTGTCATGCCGAGCATGTCTTGAAGCACGAGCACCTGACCGTCACAGTCAACGCCCGCACCGATTCCAATCGTGGGAATAGAAACTGATTTTGTGATTTTTGTGGCGAGGGCTGCGGGGATGCATTCAAGCACCATCGCATAGCAGCCAAGTTTTTCTGCAAGCCGCGCCTCTTCGATGATTTTTTCGGCGGCTTCTTCGGTCTTTCCCTGCATTTTGTGACCGCCGAACGCGTTGTAAAACTGCGGGGTTAAGCCAAGATGCGCCATTACAGGAATTCCGCTCTGCACGATGTGGCCGACCGTTTCTTCCTGTCCGAAAATGCCCTCAATTTTTACGGAATTTGCGCCCGCGACCAAAAGCTTGCCCGCGCAATCAACGGCGTATTCAATGCCTTTGCGTGTGGTCAAAAACGGCATGTCGGCGACGATGTATTTGTCGGGAGCTCCGTTCCGCACGCTTCGGGTATGCTCGGTCATCCATTCCATTTTTGCGGGAACGGTCGTTTTTTCGCCGTGCATTACCATCGACGCACTGTCACCGATTAAGATGCAGTCGATGTCAGAGTCATTTATGATTCGCGCGAATGTCGAATCATAACACGTCACCATAGAAATTTTGCGATTTTCGCTTTTCCACTTTGGGAAATCAAGAGTTGTCATAGTACCTGCCTCGTCGGTCATGTCTAATATGCGAAATACTATACCGAAATGCAAAGAAATGCACAATTCTCAATTCTTTAAAAGTGGTATAATTCGCTTTTCATTTACGCATGCGGAATTTTCATGTATACTGCTCTCATGCAAAAAGAGCATATTGTCAAAGAGGGCGTGTTTGTGCCCGATATGAATTTAACGTACCCCGAGAATCCGCACGAGCGAATGATTTTCCCTCCGAAGATTCGTGAGGTTGTGGTCGATGAGCACTACCCGTACTTAATGAAGTCATTCCGCGAAAAATTTTTTCATTACCTTATCTACGCGGGCATTTTTACGATTGTGTTCCCGATTCACTGGCTTCGCTACGGGCTCAAAATCAAGGGCAAAAAGAATCTCAAAAAAAACAAAAAATTGCTCAAAAACGGCGCGATTACGGTGGCGAATCACGTGTACCGCTGGGATTTTCTCGCGGTGGTGCAGGCAGTCGCGACGTTGGGTCGGCGGCGCGTGTGGTTTCCTGCTCTTGCCGATAATCTCAACACCAAAGACGCTGTTCAAATCCGAAGCGCGGGCGGTATTCCCGTTCCCGAGTCAGGCATGGGGGCAACGCGGCGCTTTAACGAGGCGTTCGACATTCTCGTGAGCAAAAAGAAGTGGATTCACGTGTTTCCTGAGCAGTGCCGTTGGAACTGGTACGAGCCGATTCGTCCGTTCCAAATGGGCGCGTTTGCGCTTGCGTACCGCTATGATTTGCCGATTATTCCGATGGCGTTTTCATACCGTCCGCTCACGGGCTGGCGCAAGCTCTTCTTTAAAGACCCGCTCGTGACGCTCACGATTGGCGAGCCGATTCTTCCGAATCAAAACGAAAAGCGAAAAGAAGACTCCGCGCGCATGTGCACGGAAGCGCATGCCAAAATCTGCGAGATGGCGGGAATCATTCAGAATGGCTGGAATGCCTCGCTGTAGGAGACGCGTATGGGCAATACGAATTCAAGGCGTGTTTTCAAACTGGTTGTAGTCTGTGTACTCGCCGATGTACTCAATGTCATGACTTCGTACTTTTTTTACGACTTACTGCACATTCCGCTTTTTATGGACACGATTTTTACGGTCGCGATTACGTTCTATTATGGGCTTATTCCAGGTGTTGTTGTTGGACTGTTATACAATGCGCTTACCGTTTTTGTGCGGATTCTCCGTGGTATTAGTCCAGAGCCAGTTAATATGCTTTTCGGAATCTGCGGAGCGTTGATTGCGCTCATCACATGGATTTTTGCGCGTCGCAAGGCTGAGTTCAAAATCAGCCTGCCGATTACATGCCTGTACCTTGTGCTTATTGCAATGCTAACCTCTTTTGTCACGATTTTTACGAGTGGCATTATCGATTTCATTCGCTACACATACTTTCAAAGCCCCGCTATTGTCGCACCTATCCGAGAATTCACCGCATCGTTTGTGCATCAGAAATTCAGCTTGCTTGCGTCCTGTATTTTAGGACAGATTCCGATTTCATTCACTGACCGACTGATTACAACTTTCTTGGGATACGGCGTGTTCCGTCTCATGGTTAAAGCATTCGGCGAAGAGCGATGGAGATAAGTGCGATGGAAAACTCAGCAGAACAGATTGAATACCTGTACGGTATCATTCACAGCTACACGGTCTTTTTTCTCATTTTTGATGCCTTGTTCCTTGTGGCGGTAGCTTTTGCTATGATAAAATTTCTCAAATCAAAGAAAAAAATACGCTTGTCGGGCGGTTATCTTCGCTACACAATTATGGGACAGGAAGAAGAACGAGCGCGAATTGCTCGTGAGCTGCACGACACGGTTGCACAAGATTTGCGCTACTGCAAGAGCCTTTCCGAGCAGGTCGCGCAAGATGACATTCGCCAGACGCTCGTTTCCGTTTTGGACAAGTCGATTTCAGAAGTCCGCTCGATGAGCTACAATCTCGCGCCGCCCGACGTAACGCGCAATGACGTGGCTGCGAACATCATGAATCTCTGCAACACGTTCACGTCCTTTGCCAAAATTGAGATGCTCCTGACGATTCCAGAGGGGGTGAATGCAAAATTCCTCTCACAAGAAGAAAATCTCAACATTTACCGAATCGTGCAGGAATCGCTCAACAACATTGCCAAACATGCACAGGCAAGCGAAGTCACTGTGCTGGTGCGCAACGAAATCGGCTCTGAGGAAAAGGGCTTGTACATCTTCATCACTGACGACGGTATTGGCTTTGACACGACAAAAAATTACACGTCGGGAACGAGCCATTTCGGTCTTGTCGGTATGCGGGAGCGGGCGCAGCTCATCGGCGTCAAACTGACAATCAGCTCTGCTCCGGGTGAGGGAGCGCAAATCAGTTTGTTCAAGAGCGAACCGGCTCAAAAAGTTGATTTTATGCAAAAAATTGCCGCCGAAATGAAAAAATCTCAAAAATCTCCATTTTTCTGATGCACAAGATACGCAAATATGCTAGAGTAGGCTCGTTATGGCAGTTTCTTTCTTTGTCATTGAGGATCATTCGCTTACAAATCTCGGCGTGCGCGAGTCTTTGCAGAACAACACTGACTTTACCTGCGCGGGATTTGCCTATACCGAAGCGGAAGCCTTTGAAAAATTGACCGAGCTTTCGCTGATGGGCAAGCTTCCGTCTGTCATCATTTTGGATTTGTTTTTAGGCGAGGACAACGGAATCGACATTTTGCGCGAAGTTTCAAAGCATTTTCCGGCGGTAAAAATCGTCGTTTATTCAATGTACGCAAATCCTGGCATTGTGAGCCTTGCGCTCGAAAGCGGTGCAAAGGGATTCGTTTCAAAATCAAGTTCTGAGCGCGAGTTGATTCTTGCAATCGAAAAACTTGCCGCGGGCGAAACCTATGTGCAGGAAAGCCTGATTGCGCCGCTCTCCACATACAAAAATCTGATTGCAAGCCTTACGCGTGCCGAAATGACCGTGCTCAACGCAGTCATTGAACGAAAAACGTTCGAGCAGATTTCAGAAGAAACCGAGCTTCCCGTCACTTCTGTCGAAAACTACCTCAAGCGTATTTTTGCAAAAACGGGCTGCAAAAATCACGAAGAGCTTATCGCTCAATTTGGCTAAGAAATTCCGCTGTTTCAAATGACGGCGCATTGCTTTCAATCTGCAAAAAACGCATACCGCTCAGTTCCGCGCCTTTTCCGTCGGTGTCGGCTCGGTCGCCCACAACGAGGCACTGTTCGCTTTTAACGCCCAGTTCTGCGGCAATTTCCAAAAATGGGCGGGGAGCGGGCTTAAACGCGCCGCGTTCCTGCGCCGATGTAATCACTGCGCATGTGTTTTGCACGTCGCTTCCCAATCCAATCGCGCTCATGCGCTCTCGCACACACGGATAATCCGAAAATACCGCGATTTTGATTCCTCTTTTGTGCAATGCTTCAAAAAGTTCCTCAGTTCCGCGCCGCGCCGTGTATTTTTTTGAAAGCACGCGAATCATCGTCTGAATGTAGCGCGTTTTGTACCAGGTTTCGATTTTTTCGTGCGATTTTTTGCTCAGCTCACTCATAGCGCGCGTAAATTCGCTCATGAGCGCGTCGCGCGTTTTAAAATCACGACCCTTGCAGGCTCGCCGCGCCGTGCGTTCCGCTTTCATCAAAAACATGTCGAGCGGGCGCGAAAGAATGAGATTTCGTGGCAAGTGCGCAAAATCGTAAAGCGTTCCGTCAAAGTCAAAAATAACAGCTTGAATCACTTGTTCCGTCCTAAAAAAGAGTGCACACAAACGCCGCGATTAAGCCGAGCGTAATTGTTAAGCCCATCGTTTGAACGGGCACAAAAGTACTGAACGCGAGCGCGCCGAATGAAATCACCGTCGTCACAAAACTGAGCGCGATGGCGAATGGTTCGAGTTTTGAAAACTGTGCTTCTTCGTCGGTTTGTTGCAATTTTGCGCGCTTCATGTTTTCAATCATGTAGATGATGTAGTCCAAGCCAAGCCCGAAGACGAGAATGATTCCCGTGAGCGAGAAGAATTCGACCGCCTGCCCGATAATCAAGAACGCGCTCACAATCAAAAGCACGCACATGAGCGGAAGCGAGGCGATTTTTGCCGTCTGCCGCCAGGTGTAGAATCGCTTGAGCACGATGAGGATAATCGCGTACGCAATGCAGAAGAGCACAATCGCAAGCCTCGTGAGACTGTCGAGCCCCAAGCCTAAGTCCTTCATTTTGTTTTCGTAGTAGGCACAGCCGCTTTCTTTTGCGATGCGCACATAGGCTGCTTCGTCAACGACGGTGACGGGAAGTATGATTGAATAGAATTTTCCGTCAATTTCGCCGAGCCAGAGCATGTTTGAAATCGTTTTGAGCGAGTCGGGGAGTGATTCACTCGGTAAGAGCCGTTTTGAAAGCGCGGAATCGAGCTGGCTCATAAACGCTTCGTAGTCCGCGTCGCCGTAGCCGAGCATGGCGAATTGTTCAGAGGCGAGCGGAATGAGATTCTGTGCGGCGCGAACGGATTCTTCCTGTTTTTTGAGCGACGGAATGAATCGGCTCGTGGCAAGATAGCCGCCTGTCTGCACGGTTTCAAGCTCGCGGCAGATTTTTTCTTCGTTTTGGAGCAAAATTTCTTCGGTTTCGCCCGAAACGATGAACCAGCCGAGCGGGTGATAGCCCGTGATTTTTTCGCTCAGCTCCGTATCGTCTTTAACGCGCCCTTCCATTGAGTAGAGGCGGTTCATGTCATTTTCGATGCGGAGATTTTTGTGCTGTATGGCGATAATCGTGCCAAAAATCGCGATGAGCGTGAGCGAGATGATAAGCGTTGCGTGCGGAATTTTTTTGAGCGGCGACGGTTTGTATAACGCGAGTGCGCTGAGCGTGCGTCTTTCGGCTTTTGGAAGCGGAAAAAGCGGGTAGAGCGCAATGACCGTCAAAAATGAACTGAAAATGCCCGTGCTTGAAAACACGCCCATCTGCTTGAGAATGTCGAACGGCGCGAACATGAGCAGAATGTAGCAGATTTCGGTTGAGAGCATTGAAAGAAACAGCCCTTTGAACAAGTGCGCGCGAATTTCGGCGGTCGTTTTGAGACGAGTGTGCGCTTTCCAGTTTACGAAGTAGTGCAAGCTGTAGTCGATGCAGCTTCCGATGAGCGATGTGCCGATAATGAGCGTGAGAATGTGAATCTGCCCATACACGAGCATCGTCGACAAAAATGCTGTTCCGATTGAAATAAAAATTGACGCAAGCGAGGCAAAGAGCGGGAGTGGCGAGCGGAACACGAGAATCAGCATGATGATGACGATTGAAAGCGAAATCGTTGAGATTGTGCCGATTTCACTCACTGCCGCGTTGGAGCTTTTGTGGCTGTGGAACGCCGAGCCCGAGTACACAAAGCGGATTCCGTCGGTTTCAAGCCCTTCGCACGCATCGTAGATGGCGGCAATTCCGTTCGTTTTGCTTGCGATTGCCGAGCCTTTTGAAGAGAGCGAGCCGCGAATCATCACATACCACAAGCCTTCGTACTGTGAGGCAAGCACGCCGTCTTTGGGCGACATTTTCGTGCTCGCTTCTTGGGCGGCGGCAAGATAGTTTGTGGTGTTTACGCCGTCGAGCAAAAAAGGATCTTCGCCGAGATTTTCAAGAGAGGTGAGACTAAAAGAACTGTACACGCGCGCAAGGGCAGAGTCGGCGAATTCGCGCGCACCGTCTTCGCTTGAAAGGAGCGCGATTTCTTCGTTTGTGAGCAATTGCCAGCGGTACGGCGCAACAAATGATTCGATTTCAGAAAGAGAAGAACTGCCTGCGTAAAGCGAAAGCGAGGTGAAGTTAGTGTTTCCGTCGAGCGCGGCAAATACTTTTTCCGCGGTTTCCTTTGCGCGAGAAAAATCTTCGTGCCCGACAAGAACGAAGACATTTTTCGCCGTCGTGTCGGACAATTTTTCGTCAGCCTTGCCCATCGCCGCGCCGAGCGTGGAAGCGGGCAACATGTGGAACAAATCGCCGTCAATTGCCGCCCCGCGCACGAAAAACGAGAGCAAAAAGCCCAGTGCGACAAGCCCGTGAAAGACAAGCCACACACCGACTAGGAATTTTGTGTTTTTTAAAAATCGTGGAATCATACTGTTCTCCAAATATTCGAGCGTATTTTAAATTCTTTTGTTTTGTCTGGTTTTGTATCGATGATGAGCGGCGTGCCCTGAGAATCTGCGACTTTCAGTGCGCCGTAATTTTCATCAATGTCGGGGAAGCGCACCGCCCTGTGCGGGCTGTCCGTAAACTCCGCCACAGTGTCAGTCCACAGCTCGCACTGGCTTATTACGGTGGTAAGTGCGTCTTCCTGACCTTCCGGCGGGTACTTGTAGTTCTTAAGAAGTTTTTTTACAAGGAGGCGCATTTTTGCGCGGGCGGATTCTTTTTTCTGCCAGTCGATTGTCTTGTTTTTGCGGAGCGTTTCGGTAAGCTCGCGGGTAAGGGCAACAAGCTGCTCGTTCGTATAAAAGTCCTTTACGGCTTGTGGCTTGGTGAGCGCATCGTAAAAGGCGATTTCTTCCTGCGTTAGGCCAAGCTCCTTTGTGCGGGTGTCGGTCTCGGAAATTGAGGCGGCAATCTGCAAAAGCTCCTGTATAACCTGCTCATTCGTAAGAAGCCCGTTCAGGTAGCGGTTCATTGCGTTCTGGAACAGCTCGCTGAATTTTTGTGCGTTCACCACATTCGTGCGCGAATACACTTTTACCTGCTCTGCAATCAGTTTTTTAAGCATTTCTACGGCAAGATTTTTCTGCTTCATCTTTGCAATGTCAGAAAGAAATGCCGCGTCGAACAGATTGAATTTTTCGCCTACATCGCTGAACAGGTTAAGCACGCCTTCGGATTTTATGCTCTGCTTTAAAAGCTCGTTTATTCTGTCGTTGATTTCTTTAAGGCTGAATTTTTTGCTTCCCGTGCCGTACATAAATCGCATGAGCAAAACGCGTATGCTTTCAAAAAAGCTTGCTTCCTCGCGCTCGTTCTTTGGCACTATAGAAGAGCAGAGCGAAAGAGCCTGCTTCATCATCTGCGCTTCCTTTACAAAGCGTTCTTTTTCTACCTGTCGTTCCGGTACAAGAATAAAATTGAGCGCGTTGGTAAGAAGCGTTCCCATGGCAAGGCTGTCTAACTTAGCAAAGCCCGCGTAGTTAAATCCGTGGAACAGACCGCGGCACACCTCCAGTTTTTCAAGGAACTTGGGGTAGGACTTTTTTGCAATGTCCATCTCGCCGTAGTTCTTTTGGTCGCGCACGGTGTAGTCATTCATAGCCTGCTTTAGCGCGCTTGCGATTCCCACATAGTCAACCACAAGGCCGCCTTCTTTGTCCTTGAACACTCTGTTTACGCGGGCAATGGCCTGCATAAGGTTGTGGCCTTCCATGGGCTTGTACACATACATTGTGGCAAGGCTTGGTACATCAAAGCCTGTAAGCCACATGTCTACCACGATTGCAATTTTGAGCGGGCCTGCGTCGTCTTTAAAGCGCTTTGCAAGCTCCTGCTTATGGTGCTTGTTCCCGATTATTGCGCGCCACTCTTCCGGGTCTTTGTTGCTTTCTGTTATAACCACTGCAACGCGGGCATCGTTTTCGCTTTCACCTGCCCAGCTGGGTCGCAGCTCCAGAATGCGCTTGTAAATCTTCATGGCAATGGAGCGGCTGTAGGCAACAATAAGCGCCTTGCCCGTGTAAAGGTGTGCGCGGTTTTCTTCGTAGTGCTGCAAGATGTCGTCCACAAGCGAGTTGATTGTAGGCTCCGCTCCCAAAATTTCTTCCATGTTGCCAAGTTCGTGCTTGCTTTCTTCTATTGTGGCCTCGTCTGCGTTTGCAGAAAGCGCGTCATATTCCGCGTCAATCTGGCTAAGCACTTTGTCGTCAAGCCTTAGTTTTATAACGCGGCTTTCGTAATATACTGGGCGGGTCGCTCCGTCTTCCACAGCCTGCGTCATGTCGTACACATCAATGTAGTTTCCGAACACTTCCGTGGTGCTTCTGTCCTGCCTGCTGATTGGCGTGCCGGTAAAGCCTATGTAGCTTGCGTTAGGCAGGCTGTCGCGGATAATGCGTGCCGTGCCCACAATGCGCTTTGCCTCAACCGTGCCGTCATCGTGCTTTATCGTTCTGATTTTTTCAGAAAGCCCGTACTGCCCGCGGTGTGCTTCGTCCGCCATCACGATGATGTTTTTGCGGTCGCTCAAAGGCTCTGTGCTCTCCTCAAATTTCTGCATGGTGGTAAAGATAATGCCGTTTGCCTTGCGCCCTTCAAGCAGCGTCTTTAAATGCTCGCGACTTTCTGCCTGCACCGGTTCTTGCCGCAAAAAATCCGCGCACTGGCAGAACTGACCGTACAGCTGGTTATCCAAATCGTTACGGTCGGTAATGACGACAATCGTGGGGCTTTCAAGCGCGCTCTGCAAAAGATGCGCATAGAACACCATGCTGAGCGACTTGCCCGATCCCTGCGTATGCCAGAACACGCCGATTTTTCCGTCGCCGTTCACCGCACGCCGCGTGGACTCTATCGCTTTTTGCACTGCAAAATACTGATGGTATGCGCCTAGAATCTTGTAGCTTTCCACACCGTCGTTTCCAAAGCAGATAAAATTCTTGATGATGTCTAAAAGCCGCTCCTTTTGGAACATGCCCTTGAAGAATGTGGTAAAGTTCGCAAACTGTGTGCTTTCCTTGCTGCCGTCAACCGTCTTCCATTCCATAAAACGGTCTTCGCCGCTTGTGATTGTTCCTGCCTTGCTCGTAAGCTGGTCGCTCATCACGCAGATACAGTTGTACACAAAGAGTGAAGGAATTTCCTGCATGTAGTTGCGGATTTGCAAAAACGCTTCGCTTGCGTCAGTCTGCTCGCGGCTAGGAGATTTTAATTCAAAAAGACAGACAGGAAGTCCGTTCAAAAACAAAAGAATGTCAGGCCGCTTGTTTGATTTTTCGATGAAAGTCCACTGGTTTGCGATGATGTAGGAATTTTTATCGTCTGGCTTTCCCGCATTTTCAAAGTCCGCAATGTACACAATGGCGGATTTTGTTTTTCCGTCCGCTGAATACGAAACCTCAATGCCGTTCTGCAAATAGTCCATGAACACGGCGTTTTTCTTTACAAGGTCGGCGTTCTCAAAATGGCGCAGCTTGTTCAGTGCCTCGGAAATTGCTTGCTGCGGAAGCACGGGATTTATGCGGCGCAGCGATTCTTCCAAAACCTCATCATACAACGGCGAGCGAAAGTCACGCGCAACATCCGGCCCGTAGCGGTAGCTCCACCCCATCTCGTCGCAAAAAAGCTGAATGAGCGCGTCTTCGTATGCAGCTTCGTTGTAGATTGCGGACATATACTTGCGCTCCTTGTTTGCGTGGGATAGGGGTAGTATAACATATATTAGGGGTTTTGTTTAGAAGAAAGCCCTCTATCCCCAAAAACTTACTATTTCTTCTTCTCAATCGCCTTTAACTCTTTAAGCGTCTCAATATACGCCTTTTCTACAGAAGAAAGCGTTTTTACCTGATACTTTCTGTATTCACCTTCGGCCTTCTGCATTGCTTTTTTGTGGCTGATTTTTCCGGCGCCTTCAAGTACTTCTTCCCCAACAGACTTTATTGTACGGTCAAGCTGCTCAACATAGTCGCTCATGTGCATAACATTTTGATTTTCTGCCTGATACTCTGCCATATCAAAAAATGCCGAAACGAGAGCATTCAGTTTTTTAAGTTCTTTTTCCGAAAGGTAATTCTTGGCAATACGAACATCTTCTAATGTAACATCAGCTCCCTTAAACGAAGTAAGTCCCATAAAATCTTTTTTACAGTCAGCCCGGTCGTATATAATTTCGGCTGCGGTCTGGCGATTCACAGCATAGTGAAGTTTATTCTGAACCATCTTAAAAAATGCAATAGATTCAGCCGACTTAGGATTATAATCTGCACTTGTAGCATACAAATCCAGAACCTGGCGATACATCACTTTTTCAGAAGAACGAATATCGCGGATACGGGCCAAAAGCTCTTTCCAATAATCTCCGCCACCAGCTTCTTTCAGCCGTTCATCGTCCATCGTAAATCCCTTACGGATATATTCGTTCAGACGCTTTGTTGCCCACTGACGGAACTGCGTTGCAATCTTGGACTTTATACGGTAGCCCAGAGAAATAATCATATCGAGGTTGTAATATTTTGTCTGATACGATTTTCCATCTGCCGCAGTTGTTCGGAAATTCCGAACAACTGAAGCTTCTTCAAGTTCCTCTTCCTCAAAGATATGCTTTATGTGTTCACTTACATTAGCCTTGCTCGACCCATACAAGTCCACAAGCTGAGCCTGCGTAAGCCAGACAGTCTCGCCTTCAAAACGGACATCAACAGAAATCTTTTCGTCCGCAGTCTTAAAAATTACGATTTCACTTTTATTATCTGCTGGCATTGTTGTACCTCCTCGTATTTTATAAATAGCAGGGGAAGGCCGACCCCTTAGGGAGCGGCCTGCAAGCAGGCAAAAACAGTCCAGTGGACTGTTTTTAGCGAGTCTCGGCGAAGGCTATGCCTGAGCCGGCTTCAACCGCCTTCGGCGTTTTCCGCTACCCCTTCTGCGGGCTCAAACGCCGCCCCGCGATGTTTGCGAAGCAAACTCGATTACAACGCCTGCTTTTTAAACCCCACACTCACTCAAAATCTTTTTTATTACACAATGCACCGACAAAGCTGGATTTTTATCAAACCATTCGTAGCCACAGGTTCTTATTGGATTACCTTCAGACATCCTTTGCTTTGTGATTTTTTCTGCCCTTTCAATTGCTGCTTTTACATCATCCAGAGTAATCTTTGAAAGAATCTGTGAAAAGTTACGTTCAGTTTTATATTCACGCAACGCTTCAAACTTTGTTCCAAATATCTGATTTATATTTTTAAGATACTGCGCTTTACTTCCAACGTTGCCAAACAAATCTTTTTTATGAAGAATAATCCAAAGTTCAAAATCTATGTTGGAATAACCTAAATCAAATTTAATTGACTTACCAAGTTTTTCAGCCTCACTCATTTCTTTGAGCGTGTTTTCAAAACGTTTGCGATGGTCTGCATCCGCATCTTCAACATCAAAAACAGCGGTAATTGTACACGGCAAAATCATCGGTATCTTTTTGGCTACCTTTGCGGGAGAATCTTTTTGAATAACAAAAACTGGATTTGCAATTCTACCTTCTTCTGCAAGAATTAGTTTTTTGAGATGCTTAAAATATAATTCTTCTGTTTCTCCTTCTACGGAGAAGAAGTATTTATTATTTTGTAATCGGCGCATCTCCATTCTCCACAAATTTCTTGAAGATATCGGATAAGTCGATATCCCTTATGGCACCATACTTACTCATAAAATAATTGTTCATGTAATCTTTTCCCTTTCTGGCATTTGTTCCCTTGGTGCCAAAATCAGAAAGAGAATATAATTCACTGCAATTTGTTTCGTCACTTCGTTCAACAAATTTTATTTCATCACGGCGGAAAAGATTATTATTCAGAAAAATTGGGTTCTGCGTATTAAAAATGAGTTGAGCATGATTCTTGTTAATCTCATCATTATGGAAAATATTTATTATATCCATAACAACCATCGGATGCAGTGAAGTATCAAACTCATCCATTACAATAGTTCCCCCCTTTTTCAAAACCTGAGCGAACATAGGCAGTGTGTTTACAAATCGTACAGTTCCATAAGATTCAAAATTAATTGCAGGAATAAGCCTGCCGTTTTCCATAACAGAACACAAAATAGGCTGCTGGTCATAAGCGTTTTTCTGGCGAACAAAAACCAGTTTATTCGAATTAATTCCAAAACTCTTTGCCGCTTCATTCAAAAGACTATCTTCATAAAACTTATTCATATAAGTTGGATACATGTCTACAGCAAAAGTCTGATAGTAAGTTTTGAGCTTAGACATAAAAAAGTCATAAAAGAAGGTTGAAATATCTGAGCTAACCATAGTCTTAAAACCGTTAATGATATACAAATCAGTCTCTTTCAAACTCTTTTCGGAATAAGACAAAATCAGTTTGATGTTTTTCTTAAAATCCGGCAGAAGATACTGCTCAATAGATTTCAAACTCTTTTCAAAAATTTCAAGCTTATTTTCAGTTCTGGCAAAAATATCTTTTTCATTAATCTTTAAGATTTCAGATTTAATAGACCTCTTATATTCAGAATCAAGAAATGACCCCAAATCAATTGCCAGAGAATAATCAAATAATAAATCAGAATCAATAAACTTAATTGAAAAACAAACCAGCTCAGGCTTATCGGCAGGTAAAGAATTATTAGGAATAAGCTCAAGCGTATTTTCTGCCGCATTTGGAAAGTTTCCCGGCACATTGTTTATGTTTCCATGTAGAACAATGCTCTTAAAAGTCTGAATCGCACTTACAATGTTAGATTTTCCCGCAGCATTTGCACCATATACAACAGAAGAACAAAGAGCCGTATAATCCTTTTTACCGGCTGCCTGAGTCAAAAGACTGTAATCCAGCCCCTTCTGCTTTGGCGCAGGCATCATAGAGAAAACTGCTTCATCCTTAAAACATTTGTAATTCTTAGTCTTAAACTCTAAAAGCATGATTGGCTCCTTTATATGTTAAAATATAAAGGAATTTGTTCGAAATTGTCAAGAAAAATTGGTGATTTTGCACGTTTTGTGCAAAATGATAAAAAAAATAAGTATAAGAGGGGAAAGCCTTCCCCTCGCTCCAACCGCCTGCGGCGTTTTCCGCTACCCCTTCTGCGGGCTCAAGCGCCGCCCGCAATGCCTGCTTTATTACTCAAGAAATTCACTGAATTTATGATTATTTTTACGTTGATTTTTGCATGCGTTTTGCAAAAAAAAAACACTGCCTTTACACTTTTTCTTGTATTTTTAAGAATAATTACTATTATGTGGGTAGACTCTTTAGTTTGTAAAAGTCGCTTTCATGGCGTCCGTTTTTTTTGGAAACATAGCCCTAGGTGTTTTTTTGTATTTAAATACTTTACAGAATTAGATAGCCAATAACTAAAATACAAATAATTAACTATGAAGCATCAAGAAGTTCCTGCAGCAAAAGACCTACATTACTACCTAATGTATTCTCTAATTGCTCGATATTTTCACAAAAAATCTTTTCATTATTGATTGCATCTTGTATATGATTCATAAAAAAATCTGTATCAAACTTTTCTTTTGAATATGCTCCTAATAGTTTTCGTAATTCTGAGTGTAAATAATTACCTTCATCAGTAAATAATTTATTCTTATCCAAAGAGTCTATGCTTGGGCTGTGTAATAATAAGAAAAATTCAAACCGAGGATTTGTGATATATAATTTGACATTATTGTCTCTACAGAGAGTTAAGACATCATTAAATTGCTTAAAACTATCAGGATCTCTATCAACTACAAGACAAATCTTGTCATCATCATCAAGATTCAATGTTTGTTCTTCAATTTTTTGATGGATATAGGATTCTATTATTTTTGTAAAGGTTGACCAAATTTTAAAATGCTGAATAACATTCTTGACTTCTTGATCTATATCTTTAATATATTCGTTAAGTTTGTTTTTAGGATAAAAACGCATTAATTCAGAAAATACAACTTTATCAAAGCCTGAATTAGCAATATTAAAACTATCATCACTATAAATTGTATCTACGATACAATCAATAAAAGTTTTATATGTAATGTGATTTGCTGATTCAGTTTTCTTTCTCAGAAATTCCTCTAGAAGTTTCAAAGGATTACTCCAATGTTCTTCAGAAATAGTTCTAACCATTGGAACCAGTTGGATAAGAGAAGATATACCTATTTTTTCTTTATTATTATTTACTGCATCAAAATATAATGGTTCTGTTTTTTCCCCTTCCATAATTAAAATATATTTTGATAGTCGTACTTTATTTTGTGAAGCAGAGCGTTCTCCAAATTTTTTTATCTCTCTCATAAGTCATCCTCGACTGGATATACGGTAGTAAAGATAGGAACTCCTTTATAACGTCCTTCCAAATATGCTTTATCAATCTTTCGATCAAATCTTTCATTATATTCTTCAAGTGAATACAAATCACTTTCCCCGTTTTTATCTTTGTTTACAAACCAAATTTCATCCCTTCGTAATAAATCAAAATCCAATAACCGAGATTCATGTGTAGTTACAATTAATTGAATATTACGATTTTTACAAATCTGTAAATACGTTTTTACGAATTGATATGTTAAACATGGATGAAGTCTTCTGTCTAATTCATCAATGACAAATGTTTTGTCATTTTTATCAAGAAGCAATTGAATTAATTCAAATAATCTTGCCGTTCCATCTGATTCGTTTGAGATTTTAAAATCTACAGATTGATCAAAGAAATTATGCTCAAATAAAATAGAATACGCTTCAACTGTCGAATTTGGTGTAATATGTAATAAGAAAATATCTTCATTATTTCGAATAATAGCTCCCATTTCTGATTTTTTTGATTTTATATCAGAATTTATAGCGAGTGTTTTGTTCATTAGATCTATACCCTTTAATATTTCATTTCGAATAAAAGAAGGTAATTGTTCAATTAGTTTCTTTGCATCAATAGGTGCTTTCTTTAATTTATTAATTCCTGTTCCAAAAGAATTTAGAAGATTTGAAAATCTTAAAAAATTATCTTCATCAAGTAAAAAAGCAGCATCTGTAGGTAATGGGTTATCCGGAAAATTTATACTTAGTTTATTTACTATCCAATCAAATATCTTTTGTATTATCACAGCATCTGGGTATTTCTTATAAAGTCCGGTGGTATTTTTATTTAAGGTTGATAAAAGTAAACTATTGCTTCCCTCAAGACCATCAGCATACACTTGTAGAACTTCAAGCTTTTTTAAGATCCCATCAAAATGATAATTTGAACTTTTATTTTGCTTTTCGAATAAAACAATTTCTTTATCTTTTCTTAAATTAACAAGCCATTCTGAGTGTAAAATACCTTTATTTAATTCATATTCAAAACCATAAGAATAGTTTTGATTATCAATTAATATTTCTAACTCAAAATAACTAACCTTATCCTTATTTGCGGAATAAATTTTGCAATAATTTTCGGTAGCTCCTGTTGGTATATTTCCAGAACGAACTGTTTTTTGGATAAATTCAAGTGTTTTTATAACATTAGATTTTCCGGCCGCATTTGCTCCGAAAATAGCGGCGAATTTCAATATATTCTGATCATTAATTTCAACAATATGATCTTTCTTACCTCGAGTTGAACCAGAAAGCATTGCAAATTCTTGAGAACGTTTTTCCTGTGTTTTAATATCTAGTTTTTCATTAAATGAAAGAAAATTCTTCACATTAAATCTAATTAACATAAAAACCTCTTGATAATGTGATTTTTTCGTATTTATACCGAGTATAATATAAATATCGGCAGGAGTAAAGATAAAAATAAGTGATTTTTTCACACTTAAACATTGACGATTTTCTTAGAAGTATATATATTTTAATTGTGCCAATCACACTGAGGAACGTCGTTCCAATAAAAAAGGACTAAAAGCAGCACCACCTGCAAATAGTCCTTAAAAAAATATTTATAACTCTGAATGAGTCACAAAAAAGTTAATACCTTACAATAAAAGTTTGAGGAATTTGTGTCAAGGAGTCATTCGGAGAGGAGACAGCCTATGATAAAAACAGGTGTACCTTATGGAAGTGATGTATCTGCAGGAAAATACAGATGTGATGACTGTGGATATATTTATACAAATCAGTCTAAAACCTCTTTACCACCATGTCCGCGGATTAATCAAATTCCACATTATCGGCATTCTTGGACGATATTAAATGGACAAGGTGATGCAAAAATTGATCCATATCCTTATGGCCGATAACTAATTTTTTAAGGATGGAAGATATAGACTCCTTGATATATCTTGCGTCCTTAACATTTCAGTCTTTTCAGCATCAGAAAAAATGTTGCTATAATTGAATGAGGAAATTATGTTTTGTGAAGATTATTTCGAATTAAAATTGCCAAAGCGAAAACTCCAGGAACTAAATGAAAGACTTACAGGTTGCGAATGTTGTAACTCTACTTATGATAGAGAAGATCATGAAACATACTTCTATGAGCCACATGAATCCTTTTATGATTTGCTAGAAGATATAGGATTCACAGATGAACAAAAGGAAATAATTTATCAGAATATATCATGTCCAAATTGCGGATGTGATTTAGATGCATATTCTGAAGTTACAGAAAATGAATACTTTCGAGAAGAAAGATATCATAAACAATTTATTGAAAAAATTGCAAATAATGCAGCAACAAAAATAAGAGAGTTTTATAATTATCTTATTAAATATCCATATTTAGGTTGTAAGCACTCTGTTGGAAAACAAATTATTAGAGGGATTGATTCTTTAGAGAAAATTAATTTTACAAACCAAGTATTCTACAGAGCAAGAGAACCTAAAGATTCTAGAATATTTGATAATAATGATATGTTACCCCCGAATCCTCAAGATGTGCCAATTTCTGAAGGACGTTTTAATCATTTTGGACAAGGTCATTGGTATCTGGGAGATTCCATTGATTTGTGTGGAGCTGAATGTTCTCATAAAAAGAATTGTGTTCTGTGGTTTCAAAAAGTAGAAATTGAACAGGCAACTGATATTTTGGATTTAGCCAAAGATTATATTTATAATTATTTTAATCCGGATAATACAGATGGTTATTCTCTTCCGATAGCTGTAGCTGCATTGCTATGGTCGGGGATTCTTACAAAAGAACAGCAAATAAAAGGTTTTTGGAAACCAGAATATTTTATTACACGATATATTGCTGATATTTGTAAGGAAAAAGGAATAAATGGCATTATCTATCCTAGTTCTTTATATTCATCAGGAAGAAATCTTGTCATTTTTGATATAAATAAAATCAAATTCAAGTTTGATGGGAAACCCGAGCTAAAAGAATATAAATATGATGATGGATTGGATGATTTAGAATTTTAAATACCAATCTTACTTATTTGTACTGTGAAAAATATTCATCAAGCAAATCCTTTCTTGAAAAATATGTATATAAAATTTGTATTAAAAATTCTGGTTTTCCATGGGTAAGAAAAGGGATTTCGGAATCATCAATTTTGAAAGTCTTTTGTCTCTTTAATACTTTTCCTTTTATCTTTATATTATAAAGACGCTTATCATATTCACCATAGGTATAAAAAATTACTTCATGATCAATATGTTCAATGTAAAAGTCATTATTTTTTCTGAAAAATTTAAGATGCACTGCTTGTGTCATAATATAATCATCAAATGTGTCAAAATCATATTTAAACTCTTCGAAAGTAATTTCGTTTCCAACAGGATTAATCCATAAAGAATCTGAGTCTAATGAAACAAGTTTTGTGGGAATAAAGTCGGTTAATTCAATGTCAAAAACTCTTCCGAATTCTACAGCTTCTAAAGCCATATCGGTTGTAAATTTCCCCGTATATGGTTCGAGTAAACTTGGTTTAAATGAAATCTGTTTTATAATTCCAACATTGTACAACTCAATGAATTTCTTAAATAATTTATTATCTATTTTTCTTGAAAGTGGTAATGTAATATTTAATGGTTTATTAAATATTCTACACTCAAGATGTTCTGTACAAATAGGTTCGAAGTCATTTGTTAGTGTTATAAGTCCATATTTTGTAAAATTCTTGTCGACAAGAAGCGATCTATCATGATTTTCAAAATATAGAAAAAGAGGAGATTCTTTTATATTCCTATCTTTCAAACTTAAATATTCGAAACAGTAAAAGTTATATATGGCTTCAAATACACAATAATAGCAATAATTTTTTTCGAAGAATTTTCTGTCATCAATCCAGTTTGCAAGAATTTCGAAACAATTATTATTAATTGCATTAGAAGAAAAATAATCACAAAAGTCTTTTAGAGTTGATTTCAATAACATTTCTTTTGCTTTAACTATATTTTGGTTTTCTGTAGATATCATAGAATTATAATAAAGATTATGTGAATCATTCCATTCTTTGTTTATTTTCAAGCATTTTATTTCATTATTTATTTTGTCTAAATGTTGTACAGACTCAGAGATTATTTTTTGAAAATAAAAACGTAGTGATAATGAAAAATATCGCAACAAATCTGGTTGCCTGTGATTTTTTATGATATCAAGAGCCTCAAGAACATATTTGTTTTTTAAATTGTATTCCCCTAAAAGGAAACCAAAAGTGTATTGAAAAGAAGGTCCCTCCTCTAAAACTTTTTTGTTGTAGGTTTCTTCTTTGTTTCTTAATACTTCAAGCAGTGAAAATAGTTTTTCTAATTCATCCATGATTTCATCCTAAAAAAAGGTTATACATTATGATTTCTATCATAATGTGCATAATCCGTAGTTTTAATTATGAAGGTAAACTTGCACACCATTCTTTGATTCTATTTTCTGCATCTGTAATTCCTCTTAGATGTTTAGAAATATGAACAGGATTCAATAAATATAAGAAGCAAAGAATATCTTTTGCAATTCGATTTTTTTCATCAGGTGAAATTCCATTACAAAAGTCTTCCAAAGATTTTACCTTTTCTTCTGAATGACTTTCTCCATTAAGCAGTATTCTATACATTAAATTTGAGAAATATTCTTGTTGTTTTGTATTTTTAATTTGGGATATAATTTCTGCATCAAATGAAATGGCATCGATACCAACTTTATAAATAAAAGTTGAGTAAGCCTCAACTACTCGACGGATTGTATTTCCAATATATGGCTCAATTTCGGAATTCTCAGTTGGAGAAATTGCGAAATTATAAATCGTTGCAAGTAATTTTGAATATTCGTTAGATTTTTTAAAGCTGAAATCTTTGATACCTGTTTGAGCAAGCTCAATAAAATTATAACTACAGTTATTTTGTGCGCTTAATTCCTGTGCAATTTTCTCAATATCATAAAACGCCATCAAATCATGGGTCATAATTAAAACTTTTGTATAAGGATTTCCTGAAATAAAATGTTGTAATTCATATTTTAATAATGACAAAACTCCAACTCGATTTTCTTTATCAAAACTTGAAACAGGATCATCTATTATGAGCAGATTTGCATCTGAATAAATTTTGGCTTCTTCTTTACCTGCAAATAACTCTGTGAAATAGTAACATAAAGCCATTATATTTCTTTCCCCACAAGAAATTTGGTTAGGTTTTACTGGTAATCCACAAGATTTTATTTGATAAATACCATCATGCGACTCAATTGTAAGTTTATCCTTTGAAAAGAAGACATATTGTAATAAATAATTTATATGCTCTTGCGCAATTTTTATACTTTTCTTTTGCTCATTCAAATTAGCTAATTCTAATTCTATTGCAGATTTTTCATTTTCTAGAGCTGAAAAATTTGTATTTTCTGTTTCTTGTTTTTCAAGTTGTTGTTTATATTTTGAATAGTTTTCTGATATTTGTTTATTTGCAATTTGTGAATTCAGATTTAATAATTCTTTTTTAAGAGTATTCTTATTATTTACAAGATTGTTAAATTCTATTCTTTTTTCTTCAAGTCTTGCTAAAGCATTATTTAATGGTTTTATGGCATTCTCAATGTAAATGTTATATTCTTCTTCAGAAAATTCCTGATACACATTATTTTTTCTCTTCTCAATGATATTATTAAAATTTTGAATAGTTCTATTTACTTTATCAAGTTCCAATTGTACTGTTTGTGTCACAGTCTGTTCGATTTGGGCATATGGAGTTAGATCAAAACTTAGATTTTTAATTTTTAGTGTATCTAACTCTTTTTGATAGTCTTCAACTTCCTTATTTAAAACTTTCTTAAATTCGTCAATCAAATTTGATTTGTAGTTTCTATCTATTTCTTGATAACAATAAGGGCAAAAATCAGATTTTTCATCAGCAAAGTATAATTTTGCTTTTGTTAGTAACTCCTGTCCGTTTTTTTCTATAAATGAAAAAATACGTTTTTCTCGTTCAGTTAATTCCGTTTGTTCTATTTTTCTTGTTAATAAAGTTTTTGCCTTTGAATCTGTTTCTTTAAAATTGAATATGGTAACTTCTTGAGTAATTTCCGTGGAATCACTTGTAACAGAATCAAAAAGTTTTTTCTTTTCTGTATAATCTTGGATTAGTAAATCAAGTTCTTTTTCTGTTTTATATTGACTTATTATATTTGCTACTGTTGTTTTAGTTACAGATGAGTTTACTCTTGCAGATTTTATAACCCTCTCTTTTCCTGCCCACCCATTATCTCTTTTTAACTCTGAAATACATTGATTTAGAAAATACATGGGTGAATTAGCATTTGATTCATCAAGAAAGCTAGTAACAATATTATTCTGATTTTCAATTTCTGTTTTTTTTGCATTCAGCCGTTCTTCTGTTTTTTCTATTTGCTTATCAATATTAACTTGCTCTCCAAACATTACAATAGAATCTATACCATTTTCTTTTATTTTGATATTTGAATCTATAAATTTCTCATTAAAAACATGAATACTTTTTTTATCATCTTCAGAAAGTGGATGATTATCAAATGTTATTTCAGAAAGACAAGAAAAATCTTCAGTTTCAGTATTTTTCAAGAATGTAAAGGCATCACTTATGGTAGATTTGCCAGATCCATTTTTTCCATACACAAGAGATATTCTGATTTTATCAGTATTCCAAAAACAAAAATCTACTGGATTAGCCGAAAACTTTCTTCCTTGAAGTTTGATGCCTTTTAAATTTGAAATCATATTATTACACCTCCTTTCATGATTATATATCTGTATTAAAATATAATCTCCCCATTCATCAACTTTGGTAATAAAGTATCTCGAATCTGTACAAGAATTTTATTTTCTGCTTCGAGTTTTTCTTGTTCGGTGAAAACAGGATTACAAAAACTCTGAAACGATGACAAACTCTTATCATCAGGAATCAAAACAGGAACATTTTTCATTGCAGTACCTGATATTTCCTTAAAAGTTGAGCCAGATGCCATGGTATCAATTAATTCAAAATTACTCTTCAAAAAATAATAAATATATGCATTGCCTACATTTGGATTTGGAATTACAGATTTGAAGCCTTGATTCGTTGTGACTTCGTTCTTTGCAATGGCAATATAGCCAATAGGAGCTCTTGAGCTGTATAAAATAGTTCCTTTCGGCATTTTTATTGCACTGCTGTTTTCAAATCCCAATTCTGTAATATCAGTTTCACCATGGGAAATGAATTTTGATTTATCATTTGATAAATCCTTAGGTGTTATCCAAGCAATTCCATTATTCGTGTAATACTCTTTCTTTGCTTTTGATGGGGTACTGCCTCCAACAATTGTTCCAATCTCGGACAATTTTCCAACTTTCCATCCCTCGGGCATTTTGCCGCCGAATGGTTCGAAGTCTACAAACCAGTTTTTGAAGAGGGCTTGGGCTTGCTGTTCGAGGTTGGTGTTTATTTTGTTGTTCAGTTCGATTTTGTCGTCGAGGGATGAGAGGATGGCGGCGATTCTTTGCTGGGTGGGAAGAGGGGGAAGTGCTACGCTCATTCGTTGCAAATCTGAAATTGTTACATGTCCTAATCCTGTTGTCTGTTTATTTGTCGCAATTTTCTTGAAATATGGTTTTAAGAACTTCATTAGATAAAAGAAGAACCCTTTATCAATAATTTCAGTTTTAGGAGTAACTTTGAATATATGTTGATTTAACCATCCATCAGGCAAATTATATTTATAAATATCTATAGAAGTTTCTGGATTACCAGACCAAGAGAATACATAATCACCTTTAGTTAAGAATACATCCTGAGAATATGTTTTGTCCGTATATGCGGTTGAAGAACTTATTCCATTATTTAACTCGGCAATTTTAATTACAGGCAAGCCTGATTCAGAGAAATCTATATTTTTAAACGCAAGTCCATTTTTCCAACTCGCAGTATCATATAATGAATACCGCATACCTTCTGGAGTTGAATCAACATAATACAATGAACTTTTATCAAACTCTTCCATCTCATCCCCCTCACACATACTCAACCGGCAGCGAAATAACTTCATTGCTCAAATACAAAGGATTATCGCACTGGCAAATAATGCAGCCCTGACCAACAGAAACTCCGGCGATTTTAGACAGGACAGAGAAATGCTTTGCCATGTCTATTGTCGGGCGGGCTGATTTTTTGATTTCGATTGGGTAGAGGATATTGTCTTTTTCGATTATCAAATCTATTTCTTTTTTGTCTTTGTCGCGGTAAAAATAGATTTTTTCGGTTTCGTGGCCGGCGTTGTAATATGATTTGATTACTTCGCTTACAACAAAGTTTTCAAAAAGGCTGCCCGACATTGCGCCGTTCATTGCTACACTTGCAGAAGACCAGCCTACTAAAAAGCAGACCAAGCCTGTATCCATAAAGAAGACTTTTGGTGTTTTTACGGCTCTGTTGGATACATTTTTTTCATAAGGCTGCAAAAGACGGATTACACCGGAAGATTCAAGGATGTTTGTCCATTCGGAAATTGTTTTGCTTGTAACGCCAACATCACGGGCAATGGAATCTGCATTGAACAGTTCTCCAACCCGAGCTGCAAGGCACTGCATAAAATTGTGAAACTTTACAAGATTCTTCTGGCTTATTATATCTGCTACATCGCGGTCAAGATATGTCCTTATGTACGAGCGGTAAAATGGTTCCCATTCGATTGACTCATCTGCCAGCTCCGGCATACTTCCACGCCATATATGATTCCATACGTTTTTGTATGGCTTTATTGTTTGTTTTCGAGTTTCGATGTATTCAGGTGTCGGTAAGAATTCTGTGTTAAAATCAATTTTATATTTTTCCCTAAGTGAAAGAGACGACATGTTAATGATGCAGACTCGGCCTGCCAAAGAATCTGCTGCTTTACTCAAAAGCCTGTAACTTTGTGAACCTGTAAGAATGATTTGTCCTTTATTTTTTGTGCTATCTGCAAGAAGCTTTATTTGCAAAAACAAGTCTGGGGCACGTTGTACTTCGTCAACAATAACCGGGAGTTGGTGATTTTTGAAGAACAAGGAAGGGTCTTTTTGTGCCAGTCCAAGTTCCGTAAAATCATCGAGGGTAACATAACCATAATCTGGGAGAAGCTTTTCTTTTAGCAAAGTAGATTTTCCGACTTGACGGGAACCGGTGATTAAGAGAACTCTGAACTGTTTTTTCATTCTGTTCAAATATGACAGAATGTGACGATTTATATACATAAAGCCCCCGTTTTGAGCATTTTTTCGACTAATTTGGAGTGTAAGTCCAAATTAGTCGAAGGTCAACTGTTAGAGGAAACTGCCGTGCGATTCACGAAATCTTAAACCCAATCCCCGCAAGATTTTTCTTTATCTCTTCTTCGAGTTCGTGGCTCTTTGTGAACATTCCGCCAAGTTCGGTGGTCAGGCGGGTCATTTTATCGGCGAAGGGTTCGTCGTCTTCGGCTTTTTCTTCTATGCCAACGTAGCGGTCGGGGGTGAGGATGTAATCCTGGGCGGCGATTTGTTTTGTGGTGGCAACTGCGCAAAAGCCTTTTACATCTTCGAGGGTGCCGTTCTGGAAGGCGGTGAAGGTGTCGGCAAGGCGGGCGATGTCTTCTTCGGAAAAGTCGCGGTGCTTGCGGTCTACCATGTGGCCCATGTTGCGGGCATCTATGAAGAGGGTTTTGCCGGTCTGCTTTTTGCCGCGGGTGATGAACCAGAGGGTTACGGGAATTGTTACGCTGTAGAAAAGCTGCGTGGGCATTGCGACGATTCCTTCTACGAGGTCTGCTTCTATTATCTTTTTGCGGATTTCTCCTTCGCCGCCGGTCTGTGTGCTAAGCGCTCCGTTTGCGAGTACGAGGCCGATTTTTCCGTTTGGCGCGAGATGGTAAATCATGTGTTCTATCCAGGCGTAGTTCGCATTTCCTGCGGGCGGGAGACCGTAACCCCAGCGCGGGTCGTTCTGCAATTTATCCTGCCCCCAGTTGCTTAAATTGAACGGCGGATTTGCCATGATAAAGTCGAATTTTTCGTGGGCATGCAGGTCGTGGAAGAAGGTGTCCTCATGGTGATCGCCGAAATTTGCGTCTATTCCGCGGATTGCCATGTTCATCTTTGCCATTTTCCAGGTGTCGGCGTTGGCCTCCTGACCGAACACGCTTATGTTGTCGCGGTTCCCTGCGTGAGAGGCGATGAAGTTTACCGACTGCACGAACATTCCGCCCGAGCCGCAGCACGGGTCGTACACGCGCTTTCCTTCCGTGGGCTTTAAGATGCTTACGATTGTTTTTACTACGCTTGCAGGGGTGTAAAACTCGCCGCCTTTTACGCCTTCGTAGCTTGCAAACTGCGCTATGCAGTATTCGTAGGTGCGCCCCAGAAGGTCTTTGCTTGCTTCGGTGTCGCTCATGTCCATGTTGGTAAAGATGTCGATTACATTTCCCAGCACGCGCTTGTCTAAATCGGGCGAGGCGTAGTTTTTAGGAAGCACGCCTTTAAGCGAGCGGTTGTCTTTTTCAATCGCTTCCATCGCGCGGTCAAGCACGGTGCCTATTTCAGGCGTGTGGGCGGATTTTGCAATCTGGCTCCAGCGTGATTCGGCGGGAACAAAGAAGATGTTTTCTGCTTCGTAGGCATCGGGGTCGTCTTCAAAGCATTCGCCTTCTGCAACAAGCTCGGCATACTTTTTTTCAAAAGCGGCGGAGATATAGCGCAGGAATATGAGCCCGGTAAAAATCTTGCGGTAGTCCGCGGCCGGAATGTGCCCCCACAGCTCGCAGGCTGCGTTCCAAATCTGCTGCTCAAAGCCTATTACGGCGGTGCTGTTCTTTGAAGGTTTTGTTTTTGCCATGAAGGAAGTATAGCAGAAACGGGGGAAGAAGTCTCTTTGCAAACAAAAAAGCGGAAAGTCGAAGAACAACTTTCCGCTTTCAACTCTTATTTGACCAACGCTTTGAACATTGCGTGGCGTTTTTCGTCCTGCATGAGGAGATTCATCTTGAACTGACCGTCACGAGCCATGCCCTTCGCGATTGATTCTTTTTTGAATTCTTCGAAAGCGTTCGCTTTGAGAATGTGGCACGCCTGATCTTTTACACGGAACGAGTCGCGCTTTGCTTCGTATTCGACATTGAGCTTTTTGAGCTTTTCGTCAACGACTTTTGCGAATGCGTCAGCCTGCTCCTGCGTGGTCGCTTCATCGGCAAAATCGATGTAGTAGTGGTAGCGGCTTTCCTGCACATCGGCAAATCCGACATAGAAGCGCGTTTTTTGCCCCGTCTGCTCTTCGGCTTGCTTGACTGCCGTGATGAACTGACCTTCGCTGACCTTTTCACCCGTCATTGAGATGATTCCGTTCACTTTTTGCAAGAACTGAATGGCAGGGATGGTGCCGTAGAAGTCCGTGACCTCAATCATATCGTTCATGTTGTAGCGGTAGATGCCTGAATAGGTCGTGATATAGATGAGATATTTTTTGCCTTTTTTGAGCTCGTGAATCTGCAAGAATTTCGGATTCGGATTGTCCATGTCGTCGGCGTCAACAAACTCAAAATAGTGCATGTGCGGGAACAAAACCGTATCGCTTCCGCCGTTCATGACGAGACCAACGCGACATTCGCTCGCAAAATAGCCGAATTCGGGGTGGCAGACATTTTCCGGGAACCAGTCCTTGATTTTTTCGATGTAGACATGCGTGTTTCCGCACTTCCATGTGTTGATGATTTGGAAGTCAGGCCAGTAGTGCTTTGGCAGAATGCGGCCGTATTTTTCTTTGAGCGCGCGAAGTTCTGCGGCACGAGCGGGATTCGGCTTGTATTTTGCGCAGAGTGCTTTTCGCTGCTCTTCGCCAATGGTGAATTTATCGCTCAAAGTGCCGTTTTCGATGTCTTTTATCATTTCGTCAAGATGCTCGTCAACGGTGCGCTGAAGCTCAATCACTGTGCTTGGGTTTGCCGTGATGAACAAAGTGACATTCTGCTCGATTCCCGTGCGCATAAGCGCGTAATTTCGTGCGGCGTAGTCATTGATGTAGAAAACTGCGCTCGGAGCAGAATACAATCCCTTGATGAATTCAGGGCAGTCGCGCTGCGTAACTCCCGAAATTGAGCCGCACGGTGTGCCGTCAGGGGCGTGTGTTTCGACATCTTTTCCGACGATAGAAAGAACGATGCCCCAGAAGACCTTTGGACGCTGCATGATGAACGAGTAGAGCCAGAGCCGTGAAATCGCTGAAAATCTCTGATAATACTCGGTTGAGATAGGAATCCACTTTGGCGCGCTTGTGGTGCCGCTCGTGGTGGCGTACATCATCGGCTTTCCGGGGAAGAGAATGTTTTCTTCGCCGTTCTTTTGGCGGTCAACGAACGGACGCAAATCTTCGTAGGTCTGTGGCGGAACATTTGCCTGCCATTTTGCGAATAATTCTTCGTCTGTCTGAGCGGCGAGAATATCAGCAAAGTGATGAGCCTTTCCCCATTCACTGTCTTTTGCATAGGTGAGAATACCACGGAGCGTGGTGGCGGTTGCATTTTCGCAATTTTTAGCAGCTTTCTTTAAAGCCTTGAGATTTTTGCGTCCGACCCATGAGAGGGCGAATGTTATCAATCCTGCGTTTTTTTCTTTCTTCATAATGAATTGATTTTAACGTGAGGAAAATTCTTGTCAAGGAAAAACGAAGACTTTCTTAAAAAATGATTCATTGAATAAATCTGTTCAAGTTCTTATAATGACTTACATCTATCTTACAGAATCGAGGAAAACAATGGTTATTCTTACTTTGAACTGCGGTTCTTCTTCCGCAAAGTATCAGGTCTATGACTGGGACAACAAAGATGTTTTGGCAACGGGCGTTGTGGAGCGCGTCACTCAGGACGGCTCGGTAATCACGCACAAGCCAAAGGGAAAGGACAAATTCGTTCTTGAAAGCCCCTGCCCAACGCACAAAGAAGCAATCGAACTCATTTTGAACGCAATCACCGACAAAGCGCACGGCGTTATCTCTGACATGAGCGTTATCGGCGCGGTCGGGCATCGAGTTCTCCACGGAGGCGACAAATTCACCAAATCTGTCAAAGTCACTCCGGAAGTTTTGGAAACATTCCGCTCGGTTCAGGATTTGGGACCATTGCACAACCCCGCGAACATCATGGGCATCGAAGCGGCTCAAAAGGTTCTTCCGAATGTTCCGCATGTCGCGGTTTTGGATACGGCTTGGCACCAGACCATGCCTGCTTCTTCTTTCCGCTATGCGATTCCAAAAGAATGGTATGAAAAATACGGCGCACGCCGCTACGGTTTCCACGGAACTTCTTTCCTTTACACCGCAAAACGCGCTTCTGTTCTTCTTCACAAAGCACCAAAAGACACGAATGTCATCATCGCGCATGTCGGTAACGGCGCTTCAATGTGCGCGGTCAAAAATGGCTGCTGCTATGACACTTCAATGGGTATCACACCGCTCGAAGGTCTCGTCATGGGAACGCGCTCTGGCGACATGGACCCGGCTCTTCCGTTCTACATCATGCGCAAAACGGGTATGACTCCCGCCGAAATGGACACGGCTATGAACAAAAAATCAGGTCTTCTTGGTCTCACGGGAAAATCTGCTGACCGCCGCGATGTCGCTGAGGCTGCCGCAAACGGTGATAAAGACTGCCAGCTTGCAGTCGATATGGAATGCTATCGCTTGAAGAAATATTTTGGCGCATACATGGCGGCCATCGGTCCGGTTGATGCAATCGTGTACACGGCTGGCGTTGGCGAGCACTCGGCTCTTATCCGCGGAAAGGCTCTCGAAGGCTTGGAGTGGATGGGCGTTAAAATCGACCCGAAAAAGAATGCGCTCGCAAACACGGGCAATGCCGAAACATGCATTTCTGCCGATGACAGCAAAGTGAAAGTCTTCGTTATCCCGACCGACGAAGAACTTGTTATGACCGAAGACGCGTTCGCAATCATGCAGGGCACTTACGATGTTCACACGAACTTCACCTATTCGTTCCAAGACCCAAGCTACCGCAACAAGGCACGCGAAGAGGGCTTGAAGAAAGAACTTGAAAAGCACCCAGAACTTGAATCAATCATCGTTCGCCCGTAAATGAATTCCTCACAGATGGGGAGCGTTAAAAAATTGCATCGCAATTTTAGCGATACTCCGAAGCAACTATGTTGCGTAGGCTTAAGAGAACACAGAGAAAAAAAATCTCTGTGCACTCTGTGAGGAATTTTTATCCACAGATTATTATTTTTCATCTGCGTAATCTGTGGATTATTTTTATCCTCTCGCTCCTGCCTTCTCAGTTTTTTATTCTTTGCTTTTCAGCCAGTTTTTAGGGCTCATTCCGGTGTTCTTTTTGAAGACGTTTGAAAAATAATTTTGGTTTTTGAAGCCGAGCGTGTGCGCGATTTCTGAGAGCGCGAAGTTGTTTGTCTTGAGCATGTTCTTTGCCTGCTCGACTTTTAGTTTTTCGTGAAGCGTTTGAACACTCAATCCAGTCAGTTCTTTTGTCTTTTTGCTCAGGTAGCTCCGGCTTATCATGAGCGATTCCGCCATCTTGTCGACATCTGTCATTTCATCAATGTGCGTGGTGAGGTAATCCGTAATTTTTTCGACGGTAATCCGTGAGCGCGCATTCGTTTCTTCCGTAACAGCGGTCTCTTTTTTGATGAGCTCTGACATCTGATGCTCGCTGACTTCGTATGAGGTGAATTTGAGCCGTCCTTCCTTTTTGTAGACGGTGTAGAGCGCGTTGCTCAGCAGCATTCTGATGACATCATAGGTCGCGAGGTTCGGCGTTTTCATCTCGAAAAAGGCATAGCCGAAATAGTAGTCGGCGTGATGGAGCACTTCAAGCATGACCGAAGTGCGGCGGTCTGGGGTCAGCAAGTCTTTCGGGAACAAATGCGGCTCTGAAACAGACGTGTGCATGTGTCGGGAAAGCGCGCCTTTTGATTCTGGATAGGTGAATTCAATTTTTGGAACGGGAAAACTGTGGCCCATCGTCTCGCTGAGCGCAAGTACGACTCCCGGAATATCGAGTTCGCTCAGCTGATAGCGCAAAATCTCAAAAATCTGCGGAATGGTCTGTGCGGAGAGAAAATTGATTGCCTGACCTGAGATATTGTTGATTCGATACGGATTTTCTCGGTCGGCAATCGTCTCATATTTTTGAAAGACCGACACGAGCGTGCGCATCTGATGAAAGACGTTCTCGACCGAAAAGATGACGGTTGCGCGTTCGTTTTTGAGGATGGGCAAAAGCAGCGTTCGGAGCGCGCTAATCGCGTTCTGAAAATGGTCGGCGTCGAATTCACGTGCCTTTCGGTAATTCTGCATGACGTTTTGAAACCAAACGACCATCTGGCTTTCGTCCGCAGCGTCATACACGTCAGAGAAGAATGCATCGAGCATCCGAGAGAGGCTTTCATCGTTTTCGTGGGGGAAGATGGAACGCGCGTTTTGTATGAGTTCTGAGCGCAACTGGGCCTCGGACTCATCGAGGGTACTGGTGGACGCAAAAACGGCGCTTTCTGCACGGGCAAGCGACACGCTCTGTTCAAGGCATCCGCAACTCTGGCGCACAATCAAATCCGTCGGAAAATACATCGTCTCGATTTTTTGTTCTGGCATGAGGATTTTGTCGATTAACAGCTCCACGGCGGCATACCCGCGCTTAAAGTACACCAAATCAATCGTGGTGAGCGGCGAGCGCGACGTAATGCTCTCATACCAGTTATTGAATCCGACGACCGCCACGTCACTCGGAACGCTGATGCCTCGGCGAGAGAATTGCTCAATCAACTCTGCGGCGATAATGTCGGACGCGGTGACGATTGCCTCAATCTCTTGCTTTCGGTGCAGGTTGAAGTGCGCTATGAGCGAGTCTGCCGCTTCATCGATGTATTTTGCCTCCATCTTTTTGCTCATCATGACGACGGCGTGGTCGATATGGCTCAGATTGTGGCGGTCAAGCTCGTGCTCAAAATTGAGGAGACGGCGTTTTTGCGGCTCGGAGATGTCCGTTCCGACGAACGCGAATTTTGTGTATTTGTGGACGGTAATCAGATGCTCCATGAGTGAGCGGATGGCGGAATTGCTGTCGATTTTGAGCATTGACGCGCCCGGAATGTCCATGTGCCCGATGTCGACCATGGGCAGTGGCTGGAGCGAAGAAAACAGCTCGGTAATCGATTTTTGCTCCATGAATTCAGAGAGGGATGCCGCTATAGTTTATTAAAAAACTGCACCCACAAAATTATAAGAAAAACTGATATTTTTACGGACACGAAAAACAGGCAGAATACACGAGAAATCGTATACGCTGCCTGTTTTATTTAGCGGGTTGGTTGTGCCGAAACTGACTGCGGCATGGCACTGTTTTCAACGGCTGTTCCGTTTGGTAACGGTGTTTTTTCACTGTCCATCGATGGCTTGTTCTCTTCATTTTCGATTTCGGAAGTTTCCGCGTTTGAATCGCCGTTCCCGTTCGTGTGCAATGAAGCCACTTTTACCGCAACGAGCACCTCAACAATCAGTTGTTTGATTTCATTCATAGTCTCATGAATCTGCTCAAACTGTTTTTCAAAAGATGAAGTCGGCTCTTCGCTCTGTGGCGGAGTCTCGGACTCTTCATCGTCCATGTGACCGGTTTTGCTTGCGATTTCGGAAAGGAATTCAAGATGCTGTCGCTCTTCCTTTTCGATGTCGTGCAGAATCGGTGCGTATTCCGACGGAGCCATTGCCGCGAGTTTTTCATAGCGGGCGATGCCTTCCGCTTCGTCCTTGATTGCCTCTTTCAGAAGTGAATGAAAATCCATGTTAAGCCTCCGTCGTGTCAGCACTTTCGTTGATGTAGCTGGCGATTTTGTCGATGTCGGTCGAGTTCAGCCGGATTTCGTCGCCTTCGGGAAGAAGAAGCGGAATCTTCGGGAGTTTGAGCGGGAGCGTTCCCGTCTCTGCCATTGTCTCTTTGAGCATTGTCGTCATCGGAGCGATGTCGTACTTGCCGTCAGAGGACGGAAGAACTGCATGAATCAGCGGATTTTCAACGCCTCGTCGATGATTGCGGGATTCTTTTTGAGCGCGTTTTTTGCCAGAGAGACGATGAACTTTGAGGTTCCGTTGCCCGCCGCCGTACTCATGTCATTCTCGATGAACTTGACCATTCCGTTTGCGATTTGATTTCTTGTGAACATAATTATTTCTCCAAAAGAATGGCGGATGCACGGAATTGCGCACCCACCAAAGTTTCAACTAGCCGTTATTGCTCGTTGAGGTTGCCGTTGACGAATCGGACTGAGTGCCGCTCGTCGGAAGAACCGGCGGAACTGGCACAACCGCGACATTCCCCCAGCCGGGCATCACGCTGTCATTCGGAACGACAGTCTTGGTGATTCCGGCAAGCTGCTCTTTGAGAGCCTGAATGTTCGCGCCCTGCACGGCATTCCATGCGGTCTGCTGACCGAACCGCATCTGAACGCCAGCCATCGCACGGTCAACATACTGCTGCGACTTGAGGAGCGTGATTTCGTTGTCCTTCTGGTTGTTCGCCTGAATCAAGCCCATCTCGTAGTGCGTCACAGGACGGTCGCCTTCCGGCATGTTCGCGGGATTCGGATTGCGTCCGATACCGAGAATGCCAGCAAGTCCGCCCGCACCTGCGATTGCCGCCAGACCCGTGCCGACCGAGCCCAAAGCAACGCCGACATTTGCCTTCGTGTTCAGTGCCTTGACTTCTGCTTCACTTGCGTATTCCATTTCGTTTACCTCCTTGAAATGAATGTGCGGAGATTGTACGCCGAAAAAGAGAAGCGGTTTTACAGAAATATCACAGACTTTTCACAGAAATTTTATAAGTTTCAGCCGGATTGACCGCAGTTCCGCGCTCACGGTCGACTGGCTTACAAAAAGTTTGTCGGCGACAAAGCCCCTGTCGTGCCGCTTTATGTAGTACAGCTCGAAAATCTCCGCTTGCCGCTCTGTCAGCACCAGATTTTTCATGACTTCATCCACTTGTGACCGTGAGGCGTCCCTAAAAAATGCGTTTATTTTGGTGACCGTGGAATACATGCCGCACCCCGAAAAAGATTTCGAGGACACTAAACCTAAAGACGAAAACATCCGATAATTTTTTATGAGTATCGGGTGGAAGCAGGTTATCCTGTAAGTGTCATTAGCACTTGTCCGCGTATGCCAGTACGCGGGTTTCTGCCCTTTTTGTTTTTCTTACGGAAATAGTACATCACCCGCGCTTTGTTTCGGCTTTTCCTGCAAACAATTCATGTATGCTTGGCAAACCACTGCTGTTCTCGCTGGCTTGTCATAAAAACAAATTGTTTCTCTTGCATCAACCTACCTTTGCCTCAAGAGCGGCGACGCGGGCCTCTAATGCTTCCCACCTGTTCTTGCCGAGCGGACTCCATACGACCGATACGTTCGTGTTGGAGTCACCGTAATAATTCTCGCCAATGGTAAACTGCTCATAGCTGTTCGTGCCGTCAGCGACCGTATACGCCGACGTGCGCAATGCAGGGGCACGGTTGCAGATGAATCGGTACTTCATTCCGCCACGAAGCCAAACACAGTTAACGCCTGTGTGTAAGCCCGCGCCGATACAGCCGATTGTTATTTCATTCGAGTCATAAACGCCGTATGAGAGCACGACGAACTGGCTTCTCGTGTCAGACCACCCCTGCCGCGTCAGCAAAAAATGAATGTGATTCTGGTTGTACGGCTGCGCGCCGCCAAGATTCGGCGAATGTATCTCGCAGTCAAGTTCTAGGTCAGACGTGCCGAATGTGACAGGATAAAACTTGCCTGTAGAGAGCGACGACAAGTCAACTTCATAGTATTTTTTATTGTAATTTCCGGCGTTTTGGAGCGTCGCTATAGCCGCTCCCTGCGTCTCTATGGCGGTGTCATATTCCGCCATGCGCTCGTTTATGACCTCATCGACTTTTTCATTCGCGATTTCCGATACCTGGTCGCCGAAAGTCTCCGTAAGTTTTGAGAGCACGTCCGCGTCTCCCTGCTTCCTTGCGCTTGTCTCCTGCGAAAGCGCGTTCTGCAAGGCGTCGATGTTCGTCTGCAAGACCTCGTCCGCGCCAGCCCTTGCTGTAGTCTCAGAAATGATGTCCGAGCGCAGGTTCTCGTCTGAGCTTGACCTTGCAGTTGTCTCAGCGTCGATGTTTTTCTGTAATTCCGAGTCCGCCTCCGTCCGAGCTGTCGCCTCGTCAGAGACGGCTTTCGCCACGCTTCTGTCTGTCTCAGCGTCACCGTTGAGCGTTTCCAGCGCGCCGTTGATGTCGTCAATCTCGCCCTGCAAAGTCGCGTCTGCATCCGAGCGCGACTGAGCCTCAGCATCGATGTTTGTTTGGAGCGTTTCGTCCGACTCGATTCTTGCCAATTCCTCATTCTCTATTGCGGTGGCATTATCCTGAATCGCAGTGTTCATTGCCGCCGCGTCGTCCGCATGAGTGCTTATCCAGTCGGATATTTCCTTGAGCGTGTCCAAGTCTTCCGGGGCTTCCGCGATGACGGAAGCGATGCCGTCAGCTACGGCTTTCGCCACGCTTCCATCCGTCTCCGCGTCGCCGTTGAGCGTTTCCAGCGCGCCGTTGATGTCGTCAATCTCGCCCTGCAAAGTCGCGTCTGCATCCGAGCGCGACTGAGCCTCAGCATCGATGTTTGTTTGGAGCGTTTCGTCCGACTCGATTCTTGCCGATTCCTCAGCCTCGATGTTCGTCTGCAAGGCCGTGTCGGCGTTTTCCCGCGCGGTTTTCTCCTCGGCAATGCTTGTCTCGAGCAAGAGGTCTTTGTCCTCGAGGTCAGAGACCTTTGCGAGGAAATCCGCCTGCTTTGCAGGCGAGATGTATTCCTCAATCTGCTGCATCGTCGTGTAGGAGTCGGCGACGCCGATTCTCTGTAAGAACGCGCTGTCTGCCTGCGGGGGAACGTTGTCCCGTTCCTTGATGTTTATGATTCTGTTTACTGTCATTCGTCGTCTCCTTGTCTCCAGATGCTCATGTGCCCGCAGAGCGTGCAGTTGTCATGCGGGCATTTTCTCGGCTCAACCAGCCTGAAATCCTCTATCGCTATTCGGTTGGTGCAGCTGTCGCTTGTGTCGGTGCGCCCGTGCGCGAATCCGTCGGGGTCGATGTACACGAAATCCCAGCCGTTCGAGCAGACGAACCCCCGCGTGTGGATGAATTTCTGGTTGCGGTTCTCCTCGATTCCGTTGTCGCAGAGAAGCATGTTTCGTGTCTTGTACAGAGTCTCGCTCCCGTCCGTGAAAACCGCCCTGTACCGGGGAAGCCCCTTGTCCGGCTTCTCGCCTGCCGTTATAAGCCCGCTTCTTCTCGCCGCTTCCTGGCTGCGCCGCAAATCCGCCTCGACCATGTAGCACACGCCCATCGAGTGACATTTCTCGATGAATTCCGTGCAAAGTTCCTGATTTCCGGCATTTGACACCATCTCGCAGACAAGGATGTCGGCTTTCCCGTCAAGAGCCTTGATTTTCTCGAAATAGCCGTCGGAATCAAGGAACTCATAGTGAAAACTCGCCGTGATTGACAGGCGCACGTTCCGTGAATGAAGGAAATCTAGAAGTCCGAGGTAATAGTCCGCCGCCGCGCTCATGTTCGTCGTAATCTGAATCTTTTTGATTTTATCGGACTGAATGTTTCCGAGAATTTCCTTTAGGTCGAGAAGGCTTACCTCTCCGCCGATAAGGTCGAGCTTCACGTTTTCAAAATCCGTGCTATCAAGTAGTCGGTTGATTTCACGGGCGACGGCGCAAAGCCGTTCTTCCTGCGCCTTCAGTTTCTCGAGCCGTTTCGGGGAGTCCAGCATCTCCCGCTTGCTCGCGTGGATGCAGTAGGAGCAGCGCAGGTTGCATATCTCCGTCATGCGCCACTTGACCACGAAATCGGCGGGGTCAAGGTCGTCTATTCTTGCGATTGATTTCATACCCATACAGTCATTTTAAGCCGGGCACATGGAAAAACGCCCCCGCAGGGGCGGCTGTCAGAAGTTTTTTAGTTAAAAGTACAAAACACCATACATAGTATCCTCTACGCTTAACGTCATCTTGTGCGTAACAAGATTTATTCCGTAGAAAGTCATCTCCGTAAATTTTTTCGTAGAAGAATCATAATAAATGTACAGATAACTGGGAATAAATGTCTGGCTGCTTACTGATGAACATTCAACGTCAGTTACCGCCACATAGCCGCTACATCTTATACTGACAGCTTGCGCACTTGCCCCATAAACAGCATAGATTTGCTCCAAGAACATGGACTGGAGGTTTGATTTCGTGATTTGCTGCGTTTTTCCTTCGGTTGATGTATACATGAAAAACGGGTGACTGTCAGGCTTGCCAATCACAATATCGAACGGCTTGCCGTTTCTCAGTGTTTCCCCGGATGAGAGAAGCAAAGGTGGTACTATAACATAGTTTCTGTCTTTTGTGTGGCTGATTTGCTTCGTTCTGAGAAAAGCGAACTGCTGCCATGCGGTGTTGGTCTCACAGCTTATTTTAAGCCCCTTGCCGTTTGATTCGGAAAAATCCGCGCTTTGAATTATGCCTCCTGACTTCAGCGTGATTGTTGCCTCAATTGTCAAATCCTTCAACGTACCGCCCGTTGCGTTCAGCTCGCCCGTAAATTTTCCGCTCTCTGCCTCGATATGCCCCTTGAACGTACCGTTCGAGAAGAACACGTCACCGTCAGACTCAATGCGGAAGCCCTTTGTGGCTTCTCCCGAGTCGCCGCATATAATCCCGCCGTCATAGTTTGAGCTTTGTATCGCCCCGCCGGACTTAAGCGTGAGTTGCTTCGTGAAAATGTCATCGGCATCTATCAGGCTCGTGATGATTTTCCCGTCCTTGATGAGAGTCGCTGCCTCGCATGAGACCGAGGTGTACGAGTATGCTTCCGTGTCCGCCTTTTTGTAGCGGTAGCAGACATAGGTGTATGTGTACGTTGCGCTTGTCTGCGCCGTCGTCCACTTGTCGGCGGTGTCCGTCGACAAGACGTCCGAGTCTTTCGCGGGCGCGGTCGGAACTGCCTGTTTGCCGTTGTTCGTGCGGAAAAAGACCGGCTCGTATTCCGACATTGTTTCTTCTTTTTTCGCGTAATCCTCAAGGATTGTCCTGACGGATTCGGTCGCCACCGTCGCTGCGTCGGATGCAGCTCTTGCCGCCGATGATGCCGCACTGCTCGCCGACGTTGCGGCAGCGCTTGCCGCCGATTGGGCATCACTTGCAAAGATCTCCGCGTTGCCAGCTGACGTTGCGGCATCATTTGCTGCGGTTGCTGCATCTCCCGCCGCTGTTGCGGCAGCACTCGCCTTTGTCTCAAGAACTGACAGCTGGTTTGCGGTCACGTAGAACGACGCGAATTTTTCTATGAATCCCTGCGTGGCAACGATGTTCTCGAAGAAGCCTGTGGTCGCCGTAAGAGCCTCGAAAAAGCCGTTTACTGCCGATATATTTTCGAAGAATCCTTCCGTTGCCGTCACGCTCTCAAAAAATCCGTTGAGCGCGGTGATGCTCTCGAAGAATCCTTTCGTTGCCGTGATGCTGTCGAAGAAGCCGCTTGTCGCCGTCACACTCTCGAAAAAGCCCTCGGTCGCAACCACTTTGTCGAAGAAGGCGTTGACTGCGGTGACGCTCTCGAAGAAGCCGTCTACAGCCGTGACGTTAGTATAAAAGCCCTCGACAGCCGTGATGCTCTCGAAAAATCCCTCGCTCGCTACAATCATGTTTATGAGGGCTTTGTCCGCGACGAGAACGCCTACAATCAGCGTCGCAAAATCTTTGTTTTCTGCGAGCGTCGAGTAGAAGTTTTCTGCGTTTGCGAGCTCGGTGTCAAGTTTCTCATTCTGCGCAAGCAGCTCGCCGAATTTCTCGCTGTTGAGCGTAGTGAGAAACTTTTCTTTCTCGGCGAGATTGGTCTGTAGTTTCTCGTTCTGCGCAAGCAACTCGCCCAGTTTCTCATTGTTGAGCCTTGAGAGGTACGCCTCGTTTTTCGTCAGGCGCTCAAGCAGTTCGGTGATTTTTTCATTGTTTGCTTCCAGTTTTTCCTTCGCCACGCTCATCACGTCAGAGAAAGCGGTCATCATGTGCGACTGGTCGGAGTCTTTCTCCCAGTAGTCGCCGTTCCATTTGTAGACGCTTCCCGCCCTGAACGTGACCTCAGTTCCGTTATAAGTCTCGCTCGTAGTGTCACCGGTCCATGTAAACCAGTCGCCTCGGTGCACGCCCTCTGCGCCGGGAGCGAGGAATCCGCTGATGCTGTCTTTCGCACCTCGGTATCGCGAGAGGTCTGAGACATCGTAGGAGAACACGAGGTTGTAATATGAGACGCTGTCCTCGTCAATGACAAGGTTTCCGTAAGCCGTTGTCTCGGACGCAGTGCCGAATGCGTAGTTCCCGCCCCTGTCTCCGTAAACGTTGATTTCTGTTACTTCGCTGTAGACAATCGGGATATTGAACGTGCCTTCCGTCAGAAGGTAATCTTTTGTGGTGGTGACCTTCACGCCGTGGCTGTTGCCCGCATAATATTCTTCGAGCGTGAGCCCGTCTTTTTCCTCAAGCTCTCTGATTTCAAACGGAAGCTCAATCCCGTTGAACAGGACATGCACCGGAACATAAAGCTCCGTCTCCTCGACCTTCCCCTCGTTGTCGATGCTGAACGTCGCCGCCATCTGCTCGGCATAGATGACAAGGCTTCCGCCGTCCGCGCCCATGTCGCCGCTGTCTCCTTTTTCGCCTTTGTCACCTTTTTTTCGGCTTGGTGCGCTCCAAGTTCCCTCAAAAATATTTTTTGCGGTTTTTGAAGACATCCATTTGCTCTCAGATGTCGGGGAGGTATGCCAACCGTCGTTCGTACCGTCACCCGTCGCCGGTTCGGGAAATTTCTCCCCGTCATGATAGGTGAAGAACGTCTGCCATTCGGGCGTAATCTGTCCTGCGTCGATGATATTTCTTGTGCCCTCAACATCTGAAATTTTATTCTCGAAATCTGGCAAAACGAAATCAGGATTGTCGACGCCAAAAATCTCGGGCGAGTATTCTACGCATATCAGGTCTGCGCTCAGATTCTCACCGCACTGAATGTCCGTGATGATGAGGTCAATTGAGTCTTCAAGGTTCGCGCCTTTTGCCTCGCCGAATGTGAACAGGTCGCCGGAATGGGGAGCGAGTTCTTCCGTTGTGGGCGTCTGGAAGAAAACCATCCTGGGGTTCTCGCTTATTGTAGTCTGAAGATAAAAAATCGATGCTTCGCCCGTGCTCTTGCGCACACGGACTCCGTAGCTTTTCCCGCTCACCATCGGTATTTCTTCGTCACACATCACGCCGATAACAAGCCCCGTAGTATTCTTGATGACTTCCTGAATCCTTCCCTGCGTGATGCCCGCGAGCGCGATGTCACCCGCGTATTTTATCCAGTCGCCCTTTGTGCACATGAGGTACTCAAAATCAACGCTGAAACGATGGATGAACGCGCGATGGTTCGTTACGGCGTACTTGTACATGCCGAGTTTCCGCGCCTGCTCGCTGTTCGTCACGCCCCACAGCTCTACATCCTGCGTGGTCTCAGGTACGCCCGCATAGTTTCCGCTCGGCGTGTTGTAGATTCGTACCTGCCCCTGTGCATATCCGTTCTCCGAATCATTGAAGTTGAGGTTCATCGCGTCGGGCACATCGCTCAGGGCAATGTTCTCGGAGTAATCGTGCGAGTTGCGCGGCGTGAAAACCTGCACGAAAGAATCGCGCGTAATGTCCTGAATGACGGTGATTTTGCCGTTGAGCCGCACTATCTCCGCGCGGCAAGTTGAGGCTATGGCGTTGAGAAGGCTGCTGATGGTCATCGACTCAGTAATGTAGGCGTTGCATTCGTACTGATGAACCGCGCACCATGTGTACAGTTTTTCAAACGTCGTCCAGTCAATGGCAGAGTCAGAAAGTTTCTGCTGCGCGAATCCGCCTTGCATGGCATATACCGCGGCACTCGCCGGATTCCTTGATTGAGCATAGCTCCACTGCGATGAGCCGTTTCCTTTTCCCGAGTACACGGGCAGTTTTGATTCGGCGATGAAATTGAGCTGCTTGACGACCTGATTGAGTTTTTCTGATGCCTTTATTTTCAGCTCAACAATCGTGAGCTGGCTCGCGCGCTCTGATCGCACGGGATTCTCGTTTTTTGCTGCGCGGATTGAGCCGACATACACTGCGTCGATGACTTTGGAGTCCGTGGAATCGGCTGTGATGCGGCTGATTTTCACGGTATAGGATGCAGATTCAAGCCCGATAATGCTCAGCGAGTGCCGCTGTGTTTCCAGCTTGTTCCCTGTTATGATTGTTTCTCCCGAGACCGCGCTTGTGCTTGCGGCTGTGACCCTGAACATAACCTTATAGCTTGTGATTTTCAGGCCGTCTAAAACTGGCAGACTCAGGATAATTTTGACGGCATAGAGACTCTTCAGAAGTGGATTAGGCGATACTCCGTCAGTTCCGCTTTTTTTGCTCCAGTCCTCATAATGATTCCAGAGGGTTGTTTTGTTTATTTTTTCAGTTGCGGGAATGCTTGCCTCATAGAGCCATGTTACAACAGAAAACGCTGAGGTTCCGCTTGAGAATTTTCCCATGCTTCTGTACGCGCTGTCCGGCTCATCCGCTTTTTTATACCACGCTCCTATCGCCACGGATGTGTCAACCAGCTTTCCCTCATCGTTGTACTTAGCGAGTCCGTTATAGAAGAATACATCGACGTTGATTTCCTCTGTTCCGTCCGGCGTTGTCCTGATTATCGAGCCGTCAATGCCCTCGTCGGTTTCGTGCTTGAGAATCGCGTTTATCTGCTCCTCATGCACGCATCTATCATACAATTCGGGCATCGTTCCGTCTTGATGGATTCTCAGGTCAATCAGAGAGTCCTCGCCCGCAAGAATCTTGTCGATGTCTCCTGTTTCCGAATAGTCGGTTATAAGCGTCTCGTCGATTTTGATTGAGTTCGGATGGTCTTTATCCTGTCCGTGGAAAATCTCCATGTCCTTCTGCCCCACACAAAAAAGCTGGTAAAGATACACCGCGCCGTTTTCCGCCCAGGTGTAGCTTTTTGAGGCGAGATCTGTATAAATCCGCCGCCTGCCGAGCAAGGTCGGAACGACACCGTATGGGCGCATTTGGTTTTGACTTCCGCGTATTGAGGGGTCTTGCTCGGGCGATTCCTGCTTTTTATTGCTGATAGAGGGAATGTCTGTGTTGTAGAGAACTGCGCCGCCGGCAAAGCACGAGATGCCCGCACCGATGAGCGTCGCTCCAAGAACGCCACCCACGCCAGTCCAGCCGAGCGTGGCAATCGCGATGATTCCGCCCAGTACGGCAAGCCCGCCGCCGATTTTCATTCCTGTTCCCGTGCTCTGGGTGTCTCCCTCCGGCACGAGCTTCACATACACATGCTGTCCGTCTTTCGGAACGCGCGAGAAGTCGGTGACGATTTCGTCGTCAATGAGGACTCGCCAGCCCGTGTTCACGGCATGGAGCGCATCAAGTTTTTTTATAATGTCGCTGACTGAGATTCCCTGCTCGAATGTGAATTCGCTTCTTTCAGTTGAGAACGGATTGAGACATGCTGTAACTTGAATCGACACGGTACCACCCCTCGACACAGCCGGCGAGTGCGGGGCTTGAAATCCGCTCCAGCACCACGCCGACCTTGTGCCTGCAATGGATTATATAACCGTCGCCCGCGTACAAGCCGATGTGACAGAGCCGTCCGTTCATCTTCATGAGCGCGACAGCCTTTTCTTCAGGGCTTTCAAGTCTCTCGCCGCAGAGAATCGGCACATTCAGAAGGAAGAGCCGCTTTGTCTCGGCGATGTTGAGCGCGTTCGTGTAGTCGCCCAGAAGCACGGGCAGGTCGAAGCCGTATTCATGTGTGAGAATCAGGCGCACAAGCCCGTAGCAGTCCACGCCCGTCCTGTCACGCCCGCCTGAGACAAAAGGAATCCCGACATAGTTTTTCGCCCATTCGTACATACGCGCTCCTACCAGAACATGCCCGGAAAGTCCTCCGGGTTGTAGGTGAGCGCGGTGAATTTCCTGTCGTGCATGTACAGGTCATACAACTCGCCCGTCACGCTCTGCACAGTCGCGTTGATGTTCCTGAGCGCGACTGTGAGCGGCCCCTGAATGAAGTCGTTCGGCTCGCTCGCCATTATCACGCCGACATCGCAGGTGATTTTCTTTTTCTCGTTGCGGCTCCGTATTGTCGCCGCCTTAATCTCGCGGTAAATCGAGATGTCCGCGTTGTCGATTTGCAAGCGGCACGTCTTGTTTCCGTCGCTCGTCTGGTCGGGAAGGAGCACGGTGAACGCGCACGGGATGTACTTCTTTCCGTCCGAGGTGATTTCCTGCTTGTCGTCGACCACGCGAAGAATCGGCTCGTCGTCGTAATAGATTGTGAGCAGGTGCAAAAGCACTTCCGCCGTCTCAGGCGCGGTCATCGCCTTCTTCTGGTTCTCTGTAAGGTTCGTGTTAGGCATTCATCTTCTCCAAATTCATGTCGATTTGCCACAGCCCGTCATCGTTCGAGACTTCCTTGTAGTCTTCGAGGAAACGGAACTCCGCGTATTCGAGCGTCTGCGGGTCTTTCATCACGAAGCGGAGCGTGCCGTTTCCGAGCACCGTGGTGTACCAGGCTTCAAGCCGCTGCCGTTGGCTTTCTGTGACTATGATGCTCCCCGTGAAATCTTTCGTCGCCACGGTGTAACGCTGGCGCACCTTAGCGGGGCCCGCGTCCATCTCCGTGCGCACCTTTGCCGTCTTCTTGTTCGCGTTCAGCCCCACGAGCCGCATCACGCGCGGAAGTCCGTCCGGCCATGTTATGTTCGTCATCCTACACCCCCTGAACTTTCAGACCGTATCGGCTTTTCAGCGCCCTGTCAGCCGAGCCGTCCGAAAGATGCTTGTTTATCATAGAGCCGACCATGATTTCGATTTTTCTCTGTCCGCTCTCGTCCGTCGTGTCGTTCACTTCCACAGGCTCGTCGGAATAGACCGTGACGGGAATCTTCACCTCGACATTCGCGCCGAGGCCGCTTGCGTTCACTCCGAGAGAGCCGTCTACCCCGCGCGTGAGCGGCATGATTGCTTCCGGCCCCGCCTCTCCCATAAGTCCCGTTCCGAAGCCGCTTCCTTTCGCGAAGCGGAAGAAGGTCGGCGACTGCACGATTGCGTTCGTGAAAGTCCCGCCCTTCGCGAACGCCGCGTAGTCGTCCGCCCCGTAAACGCCGCCGAGCGCGTTTGCCTCTGACTTTGAGGAAGTTTTTCCGTCGACATAGCCCGCCATGATAGCCGAGCTTCCCGCCGCCGCGATGAGTCCAAGACCGAGCGGCCACTGCCCCTGCGCGATGAGCTGCAAGCCCGCCTGCAAGAACATCATCGGGAGCTGGTTCAGGATTTGCTGGGCCATAGCCGCGAGAGCCGCCTGCATGGAGTCCGCCGCGTCCTTCCCCTCGCCGAGCGCGCGCCCGAATTCCTCAAAGCCGGTCATTGCGGCATCAAGGGAGATGTTCGACATCTGAACCGCCATATTCCCGAAAACTTTTGCGGTCTGTGCGTCAAGGTCGGTCAATTTTGTTATGATGTTCTCGACTGCCTCCGACATCTGTTCTTCCCATGTTTTCGGGGCGGTGGCTTCGGACAGTTCCTTGTATTTGTCAATGAGAGCCTGCACGGAAGCATCCTGGCTTGTGAAAGCCTCGTTGATTTTTGACGGGTCGATGTTGAAAAGGCTCTCCAGTGTTGACTTGATTTCGTCTTGCTGTTTTTTGAGCGCGGAATTCAAGTCGAATTTGACACCGAGCATTTCGGACACGGATTTGGCAGTCTGGAACTCACGCTCCATCTGCTCAAGGTAGAGTTTTGCGGCATCCGCCCCGCTTGTAAAATCATTCTCGTCAATCTTCGTAATCTCTGAGAACCATTTCTGCCATGACTTTTTGCCGTCGGCTTGGAGCTTCGCGATTTTCTCTCGGATTTTCTTCTCGATGTAGTCAAGCTGAGTGAGCGCGTCTTTTGTGTCGATTCCCGTTGCCGAGCCGGAGAGTTTTTCGCGCTGCTTCTCAATGTCGGCAAGTTGCTTCTTGTAGTTTTCGAGCTGTATGACAGGATCGTCTTTTGAGAGTTTCCCGTAGTTCTGGGCGATTGAGAACATGAGTTCATTGATTTCGTTCTCTGCGTCACGGCGGGCGTTTTCCTCCGCCTGTAATTTCTGCTCCTGTGAGACGGCTTCCGTCAAAAGCCTTACTTGTTTCTGCCAGTAATCAACAACCGTTATCTGGCTGTCAATTTCCTTGCGTTTTCCTTTTTCAACCGCTTCCTGATACTTTTCCCGCGCGGCGGTCAGTTGCTTCTGAGCTTCATCAAGTTTTTTTGTATTTGCCAGCGATTCAAACCATTCTGTGTATTTTTTCCCGCCCGCAGCCTTCGCGAAGTATTCATCGAAATTCCATAAAGCATCGGAAAGCCAGTCAACGCTGTCTCTGAAAGTTTCCAATGCTCCAGAGCCTTTTCCAAGTTCCGTGAACAGTTTGCCGTAGCCTTCGAGCAAATCGCCGAGGGAATTCTTTATCTGTGTGTCTAAGTCAGCGGCTGCCTCTGCCGCGCCGCCATAAGTGCTTTCAAGCTCATCGAGGATTATTTTCTGTGCGCCCGCGACATCGCCGACATCAAGCATCGACTGAATCATTGCTTTCTGCGCATCGGTGAATGCGAATCCCTGCCGTCTGAGCGAATCGAGACCGTGTGCGGGGTCATCGAGAGCCTTTCCGACAACTTGGGCGGCAGATTTCAAGTCCATTTTCATGACGGTCGCCATGTCAAGGATTGCTTTTGTCGCGCTCTCAAACTGCTCGCCTTTTATGTTCTTGAAACCGAGAAGAACGCCCTGCATTGAGAGAATTGTTTCGTCACCGTAGTTCGTGATTTTTTGAAGGCTTGAAGCCATTTCCTGCAACTGCCCGGAAGAAGTCCATGCCGTTGCGCCCGTTGATTTCAGGACTGTTTCAAGAACGGATATTGCTTCTTTCTGTTGTTTGTATGCGGCGACAGCCTCATTTCTGAAATCGACTATGGCTTTTACTGACAGGGCGGATGTAATGGAAGTGCCGAGCGACTTGAACAGTTTTTCCGTGTCGGCGGTCTGCTTGTCTACATTTTTGAGATTTTTTATTGCCTTATCGACTTCCGCCGTCACAAGGACGCGAAGCTCTTCAGTTAGTTCCGCCATTATGCTTCTCCCATGCCAGATAGTTGGCTTTTTCCCTGTCGAACAATTCTACGACAGTGCGCACGAATTGCGGCTCCGCGAGATAGCCCCTGCCTTGCGGCCATCCGTATGCGCAGATTCTGTGCCACATCTGAATGAGTGCGGTGAGTTCGCTTGTAATGTATTTTTGGAATTCTTTTCGCTGGATTCGGGTGTATCCCTGCTCGTTCTCAGGCCAGCAGATACACTCGAATTTATCGTTGTATTCGGGGCTCCAGTCAGGAGGCCAAAGCCCCGAAAAGAGGATTTGAAGACCTATCCGATATTCTTTTTTTTTGCGTCTGTCAGCTTGTCGGCGGACACTTCCTTGCTGATTTCAAGCACGAGCGCATCAATGCCATACGCACGGCAGTTCGCAAGCTCCTTGCCGTCGGAAATTTCCCGCTCCGTTCCGTTGTTCATGACGGAAAGGTTCTTGATTTTCCCGACGCAATGCTCAAGGATGTACTCTGTGTTGAGGTTGACATCGAATGTAATCCGCTTGATTTTCCCGACTTCACGAGCTTCGCCCTTTTCGTCAAACGGCTGGTCGTTCTCGTAGTATTCGCGGACGGTTTGGAACGATTTGAGTTCTTTCGTCTGGAATCCCGTCGGTCGGATAATCTCAACGGCAATCTGCTTTTCTTCTGGTTCTTTCAGATTCCCGTTGAATTCAGGATAAAACCAGTATCTCGGTTCTTCGGTCAGTATCATCAGTCGCCTCCGTTAGAGCCGGAAGAAGCCTGGGTGTCCTTTACCTTGTAGTAAATCACGCCCGGATTGTTCCCGCCGTCAAGCGAGTAGTTGAAGTTGAAATTCTGTGCTCCGTCAAGCGGCTTGTCCATTGCGATTGAATCGACCGTGACGGGGAAATGCTCCCACATCGCGACCTCGCCCGTAATCTCGGTCTCGCGGCGGCTCATCATGTAGTCCTGTTTTTTCTGCTTCGCGGGGTAGATGGTGATGTGCTCGCCGTCATCGTCCGCAATCAGCGTGAACTGGTTGAGGAGTTCCTTCTGCGCCTCGCTGTCAACATCGACCATGCCGTTGATTGTGCCGCTTCCCTCGGTGAACGGGGAGACGGTGTACTCGCGCACGCCGCTTTCAAGGTTCTCCTGCGTGGTGATGTCCGTCTTGTTCCCGTTTCTGCTGTTCGACACATCGGACACGAAGCCGATGAGCGTGAGCTCAAGCGGGATAACGCTGTCGCCGCTAGCGAGTGACTGCCCTGGCCACAGGTGAACGACATCGCCCGCACGGACTGCGCGCGCGCCCTCTTTCGTGAGGTCGGGCTGCGGGAGTGCCGAGTTCGTGCCCACGCTCTTGATTCGGTAGAAGCCGAATTTGTGCCCTTCTGGAAGCGTCACGCCGCTTCCGCCCTGAATTGCTGCAAGCTCCTTGATTTTGTAGAGCCGTCCGTCTTTTCCGCCCGGTTTCATTTTAGTCCTCCAAAAATCTAGTCGGTATGTCCATCTCGATGACATACGGAATGACATATTCCGCGGGCATCGAGCTTTCATCTTCACTAGGATAACGCCACCCCGCGTTTCCGTTCCGAATCCAGTAGGCGCGGAATCTCACGCCCTCAATCTCAACCGTCATGTACGGCTCGTCGCTTTTGTTCATGTGCACGATTTTCCGCTTGAGCCGTATCGTCTCCGTGAGCCACTTCGCATGGGTGCCAGCCGTGCGGTACTCTGCGGAAAAAATCAGCTTCTCGTTTCCCTCGCCGTTCTCTGCGATGTCCTGAAAGAGCAAATCAATGTGCGCCGTGTTGTTGGTCGCCTTCTGGGGAAGCAGGAACACGGGGAAGTCCAGGTGAGTTTTGATTGCGCCTTTGAGCGCGTCTACGATGTCTTCTACAGTCATTTTGTACCGTCCTTCAGCGCGTCATGCACCGCCTGTTTGATTTCCTTGTTGATGTACTTCTCGTCCGCATCATCGATGTAGAGGAACGGGCGGGCGGGGATCTTCACGCTCTTTTTCAGAAGGAACAGCGCGAACGGCTTGCCGCGCCCTTTTTTGGCGAGCAGTATGTTCGTGCTCTTGCCGTTGTCGTCTTTCATCTTGAACACGCTGTAGCCGTCCGCCCTCATTGCCTCTATCAGTTCCCGCGCTTTCTGCGCGTTGTACTTGCGCATGAGCAGTTTCGTCTTGTAGCTTGCGGGAATCGCAAGTGCCCTGCCTTTCGCCGTGATTGTTCCGCCCTCTTGGTTGATTTTGGCGTAGGCGAGGTTTGTCTGAGCCGCTGCGAAATCATTTCCGTGCTGGGGCGCGATGCTCGCCATAAGCTGCCCGTTGTCGCGGAGCGTCTTGTTTCCCTGCTTCACTTCCTGTGTGAGAGGCGCGTTCTCAGGCGGTACGCCCCTGTTGATTTTCCCGACCGCGCTTGACACAAGGTGTTTTGAGATTTTGCGCATGGTCGGCTCCAGGCATCCGCTTTTTATCCGCTTGGAAAGCTCTCCCACGCGCTTTGTTATCTGCACTCCCATTTTCACCGCCTTGCTTTGAGCGGGTTTTCCCGCTTCGTGTTCATTGCGCCGACGGCGGGGCCGGTGGAAGCCGCATCATCTTTTTTTAGAATCGCGCCAAAGTTCGTTTCAATCAGAAGCTGCGCGTCCTCTTGTTTCTCACGCGCCCGGTTCTCCTGCCCCGCAAAAGCGAACAGCTCGTACAACGCCCATTTGAGAGTTGCCATGCGGCACACCTCGTCCGCTTCGTCGTAGGTATGCCCCGTGCTTGTGACCATGCCCTTGATGGCAACCTTCGCCTTTAAAAGACAGCGCACCGCCACCGTGTCCTCGCCCAGCGTGAGCGTTTCATAATCCTGTTCGGGAAGCTCCGCTTTCAGGTCTTCCACCGTGATTTGCTTTTCGTTCTCATTCTCGTCTGCCATACATTCCTCCGTATACAGAAACGGCGGGATTGCTCCCGCCGCGTTCAGTAATCTATACGCCGCCGCTTACGACGCGTATTTCAGGATTTCGATTCCCTTCACATTGATGAGCGGGAACGGCTTTGACTTGACGAACAGGTCTGTTCCGCGCTGGTCTCTGCGCTCCTTCGTGAACGAGTAGAGCGGGACTGCCTGACGCTGAACCGTGTCGTCAAGGCGAAGGAAGTCAAGCTCCTGCCCAGCGTCCACCGCGCGCGCCATGAGCTCACGGCTTTCGGTCAGATGCTTGGTCTGCTTCGTTCCGCCCACAAGGTCGGTGTAGGTGTCGTTGTCGCGCTTCACGGAGAAGCCGCCGATGTCCATGCCGTCCTGCGTGAATGTCACGGGGAACTTCGTCTGGTTCGCGCTGATGGTCACGAGCTGGCGGAAGTATTCGGGGCTTGCGATGAACTCAATCGCGCCGCCGATGCCGCGCTTTCTGATTTCCTGCTCCATCTCGGTCGCGTCGTCGATGAAGTCCGTGAGCGTGAGGCCTGAGAGTGCCTTGTCGCGCTCGATGCCGTCCACATCGCCGTAGTCCACTTCGTAGCGCACCATCTCGCTTCCCGCCTGCATCATGTAGTCGATTTTGCCGCGGTGCGCCTGGATGCAGAGAGCCTTCGTCGTGTTGCGCACAAGCTCCGCCCAGCGGGTAAGGCGCTCGTCCACAATCTGGTTCTTGCCCATGCCCGTGGCGCGCTCCCAGTCGTCCTCCTCAACCGCCGAGAAGAAGTCGTCAATCTCAATCGGCTGGGGCTCGATGTACATGATGCCGCCGCTCATTACGGGGCGGTAGCCCGTCGAGCCGCGCTTGATGACGGGGATGTTTCCCACCGTGCGCTGAATGTCCGTCACCGCGATTCTCGTGGTGTTTCTGTTCACCGTGCGCTTGAAGTACGCGCGGGCGTTGCTTGTTTCAGGTGCGAGCGCGCTGACCACGCGCACCACATCGCTTTCTTTCAAGATAATCATGCTACTTTACCTCCGCTTCGTAGCTCTGTGAGAGCCAGATACCGATTCCCGGCAGCTTGTCCGCGAGCGTGTCGCCTGCCTGAGCGGGGCTTGCGCCCGACGCGTCGATAAGGCGCGCGCGAACCGCCACCCCGTGGAATCCCGCCATCGGCAGCTTGTTGTCCGCCGATGATGCCTCGATGAGGACGGCAGCCGGTGTGTCAGCCTGCGCCGCCGCCTCGTAAGTTCCGCCCGAAGCGGATTTTTTCAGAATCGTACCGGCTGGCAAAGCTGCATCAGATGCAATCTGCACCGGGTACTTGATTACCGGGTGGTCGATGGTGAAGATTCCCGCATCGCCCACGGCGTTTTCATGCTTGTCGCTGAAATCCATTAGTTAGCTCCTCCGGCGTTCCCGCCGTTTGTTCCGCCCTCCGCGCCGTTTCCTGCGTCGGCAGTCCACTTCGCGTACAGCGTGATGTCCGATGTTACAGGTGTCTTGAAGTCGTATGCCTCGGTCAGCTTGTCGTCCTTGAACCAGCCGCCGAAGGTATGCCCTTCTTTTTTCGGGGTCTCAGGCTCCTTTGCCTTGCCCTTGTCCTTCACGGTCTGCGCCTCGATTGTCGTGTCGCTTCCCATGCCCGTGCTGAACGCCACCTTCCAAGATTTTCCGCCGTTCTGCTTTGTGTCAGCGGGTGTTGTCTGAGCCTCATTCTCAGACTTATGCCATTTGATGCCCATAGCGGTTTCTCCTACATGTTCTGCGCGAGCTTAGCCCAGTCAGGTGCATCCTTGCCGCCGTCGCCGGCTTTGTCCGCGAATTCGCTCGCATTGAACTGCTGCGTGGTGATGTCGTCCTTTTTCGGGGCGGAAGTAAGAGCCGAAAGGATGTCGCTGAACAAATCCAGAGCGGACTTGCTCGTCTTGTTGCCGTCCTTGTCCGCGGCTCCGTCCGCAAACTCAAAGGAATCCTCGTTCTGCGAAAGCACGCCCGCAACCTTCTGGACGCTGTCCTTCAAGCCAGCCGGAATGTCAGAGAACTTGTCTGTAACACCACGAACAAGGGCTTCTTTCTTCGCCGTTTTGAGACTTGCGATTTCCCGCTGCATCTCGGCGAATTCGGGCGAGTCCGAGAACTTCTCTTTCTTGTCCTCGCCGTCTTTTTCCTTCGCCTTTTTCTCAGCCTCCTCTTTGAGCCGCTTGTTCTCGGCTTCGAGGGCGGTCATCTTTTCCTGTTCCTCTTTTGTCATAGGAATCTCCTCCTGGTAATCTATTGCGTCGTTGAAGTCGAATACCTCAACCGTGTCGCCGTCTGAATAGCAGCTCTTGACCATAAGCTGCTCCAAGCCCGGAATCTTGGGCGGTGTCGCACCGCAGATTGCGAGCGAGTGCAGGTAGCGTTTCCCGTCACTTCCGCGCCGTGGAATCGTTACGCTCCAGCCCTCATAGCATCCCGAACCGTCGCCTTTGTCCGAAAACTGCTTCTCAAGTTCCGGGTGCAGAACAACTTCTGCAACAAGAACCTTCTCCCCCTTGTGCTTCGGGTCATCGTAGATGCCGTCAATCGCAAGCACATCACCGAATTTCGGGAAGTTGTCGCTCCTCGCCGACTCGTGCCCGATTGACACGGGGCGCGGCGGCGCGAATGTCTCCGCGATTTCCCGCAAGTCCTTTTCCGTGATTTTCGCTCCGTCCTGCCCGAATGTTCCCGTGCGGCAGAGCTGCCAAGTACGAACCTTTTTCATAAGCAAATCCTACTCCGTGTAATTGCTCTCACGGCTATTCTGGACGACCGCCTCCTGCTCGTTGATTTCTTCCCGCGCCGCCTTGCGCTTTGCGAGCACTTCCGCATAGTCGCCCGCATCCGCCGCGCCCTCGGCGATTTTTATTGCCGCATAGTCCGTCTCGGAAAGGTAGTTCTTCAGCTCGCGGATTTTCTGCTCCGCGATTTCCGCCTCAGTGGGAGGCGGCGGGTCTTCGAGTGTGGGCTTTTTGTCCTCGTGGAATGTGATGACCTTTCCATGTGCCTGGCCGTCCATCAGAGCCGTGTGCTCCTCGCGCGTAATCTCAATGTATTTTTTGAGTTTGTCCTTCGCGTCGTCAAAATAGAATCCCCAGCTTTCGCCGTCCATCGTTCCTGCAAGCATTGTGTTTTCTCCTTGTGTTTTTTTGCTGTGGGAATTGAATCACGGAAGCTGCGGTTTTCGGCTATTCTGGGGGAGAGGCGGGAATTTAAAAAAAGCCCGCAGAGGGGCTTAGAATGGGAAAAATGAATAAGTTTGCATTTAAAAATTATTCACCGATATTCACCGCCTTTTTTGAGCGGAGAGCGTTTTTTTGAGATAGTTTTGCGGGGCAAATTTTCGCCTTATTTCGGGAAGATGTGAAAAACAAGAAAAATTTAAAAAATTTGACGATACCAAGACGAATTCATTAAATTTAAATTTGCAAAAAAAAATCCCGGTCTACAATTTTCCGGACAGCAGACAGGGATTTTAAAAAATGGTAAATCTCGGACACCCAGCGGGTGATACCAAGTTCTTTTTTTTAAGATACTCAATTCAAATTCGAGCGTCAAGTAAAAAAGTGCTTCCGTAACAAAAAAGGAAGTGATAAATAGTGTTCAAGCCTTATTCGATTGATGAGCTTAAAGCCGTCAGGGATATAATCACAACCCATGGGCATGTGACGTATCAGGACGGAGCGATGCTTGAGGAAGAGTTTTCCAAGCGCACTGGCACACACCGCGCGGGCGGCGCGTTGTACATGTGTGCATGGCGCATGGAAAACGGCGTTTACGATGACAAGCTGAAATCAGCTTAGTACATCTGACTGACTCTCTGAGCTGTCCCAGAGAATCAGCGGCGGGAATGATTGCAGTCGTTCCCGCCTTTTTTATCTTCGGAATTTTAGCATAAAAGTTGATGTAAAAGACTTTGCACGGGCAGTAAAAAAGCCCCGAACCTTCCGGGGCTGTGCGCTACTTGCTTTCTGCCAACTGCTTTATCTGCTCTTCCGTGCCGTGGTGCAGAATGTCAAGGCGCTGGCGTTGTTCGGGCGTGAGGTCTTTACTGCTATCATTTAGTTCGATGTATTCTTTTCGCAAGCCGTATTTTAATTGCCATTTCTGATTTTCAAGCGGTGTTTCATCGTACCAGCCGTCCATAACATCTAACTCCTCTTGTTTTCAGTATAAGTCCACTTGTATTTTTTAACAAGTTTTTTTATTAAATCAGGTTCCGTGCAAGAATTACCCAAAATGCTGAATTCTTCTTCGGTTAATCGCTTTCCTACCTTTAGCGAATACACAGTTCCGTTATGCCCAACCGCAAGCATTTCATTTATCGCAGAAAAACGATTGAGAGTTTGAACGTCCTTAAAACTGAACGAACCGCTGAAAGGGTGATTGTGATAGAAAATCAGACTGCCGTTTCCTTCGACAATAATTTTTTTATACGCCATTCCAATTTTTACGCCATGTGCATCACCTTTCCTTATATCGACAATGCTTCCGTCCGCCCGTGCAATCACAAAGCGCTCTTTTCCGCTTGTCATACCTTTGCGGATAAGCCAGTCGCAGATTGCCTTGCGTTTTTCTTTCGGTTTCATTTCGCTGTAACCGTATACTTTCGGGGGCAGCCGCTCGGTGTTTTTCTGCTCGATTGCCTGCGCTGCTTTCTGAATAAGCTCATCTTTTGTTGGCTCTGATACTTCCAATCCCAGTGCGACCTTCGCCGCCTCAATCTCGCCCTGCACGCCGTACAGCTTCGCTTGCCGTGTCTGCGATGCAAGCTCGCTCCACCAGTCATCGGTTGCGAGCGGGTATGCACCGAATCCGTTGTTTGCGTCCTCTATGTCTTTCGGGTTACTCCAGTTCTCCGGAAGCTCGATCTCGTCGTAAATCGCGCGGATTGTGGTGCGGCAGTTGAAGTGGAACGGCGGCCAGTGCGTCTGCCAGAACGGATGGTCATAGGGAAGGATGAAACGCTTCCCCGCATATTGGCGGCAGATGTCGCTTGTGCGTGCGTCATCAATAATCACGAGTTCCAACGCGAGCGGCTTGTCCTCTGCAAAGCCCATCGCCCGCCCCACATTGTAGGCGGTCTGCACATTGGTACGGTACACCGTTTCCCAGTACCAGCCCTGATTCGGCCCCATGCCGATTTCGTCAAGGATGTCCGTTTTCGTGAGCGAGAGAAAATCCTTCAAGCCCTTGCCGTCGCGCACATTGGCGAGCATTTCCGCGTTCAGCTTTTCGAGCAGTTTTCCGTCATTGATCCTTGAGTCGGTGAACGCGCGGAAGCGCAGCTTGTCGGAGAGCTTTTCATAGTCAACTTTTTTTAGAACATCGCGCTTTTTAAGGTACTCCACCGCCTCGGCGTAGGGCATGTTCTCGATGTCCTCTGCCGTAGGCTCGGCGAACTCCGCCCCGCGCACGGAAGCGTCCAAGCCGAGCATCGCGCTCCGCGTGAAGAGTTTCGCCGCCTCGCCCATCGCCGCCCAGTCCGGCGGGAGCACCTTCCGCGTGTTCAGTATGTCGGGATTCCGCGCGGCTTCCCTTATGTACGCCTGTATCCGCTCCGCGTAGCTGTCGGAGATTGAAAGCCATGCGGCAGTAGAGATGCGGTCAAGCCGTCTAGCCCGGCTCCTCTCCTCGCGGAAACGCGGGTCTACTGCCTGTTCTGAAAAAAATCGTCTTTTCCCGCGCTCCCCGTGTCGGCAAAACCGAACGACGGCTGAGCCTTCACGAACGAGTCTTTTTCATCGACAGGCTGGGGAAGATGCACCTTGTTGTAGAGGGCTTTCAGGCTCACGGGGATTCCTCGGTCTATGGCATCGCGGACAATCTCCCAGCTCGCGAAGTCCGTTGAGTCGATGTCATATTGCGGGGCGACCTCGCCGGGGAAGTTCAATTCGACGAACGCATTGACGAGCTTCTGGTCTGTCTTTTGCAGGAGGTACGCGTCGCCCTTGATGGTCTCGTCGTAGACCTCGCTGTGCACATCGCCCTGCGCCCGCGTTCCGTACTGCCCTTCGTTCGTGGCGAGCGACTGTCCCGTGAGCGCGTAGGCGATTTCGGTGTTGCAGGTCTTAATCAGCGTGTCGAAGTCGTTAATCTGCGAGCTTACCACCTTGATGTCCTTCACATTCCCGAACGCGCCGCTTGACCCGCTCTGCCACTCGGAAAGGATGTCGGTCAGGTTCTTCGCGCGGGTTTTCGCATCGTTCTCGTTCTTCGCCTCGAACAGCGCAAGGATTGACGGAACGCCCACAATCTGCGCCGCCTTCGCCCAAAACTCCACGCCCAGCTGCTTGAACTTCCAAAACACATACGCGCTCCGCAGAACGGGTCGCCCCCACTGGCTCAGCTCGCCGTCATCGTTTCGGTGAATCAGGAATTTGCGCTCGTCGTCAAGCACGAGGTTCTGCTGTGTGATGACGGGCGTGTAGAAGCCGTGCTCCGAGTGCTGCGGAAAACTGAGGGCGGTGCGCGGAATCGGTACGAAGCCCGCGGGCACATACCAGCCCTGCGAGAACTTCCACAGCACCTCGCACGCGGCGATTCCGTAGGGCACGGCGTTCAGCATGATGTTGTTCAGCGCGTAGAACACATTGAAGGTAAGCACATTCTCGCACGCCTCGTTCACTGTCTTGTTCTTGGTCTCGGTGAACGAGCCTGTCATCTGCAAGACTTTCTTCTTCCTGTTCTGCACGAGGGATTCCACGCGCCCGTCGTCGCGCATCTCGTCAAAGACCGTTTCCCGCTCCCCCGCATCCGAGAGCCATTCCGACATGTCCGTCATGTAAGCCGCGATTGAGCGGAAGCCCGTGAGATTGATTTGCTGTACCGTTACCGATTTTGTCCGTGCCATAAAAAATACCGTCCTGCATTAGAACGGTATCACACGCACGCGCTTTTCAGGCTTTGCCAGGAATCACCACCACAAAAACTTCTTTTCTTTCCTTTCCGCAGCCGTAAAGCTGGGCGGCACATCCTCCGCGCACTCCCGCCACGCGCACACGCAGAGCATCGCCGCGCTCGCCGCGTCCCCGTGACGCTTGCCTTTCAGGTCGCGGTCGCTCGTCCGCACGGCGGGAATCGTCGGGATTCCGTTCTTCAAGACGACAATGCCGAAGTCCGCCTTTATCACCTCGTCATCAGGAACGGTGAAGTCCGCGCTCTCCATAAGTCCGTGCAGGTCAGTGCCGTACTTCGCGTACCAGGCGTTTGTCTCCATCACCTGGACCGCCGCGCCAGGATGCCGTAGCATTGCGTGCTCGCTTATCTGCTGGCCGTTTCCGCGCGAGTCTATCGCGATTCCGCCGAGCTTCCCGCGCCCGTCAAGGAAATCCGTGAGCAAATCATTGAAGTATTGCTGCTGCTCGAACGGCGCGTTTTTCAGCTCCACGATGAGTCGCACCGAAAGCTGCGTCTTTTCGATTTCCTCAGCCACCCAGTAGGTCGTGAGGTCGCCCGACCGCCCGAAGTCGTTCCCGACATAAAGGCGGCTCTCGAATACGCCGAGCAGCGGGTGCACTTCCTGATTGAAGAACTTCCGCACCTCGCGGTTTTTGTAGTCGTCGTCCTTGTGAAGGAAACTGTCCGAGCATTCAAGCCGTCGGATGTCGTAGCTTCCTTCGCTCGCCGTGGCGTGGTCAAGAAGCCCGCGCCCGAAGTAACGCTCTCCGCTCTGGCGCGGGACGCAGTAAAGCTCCTCGTCGATGTTGTCCGCGTAAATCTCGCGGATGTCAGCCACAAAAGCGTCCTGTTTTTCCTGCGACCAGACCTCGCCGTTCTTCTGGCAGATTTTCTTATAAAGCCCCTGCTCAATCGCATCGTCGAATGTGACGCGGTGGAGCGACCACTTTTTCTGCTTGCCGCTCCTGATTTCCTTGATAAGCGTGTTGAACGCGCTCGACTCCCCGTTGTGCGTGCTGATGATGGAGAACTGGCCGCCCCAAATAAGGAGCGCCATCGCCGCTTTCATCACGCCTTCCATGTCGTCGCAGAAAGCCGCCTCGTCAAGAACGATGCGCCCCTGCTTCGAGCGCAGGTTGTATGCGTCGCTCGGCATTCCCACCACCTCAAAGCCGGAGTCGAACACGATGCGGTACATCGTTATGTCCCGCATGTCGTTCTGGATGACCACTTCCTGCATGCCCATTGCCGCAAGGTTCAGCACCTCGCGGGCAAAAAAGGCGACGTCAGACACGAACTGCCTTGTCATCGCCTTGTTGTAGGAAAGATAGTAGGTGTTCATGCCGCCCGCCTGCTTGCTCGCGGCGCTGCAGAGCGCGGTACGGTACGACTCCGCCCAGCTCACGCCCTCGCGCCGCCCTTTCTCGCAGATTTTGAGCGGGCTGTCGTCGTTAATCCATTTGAGCTGGTAGGGCAGGAATATGCCGCTCATTCCGCGCCCCCTTCCGCCGCTGCCAGCGCGGTCGGCAGCTCCTCGCCGGAAATCTTGCTCTTTATTTCCTGCAGTGTCTCCTCGCTCAAGCCCGCCTTGCGCCCTTCCTTCTCCACAATCTCCGCCGCGCGGAAAAGCCCCTGACGGTAGCCTTTCTCGTAGTCAAGTTTTACCTTGGCGATACGTGCCTGCGCCGCCGAGGTCTGCCCGACCAGTTTCAGCACGTCCTTCACGTCGAGCGTGGAAAGGTCGCCGAACTTCTTCACCTCGTTCAGAAGCTTTGTCTGCACCAGCTGTACGGTTGCTTCCGAAATGTCCATGCCCGGCGTGTTCCTGAGCGCCCTGATGATTTCTGCGGACTCCTTCGCCGCGTCGCGGTACGCCTTCATCTGGCTTGCGTGGCTGATGAGCGTGCGCCCCACGCCGCTTTTCGACACGTCGTAGCCTTCCGCCTTGAGCGCGGCGGCTATGTCCGCCTGAGACATCTTCTGCTCGTAGAACATATCGACGATTCGCTCCACGAGCCCCTGCATCTCTATCTTGTTCCGCTTAGGCATCACGGCCCTCCTTCCTGTCGAGCTTCTTGTTTATGCTGTCTATGCTCGCCTTGATCCATCCGAGGTCAGAAGAAAGCGAGGTGTTTACTTTCAGGTTCTCCAGCTGAATCGCGTTCACTTTCGCGCCGAGCGCGTCAATGTCCTTCGCGTTCTTGTCGATGTCCTTGCGCATCTCCTTTTTCTCGGCATCGGACGCGCCCTTGTCCTGACCGTATTTCACGAAAATCAGGATAAAGCCGAGAATTGTGGCGCACCCGCTCACCACGCTCACGATTGATGCAAAAGTACCCATTTTTTTTCCTCACTTCATTTTGAAAGCCAGATGATGCCGCCCTCAATCGCCGCCGCCAGGATCGATACAATCGAAGCCGTCCGCCAGAACGCCGTTTTCTTTTTCTGCCTCGAATATGATTTGCTCAATTCGCTGAATTCCGCCCTCAATCCGTCCAGCAGCTTCCGCAACATCTCCGTTTCTTCCCGCAATTCTATCACCGACTTCCCGCAGCTCTCCAAGTCCTGTGACGCTCTCGCCAACTTCTCTTCGAGCAGACCGCACTTTCTCTGCCACTCCGCCAAGTCCGCTTTCGATTCTTCCGACAGACTCACGAGCAGCCGCGTCTCCGCTCTCATAGCGTTCAGCTCGTTCTGAATCGACCGTATCTCTTCCCGCGTAAGAGTAACCGCGCCAGAATCCGACTGCGAAAATGACGGCAAACTCAATAAGAGTAACGAGAGAATACAGAAGGAGCGTTTTAAAAGCCTTGCGATTTTCCACATCCGAACTCCTCAGTCACGCTCTCAAGCTCTTCCAAGTCTTTCTCGGATTCCTTCTCGGAGATTCCCAGCTTCTTGTCGAGCCAGATTGAGCGGTACACGGGCGAGCAGGCGACCACGAAGAACACGCCGCCGATGACGATTTCCTTTGCGTCAAGCCCGAATGCTTTTCCGCTCCAGATTACGGGCACGAATCCTTTCACAAGGAACAGCACCGCCACCCAGACAATGGCAAGCACGATAGCCCAGAGGCTCACATTCTTCGCTTTCATTTTCTGCCCCCTGCCTTGCGGATAAGGTGCGCCATCTTGTTGTCAGCCCCGCAGTGTCTGATTTTCGAGTTGAAGTCCGCGAGCGGCATCCCGACGGCTTTTCCGTTGTGGTTTGCGTACTCCGTGCGGTAGTCGCCCCAGCTGTCGTCGATGATGAAGTGCGTGATGTTCCCCGTCTCGTCAGCCTTGTAGCCGACCGCCGCCACCACATGACCAATTGTCTTTTTCCCCTCCGCGACGAAAAGCCCCGAGAGCACCGCCGCGCCGCCGTTCCTGATTGTGTCGGCAATCTGTGACTTCGTGCGCCACTCGCCCCATTCGACCGCCGTCTCGTCCTTTCCGATAAGCCCGCGCTCGCGCAAGAAAAGGTTCGTTCCCAGCGCAAGGACGGGATGCCATTCGTTCAGCGCGAAGCGACCGAGCGGGTCGATTTTCTGCCACGCCTCGTTCGTCCGCCCGTCTTTCAGGATGAAGTTCATGAGCGCGTCTTCCGGCTGGCTGAACATCTCGGTCGCGAGCGAGTCCACCGCATACCCCGCCGCGAGCAGTGCGGCAATCATCGCCGTCACATTGCACGCGCCGTTCGGCTTGAGCGCGTTGTTCCGCTGCGTGTAGTACGGCTTCCCCGCCGAATTGTTGATAGTCATTGTTCATATCCTCCGACAGAAATCCTATCAGAGCAAAAAAAATCCCCAGCAACCGCTGGGGTGAAGAGGTAACAACTAATGCTAAATGATAATGGATATTCCCATGAATGGCGTTATTATCCAATCACTTGTCGTTCCTGATGAACTGTTTTTTGTTGTCGAGGTATTTACAGAAGTTGAGCCAAAAAAATCAAATGTAACATTTGTTCCGAAAAATACAGCAAAATTATCAAGTGTAGAACGAAAAATGCCAATTATATTTCCACCAAGCCCGACTGCAAAATTCGCGCTGCTAAGATATTCTGTACTCCAAGAAAAAGTCGTCATGGAAAAAAGCGGCCCTGCGCCAAACAAGAATGCGTCCTTGTTTACAAAGAAATAATCTGCCGCAACTGTTGCTTCAAAAAGAAAGAGGGTTTTGTAATCATCTTTACCGACCGTATATTTCTTGCCTTTGTATTCTGCGGAAATATTTTGCGGCCAGCTAAAAGAAAAGTTATCTATTATTCCCCAATTACTTTTTTGGGGTAATACTCCAAGCACAATATCAAAACCTGCGCCGTTTAATTTTGCGGTTATATCGTCGCCCTCATATTCAGAAGTTTCCCATGCGAAGGGAGCAACAAAACCGGCTCCAAGCAAAACAGGAGCTCTTCCCTGTGTCCAAGCACAAATCCCCATGCTTAACGCAAAAATAATCGCAATGATTTTTTTCATAAATAGACTCCTATTCGTTTTTTTCTGGTTCTTCTGTTTTTCCATACAATTCTGGATGTTCTTTTTTCGCTACAGCTTCGACAACTTTGACCAATCGTGTTAAAAGTCGCTGGGTTTCTTCTGTGGCAATCGCAGTCCGATTCAAGCGGTTCATGCAATAAACCAAAATTATAATCGGAATCAAAGCCACGAAAACAGAAATAACGACAATGATAAGTGCGCTAATACCTTGTAACATATAAAATCTCCTTTTTTAAAACTTATTACATTCCTTCGTCATTTGCAACATGAATCCAGCTGAACACCTTGCCGAACATTTTGAACCGCTCCGCGAATTCTTCGTCTGTGCTGTCGAGCGTTTTCAGCAGTTCCGCTTTTTCCAAATCAGCCACCCGCACCGAGTAGATTTTTATCCTGTTTGCGAGCCTGTCAAACTCCAGTCGCTTGCAATATGTGTCGCCATCGAGACCGAATACATAAATTCCGTCTGTAGGTGGATAATCTTTGTCCGCGTTGAACAAGACAATATCGCCATCACGGATTCCTGCCCCTAACATACTCGTACCGATAGCACGGAATCCGTAAACATTTTTAGAATTCAATACAGGCGAAAGTGAGCGTACATCGAGATATTCAACAATGTTATCCTCATGCTCCCAACTCTGTCCTGGTCCGCAAGAAACTTTTTGACTTAAAATCGGGATTCGTTCTTTTTTTGCTATTTCATCATTTTTCTTTTGAATGTCGGCGTCAATTTTTTCTGAAAGCATTTTTACTCTTTCAGGATAAAAAACTGGTAAAAACATCTCGCCCTCGCCAGTCAGAAGCCATTCAACATTTATACCAGCATCTAAAAATTTTCGGTAATTATCTCCGTCCAATGTTGTTTTTAAGTGACCATTTAAATATCGGGCGAGATTACCAGCATCGAATCCGAATTTTTCCGCAAATTCCTTTTTGCTACTAATCAATTTTCGATTCGACATTTCCTCATAAAGTTGTTCAAGTCTTGTCATAAAACCTCTTTTTTTTCGTAAAAATTACGATTATTTTAAATAAATTCTCGTAATTTTTACTTGACATTCATCGTTATTAAGATATAATCGTAATTATGATGAATAACTGATAAATCAGTTTTCATTTTACCCCTAAGAAACTTTGAAAACTGATTTATCAACTAAACAAAATATCGACAGAAAAAGGAGGATTGAAGAGTGAAAACGAAAAGTCAGATGACTTCGGAAGAAATCCGTGATTTTGTTGCCAAGAAAGTCGCTGAAAAAAAGGCACTTGCCCTTGTCCGCGCTTCCAAGAAAATCACACCGAAACAGGGCTTGTACATTAAGTACAGGTTGAAGTGTGCCGGAACCACAGGCGCAGACATCGCGTATGAAGCCGGGTGCACGCCACAGTCAGTCAGCGATGTGCTTTCCGGCAAGAGCCACAGCCAGCGTATAGAGCGGGCTGTCGCACAAAGGCTCGGCTACAGCTCATGGAACGACATGGTGCAGAGCCTGCGGGAGATGGCGGCATGACAGATTTTGAAGACTTGAAATGTTTCTGCAAAGGATGCGGGGAAATCACAAATGGATGCAGTGCGCGACGGATATTTGGCAACGGCGGAGAAGCTGAATCTTCGGGTTTCCCCTGCGAGCAGGCTCTTGCCAAAAAGTGCAGGTTCGGTGAGTTAATACATAAATCGTATTCTGCACTTCGCCAATGTACGCCCGAAGCACTGCGGGATTTGTGTTATCAAGTAGTAAATCAGGCGTTAGACCAATCAAAAGTACCCGAAAGAATGTGCGATTCAGACGGAATAACTGCTGTTTTGTTACTGGCATCGCGGGCTTTTCTGGAGTCTGCGCAAGCACTTGCCTACGCTTTGAATTCAAAAGGTATCCCTCAAGGATGGCTTGAAGTTCTTGAGCAATCGTTGTCTCGTACATGGTTCGACTGCGAGAATTGTAGTACGGAACGCTACGAGCGGTCAAGAAGCAGAAAACAACAGGAGGCGAAATGAAAAAATGACAATCTGGAAGAACGGACGGAAACCGCCGTTCATGGACAGCGAGGAAATCGACTTGAACGCGGAGAAAATCTACTTCGCCGTCAAGCAGATGACACTCGAAGGCTTGCAGGACATGACGATCTACGGACTCTTGATCCTGGCAAAGTTCAAAAGCCCCGCAGAGATATGCAGGGCAATCGAGGACTTAAAGCCCGAGGGGGAGGGAAAAAGCCCATGGCTAAAGAATTTCAAAACAGACCAGTCAGACAAAGGCGAGTCTGTTTTTTAGACGGGGAGGAACTTGACCACCTTCCGAGCCGAACGCTCGAAATGCGGCACAAGGAAGCCCTCAAAAAACTGTCGCAGTTTTGGAACACGCCGCTCCGCGATTTTTGGAAGCGCGCGTACATCCACTACCGCGACCTAAAAGAAAAAGGCGGGGAGCAAACGACGACACGCTTCCCGCCAAAGGACAACCACGGCGACGGAAAGCCCGCCGCGTGATTTCACAACCACAAACCATTATATCACAGAAAAGGAATCTGTGTAAGGAGCAAAGAATGGGAAACCGCTACAAACCCAGCATGGCAAAATTGGAAAGTCTTGATGATGTGAACCTCGCACTTCGAGACATCGGACTTGCAGAAAAGGAACTTGAGGCAATCGACAACGAGGCTAACAAGCAGATTGCGGAAATAAAGACGGAGACCGCAAAGAAAGGCGAAAAACTCCGCTCGCGAATCCAAGACTTGTCCTCAAAAATTGCGGCTTTCGCAGAGTACAACAAAGCCGACCTTTTCAAAGACAACAAATCGGTCGAACTGTCATTCGGCAAATTCGGCTGGCGAAAAACAACGAAAATCAGCGTGAAAAAGACCACGCTCGAACTCCTCAGAAAGATGAATCTGTTCAAGTGTATCAGAACAAAAGAAGAACCCGACAAAAACGCTATGGCGGAACTTACCGACGAAGAACTTCTCCAAGTCGATGCAGTCCGCAAGGTTACGGACGACTTCTTCTGCGAAGCTGACACGGAAGAGGTAAACAAGGATTTGTTGCAGTCGGCAAGCTGATAACAACAACGGCGAGAACCCTCTGGATGTTGGCTCTCGCCGACAAAGGAGCATCGTAAAAAATGAACGAACTAGCGACAACAAACGGAACGAGCCTCACGCCCGAACAGGCGTTCCCGTTCCAGAAAGAAATCGACACATGGAACATGGACGAGGCGGTCGCGCGAATCCGCCCGAAAGTCGAGGAGCACAAAAAACTTTCCGCAGAACTTGCCCGCGACCTCTGGATTGCGAACTCAGTCCTTGCCCGACGAGGCGGAGACAGACGGAGCGAGGACGCGCATGTCTTCGGCTTCTGCGACTTCCTTGAGCTCGTCGGCGTGTCGAAAAAGAAAGCCTACCTTCTCTTGAAGCTCTATGTTCCCGAAGAGGACAAGCTCCTCACCTTCGACGAATACGATGAGCGGCGATTGAAGAGCGCGAATCCCGCAGTCGAGGAGTTAAGCCCCGCCCAACAGGAGTTGCAGAGTACGAAAGAAAGGCTTATCGCTCATGCAATGGCAACAGGAGAACGACTGTTTGACCAGGGCTGGAATGAACTCGGCTGTGAAAAAGAATACCGCATCAGAGTTCTGAACAAAAAACTTTCTGATATTGCGAGAGAACTTTATGACAAAAAAGTCCAATACAACTGGAAGGACGATGACTATTTTTCTACAACGGTGCTTGCACAAGGCAAAACTTACGCAAAGTTCACGATGCAGACAAAGGAACAGATGATTGCCCAAAATGAAGTTCTTGAAATGCTGAGTAGGTATCTTGAATCTTTTGGAGACCCCGCTATAAGAATGGCGGCTGTCTGCAATATCGGGCTGAGAATCCGAAGCACAATCAACAAAATGCACGAAGCGGATTTGGAATACAACAAGGAGTAAGTGAATGCAGATATTCGTTCCCGTCACCGACAAGAAATTCCCGCTCCGCGCGGCAGTCTACGACGCATACCGAAAGCGAAGCCCGCTCATCTCGAAAAAACGAGCCTACGAGCAGATTGCCGAGCAGTTCAACATCTCCGTTCCCACCGTCCAGCGGTACATCCGCCGAATGAAAAACGGCTCGATGTTCGCGCTCCCCGAAGGTCGGCAGGGGCGGCATGTGTTTGCGTGGAGCGATGAGGCACTCAGTTTCTTTACGAACTTCCTTCTTGCCGCGATTCAGGAAGTGGGCGGATGCACGGTGCGGAACGCCTACAACTGCACGGTCGAAGAGGCACGGCGGCAGGGCTGGAGAGTGGGGAGCGAGGCGAGCGCGTATGTCCACGCGCGGAACATCAGCCCCGCGATGAAGATGCTCGCAAAGGGCGGTCAGCGCGCGCTCGACAACATGTTCTACATCAGCCGCGACCTCTCAAAGCTCAAGCCGTTCCAACTGATAGTCGGCGACCAGCACATCTTCGACTTCTGGTGCGTAAAGCCCGATGCGACGGCGGACACGCCCGAAAAGGAGAAGTACATCCGTGCCGAATGCTACCTGTGGCTAGACATGGCGACCCGCCTGGTCTACGGAGTGAGCTTCGACATCGCCTACAACACGCACACCGTCACCCGCGCCCTGCGGATGGGAATCAAACGCTTCGGAAAATTCGACTCGACCTACAACGACAACGGCTCCTCCGAGAAGTCCGCGCTCGCAAGCGAGATTGTGGAGCGGCTTCAGAATTACGGAGTGCGATTCCTTGACGAAGCCGACCTCTACCATTCCGACAACAACCGCTACATAGTCGAGGACACCGAGGGGCTTGTCGTCGATGTCGTGCAGACCAAAGCCGAGTGGGAAAAGAAGCACCGCCGCATTTTCGCCCGCGTAAAGAACGCAAAGACAAAACCAATCGAGCGCTTCTTCAACACGCTGGAGCAAATCCTGCGCGACCTATGCCTGCCCGGTCTCGTCAAGGAAATGTCGCTCTCCGCGCCCGAAGAGGAGCAGACAACAAAACGCCTCGAATGGCAGAAGCAGAACGGCTACATTCTCACCTACGACGAGTTCATAAAGCAGGTAGTCCGCGCGCTCGACATCTACGAGAACCGTGTCCACTCATCGCTCGGCTGCTCGCCAAAAGAGCGGCTTGAGCAGTACAAAAAGGACGGCTGGATGCCCACATTCATCGACCCGCGCGACGAAGCATACCTCTTCATGGAAAGCGCAATGCGCCAGGTGAAGGGAGACCGAATCGAGCTGAACGGCACGGAATACATCGGACCGGATTTAACGCAGGAGATGATTCTGCAGAACCGTGGAACGCTCGTCGCATACAACAGGCAGAAAATCGAAGTCCGCTACGACCCCGAAAACCTCGACCTCGGCGTGTTCGCCATAGAGCCAGGGACCAACCACGCAATCGCACTCCGCCCGGTCAAGAAAATCGACATGCTGAACCAGGAAGAAATGATTGAGCAGCTTGAATGGAAGAAGCGGCAGATGCGGGCAGTAAAGGAAGCGTTCAAAACTGCCACGAGCGACAAGAATGTGCGCGTCCTCTCTGAGCCTCAGAGATTCGCCGAGCTTCACAAGGCGGAAAGCCTTGCGGAGAATTCGGAATACCGAATCGAAGAGAAAAAGGGCGGCTTTGAGATTCCCGCCGTTGTAATAAAAGATGACGCGGAAACCGAGCCGAGCCGCTCAATCCCCGAAAGCGTGAGCCGAAAATCGCTCGACTTCGGCGCGCTTCCCCAAACCGTGAGCCATCGCGAGGAAAAAATCTCGCAGGAAGATTTCCTCGAAAGCCTTGCCGAGCGAATCGGAAGCGAGAACATACTCCGCGCCCACGGAAAGCCAGTCTTCTACGACGAGCGCGAGCGTTACGAATGGATTCTGAACCAGCTCCATTCGGGCGAACGGCTCACAAAGGAAGACATGGACTTCAAATTCGAGTTCGAGGGCAACATGGACTCAAAACTTGAGCAGTATTACGAATCTTACGCAAAGAAATTCATAGGGAGGTAAAAACTATGGAATCAATTTTAAGGAACTGCATCGAGGCGAACCGCCTCTCAATGCAGGAAGCAGCCCGGCTTGTCGGCGTTGACAAGTCTCAAATCGTCAAAATCTGTCAGAAAAATTACCCCAACTGGCAGGAAAAAGAAACCGAGTATGTCGAACGCCTGAAGCAAGCGGGCTACAAGAACAGTATACCACAGCACATCGCGATTGACACCGATGTGCTGGTGCTCACACCGAGCGTGTCGCGCTTCCAGTCGCTCGCCGACGACCTCTCCGCCCCCGACGGCACGATGTCATCGTCAATCGGAATGGCAATCGGAACAGCCGAGCGCGGAAAGACGCACTCCGCCAAGTGGTATGTACAGAACAACCCGAATGCGTCCTATGTCCTTTTCGTTGACGGCTCGACCAAAGTGCAGCTTCTGCGCGACATCTGCGATGCGGTCGCCCACACGCGCCCCTACAGTTTCGGCGGATGCCTCACCACGCTCGAAGAATCGTGCAAGTACACGCGCCGCCTCATCATCATCGACGAAGCCGACAAGCTCCCCATCGGACACCTCGAAATGCTCCGCGGAATCAACGAGCGTTGCCAGCTCCCGATTCTGCTCGTGGGCGAGGAGGGCTTGAAGACGAAGACAGACCGAGTCCCGCGCCTCAGAAGCCGAATCCGAAACCCGATTGTCCTTTTCGACCGCGCCCAGGCAGTCGATGTCGCCGCCTACTACCGCGAAGCCGCCCACATCGACATCACGATGGAGACCGCAACCCGCCTCGTCCAGCACGCGCAGGGCGGATTCCGCTCAATCGTCAACGACTCAATCGCAATCGCAAAGATGTCTAAGGCAAGCAGCCTCGACACCATCACCGACAACATGCTGGAAAAACTCAGCGCATAGGGGGAAAAGACATGACAAAGATAATCGCGATACCAATCAACCCGTACAAGGACAAGGAAAAGCCCGCGCTTCATTTCAAGAGTTTCACCGAGTGCGCCGAAGCCCTGAAGTTCCCGCTTTCACGGATTCAGGCGGCATTCAAGACAGGTGAGCCGGTCAAAGGCTACTGCATCGACGAGGAGATTGAGCAATGAAAAAGACAAACCGAACCAAGCTGATTTCGCTGATTCACGCGCAGAAAAGCACCGCCCGCCTTGACGACGAGACCTACCGCACAATCATCTTCGGCGCGACGGGAAAAGACAGCTGCACCGACTGCACACAGCCAGAACTCGCAAAAATCTTCGATGACCTCAACATCGTGCTGGAGAAGCAGGGAAAGGAAAAATACAGATTCTTCCCTCTCCGACAGCCTACGCAGACCGAGACCGTCCGCATCCGCGCCAAGAAAATCCTCGGCACGGACTGGCAGGCGCGGCTCGACCAGTTCATACAGACGAAAGTGCGGAAATCAAGCCTCTCATGCCTCACGCAGAAAGAACTCCGCCAGGTAATGGGCTTTCTTTCCGCCGTCGAAAGGAACGCGAAGAAATGAAAGAAAGGAGCCTGTTTTCCAATGAAGAAATGCGCCAGCCACCACTCACACAAGATGGGCGAGAATCGCTCATCCACCAGATTGTCTACAGGGCGCACATCGGCTGCCAGTACATGTACGGCGTGAAGGAAACGGCGGGTCTGCTCCACATCACCTACGACGAGATGCAGACCCTGCTGAACTTCTACAAGCTCGACTGCACCGTAATCCGCGACACAATCGTCCGCATCCCGTGGTGGAGCCTCGCCGAGTACCTCATCGACCCCGCAGACGACATGGAAACAGCCCTCCAAGACTACATCAAGAGCCTTCCCCACGGAAGCCTAAAAGACAAGATGTCCGCATAAGGACAAGGAAGAAAAACATGGAAAAGATAGAATTGCTTTCGATACAAAATCTCCCTATTCTGATGGGATTTCCAAATCTTATCGCAAAAGAAAAGGACTACCCTGAAGAAATCTATTCGTTCGGAATCGGCAAACAGACGGGGGAACACACCCACTTGGAATTCTCCCAGCCGCTGAAATACGCAGGGGAAACACTCTTTGAGGAACGAAGCTACGACTTGTTCAGGATTCCTGAAAGCGGCATCGCAGGAAAAGATTTGTTCAACGCGGACACCCCCTTGTACCTTATGCTCGAACTTGATGACCGATTCACGGATATATGGTTTCTCTACCGCCCAAAAGACCGAAAATGTCACACCGTCAAAAAAGTCTTCAACAAGTATCTGCCAAAAAAGGAGATTGCGTAGAATGCTAAAAGTAAACGAAATAACTGAAGACGAGTTCAAGAAACTCTGCGAATCCGATGAGACATACTTTCAGGAGAGCTGCGTTTTTGATGCAGACACAGAAAATCTACTTGCTTTTATGGACTTAGATTTTTCTTTCTTCAACGATAATGAATTTCATTATTTCAAAATCAGCAAGGAGAGACATCAATGACAAAACCAAAGTCCAAGAAACGCAACCGCCTGTTCGTTGAATGGTACGAGAACGCCGGTTGCGGGTGGCAGAACTGCATCGGAAAAACAGAAGAAGAGAAACTGGAACTTGCGTTCACGGAAGGAATGAAAGTAGCTCTTGCTTCGTTCAAAATCGCCGTAAGGACATCTGAAAACTTGTTTTTCAGCAAGGAGTAGAACAACGGCAATGGAAAAATTCATCATTAAAGTCTATCAACGGGAAACAAAAAATATTCCTCATTTTTCAGGGTATTACAGAAGCGGAGACATCATTTTTTTTGGGAATGCCCGCAGACTTCTTCTAACCGAGCAAAGCGAAGATGCGACTGTTTTTTACGACAAGAGCAGAGCGATTGAAAATGCAAAACGCTTGTTGAAGTATCGCTTTGTCAATGAAATCGAGGTTTGGGATTTTGACACGGGCAAATGCTACTTCCGAAGCTCAAAATAAGGAGAGATTTTAGATGTCTATAAAAGAAAAAATGGCTTACGAAGAATTTTGCAAAGAGCAGATGGAGCGCAAGAGCTATGTCTGCCCTCGCAATCCTTGGGATAATCCCATCGATGACTTTAAAATCTGCGGAACTTGCAAGTATTTCAAAACGAAATGCATAGTTTTCGGCAAGAAAAGGAGTGTCAAACATGCTTGATTTTGTAGTGACAAACCACTGGTGGCAGAAATACGAATCCGGCGAAAAGAACACCGAATATCGCCGAAAAACGCCGTACTGGGACAAGCGCGTAAAGAACGCAATTACAGAGCATATCGGAAAGGAATACGCCCGCCATTATCTCGACAAATTAGAACAGCCTCTTAGCGAAGAAAACAACTGGCTCTCTTGCCGTTTTCCACTAGGATTTCTGCTTCCCGCGAATGTCCGCCACGGCTACACATCAGAAACCCGAAGGAGACAAATCTTTGCAATCGTCATCAAAAACGGCAAAGACACCGACCTCGCCATAGACGATTGGGTCTACTGCTTTTGCTTTGAACCTGAAAGGAAGAGAAAACAATGCTAAACGAAAACAGATACATCAACACCCACATACGATGGGAACACGAGGGGCTTACCAAACGGCAACGCCACCAGAAGTGGCTCGAAATCTTACTGACGGAGGAACACGATATGAAAAAACAGGCTCGCCTGACACGCGATAACGACGGCTCGCTCCCATACTACCGCGACCTGTATGACAAAATCTATCTCACAATATGTGAAAGAAAACACTGGGACAAATGGCAGTATGCCGTGTTCCGAAGCTACAACTTTCCCTGCGGGCAACAGGAAGTCCGATTCAGTTCTCTGGACGAGGCTTTCTCATGGCTTCGAGGCAGTATGTACGGCGGTTATGACATCATAAAAGATGACCGTCCGTCTTTTGTATATCACGACACGAACGCTGAGCTTTTCGAGAACAAGACGCATATATTTCGCCTCATCTATGCCCAACCGAGCATCGTTTATTACAAGAAAAGCGAACAACTCGGCGGCTGGGGAAGTTTCAAAGAAGCCGTAGACGAAGGAAACAAAATCCTCGCCGAGCTGCTGAAAGAAAAAGCCCCCGAATTATTCACAGAAGAGGAGTTGGAACAATGCTAGACGGCAAAATCAAAATAAAAATCGGCTCAGAATTTAAGAATATTTCTTTCAAAAGAGATTTGTCAGACCTTGAATTGGCGGGATTCTCGGAAAAAGATTCAGAAAAAATACACGATCTCAGACTAACTCGCGAACAAGAAAACCGCTTCAGCCTCATGCTTACAAACGAGCAACGGAAATTCTTTGACATGCTCCCTTTTTATGAATTCCAACACCGCACAGGAAAGCAAGACTCGTAAAAATACCAAATCCATTCGAGAGGTAAGACATGAAATCAAGCGAAATTATCACAGAAGAAAACATCGACGAAAACGCCGCAAAGGACTTTCTCAAAGCCTCATACGACGGCATTGATTTGTTCCCCTGCATCCCCGAAACGCTGACAGAAACGCTCGCCGCAACTATGCTCAATGTCTCAGAACCAACAATCCAACGAATGGTTCAAGACGGTCAAATCGAACTGAAAAAATCCGCAATTCTGGCATACATAAATCAAAAAATGCTCGTAAACCGCCCGCTAAACTTCACCGAAATCTGCCCCAAATAGCCCCAAAACACCCCAGATAGCCCCGCAAAAAACATCAGTTTTTCTTATAATTTCGTGTCAAAATTTTTAGAAAGCGACAGCCGCCCAGGTGACGATGCCGTCGATGAGCGGGGCTTTCATGAATTTAAAATTCTTCATGTAGTGGGAGAGAAAATTGATGTCATCAAATAGCGAGTAGCGGACCGCACCGCCCATATTGATGAAGTTGATGTCATAGTCGGCGACGGCTTTCATCATTCCCTTGATGTATTCAAGACCGATGAAATGCCGCAAATCCGCGATTCCTGTAAAGCCAATGGTGACACGCGCACCTGCTGCTTTTCGTTCGGCGAGCAGCTGTTTTCGCGTGGAGATTTTCAGTGCCATGGAGCAATTGTAGCATGAATTTGCAAAAAAAGAAAAAAATCAGGTTGAAAAATATAAAAATCGCTCTTAAAAATATAGAATTGTTTCCTTGAAAAGAAGCAGTTTCTTTTCCTTTTGTAACAAGTACTTAAAATTGTATAGACTTTATACATAATCGGCTATAAAGAACGGAATAATCATGTTTTAGCTCTGATTTAGACTAAAATTGTGGCATACAGTGAGTCTAAAAGAAAAACAACGTGGAGGTACATCATGAAAAAAATGGAAAACGGAAAATTGAAAAGTATGTTGAAAAAGACATGCTCGTTTTTCGTGTTTACTTCGCTTTTGTGCGGGGCACTTTTCCTTTCGTGCGATGACGGAAACTCAAGCAGCGGAAGCGAGGGTGAGACGGAGCAGGAGCAGACAGAGCAGCAGACTGAAAAAACGGATACGAGCACGACAAATACGCGTTCTCATGTATTTGAGACGCCGGACGAAACGTACACATTCTCTCTCGCTGGCACGGCACTTGAAGGAAAAACGGTGACCTGGACGACCGAGAATCCCTACATCGTGAATTTCCTCGATTCAAACGGAAAACTCGTCGCCCTTTCTGGCGGAAAAACAACGGTAACGGCTACCGCTGACGGAACATCGGTTTCTTTCGATGCAGAAGTCTCAGAGCCTTCCCGAGCGGCAACAACCGACCCGTTCGACGCAAAGACGGTGAGCGGTGACATTGAAATCATCACGTGCGGCGACTCAATCATGCGCGATTACGGCGCATCTGAGACAGACCAGTACGGCTTGGGGCAGGCATTCGCACAGTTCTTCGATAAAAGCAAGACGACTGTGACCACCAGCATATCAAACGGCGGACGCTCTTCTCGTCTTTTCCACAACGAATCGACGCGCTGGCCGGTCGTCGTTGAAAAACTCAAGGAGAATCAGGCGGCGAACAAACCCACATTCGTGTTCCTCTCGTTCGGGCACAATGATGAGCGCAAAGTGTACGAAAAGAATGACGATGGCGGCTACCAGTTTACCTTTGCCGAAACGAACCAAAACGACACGGTTGCCGGCACATTCTACGATTACATGGAACGCTATGTCGTAGAAACGCGCGAATTGGGGGGGATTCCCGTGCTTATTAGCCCGTTGGCGCGCGCGTACTTTAAGGGAACGGCAACAATCAATCAAGCGGGACGGCACAACATCACGACTGCGCTTGCGGCGACAACCTACGGCGGCGTGAGCTACGATGCAGAAACAAAGGGGCGCGGCGATTATGTCGCGGCGATGAAGGCTGTTGCGGAAAAGCACAATGCAATCTATGTTGACCTGAGCAATTTGAGCGCGGATTATTGCGAGCAGTTCGGTGAATCAGTCACGATGTCGTATCTCTATGTGGACGGCGACCAAACCCATGAGCGAACGCTTGGCGGATTGCGTTTTGCGGAAATCGTCATCGGAAAGCTCAAAGAAGCGGGATATTTTACCAATTACATTAAAACGCCCGCTGCGCGCGTCATGGTGAACAAATCCGCGCTCGCGTTCGGTCGGCTTTACCCAGAGGCGAGCAAAACGCTCTCATTCAAAGTGAGTTCATTCAACGCGGCGAGTGGAACAGTCACGGTCACAGCCCCTGCTGGCTACAGCGTGAGCCTTGAGGAAAAGGGAGAGTATGCATCTTCTGTCGAAATTCCGCTTTCCGAAGACTTTGTGGGAACGGAAGTGTTCGTCAAATTCACGCCGACCGAAGTTGCCGAATACAACGCGAATCTTACCGTCACGCACACATCGATTACGCCTGATTTTGGGAACACGGTTGCGGGCGAAATCGACGGCACGAGCCTTTTGATTGCGCTTACGGGAGCGGGAAAAGCGCGCACCACGACGGGAACGGCCGTGACTGTCGTGTGGCCGATGATTGACTCGAACAACAAATACAGTGCCGAGCCAACGGTAACGCCCGAGGGCGAAGTCGGGGCAGAAAATGTAGTTTTGAGCGGATTGAAAGAGACGACAAGCGTAAAACGCGGTACGAGCAAAGACGGCGACTACATGGCGCGTGTGAACAGCACGGACGGCTCATGGCCGGTGAACGACTCAGGCATAAAAATCGACGACGTATACATGCAGTACGAGATTCCTGTGACGGGCTGCACCTTCACGGTGAACAAAATCAGCATGACGTGCGGCTCAAGCGGAAGCGGCAACATGAAGTGGTCAATCTACTATTCGACGGACAAAGATTTTAAGAATCCCACGCCAATCGGTGACATTCCCGACGGTGTGAGCAAAAACGGCGAGTACAAGTCCGTTGATTCGGGCAGCGAAGCGTTGGGGCTCGATATTGCGGACGGCGAGAGCCTGTACATCAGAATCTATCCTGCGTTCAAGACGAACACGACGGTCGATGCGGGTAGTGGCAGATGCTTTATGATGGAAAACATCACCGTTGAAGGTCTGACGAACTAACCGATTCAGAAAAGCGTACGCTTATGTGTCGTGAAAGCGTACGCTTATTCAAAATCCTATCTTTTTATACAAAATCGCGTATAAAACGCGCTATTATACAAAAAAAAATCGGTTTTTAGCGAAAATTATAAAATATAGTTTCCTCACTACAAAATGCACTCAAAAATGGAGGATTCTATGAAAAAAATCAAAACAGTTCTTGCGCTTTTCTCTACGCTTTCGCTCTTGTTTTTGTCGGGAATGTTCGTCTCATGTGATGACGGCGACAGTAGCGGAAACAACGAAAACACGGACACAAAGAGCACGGAGTCAGATCCTGACGCTAACAGCGAGAAAACGAAAGAGGATGAAACGAATGATCCATCTGACGATACATCGCTTTCTGAGGCGACGCTTTGGGTGGTCGGTGACTCGACGGTATGCGATTACGGTGACTACGTAAAGGATGCCTCGGCAAAAATTACGGACTCATCGTATTTCTATCCGCGTTACGGTTACGGCATGCAGCTGTACAACTACCTTTCAAGCAAAATCACGGTCAACAATCTCGCGCTGAGCGGACGAAGTTCAAAGAGTTTCCTTTCAGAAGACAATTACACGATGCTCAAAGCAGGTATCAAAAAAGGCGATTTTCTCGTCATCGGCTTCGGACACAATGATGAGAAATCTGACGATGATACGCGTTTTGCTGACGCGAATGCCTCTACCGACACGGAAGGCTCGTTCAAGTACAATCTGTATACATACTATGCGAAGGTCGCGTTGGCCGCAGGCGCGACTCCGATTCTCTGCTCTCCGATTTGCCGCCTGAACATCAAAGAGGATTACACTGGTTCGTACGCGCACGTCACAAGCACGGGTGATTACGGAAAAGCCGTTGTGGAACTTGGTACGGAGAAAAACATTCAGGTCGTCGATTTGACTTCGATTACAAAGGCGCTCTATACCGAGCTTGGCTACAATGAGGCGATTTACTTCCACGCGATGACGAGCGGTTCTTCTGACACAGAGCCAAAACTGACGAGCGTCGACACCACGCACATCAACGTCTACGGCGCAAAACGGGTTTCGTATGAATTCGCAAAGGCCATCAGTGAATCAAACTGCACTTTGAAGCCGTACGTAGACACGGCAAAACTCACCGTTCCGACCAAAGACGCCGACTTGATACAGAATCCGAACTACACCTATGTTGCATACACGGCGGTGGATTGGACGAAATATGAAGCAATCGAAAGATTTAAGGTAACGAGAGATGGCTGGTATGGAACTGCCTTTGGTGATTGTGGTGGAGATCCAACGACAGATGAAAAAGGATTCTTTGCTAATGATGAAAAAACAGGACAGTCAACTTCTGGAAACGGTAGCGGTAAATTTGCAAGTTCTTCTGAAGGATTTTCGTTCTATTTCAAGCCTGTATCTATTTCACGGAATTTCACCGTGAGTGCAACTGTGAAAGTCATTACGATTCCGACATCGGTAAATCAATCTGGATTTGGACTTATGTTGCGCGATGACTGCTATGTTCCTACAAATGACAAATCTATTGCATCTAACTATGTGGCAGCGGGTTTTTTGGGTTCTAAGAGTGATATAACGGCAAATTTTAGTCGTACATCATCAAGTTCAATAACAAAGACTTCAAATGCAATTGACGGGGCATATGATGTAGATGATACCGCAACTTTTACAATCAAACGACTTGGACAGGTCGTCACCGTAACGACAGTGTACAAGTCGAAAACGTATGAGACAACGTATACCGACTTTGACTTTGTTGCAAAAGATAACGACTTTATGTATGTTGGCATATTTGCAACACGCGGAACAACTGTTGAAATTACAAATGTTTCATTCACTGATGACGGCGAATCACAGGGCGCATAAAAGCCCCTCTGTTTGAATTCGTACATTTGTACACACAGAAAAAGCGGGACGAGAACGCAAAGCGCCCTCTGTCCTGCTGAACTCATTCACCATTCTGCATTATTTCACCGCTGGCAGCTTCCGTCGTGGATTTTTTTTGCTGTGGCGGCGTCTGTGAGAATTTCCACGAGTTTCATTGCGAATTGCTCTGCTGTTCCGGGACCGCGCCCCGTGAGCACGTTGTTGTCCAATACATACGGCACGTCTGAAATATGGCGGGAGTTTTCGGTGGCTTCTTTTGCCCAGTCCTCAGTTCCGCAATACTCGGCGAGATTGTTTTCCATGCCGGGATAGCACGTCCATTTTCGGCTCGCAAGGATTCCTGTTTTTGCGAGAACGACCGCAGGAGACGCGCACATGGCGGCAATCAGCTTGCCTTTTCGGTCCATTTTGGTGGCGAGCTGGAAGAGATACTGGTTTGCCGCAAGATTTGACGCTCCCGGCATGCCGCCCGGAAAGTAGATTGCGTCCGGCTCACCGTCAGCCATTTCGTTGATAAAGTCTTTGAGAAGCGCGTCCGCAACGACGGTGATTGCGTGGCTTCCGTTTACGTTCAGAGAATCTGCTGCTGATTCTGCGTTTTCTGCGGGAACTGAAACCGTGGTGACGTGTACGTTCGCGCGGCGGAGATAATCAACGACGGTAAGGGCTTCGATTTCTTCAAAGCCCGGGGCTAAAAAAACTGCAACATGTGCCATAAGTGCTCCTGAGACTGATGTCACATCAAGTGTACCACTAAATTCACTATTTGCCACAAAATTCTTGGACTTTTCACAGAATCTTTCGTTGCCCACCTAAAATTTATCATGTATAATAAAGAGATATGAAAAGTGTTTTAGTTATTGATGCTCCCCCTATGCTTCGAGAATTTCTCAAAGAAAAGCTTACGGCAGAAAACATTTCGTTTGATATTGCCGATGGGCAGCGTGATGCATTGACTAAATTCCTTTCCATTCTCCCCGACCTTGTTATTATCAATATCGAAAAGTCAATCGATACCATCGTCGAATTCTTAAGCAAAAAGCAGGCTGATCCAAACGGCAAAAAAATTCCTGTCATCATGACGGGCGCATTCATGGAGCGTGAGGAAGTCGTTGATTTGGTGCAGTACGGTGTCGTTAAATATTTCACGAAGCCTATCAAATTCGACCTCTTTTTTGATGCTATCGGCAGAATTTTGCATTCGCCGCTTTCGGTTGATACTACGCCGTGCGTGCTTGATACGCACTTAAACAAGGACATCATCTTTGTCGAAGTTGCGATGGGCTTAAACCGCGAGAAAATCATGCTTCTTAAGTACAAGCTCTCGGAAATAATCGAAAGCAACAATCTCACAACGCCAAAAATCATCCTCATGATGACCGATTTGCAGCTGTCGTATGTCGATGGCTATAATCTCGAACTTTTACTCAAAAATCTCACGTCGGATCGGCGTATCCTAAAGCGCAACGTCAAAGTCCTCTCCCTCGATAAATTCGTCATGGATTTTATCGAAGGTCATCCAGTGTTTGACGGTGTTGAGGTCTCAAAAGATTTGTCGTCGGTGCTCAATTCGCTTGTCGAGGGCAACTCCGCGTTTTCTGTGCAGGACGTCATCATGGAAAAAATCCTGTCTGTCTCCGGCTCCGATAATCAAGGCTCGCTCGACCTCAAATTTTATTCCGACAATACAAGCGAAGATGTCGAAGAGCTTGCTTCCGATAAATTAAAGATTGCCATCGTTGACACCGACCCCATGGTCATTTCGTTTCTCACGGGCGTGTACCAGACGATAGGCGCAAACATCACCGCGTTCAATTCAAGTCAGGCGTTTGTCGCAAAGCTCTCTGACGCTCAGTTTGACCTCGCGGTTTTTGGCATGGCGATGCAGGGCTTTACGGGGCTTGATTTGCTTCGCTTCCTCATCGAAAGGAAAATCAGCCTGCCGGTCATCATTTATTCTCAGATTATCCAAAAAGAAATCATCATGCAGTCGTTAACGTTGGGGGCTTCAAGCTATCTTATCAAGCCGCAGCCCGCCGAAGTGATTGTCAAAAAATCTTTGGAAATCATAAATGCAAAACGAAAATCTTGAATTAAACGATACCACCCGTTTTCTTGCGAATACGTTGCATGAAATTCGCACGCCGATACAGACGATTATCGGTGCCGCTGAACTCATGACGAACACGACGCTCGACAAAGAGCAAATCGAATATATCCGGCAGATTCAATTCAGCGCGGAAGGCTTGCTTGAGCTTGCGAACAACATTCTCGATTTTGCAAAACTGTCTCAAAAAGAGTTCCGTTTCGAGACGATTCCGTTTGACATTGCGTCTGTCACGGAGCATGTCGTCGACTCTGAGAGCATCAAAGCGTTCAACCGTGGCGTAGAGCTCGTGCTTGACATCTCGGCACAGGTTCCCGCGATGGTTTCTGGCGATTCAATGCGTGTCAGGCAGGTTATGCTCAATCTGGTGAGCAATGCCGTCAAATTCACAAAAAAAGGATTTGTGCATGTCGAACTTGATTATACAAAGGCTGACGGTATCATCTTTACGGTCACGGACACGGGCATCGGCATCTCAGCCGAAAAACAAAAAAAACTGTTCACCGATTATTTTCAGGCTGACATCTCAACGTACCGTCTCTTTGGCGGCACGGGACTGGGGCTTTCAATCAGCAAGAATCTCATAGCGCTCATGGGCGGTGAGATTGGAGTGCGATCGAACCCAGAAGGCGGTTCCGTGTTCTACTTCAAGATTCCGCTTCCCGTGGCAATTGAAAAGTCACCGAAAATCAAATTCAAAAAATCGATTGATGACTATTGCGTGCTGATTGTCGATGACTGTCTGCTTGCCGCGCAAAGCCTTTCCCGTCAGCTGAGGCATCTTGGTTTTCGGAACGTCGAGTTGTGCTCTGATGCGCGTGAGGCAATCGAGCGGATTGCCCAAGCCGAAAAAGACGGTCATCCATTTAATCTTGCGTTCATCGATATGCAGATGGAGGGCGGAATTGACGGGTGGCATCTTGCGTTCGATATTCAGCACTCAGAAAAAGTGTCCGAAAAGCTTTCGCTGTACCTGCTCGTTCCAGAAGGGCAGATGCGCGAAGAGGCAAAAATGAAATTCCTCGACCTCTACAAGGGCTATCTGTATAAGCCGATAAAAAAAGAGATGTTGCTTACCCTGTTAAGCGAGGAATTTTCTGACGGCGATTCGTTGGACACGGTCGCTGAGCTTGAAGAACATGCGGATTTCGGGGCTGCGGACGAGCCTAAAAAAATCGGCGACGGGCTGACAATTCTTGTCGCAGAAGACCATCCGATGAACAGAAAATTGCTCGAGTCTTTCTTAAAAAAATTCGGTGCTCAGGTATATCTTGCTGAAAACGGTGAAGAAGCGGTCAGCATGGCAAAACTACATCCAGAAGTCAACATGATTTTCATGGACATTTTCATGCCCGAAAAAAGCGGCATCGAGGCAACAAAAGAACTTCGCGCGATGTATTACAATGGCATTATTATTGCGTGTACGGCAAATGACGATGAGAATGATTTCGCAGATTACAAGCGGATTGGCATAAACGATATCCTCGTGAAGCCGTTCAAGAGCGAAACGCTCAAGTCGATGATTGAAAAATGGAAGACCGTCATGCAAACGCTGTCGGTTGAGCAAATTAATCTCATCGACGGGGAGTTACGATAACATGAAAAACAGCTACATAAAATCAAATTTGCACACCCATTCAACGTTCTGTGACGGCGCAAGCTCAATCCAAGAAAATGTCGCCACCGCCCTGCTCAAGGGATTTCAGGTGCTCGGTTTTTCGAGTCATTCGATGTATCCGTTTTGGACAGAAACCTACATGCAGCCGGAACGTTTTTCTGCGTATTGCCGTGAGATTCGCCGGTGCCAGAGCGAGTACGAGGCGTCCATTCAGATTCGGCTCGCATTTGAGGCTGATTATATTCCCGGCGTGACCGTCCCGGCCCATGAGCGCTATGCTGAGTTCAAACCGGACTATCTCATCGGCTCAATCCATTTTATTTTTCAGCGTGATGGCATGTTCGCCGTCGACCATAGTCCCCGGATTCTTCGTGAGGGCGCGCAAAAATACTATGGTGGCGATTTCCGCTCGCTCATTGGGGATTATTTTTCGCTCGAACGGGAAATGCTCGAAAAAGGAGACTTTGAACTGCTTGGGCACCCGGATTTAATCCGCAAATTCAACGACGCAGAACACTTCTTTACTGAGAACGAGGATTTTTACAAAAACGAACTGAAAGAGATGGTGAACGTGCTCGCCAAAAAGGGCATCGCGACTGAAATCAACACGGGCGCGATTTCCCGTGGCTACATGAAAAAGCCTTATCCGAGCGATTACTTTTTGTCTCTCCTGCGCGAACGTGGTGTACCGATTGCAATCAACTCAGATTCGCACGCCTCGCATCAGCTTGACGGCTCGTTTGAGCTTGCGCTCGCATGCGCAAAAAAAGCCGGTTACACCGAAATCATTTATGACATCGATAGAACCGGCTATAAATTCTGCGCACTTGATAAGTAATTAGCGGTTTCGACGCTCGTCTTCGCTTTTGCAAGCGATGCACATGAACGCGTACGGAATTGCTTCCAGTCGCTCAAGCGGGATTTCTTTGTGGCACTTTAAGCAGATGCCGTATTTTCCTTGCTTGATGCGCTCAAGTGCGTTGTTAATCATGGTGAGGCGGTTTGAGTCCTCTCGCCCTAACGATTCCAAAAGCTGCCCGTCGATGACATCTGAAGCTATATCAACTTCGTCGCCTGGTTCTCCGCCCTCGACAATCTTTTTATATTCAGAATGCTGGTCTGCTAGTGATTTTAAGATTTGTTCTTTTTGCGCTTCGAGCGCTGTTTGCATTTTGTCAATGAATGCTTGTTCCATGTCCCTTACTCCCATGTTGACAATTTTTTTTATTGTTAGATAATAATAAATGAGAAATCTTTAAAAGACAACGTTTTTCTTTAAGATTTTTGTCATTTATTTTTGGAGGAATCGTGGCTAAAGAAGAAGCGATCGAAGTAGAAGGCATTGTAAAAGAAGCATTGCCGAACACCCAGTTCCGTGTTGAGCTCAAAAATGGCGGACACGTAGTTATGGCGCATTTGTCAGGCAAAATGCGAAAGCACTATATCAAAATCGTACCGGGCGACAGCGTAAAAGTTGCTCTCTCACCGTACGATTTGAATCGTGGACGAATCATCTTCCGCGAGCGATAGTGTTCAAGGCTCTTCCATAGCGAAGAGCTTTTTTTATCTGAGCAATCTGCGCAATCCCCTTGTGATGCCCGTAAAGCCATGCACCACAGCCGCAATCGAGAGAATCGGTCCAAAGGGAAGCAGAATCCAAGAGAATCTGAACGAAAACAATCCTATCAAAAGAATAACGAGCTTTTGCAGTATGTAGACGAAACTTTCGCCCTTCGTCTGAGGTTCGCTCGTCGTGCGGTAATAGTATGTGTTTTGGTTTTGAGCCTGCTGATTTTGGCGCGCGTAGTTGAACCACTGGTTGAACGCGTCGTTGTAGTCGTCTTGTGTTTCGGCTCGCCATGTGCCGCTTCTGTTCCATTGCTGCTGCCAGGTGCCCGTGTTTCCCCAGCCGTACGCGCCGTAGGGATTTGAAGATGCCGATGAGCTGTAGTCCGATGTTGAGCCATATGAGTCGTACTGACGGCGTTTTGTTTCGTCAGAGAGAACGTCATATGCAGCGCTGATTTTTTTGAATTTCTCCTCAGCTTCTTTGTTTCCCGGGTTTTTGTCGGGATGATACTTGACCGCAAGTTTTCGGTAGGCTGATTTGATTTCGTCTTGAGTCGCTGTCTTTTGTACACCAAGTACTGCGTATAAATCTTCCACGGGCATTCCTCATGCAGGAGAGCACTGACAGTGCGCATCCTCGTTTTATCTTGCTTTAAAAATAACGATAAAAGCGCAAAGATACAAGAAAAAAAATTGTTATTTTATAATCACCCACGTGGCTCCCGTGCCGCCCATCGTGCGGTCGGGGTGTCCAGAACTGCCGAGATTTTTGTTCTGCTCGATAAAGGTTTTTACCATCGCGCCCAAAACGGGGTCGCTTCCGTGCGAGTGGTTGCCTTTTCCGTGGATAATCAAAATTTTCTTTAAGCCGCGGCGAATGCAGTCGTTCACAAAGGATGTGAGGCGAGTCCATGCTTCATCGCGCGTAAGCCCGTGCAAGTCGATTCTCGCTTCGGGGCGCATGGTGCGGAGATACTCGCGGCTTTCCATTTTGGCGCGCTCGGCGTATTCGTCAGCCGCCTTGTCTTTGTCGGTCACACCGTAGCGGCGAAGCCACACTTCCATCGGATTTACGGTCTTTTTTGCGTCTTCTTCCATTTGCGCTTCGTAGGTGCGTCCTTTCCGGGCGAGTTTTGCGCGTTTTTTTGCCGCTTTTTCTTCGGGCGTGGGCGCGTTTGCCATTTTGTGCGAGACTTGCGGCGTTTTTGATTTTTCGCGCGCCGCTTTTTTCTCGTTTTTCTGCATGTCGCCCCACTGATTCAAAATATCACCAAAATCCATATGAACCTCTATTTTATCTCGAATATACTATCAGTTTTTGCCCAGCCAGAGAATTCCTCGCATTCGATGAACGACCATTCTCCCGCGCGTTCCATTATTCGCACCTTTTGACCGCCCGCAAAGTGCTGTGCGCTCATTTTTTCTTCGGGAACGGAGCTGATTTCTCCGCCTGCGAAAATGCCGAATCGCCGCGAAAACAGTTTGTCGAAGAATGAGAGCCGTGTTTTCTCCGCGATTTTTTTGCATTCTTCGCGCGTGGGGTTGAGCTTTGTGCTTTCGCTTGGAATTTCGCGCGGTTTTTCAAATGCGCTTGCAAAAATGCCGTTTTCTTGGCTTCGTTCTGTATTTTTTGCCGATTGTTCCGTTACGATGACGCGCACTTGCTCTGAAAGTGAGACTTGCTTTTTCGTGCCGTTGTAGGCAATCGTTCCCACCGTGATTTCGGGAAGCGTGTATTCGCCCGTTTTGAGAATTTGCCACTCGAATCGCGCGAGATTTTTCTTTTCCGTGGTGAATTGGGTGATTTTTTGCGTGCCGTTTGCGAATTCAAATCGCTCAGTTTCGGTAAAAATCGAGTCTTTCGGAATGTTCCATTTGAAATCGAGCACTTGCATTCCGTAGCGGAGCGCGACCGTGAAGATGATTTTTTCTCCCTGTGCGACAGTGAACGATTTTCCGCCGTTTTCTGCGCGGACTTTTTTGTTTTCAAACGAGAGTTCAAGGCTCGGCGAGATTAAATTCGGGTTTTCGTACACAAAAATCGGCTCGAACTCAAAATAGTGCGCCTTTCCCCCGAGTTTCACCAAGAGCGGCGGAATGCGCGTGTCGCCCGACTCCGAAAAACTGAACCAGAGCGAAATGAGCGTGCCGCGCTCGCCCGCATCCGAAATAAATTCCTCTTTTTTTGAAGAAATGAATTTCGTTCCGAGCGGTAAATCGGGCAGTTCCATCATCACCTGTGAAGGCGAAGCGCCCACGAGTTCCAGTGCGTAGCAATTTTCCATCTGCGTGAAAAATATCTCCGAACGAGGCGTTACTTTTAAATCACGCAATTCGCGCGCAGAGGGCAGGGCGAACAGAGGAAGCGCAAAAAAAAGAAAAATACATCTAATAATCCAAGACATCATCGTTTTTCTCCCCGCCGTCGCTCATGTTCCGCCATTTTTTGCCTTCATTTTCCCGAATCAGAGTGAAAATTTCGTTTTTCATGTCGGGATTCGTTTGTTTTTCTTCGTTCACGCACTGCATTTCGCTCTCGGCTTGATTCGCTTGTTTTTGCGTGACTTCGCGCTCGCAGAGTTCAAGGTTGATTTTCGCATTCAGATTTTTGGAATCCGCGAGAATCGCCCGCTTAAAGTAGCTCGCTGCAAGCGCATAGTCATTTTTTTGTGCCGAAATCAGCCCAAGATTGTAGAATGCCGCACTTCGCACATCGCTCGGGAGCGTTTCATCGTCAAGATTCAGCTCCGAAAGCCGTTTGTGCGCCGCGTCAAGTTCGCCCATTGAAACATACGTCGCGCTCAAATCGAAAATTGCATAGCTTTTTGCAAGCGAATCTTCGCCTGCGCGGTGAGCCACCGTGAGAAAATCCGCCGTTGCCGTCGTGTATTTGCCTTCATACCATGCCCATGCGCCTTCAAGAATCTGTTTTTTTTCGGAAGAACACGAAGCGAAAAGAAAAACTGCCACAAAAACGAGCGATTTTTCAAGAATCGAGCGGAAATGTTTGTTTTTGAGTGGAGCAAGTTTGAATTCCGCCACCACGAACGAAAGAATCAGAAAAACGACCGCCCAAAATATGAAAAATGCGTGCCGATTGACTTGCTTGACTTCGTAAGCGAGCGTGCTTTCTTCGTCTTCGCCCGCCGTGCGCGTGATTTGGTTTAAAAGCTGCCACGCCGAACCTTGCGATTTTGAATCGACATAGCCCACGGGTGATTTTTGTGCCGAAAACGAGAAAGAAGCGGCTTTGCTGTTCACCGAATCTGCGATTTCCGTCATTTTTTGTGCGCGGAGTGCCGTTTTGACCCGCGTTTTTCCATCGCCCGCCGTGATTTCGCTTTCTGTTTCAGAGCCGAAGCCAACAATCGTGACGGGAATCTGCGCTTTTGCCGCCAGTTCAAGCGATTTTTCGAGCCGTGAATCCGTTTCGTCGCCGTCCGTGAACACCCAAATGTATTCTGATTTTGCCGAATTCTTCGGAATCGCGTTCAAAGCCGCCTCAATTCCCTTTCCGAGCGAAGAGCCGCCCGAACTCATGAGCGTGGGCGAGAGATTTTCAAGCAGATTGAGCATGGCGGCGGCATCTTCCGTTTCGGGAATCGCCGTAAATCCGTCGCCTTTTGCGAGCACCGCCGAAAATGACGAGCCAGAAAGGTGTTCAATTAGCGAAGAAGCGTAGAGTTTTACCGCATCGAGCCGCGTGAGCCGTGAGGGAGCATCTTTTGCGAGCATAGAATAGGAAATGTCGAACACAAACGAGACATTGCTTCCGCTTTTATGCACGGGAATTTTTTTTGAGCCAAAGGAAATTTCACAAAGCGCGAGAACGGCACAAATCCAGGCAAGCGAGCGGAAGAGCGTCCGCAAAAAGAGCGAAATTTTAAGCGAAGAGAGTGTTTTTTGATTCTGAGAAGCCGAAAGATTCCGTTCGATTTTTTTGAATTTCGCTCCCACAAAGAACAGCGCGGGCAGAATCAAGAGAATTGCAGGCAAGAATTGAGGATTTCCGATTGAAAAAGAAGAAAGTTCCGTCATTACAGCACCTCTGAAAGCACAATTCGCCGAATGAACCAGGCGAGCATAAAGAAAATTCCCGAAAGCAACAGAAATGTCGCGTAGCAATTCGTGTCGTTTGAGCGATAGTGGAAAGTCTGCACAGAATCTTCTTTTTGGGCGATTGCCGAAAGCGAGGCAGAAAGAACTGCCGTAGACTCAATGCCGAAGTACGAGCCGCCCGCAATCGAAGCAAGCGTTTCAAGCGGCGTGGTGTCGAAGTCGGATTCGTAAAAGCCCGAATGAACCGTGCCGCTTTTTTTGTCGATGTATTCGATGGGAACTGAGCCTTTTGTGCCGATTCCGAACGAGTAGAGCGTGATTGCGTTCTCGGTGGCAAGTGCCGCCGCCGTTTCGGGGTGGAGCGAACCCGCGTTATTTTCGCCGTCAGTGATGAGAACAATGCACTTTTTGGGCGCGGAACTTGCCGAAAGGTGGTAAATCGCCGTACTCAGCCCGATTCCGAGTGCCGTTCCCTCGCCGAATTCGCCCACCGAAAGCGAATCAAGCCCTTTCAAAAAAAGTTCGATGTCGCTCGTGGGCGGAACAATGCACGCAGCTTCGCTTGCCATCGCCACCAAGCCGTAATTCGCGCCGTTTTCAGAAGAAGCGAGCGTTTTGATTCCGAGTTTTGCCGCTTCAAGGCGCGTGACTTGCCCGTTTGCAAGCGAAATATCCCGAGCCGCCATTGAAGGACTCGTGTCCAGCACGAAAAGAATGTCCGTTCCGCGCGAAGTGTAGATTTTTTCCCGATTGCGGATAATCGGATTTGCGAGCGCAACAACCAACAGCATGAAGGCAGAAATCGCGCAGAGATGGAAAAAGAACGAGCCGATTTTTGAAAGCGAGTCCGTGTAGACGAATGATTTCCCTTGCCAGTCAGAAATTGTGAGTGGAAAGGCGATTTTTGAAAAAACGCCGAGGCGACGAAGCACGAACAAAAGCGGAACTACGGCGAGAAAGAAAAATGCCTGCGGATGCTCAAACTGAATCATACGGTTTTCTCCTCTTTTTCTTCAAAATCACTGTCATCGTCAAATTCTTTTATCATTGTAATTGCATTTTCGCATACGGAATCCCGTTCGTTCTTTCCATTGTTCTCGCTTGCAGAAAGAAAGCGAGCATGTTCCGAAAATCGAACAAAATCGAGTCGGTTAAAAAGCGCAATCAGATGTTCGACTGCGTTTTCCTGATGCTCTCCCAAATCACCGCCGCACAAAGCAACGAAAAGCGGGTAGAGTGCGTTCGTGGTGACGGAAGAAAAATCGTGGACGAATCGTTTGTGCAAAAACGCGCGGAGAATGTGCTGAAGCCCTTCTGCAAAATCTTTGTCCGAGGGGATTTTTTCTGATTCTTTTTGAAGCGCACGGATTTTTTTGACCGCCTTTCGGGAATTCTTTTTGAGCGAATAGAGCGCGGTCAGATTTTCGATAAAGCGGGCAACGCGCGGAAGATGCAACAGCACAAAGAGAAGCGCAGAAAACACGGCGAGCGCAAAAATCGCAAGAAACACGAGGAGCGCGGTCGTTCCCGGAAGCACGAGCGGGCTTGCCTGGGGCAAAAATGAGTGGTTTCCCGTCTTTTGCACGAGCGATTTCACTTCAATCGGCGAAAGCGAGACGATAAAGGGCGTACTTGAGCGATTTCCTGTCATTACAGGGCTTGTTCCGACAATCTTTTCATTCTGCGAGAACGCGACGAGCGAAGTGAGGCTGAACGGCGGAATCTGCAAAAAGCCCGTCTTCCACGGAATCACGGTGAGATTCAGCGTGTATTCGGAATTGAGTTTTTCGAGCGAAGCGGCTTTCACGCAAAAATCAGCTTCATGCGCGAGAAAAAATTCGTAGTCAGTGCGGAGCGGAATCGTTGCGGACGGTTTTTCTGCAAAGTCGCCGCCAAAAATCAGTGCGTCAGAATGAAACACGTAGCGGATTTCAACCGTGTCGCCAATATAAATGAGCCGCGGCATGACGATTTGCAAATTTTCGCTGTGAGCGGGCACAATCGGAACGAGAAAAAGCGAAAAAAGGGCAAAGAAAAGCGCGGAAAATCGTTTCATTTTTACTTTTTTTTACCTCGCCTTCTGCTTGAAAAATCGCTGCAAGACAATCACCGCGTCTTCTTCGGTTGAGAGCGTGAGCGGGCTTGCTCCGTGCTTTGCGCAGAAATCTTTCCATTGCTCCGTGCGTTTTTGGTTCGCCTCGCGCCATTCTGCCTTGAATCTCCGTGAAAGCGTGGGAAAAACGCTCTTTTTTTTGCTTTCCGCGTCATAAAACGGAATCGTGCCCATCTCGGCGAGTTCCGTGTCGCTCGGGTCGGTGATTCTTACGGCGACCACATCGTGTTTTTGCGCGAGTTGGGCGAATGGCTTTTCCCACTTTGCCGAACGAAAATCCGAGAGAATGAAGACGAGCGAGCGTTTTTTGAGCAGTTTTGCCGCACCCTGAATCGCATTTGAAAGCACCGAGCCGTCAGATTTTTCAGATTCTTCGATAGTAGTAAGCTTGTCGAGCTTTGAGAGAATCATCATCGAGTTTTCGCGCCCTGCTTTCGGCGGACAAGAAAACTGAATCTTCCCGTCAAAAAAGACTGCGCCGATTGCACCCGCATTGTGCTCGCACGCCAGAAGAAGCAAAGCCGCCGCCTCGGTTGCCGCTTCGAGCCGCGTGAGGGAAGAGCCGAGTTCCATAGAGCGCGAGCAGTCAAGAATCAAAAAAACGGAAAGCTCACGGTCTTCTTCATATTGTTTGATGAACGCCCTGCCCATGCGAGCCGTCACATTCCAGTCGATTGAGCGCACCGTGTCGCCGTGCAAATATTCGCGCACATCACTGAATTCGATTCCCTGCCCGCGATAGAGCGACTTAAAGCTGCCGTTCCGCATGTTTTCGGCAAGCGCGATGGCAGAAAGCCTGAGAGAAGAAGCTCTTTGTGCAAGTCGGGTGATATTCATTTTTTTTACGGGAGCGGCATGAGTTCCAAAATCTTCTGAATCAAATCATCGCTCGTAACGCCGTCTGCCGCCGCTTCATACGAAAGCACGATTCGATGGCGGAGCACAGAAAGCGCGGATTCCTTGATGTCTTCGGGAAGCACGAAATCGCGCCCAGAAAAAAGCGCGTGAGCCTTTGCCGTTTGCAAGAGCGCGATTCCCGCTCGTGGGGAAGCTCCGAACGAAATGTAGCGCGAAATGTCGTCTTTTTTGGGGAGCGAGCGCATCGCGATGTTTGCCGCCTGCTTTTTTTCTTGAACGGGACGGGTCGCGCCCACAATCGAAACGATGTACTCGGCGATTTTATCGTCGCAAGTCACTTCGTTTAAAAGATTCTGCATTTCTTCGAGTTTTTGTGCCGAAAGAATCTTCTGCACGGGAACTTCATGTGCTTTTCCCGCCGTTTTTACGATGGCGACTTCTTCCTGCGGAGTGGGGTAGGGAACGAGCACCTTTAAAAGAAAGCGGTCAAGTTCCGCTTCGGGAAGATTGTAAGTTCCTTCCTGCTCAATCGGGTTTTGCGTGGCAAGCACGATGAACGGCTTGGGGAGCGCGTGCGTTTCTTCGCCGATTGTCACCTGTTTTTCTGCCATTGCTTCAAGGAGCGCGGATTGCACTTTCGCAGGCGAGCGGTTGATTTCGTCGGCAAGCACCACATTCGTAAAGACCGGGCCTTTTCGCACCGAGAATTTCCCTGACAGTTGCTCGTAAATGAGCGTTCCGCTCACATCGGCAGGGAGCAAATCGGGCGTGAACTGGATTCGCTTGAAGTCAAGCCCTGAAATTTCGGCGAAAGTTTTGACCGCGAGCGTTTTTGCCAAGCCCGGCACGCCTTCAAGCAGAATGTGACCGCCGCACACGAGAGCCGTGAGAATGCCGTCAATCACCTGACTCTGCCCGACAATTCGTTTCGCAGCTTCTGCTTTTACTTCGGAAACGAGATTTTTATATTCCGTGTATTTTTCGTTCATGATGTTTTTCCTGAGAGCAGTATAGCTTTTTTTATGCGGAGATTCTAGGTTGGAAGACCGTACGCTTTTATGCAAAAATATGCAATTTCCTTGAATATTTATGCAGAATTTTAATTGACACTGAATATTTCACTAGATAGAATAGTTCATCATGTTAAATCCATTAGCACAAGAATTGAATGACACGCTCCGTGGCACGGTCGCGGGGGAACTTCTCTCTGATTTAGGAACTCGCATTTTCTTCCCACGAGGAATCATTTCGCAGGGCGGCGAAGCAAAACAGTTCGGAAAGGTCGCGAACGCTACGATTGGCACAACGATTGTGGGCGGAAAGCCGGCGATTCTTCCTTCTGTTCAAAAATACGCGCCCGAGCTTTCTTCTGGAGAATTCGTCTCATACACTCCCACGGCGGGAAATCCTGACTTGCGCAAAAAATGGAAAGAACTCATGCTCAAAAAAAATCCGGGGCTTGTGGGAAAATCAATTTCAAATCCGGTGGTCGTTCCGGGGCTTACGGCAGGCATTTCATATCTTTCAGATTTGTTCGTTGATTCAAATCATCCGCTTTTGGCGGCAAATCCTTCTTGGGATAATTATTCGCTCGTTGTCGAAACGCGCCGTGGGGCAGAGCTTCACACATTCAATTTGTTCCGCAACGGTGGCTTTGACATCGAATCTTTCAAAACCGCGCTTGCAATCGAGGCAAAATCTGGCTCCGTGCGTGTATTGCTCAACTTTCCGCAGAATCCAAGCGGCTACTCTCCCACGAATGCCGAGGCAAAGCAGATTGTTCAGGCAGTAAAAGAAGTTGCCGAAAAGGGCGCGAAGGTCATCGTGTGGGACGACGACGCATATTTCGGTCTCAACTACGAGCAGGACATTTACCCGCAGTCGCTTTTTGCAGAATTTGCCGACTTGCACGAGAATATCCTTGCGGTCAAAATCGACGGACCAACAAAAGAAGATTTCGTGTGGGGATTCCGCTGTGGCTTCCTCACATTCGGCGGAAAAGGCTTGAGCGACGAGCAGTATCTTGCGCTCGAAAAAAAGTTGATGGGCTTGATTCGCTCATCGGTGAGCTGTTCTTCAACTCCGAGCCAGTCGATTTCGCTCAAAGCGTTCTCAGAGCCAAACATCGAAGAAGAAAAAAAGGCGTTCCGCGATATGCTCGAAAAACGCTACAAAAAAGTGCGTGCCTTCGTTGATTCTCACACATCGTCAGTTTTGGAAGCGCTTCCGTTTAATTCGGGCTATTTCATGAGCTTTAAAACTAAGTGCGATGCCGAGGAATTGCGCCTTAAAATCTTGCACGAAAAGCAGATTGGCACAATCTCAATCGATTCAAGCACGCTCCGAGTCGCGTTTAGTTCCGTTGACGAAGAAAAAATCGACGAAGTGTACACCGTGATTTATGAAACTGCGGAGAAATTCGCAAAATAAAATAATGTCACACGGATTGGGGATTCCTACGGAATCCCTTTTTAAACTTTTTCTTGTGATTTTGCGTTAGCAAAATCGAATCCGTGTGACAAATATGGAAATTCAATTTGAAAAGATTATTTCGTTTTGTAGTTCAGTTTTTCTTCTTTCTTTCTTCCTTTTTTCTTTTTATCTCTTGCGGTGAGTCTCGCCCTGTGGTGATTTGGACTGACCGACCTGAAATCGTTTCGTATGTGGAATTTTTCAATGTCGCGCAGAATAAGGCAAAGGCGGTCGTCGTGTACAAAGACAAGCTCGCCGTGTCGCTTCCGCCTGCAAAAGACGAGCAAAATCCCGACATCGTAATCGGCTCGTATTTGCGCAATTCCCGAATCAAAAAGAATTTTGCGGCAGTTGACCGCGTGTTTAACCGAAGTCAGATTCATCCATCGTCAATGTACAGCCCGCTCCTCGAATACGGAAAAATCAACGGTCGGCAGTACATTATTCCCGTGAGCTTCAACCTGCCCACGGTGATTTTCTCGCAGAAAAACCACGACCTTGTGGGCGAGAGCATGCTGATTGATTCCGACATGCTTCGCGATTCGGCGGGGAGTTTTAATCAAAAGTCTGAGAATGATGTCTTCGTAAAAATGGGCTATGCGCCTTCATGGGATGCGAATTTCATCTATCAGATTGCAAAGGCGGGCGGTGCGGAATTCGGCGAGAAGGGAACGGTTTTTTCGTGGAATGCCGATTCGCTTGCTTCGACGGTCTCGTATCTGAAAAACTGGAGCCGCGACAAAAACGGCGGGAGGACGGCTGAACAGGATTTTTCGTTCAAATATCTCTACGCGCCAAAGCAAAAACTCGTCGATTCTGAACGGTGCTTGTTCGCGTACATCAAAAGCGATGTGTTTTTTGACATTCCGAGCGAGCAGACTGAAACTATTTCGTTTCGATGGTTTTCAAAAGACGGAAAAATTTTCGTGAACGATGACATCACGAGCCTCGGTTTGTACCGAAAGACGAAAAATGCCCGCGCCGCCTACGCGTTCATCGAGTGGTTCTTTTCGGAATCCACGCAGAAAAATCTTCTTGAGCGTTCTATGCGCATGAATCTCGACACGCAGACATTCGGCATTTGCAGCGGATTTTCCTCGATAAAAAGTGTGAATGAGCGCGTGTTCCCTGCCTATTACAAAACCTTGCTTGGAAAAATGCCCGCCGAAGATTCTCTTGTCGCGCCGCTTGCGCTTCCCTCGCGCTGGGAAAGCCTTAAAGAGCGCGTGATTATTCCGTATCTTTCCGATGTCACGGACACCGATTCTGAAACCGCCGTCAAATCCATAGACGAGCGCATTACCGTCTGGCGCAATCAGTTCAATTAACATTTTTCTAATAATCTCTCCGTAAATTCCGATACTGTAACTAGATAAAAAGTTTGGTGGGAGCAGTGAGGTGAGATTATGGTAAACGGAGTTTCATTAAACGCAAATAGCTATAATTATTCAGGCGTTGTCTCAAGCGGACACGGCAAATTGTACGTTCCGGTCGCGCAGTCAAATGTCATTTACGCTCACTTTGATCATGTAACTGGAGTTGCCGCCAAGCCGAATCAGCAGGGCGTTTCGATTTCAAAAATTCAGATTCTCAATTCGCTCTTGAACCAGCTGATTTCCATGAAAAATCAGCCGAAACTTGATGTTAAAACTGAAGAAATGAGCGATTCTCAGCTCGACGCGCTCATTCAGAGCACGCAGAGCAAGATTCAGACGAATGTGCAGATTGCACAAGCGACAGGCTACGGCTTAGCAGGAGTTGCCCCTCAGTCTGGCGCAGTATTCAGTTTGGATGTGTAGCAAGACGAATCCCCGAAAAAATCAGGGATTTTTTTTTACGCCCACAAAATCCACAGCACAATCGCGGCGGCGGCGGTCGTAATGAGTGTGAAAGTGCCACCGAGTTTGAGCCATTTTCCGAACGACATCGGGTAGCCTTCCTTTTTGACGATTCCCATTGCAACCACATTTGCGCTCGCTCCAAACGGCGTAAGGTTTCCGCCCAAGCATGAGCCAATCAAAAGCGCGAAAAGATACAATTCGCGGTGGATTCCCATGCTTTCAGCCATATTGCCCGCCACGGGGAGCATGACGATGATGTACGGCACATTGTCCACGAAGCCCGAAATCAAAATCGAAACGGCAAGCACAAGCACAAAGCCCGCGACCTTGCTTCCGCCCGTGATTTCTGAAAGGAAGTCTGCGAAATCTTTGAGCAAGCCTGTTTCGCTGATTGCGCCCACCACAACGAAAATGCCGATTAAGAACGCGATTGTCTCCCAGTCCAAGCCTTTTATGAGCTCCCACGTTTCGCCACCCGTTTTTTTCTGCGAAAGAAGATACCAGAGCACACCGCAAATTCCGAGAGCCATGACGAAACCACCCGAAAGAAACGGAATTTCGTTCGGAATGAAGGAAATTGCCGCCAAGCCGAAAATAAGCGCGAGCAAAAGAATTGCCGGCACAACGGAAATAATCGGCTCTCCCTCAACTTCGGTTTTGTCGCGGAGTTTTCGGAACACGGCGTAAAAGAACACGCAGCCCGCGAGCAAGCCTGCCTGCACAACGAAGAAAATCGAAAGTTTCCCCGCATGAATAAAGAAATCGTTGAACGTGTAGCCTGCATAGCTTGCAAAAATCATGCTCGGTGGGTCGCCCACAAGCGTTGCCGTTCCTTCAAGATTCGACATCACCGCCAAGCCGACCATGAACATCGTCGGGTTCATTTTGAGTTTTTTGCAGAGCGAAAGGGCAATTGGTGCCATCACAAGCACGGTCGCCACATTCTCAACGAAAATCGAAATAATGCCCGTCATCGCGAGAATCAGAACAATCGCGATTCCCGTTGAAGGGCTTACGCGCACAATCCAGTCGGCGATTTTCGCGGGTACTTTTGAATACAAAAAGAGCGCGGCAATCGTCATGCTTCCGACATAAATCATCAGCACATTCCAGTTCACGAGCGAAGAAAACGCGTGCGTGAGTGCGTACAACCTGCCGTCACTTTCTGTAGCGGTCGTAAAAATCGCCCCCGGAAACACGATTCCCAAAATGATGACCGCCACCGCCGCCACCGTCGTAAAAATCACTTTTTTGTCTTGCTTTGCAATCACCAGTGCGTACATCGCCACTGCTAAGGCAAGCACAATCCATTTCAAACTTTCCATAAAAGATGATACCTCAACTGTCAATATTCTTGCGAGTTTTTTCGTATGCGTCAAGGATGCTTTTCTATCACTTCTTACATTGACCACTATTCCTTAAAAAGATAAAATAGGGCATCGAATTTTTTGGAGACCTACATGCCGTATTCAGAACCGACTAATCTTGGTGTTGTCGCTTGTCCGGGTGGCGCAGTCTTTGCCGATGAAGTTATCGCTCATCTTCGCCACATGTATAAACATCGTTTTGCGCTTAAGAGCGATGTCATCTCAAAACGATACAATCTTGAAAAGGACAAACTTGTTCAGGACATCAATTTCCGAAACGACCTTGCCACTTCTGACTTAGTGGTGCGCGGTTCAACCGATAAATATCGTCCGCCAGTGTTCAAAATCAACACACAGTTCACTTGGTTTGCAAACGGCGAAATCAAAGCTGAATTGCTTGACTGTGTGCGCGGAAAAGACATCTATATCTTCCAAGATGCCGAAAACCACGAGCCAATTCCCATGAATGGCGGAAAGAATATGGTCACATTCTCGGTCAACGACCATGTTATGACGCTCCTTGTTACGATTGATGCCGTTCAGCAGGCGGGCGCAAAATCAATTACGCTTGTTCTCCCGGCGTTCCCGTACAGCCGTCAGCACAAAAAGAAGAGCCGAGAAGGTCTCACCGCGTCGCTCCTCTGCCACATCTACGAACTAAAGCACGTCACCCGCGTCATCACGCTCGACATTCACTCACGCGAAATCGTCAACGCGTTCAACACAACGTATCTCGACAATTTGCACGCTTCTTATCAAATTATTCGCGAACTTGCGAAAGTCGTGAATCTCTCGGGACCAAACAAAGAAGACTTGGTTGTCGTTTCCCCGGACACGGGCGCGATTGACCGCAATAAATTCTACGCCACAGGTCTTAAAGTTCCTTTGGCGATGATTTACAAAGAGCGCGATTATTCGGTGGTCACGCAGGACGCAAAAAACACGAACATCAAGAGCGTCAAATTGCTCGGAGATGTGCAGGGCAAAGTTGCGTTCCTTGCTGACGATATGCTCGGCACGGGCGGCACGCTCCTCAAAGCGATGGAATTCTTGCACAACAACGGAGCTACAAAGGTCATCGCGGCGATTTCGCTTCCGTTCTTTACGGGAAATGCGGTTGAATTGTTCGATCAGGCCTACAAAGACGGGCTTTTCTATCGCGTCATCGGTACAAATGCGGTCTACCACCCCGATTTAAAAGACAAAGAATGGTTCATTTCCACAAATGTCACGGGCTTGTTCGCGAATGTCATCACGCGAATCCACCACGACCAGTCGTTGAGCGATTTGCTCGACAACCGCACGATTATCGACAAGCTCATTAAAAAAGACAGTAAAGAAATCGACAAGGCTGAAAAAGCTGACTAATTCGAACAGAAAATCCATCCATGGATTTTCTGATTCGTACGAGAATTTTCTTTCAGAAAATTCTCTCTTTGCTTTAACACCGCATCCATGCGGTGATTTTTTGTATATAAATGATTGATACAATTCTTTGCGTTGACATCGGCACTTCCTCGCTTAAAGCCGCACTTTTGCCCGACAATCTCACCAAAAACGAGATTTTTGTCTCGCGGCAGGCGTTTCCTGCGTGTGCGTTTCGAGAACAGAATTCCGCACAGTATTATCTACCCGCGCTCAAAGCTGCACTTTCTGAACTCCGCGAGAAAAATCCTGACTATGCAATAGAAGCAATCTGTGTGAGCGGTAACGGTCCCACGGTCATTTCCGAGAATTACCGGACGCTTTTATACAGCGATGTGTTTATGCTTGGCATGGGCAGGCATAAAATAAAACGCGATGCTGTAAAAAACACGAAATCACTTTTTATTCCGCGGTTTTTAGGATTTAAATCGCTTTTTACTCATGAGTGGCAACTGAGCGCGCACATTTTTGGCGCACCAGAATTTTTGATTCACGAACTCACGGGCGAGTCGGTTGCGATTTTGCCCGAAGAACGATTTTTACCCGCGTATTGGACGGAAGAAGAACTCAAAAACTGCGGATTTTCCGATTCTGACCTGCAAAAACTGCCGCCGTTTGTGAAAATGGGCGCATTCGCAGGAAAAATCACACAAAAAGCCGCGCTTGAAACAGGCTTGCTTGAAGGAACGTTCGTGTTTGCAGGCGCACCAGATTTTGTGGTCGCGCTTTTAGGCACGGGAACGATTTTTCCTGGTCGGCTCTGTGACCGCGCTGGCACGAGTGAAGGCTTGAACCTCTGCACCGCAAAGCCGATTTTCGCCGAGGGCTTACGCACGCTCCCAAGCGCAATTCCCGGACTGTGGAACTTGTCATACCTTTTAAATTCCTCACAGATAGGGAGCGTTAAGAAATTGCATAGCAATTTTAGCGATTCTCCGAAGCAACTATGTTGCGTAGGCTTAAGAGTACACGGAGAAACTTTTTTGTGCGAAAATAGTTCCAATACTATAAATCTCTCTGTGAACTCTGTGTCCTCTGTGAGAAATTTTAATGAACTTACGCATGGAATCAGCTTGCTTCGTGAGGCGGCAACGGCAAATGGTGAGTATTTTCCTGAGTGCATGACGATTACGGGCGGGCAGGCGTTGAACGCAGATTTGATTGCACAAAAAGAAAAATCGACGGGCTTAAAAATCAAGAAAATGCCGTGCGCTGACGCGGAATTGCTCGGCGATTTGATTTTGGCTCGTGTTGCGCTCGGCGATTTTGACGACATTGAAGAAGCGGTGTTCGCTTTGCTGGGAGCATAACATGGAAACATTCAATCTTCCGCCGAACCCGCGCGTTCTCATTTTTGACATTGATTCCACGCTGTACACTTGCCCCGAGTATGCGCACGAGCAGATTGACTCACAGATTCGGCATTGGGCGGCTCTGAATGGCTATTCGGCTGACGGCGCGCGGAATATGATTGCTGACTTCCGCAGAAAATGGGCGGCTGACCACAACGGACAGAAAATTTCGCTCGGCAATTTGTTCACGAGTTTCGGCGTGTCGATTGAAACGAGCATCGAATGGCGCAAGACGCTTTTTAACCCCGCCGATTATCTTCACAGCGACGAAACATTGATTTCCTCTCTTACCGAGCTTTCCAAAAAATTCTATATGATGTGCGTGACGAATAATCCCGTTGAGCCAGCGAGAAAAACGCTTGAAGTCATCGGTATTTCTGAATTCTTTCCCGAAATTGTCGGCTTGGACACGTGCATGGCTTCAAAGCCCTCAAAAAAAATCTTGGATAAGGCAATCGAAAAAGCGAACGAGCATTTTGAAACACAGGGCGTGCGTGCTTCGGGCGAAAAAATCACTTATTCAGACTGCATTTCGATTGGCGACCGCTACGACATCGACCTTGCGCTCGCGATTGAGCTTGGCATGGGCGGAATCCTTGTGAGCGGCGCGGAAGAAGTTTGCAATCTTACGGAGATTTTGCTATAATTCAACTACTTTTCGATCCCGTAGCTCAGCTGGATAGAGCATCCGCCTCCTAAGCGGAAGGTCGTGCGTTCGAATCGCATTGGGGTCACTATAAAATTTAAAACTTTTCTCGCGTTTCCGTGTCAAAATAAATGAGGTAAAAATATGACAGAATTTAAGCAATGGTATGATAAAGACGGAATTACGTTTCACAGCGAGCATAAAGTTCAGTTCTCACAGAGCGATTCCGCCAAAAAAATGAGCTTGTACGAGCTTTTAAAAGTGACGAGCGACATGGCGGTTGAAGATTACGCCCAGCGTGGCATGGACCGGGACACGCTCACCGAACACGGATACGCTTGCCTTGTCTCGCGCGTCGCATTCCGCTTCCACCGATTTCCGCGCGAAAACGAGAATTATGTGTTCACCACGTATGAAGAAAAGGCAGAGCCGCTCCAGCTCGTCCGCGCCTACGAATTCAAAACACCAGAGGGTGAGCCGCTCATCACAGGCTTAAGTTCATGGCTTTTGGTCGATCCCGCCCTGCACCGAATCATTCCCACAAAAAAATTCGACATGCGCGCGCCTGTTGAGACTTCAAAAGAACACGATTGCATGAAATACGGAAAAATTCAGATTCCCGAAGATTTAGAAAAGTGGGATGAATGGAAAATCAGATACTCAGACATCGACGGAAACAACCATGTGAACAACGCGCGCTACGGAGCGTTCGTCGCAAACGCAATTCCCGAAAACGTAAGAGATGCCGCCTTCACCGACTTCCGGTTGAACTACGCAAAAGAAGCAAAACTCGGTCAAACGCTCGAAATTTTCGGCAAAGTGAACGAAGCCGAAAAAAAACTCACGATTGTAGGCAAAACCGAAGAAGGCACATCGTTTGAAAGTGAATTGTATTGGTAAAAACAAAAACAGGCTCTCGGCGAGAACATAAGCAAGCGCAAAAACGAAAGCGCTTGACCACTAAAATCCGCGGGTGCGCGTATAAGGAATTTGACTCGCTTCGCTCGCCGCGCAAAGCGGATTCGTGGCATAACCTCGCCTACGCCTGTTTTTGCTCAACCGAAGAATACACTTTCATCTGCCATGCCGAAAGCATACAAAAAAACACCTCAGTCATATTTCTCATAAGAGCAATGCGACTGAGGTGTTTTATAGCACACAGAAAATTATAATCTGTGAAAATCTGTGTTAATCTGTGGTTTAGTCTTTAGCGCGCTCTACGAATGAACCGTCGCGAGTGTCGATTACGATGCGGTCATCGGTGTTGCAGAACAACGGCACTTTGACTTCCATGCCTGTGTCGAGCGTTGCCGGCTTTGTTGATTTGCCAGACGTGTCGCCCTTAATGCCAGGCTCACAGTAAGTGATGGTGCGGGTAACCTGAATCGGCAAGCGAACACCGACCGGTTTTTCGTTGTAGTAAGTGATTTTGACATCATAGTCATCATCGGGAGAGATGTAGCCAGCATTGTCGCCGAGATAGTCCTTCTCCAAAGTGATGTCGTCATAAGTTTCCTGATCCATGAAGTGATAGTCGTTTCCGTCGATGTAAGAAAGTTTTACATTTTTTTCGACCAATTCGACTTCTTCGAATTTTTCACCAGCGTCGAGACCCAAATCCTGAGTTCCGCCTGTTACGATGTCAGCAACGCGGAGTTTTGTAACCATGCCCTGGCGACCAGACTTCTGACCGAGCATTTTCTGAACGATGAGAGCTTTTCCCTCATACATGAACGCTGTTCCGACTTTGATTTCGTTTGTCATCAACATAATATGTTACCTCAAAAATTAGAATAAAATTTCAGATAGATAATTTTAGCAATTTTTTATGAGATATTCAACAGTTTACGAAAATCGGCTAGAATATACTCATGCGTAAATTTGAAGTCGTAAGCCCCTACGCTCCTTCGGGAGACCAGGGCGAGGCAATCGAAAAATTGGCGGCGGGATTTTTGAACGGCGACCGCTTTCAGACATTGAAGGGCGTGACAGGCTCAGGCAAAACCTTCACGATGGCAAAAATTATCGAAAAAGTGCAGCGACCAACGCTCATCATCAGCCACAACAAAACGCTTTCCGCCCAGCTCTACCGCGAATTCAAGTCATTTTTTCCGCACAACGCGGTCGAATATTTTGTCTCGTACTACGACTATTACCAGCCGGAAGCCTATGTGCCCGCACGGGATTTGTACATCGAAAAAGACGCGGCAACAAACGACGAGATTGACAAGCTCCGATTGGCGGCAACCTACTCGCTCATGGAACGGCGCGATGTGATTGTAGTGGCAACGGTGAGCTGCATTTACGGCTTGGGTATGCCTGATTTGTACAAAGAAATGCGCGTCCACATCGAAAAGGGCGAAATTCTTGATTTGCGCAAATTTGAGCGGGATTTGGCTTCGATTCAGTATCAGCGAAACGACATGGTTTTGGAGCGGGGAAATTTCCGCGTTCGTGGCGATGTAATTGAAGTCTATCCGCCGTACATGGAAACCGACACCGCCTATCGAATTGAGCTTGATTTTGACGAAATTTCGAGCATCAAGCGATTCAATGTTGTTGAGCGAAAAACCGAAGAAGAACTTGACGAATTGCAACTCTACCCCGCAAAGCACTTCGTCGTACCGCATGACGCGCTTCTTTCTGCCACCGAGCGGATTCAAAAGGAACTTGAAGAGCGCGTGGAAACTTTGCAGGCGACGGGGAAAATGCTTGAAGCCGAGCGGCTCAAAACGCGCACGACCTACGACATCGAAATGATGAAAGAAATGGGCTATTGCTCAGGAATCGAAAACTACTCCGCGCCGATTGCAGGGCGAAAAACAGGCGAGCCGCCCGCAACGCTTTTGCACTATTTCCCCGACGATTTTTTGTGCCTGATTGACGAAGCGCATGTGACCGTGCCGCAGATTGGCGCGATGTACGAGGGCGACCGAAGCCGCAAGCAGAATCTCGTTGATTTTGGATTCCGCTTGCCGAGTGCGCTTGACAACCGCCCGCTCAAAGCCGATGAATTCTGGAAAAAGATGAATCAGGTGATTTATGTGACGGCAACCCCGCGAAAAGAAGAAATCGCACAGTCAACGCAGGTTGTCGAGCAGATTATCCGACCGACAGGGCTTCTCGACCCGCTCATCGACATTCGACCGAGCGAAGGGCAGATGGAAGACATTTACAAGGAAGTGAAAGCGCGAATCGAAAAGGGCGAGCGAAGTCTGATTCTGACCTTGACCAAAAAAATGGCTGAGGATTTGACGGACTATCTTTTGGGCTTGAACCTCAAAGTCAAATACATTCACTCTGAAATCGACACTTTTGAGCGCGTGGAGATTTTAAAGTCGCTCAGAACAGGTGAAATCGATGTTTTGATTGGAATCAACCTTTTGCGAGAGGGAATCGACCTTCCCGAAGTGAGCTTTATCGCGATTCTTGACGCGGACAAAATCGGATTTTTGCGCTCCACGACGAGTTTGATTCAGATTGTCGGACGAGCCGCACGAAACGAAAACGGCATGGTCGTCATGTACGCCGACAACATCACGCCCGCGATTAAAGAAACCGTCACCGAAACGCGCCGACGCCGTGAAATTCAGCAAGCCTACAACGAAGCGCACGGAATCACGCCGCACACCGTCTCAAAAGCCGTGCAGGACATTCTCGTTCGCCAGCAGCAAGACGCCGTCGAAAACGCCGAAGTGGAGCTTTCCGTCCTCAAAAAGAGCGCGAACCTCTTCGACCCGAAGCAGCGTAAAAAGCTCATCGACGCGTTAAAGAAAGAAATGAGTGACTTTGCCGACCGCTTGGAGTACGAAGAAGCCGCCGCAATCCGCGACCAGATTCAAGAGATAGAGCGCACTTACGGTAAGAAGTAATCTGTGGTTAAATCTCGCCGAGTTCTTCGATGTAGTTCGCGGAATTTTCGCGTTTGAGGACGACGAGCGTAATGTCATCATTGCGTTTTTCGCCCTTAGTGAACGCTTGCAGCTCATCGATAATGTCTTCCATGATGGATTGCGCGTCTTTCGCGTAGCTTTCTTTGACAATCTTTTTGATGCGCTCGCTCCCGAACTGGTCTTTTGCCTTGTTCGTGCTTTCCGAAAGCCCGTCGGTATAGAAAACGAGCACGTCATCTTCTGACATCGTGAATGAAATCTGCGGAAAGGCGACCGTAATGAAGTCTAAGCCGATTGCGCCGTGGTGCTCTTCGCTGTTCCCCGATTCAATTTCATCACAGATGTTGCTTTTTGCCGAGTAAAGAATGGGATTCGGATGACCTGCGTTTGCCATTTCGACAAGGCACTCATCATTTTCGTCGAATTCGCTGAATCTGAACATGACACCAGTGAGGTAATTCTCGATGCCGCCCTTTGCGTCAAGGATTGATTTGTTGATTTCGTAGAGCGTGCGCGAGACGGTCTCTTTCTTTTTTCGGTTTTTGACGAACGCTTGGTAAATGATGTTCTTTGCGAGCATGGTGACGAGGCTTGCCGCAATGCCGTGCCCAGAAACGTCGAACAGCGAGAATCCATTGAGACTTTCTTTTGAGACGTAGTAGTCATACATATCGCCTGAAATCTTGTCGAGCGGCTTGTAGCTCACCGCAATATCCCATCCACGGAGCGTTCGCGGCGGGTAGGGAAAGAATTTCTTTTGTACGAGCGCCGCCATTTCCAAATCGGTTTCCGCACGTTTTATCTCTTCGGAAAGTTTGGCGTTTTTGATTGAGACTTCGCGCGTCTGTTTGAGAACTTCATGCTTGAGTCGCACATTGAGGTATTCGTTCTGGACGACCGCGCGATTGTATTTGACGCTCAGCAAGATAATGAATGCAATGAGAGAGCCTTGCCACCCGAACAGGGTAAAGTAGGGATAGTCGACTTTTTGAATTATCAGCTTGACGAAGATGTCGAGAATAATCGTTGCGATGAGCGGAATGAATGCGGAAAACAGCACAAGTACGCTTCGGCGCGTTTCGTGGGTAAAGATTGCCTTTGCAACGAAGATGAATCCCATGAGCATCTGCACGATAGAGAACAGAAGCATGGCAGGTGTGACTTTGATGAGCGCGTCATAGCTGGGAGCTGCGAGTGTGATGAGCGAACTGAGGACAAGTAAAAGAGTGCGTACGGTACGGAATTTTTTTGTCTCTCGCTTGCGGATAAATTCAATGATGAAGGTCGACAGGCAGAATGTCATGAGGTATAGACCTTCGCAGAGCGTGCTTTTGATGAAAAAGAGATAAGAATTGCCGCCCATCGTGTCGAGCGGAAGCATCGGGGCGAAAAACGGCACTACAAAAAGCATTGAGGCGAGGCAAAGAAACGAAAATGAGAGATACTCGCGTTCTTTTTTGCGCCAGATGTAAATCAGCAGAAACAGAATCGCCGTGAAGAACATGCCGCCTTCAGCGAAAATGTAGATGATGGATTGGCGGAATTGATGTAGGTTGTCGAGGCTGCGCATTCGCTCAAGCTCGCCGATAGCGATATTGTCCGAGATGCCGCTTTTGCCACGGCAGTACACTTTGATGTAGATGGTATTGCGCCCAATTTCGTTGATGAGCGGTTCTGGAATCGCGTAAAAGTGGCTTCCCCAGAGCGAGCTTTTCTCGTTCGGTGGAAATTGACCGTAGCCACCGACATACGTGCCGTTGACCCACACTTTGTCTGCAAAATGGAGATAGGAGATGAGAAGCCCGAGCGTTTTATATCGGAGCGGTTCAGGAACTTCAAAGACCGCCTTGAGCCAGACGTACTTTTGATTTGTGCCCGCAACGCGCCTGATATTTGCCATGCCGAACGTTGAGAATTTCGTGAATGCAAGCGATTCTGCTTCTTCGATGGTGCTTTCTTCGCTACATGGTGCCCAATAAAAGCAGTCTTTTAAATCGATAAGCGGTTTTTGCTCACCCGTGTCTAATCGGACTGGCGCGCACGATGACGCCAAGAGCAGAGAAAGCAACAGTATGATAAAAAGAGCAACCTTTTTTACATTCACGGACACAGTATAGCACAGGAATTGTTTAAAATCTCTAAAATCTACAGTTTCGGACAAATTTTGTGGTATTTTTACTGATTCCGTGGTGAATCAAGCAATGTGCCTCTGCCCCAGAGAAAGCCATTTTTGTTTTCGAACAGCCAGAATTCAGCGCCATAGCAGAAGATTGCGTAGTCATAGTAGCCGACCCGTGTTCCGAGCGGTACGGGAATCATCCTTTCGCGTTTTCCGCGCGCCAATTCATCGTATCGACGTACATGAAACAGTTCTTCGGCAATTTTCTTCCCCTCAGAAAAATCGTTAAAACAGTAAAAGCTGGTATGCAGTTCGATGCCACGCGCATCTAAAACAACGGGGACACGCTCATATGCACTGAGCGGTGAGAGAAGACAAAAAAAGACCGTCAGAAGGAGAAAGAAGGTGCGCTTTTTACACAGACACATGGTTTATTATCGGTGTCTTTTTCAAAATTCTGCACACGGCAGGAAATCGCTGAAAAAACTTGAATTATACTGAAACCATGTTAGACTAGAGGGAAGAGGAGGTCTATCATGCGGAATTTTTCTAAGCTGGCGATTGTCGTTTCTCATGAAGGAAATGATGATTCTGATTTTTATGAACTACTCGTCAAAATGTCCAACGGAAGCAATTCCGTGCAATGCTCTGACTTTGAAAGCGCGTTGGGCATGCTTCCTCCTGGCAGCGAAGTGAGCGTCATTGCAAATGGCACTGTTGGAAACAAAACGGTGCATCGGTTTGCACGTGTCATCAAAGAAAGCTGTGTCTTCGTTGCCCTCGATTTATCGCAGGTCACGGAGCTCGCAAAAATATATGACAGCCCGTTTCAAGGCAACGAAAATTTGCGCGAGATTCATTTCCCTAAAAATCTAAAATCAATTAATGAAAACGCGTTTTCTCGGTGCTCAAATTTGGTTACCGTTTCAATTCCTGCGACTTGTGAGCAAATCGGTGTCCATGCATTTGCGGGGTGCGAACAGCTGCGAACAATCAACTTTGCCGATTATGACGGTTGGGCGGCGGTCAATGCCGAAAAACAATCGCTCTCTATCGATAATCTAAGCGTTCCTGACGAAAACCCCTCAAAATTCGTGTTCCGTACCGGCGCATACTACGACTGCCAGCTCATGAAATCAGGGCAAAAAGCCTCTCAGAAAGATTTTGAAGGCTCTTCTTGACTCTTATAACGAATCCATGTATGCAAGCAGTTTCTGCGTAAGGTCTCCGTTTTGAATAAGCCGTTCTGAGAATGTGCGGAAGCTGTTTTTTAGCGAGGGGGGCGTCGTATCGCTTGTATACGAGGCGTACAAAAGGCGGCTGAGCAGTGTTGAGTCGAGCCCTGTTCCTTTATCGAGCGATGCGTCGTTGAATTGATTCCAGAATGTACTGATGAGCGAAAAATCTGCTGCGTCAAAAAATGGCTTCATGCGTTCGAGCAGCGCGTTCACTTTTACGAGCTGGTAATTCTCGTCCTGCACATATGCCTGCCACACGAACGGAATCCCCGAAAGGCAGGCGCGTGCGAGCGAATCTTCCCCGCGAACGAACAAAAAATCCATGTCCAATATGAACGAATCGAATTCTTCCTGCGGCAAAAATGGAATTTTTTCTATTTTGAACGGACAATTGGCTTTTTTCCATGCGCTCTCAAACGGAGCGGAAGAAATGCCTGCGGCAACGAGCACGCAGACCGAAAAATCTGCCTGCTTTGCGCGCATTTTTGCTTGAAAGTCCGCGATTCCCGCAACAAGGGCAGTGCAGTCGAAGTCGTAGGCAAAGAAGAAGATTGAAAAGTGAGAATTGAAAATTGAAAATTTTTCGTTTTCCGTTTTCCGTTTTCCGTTTATGATAAGTCCTCCCGTTTTTTCGGTGAAGCCCGGCATGAAAAATCGTTTTTTGATGGTCGCTTTGCGCGTGCCAGATTTGAGCAAGTGAAATTCATCGGCGTAGTCTTCTGCGGTGAGGTAGTCGATGTTGAGAATGTGCACGGTTTTGCTAAAGTCATCGGCAAAAAGAATTTCCTCAAGCCAGTCTGGTCGCCCGCACTGGAAGCACTCTAAAATAATGGAAAAAGGAAAATTGAAAGCTGAAAACGGCTGTTCTGCACTCTTTTGGTTCCAATCGAGAATCGTCCATGCAGAGCCGTTGTACTGAACGTTTTGAATGGCTTTTTGGGAATCGATGTGAGGAGCGAGCGCGTGAAAGCTCTCAAGATTGCTTACGACGAGCGTGAGGTGCAACGACGGGCGCACATCGCTGAGCGCGCGGGCGAGTCGGTACACAACGCCAATATCGCCAAAATTGTCCACGACTTTGCAGAGAATCATGATGTCTGTGACCATAGTGCGCTCCCCCTACATGCGGATGCCGAAAACAAAGCTCGGAATGATTTCAGTCTTGTCGCCCAATTGCAAGCCGTGCAGATTTGTGTCGCGGTTGAGCATGTCGAACGCGCCGTCATTGAAGTCTTCGACGTGAAGTTCGAAGGTACCGCCCGCGAAAAAGTGGAAGCGGTGGCGCGGCTTGAATGAGAGCGTGAATCGCCCCATCGGCACAACGTTGAATTCGCGCCCCTCGACATCATCTGAGCTCCAGACGAGTTTGTTAAAGCCTTCGAGGTCAAGCAAAACGCGCCCAAAGAGCGGCTGCTGATGCCCGATACCGAGCAAGAGACCGAACGCCTTTCCGGCATTTTTGGTCGAAAAACTGTTGAGAATAGTGCCAAACAGTGCCTGCGAGCCAGTGCGGATTCCTGCGGTAAAAATGCTGTCGGAGGTAAAGCCAAGCTCCAGCTGCACGTTGAATTTGATGTTCTGCCGCAAATCGTACTCGCTGATGAGCGAGCCGGCGTCTTTTCCTTTGAGCGTCTGATAGTCAATCTCATCGCTCTCCAGGGTGACATCGCCCGCTTTGAACGAAATGACGCGCCGAGCTTGCGGGAACAAGCGGTGTTTTTCTGACTCTCCGAGGAGTCTGCCCGCCGCGTCGTAGTGCTCGATTTCGTAGGAAATGACTGTCGGAATCAGGCTGTCTTTGTGAATGACGACGTTCAGATTCTGATTTCCGGGAAAGCCGATGATGACTTTATTCGGGAGCGGAAACGCACTGACGGGAATCTTGAGCGATTTTATCTCAAGAATGCCGTCTCGAATGCGGGCAAGCAGCGTGCCCTCATTATCATACACGGCGCAGTCGTAGCTTCCGCTGATGACAATCTGGCTGCTTCCGAGCGAGGAATACACTTCGCTTTCGTCAAACGCGAGCAGCCATGAAAGATACGATTCGCACGCGTGCATGTCCAAAAACGCGTTCTTTAGGTAATCAAAGCCGTTCGTGGTGGTTTCGTTTATCGATTTTTGAAGATGCAAGAGGATTTTTGACTCACGCACATCTTTTTCAGAGCCGTCTCCGAGCGATTTGAGCGCTTTTTCGCCGTCCTCGTCCTCGGGAAACACTTTCCAGAAAATATCCTCCGCCATGCCGCGAAGACCGAACATGCTCCCGTAATATGCCTCAACGGTCTTGTAAAGATTCGTGAGCACGCGCGCAATTTGAATCTGAATGAACGGCCCGTTTTTGAACGGCGCATAATCGCGCGCGAGCATCTTTGAAAAATACTCGTTCATGCGCGGCAGGTACTCGTTCATATAGAGCGACGGATCCGTGTTCCAATAATTTGCGATAACGCGCATCTGACCGAATTTCTTCCATTTCCAGTTGTGTCGCGCGGGCGGAACGGACGGAACAATATCCTCGGCGTTTACGATGTTCCAAATAAAATCGTATTTCGGGTCGTTTGTGTTCTCTGCCTGCGTAACGTTCGGGGCGGCAAACGTGTACACGAACAGCCGCTCTCCCGTGATGATTCCCTCGTCTTCGAGCGTCGCGCCGAGCAGATTTGCAAGCGCGGCTCCCCGGCTGTGCCCCGTTATGAGAAAATACGCTTCATCGGGCGAGATTTTTTGCTTGAGCAGATAATAAATGAGCGCTTTGTGCACATTCGTCATCGTGTTGTAAAATCCCTCGTGCACGATAGTGTCTTTGTGCGTCGTGTCGCTCACGTTGATGTTTGAAATCCACTCGTTCGCGCTCAATGGCGTGCCTCGGAGCACGACGAACACGAGTTTTTTTGTGCCATCTGGCGTCTGTATGTCTTTTGAGGCAAAACTGTATGCCGCCTGATTGTTTCCTCGGAGCGGGGTTGTGTAATCGAGCATGTAATTGTGCTCAATGGCACTGTCCTTGAAGCCGAGCAGACGGTAGGAGCGAATCAGCTCGTTTGAGTCAGGATTTTTTTCGACAGGAACGTATGAAATCTCTGAAAAAAGGGCGGCAATCCGCGCGATTCCGTGGTGATAGGTCGTCGTTTTTGTTTCCCAAAACCATTTTTCGTCCCATTCGCAGGAAATCGGCACTGGCTCTTCGCCCACGACATCAAGACCGTGCACAGGAAAGGTGACCGAGCGGGCAAAAGCAAACTGAAAACCGAAAAATGAAAGGTGAAAAATAAAAACTAGTCTACGTAATCTCATTTTTTTGTGCGATATTCTTATCTGCGTGCATCCGCGTCTCATTTTATAGAGTTGATGCAGAGCCGCTTGTTTGATTTTGGCTGCTGTCTTTTCCGTCGAGCGTGACCTTGAGTTTTTTGTATTCGCCGTCGCGGAACACGGTGACGGTAACGGTGTCGCCCGGTCGTTTTGACTCAAGCGCGCTCATGTAGTCGGCGTAGGTTTTGACGGAAATGTTGTCGATGCCCGTGATGATGTCGCCGCCCAAGTAAATCGTGGTGGGATTGAAGCGGTTTCCATACTGGACTGCCTGCGTTCCGCCCAAAAGACCTGACTTTTCGGTAGACGAGCCTTTTTCAACGGAACTGACCAAAACGCCCGTCGAGACAGAAAGCCGTGCGTAGCGTGCGATTGAAGAGGTCATCTGAACGGGCGTGATTTTAAGCACGCCGCGGTTGACCTTGCGGTATTTGATGAGGTCGTCCACAACGCGCCGAGCCGTGCTTACAGGGACGGCAAAGCCGATTCCTGCCGAGCTTCCCGAATTTGAGATAATCATCGTGTTGATGCCGACCATTTTGCCGTTTGTGTCCAAAAGCGGGCCACCAGAGTTTCCCGGGTTGATTGCCGCGTCGGTCTGAATCATGTTTCGGATGATGACATTCGTGCTTTCTTGAATCGGGCGCCCCAAACCAGAGATAATTCCCGTAGTCATGGTGCGCTCTAAGGCGAACGGGTTTCCGATTGCAATTACTTTTTGACCGACTTTGAGATTGTTCGAATCGCCGAAGTCGATTGTTTTGAGAGTAACATTGTCCGGCGGGTTGAATTTGAGAACGGCGATGTCGCTTTCAACATCTTTACCGATGACCGTGCCTTCGTATGAAGAGCCGTCAGCGAGCGAGATGTTGATTTTGGTCGCGTTTGAAATGACATGCACATTCGTAACGACATAGCCGCGCTTGTCGATGATTGAGCCGCTTCCTGAGCCGCCTTCTTGTACGACAGGCTCCCAAAACCAGTTGTACGCCATTTCCTGCGTGGTGATATTTACGACTGCCTCATTGCATTTTTCGTAGACAGAGATATTCTGCTGCTCGTCCTGTGTGTACGGAGAATCGTAGGTCTTTGCGACGGGAATCGATTTTTCTTCGATGAGACGGTACGGGCTTTCAGAAATCTGCGCGGGAGATTCGGCTCGAAAATCACTTGGCGACTCCGATGATTCACTCTGTGTAGCGGCGGTTTCGGTTGCTCCGCTCTGTTTTTCATCGTTCTTGTTTGTGCGTGAGAGAGAATACACGCCCGCGAGTGCAAAGACAGCACCGACAAGAATTCCCGAGAACGTCGCTTTTATGAGCTGGGAGCGAGAGTAGAGTTTCATTGAATCGCTCCGCTGCTCGTGCTTTCCGTTGCTGCTGCGTCAGCCTGAGCCGGCTCTGCCGCGGTGTCCTGTGCGGTCGATTCTGCGGGAGCTTCCGCTTTTGAAACTTGTGCTGACTGCTTTTGTGCCTGTGAATCGAGCTTTTTTTGAGTTTCTTCGGTTGGCTGCAATTCGACGTAGTATGTTTTTGCTTTTCCGCTATCGACTGTAATGAAATTTTCTCTGATTTCGTAGCCGTCTTTTGCGATGCGCAGCAGATAGATGCCGTCAACGAGATTGATGAGCGAAAGTTTTGTGCGCCCTTGCAGGTTACCGTTGAGATACACGAGGCAGTTTGGCACATTCGCATTGAAAGTAACTCGTGTACGAAGACCGTCGAGATCGGTCGATTCTTCGCATTCAAGCTCTGGAATAATGGCAAATGCCTCAGCTGATGGGTTTTCAGATGATGAATCTGATGACGAAGTGTCCGCCGATGCGTTCTGTGATGGAGTTGCTGCTTCTTGCGCAAAGCCGAACTGAATTGTCATCAAAAGAAAAAGACTAAAAATAATACGTTTCATGTGTACAATCATAGCGTAAAAATCATCTTGTCTCAATGAAATTTCGCTTAAATATCGGCACTGAGGTGTTTTAAAAGGCTGTCTTCGCCGAGCAATTCATGCTCAAGAAAACTGAAATACGATGTCCGTGCAATGATGATATGGTCAAGAAGCGCGATGCCGATTGTCTCTGCCGCACGGTACAATCTGAGCGTCGTTTTTATATCTTGCCGAGAAGGCAGCGGATTTCCGTTTGGGTGGTTATGGCTCAAGATGATGGCAGAAGCCCGCTCTTTGATTGCTTCCGCGAATACTTCTACCGGGCGGATGATTGCCATGTTTCCCGAGCCAGAGCAAATCACCCGAATTGAAATGATTTCTTTTGCTCCGTTTATGCTGATGCACAAAAAATGTTCCATTGGCTGCATGGCATAGCTCTGAATGAACGGAATGACATCTGTCGGCTCTTGCAAGGCATATTGCGGATTTCGGTTTATCCGTTTGCCGAATTCAAGTGCCGCCGCGATGGAGAGTGCCTTCGTTTTTCCGATTCCTTCAAGTTTCATCAGATTTTCAACGAGCTCGTCGCTGTTTGACGACATGACGGTTTGAATGACTTTTTTTGCCAGTTCGTCAATCGGCATATTCTTTGTGCCGCTGCCAAGAATGAGCATGACAAGCTCCTCGTCACTCGGATACGAAAGCCCGTTCTGCAATGTTAGTTCCCTGATTTCGAGTTTTCCGGTTTCCTCAAGGTCTGAAAATGGTATCACTGTGTTCATGTTTTTCATACTCCTGCCTTGTTATAGGCAAAAATATGTTCGTTTGGACACCGAATTGTGAAAAAATGGTGAAGAAAATGCAGAAATTTCAGAGAAAAAGCGCGCGCGCCGATAATCTGACTATGAATACACGTGTTTTTAGAATCAAAATCGCCGCGCTCAGTGCGCTCGTCATGCTGTTTTTTTCCTGCGTGACTCCGCCAAAGAAAGAATCATGCTCGCGTGAGCTTTTGGGAACTGGCATTAAGTCGCCGTCAGAACTCACCGCGTTTTTCTTGAGCCACAAAAACGACGCGGACAAAGAAAAGGTCGCGCGCCTTGCTGACTATTATGTGCGGGAGGCGGCTGTCGAGGGCATTAATTCCGATGTCGCGTTCGTGCAGATGTGCCTTGAGACGGGCTTTTTAGGATACGGAAACTTAGTGCTTCCCGAGATGAACAATTTTTGCGGGCTTGGTGCGATGGACGCGGAGCATCCCGGGGAATATTTTGAGAGCGAGGAAATCGGCGTGCGCGCCCATATTCAGCATTTGCAGGCGTATGCGACCACCGCGGACGTTGCGCTCAAGCAAGACTTGGTTGACCCGCGCTACAGCTGGGTGCACAAGGCAAAACTCGCGCACAGCGTCCACGACCTCGCCAAAAACTGGGCAACCGACCCCGACTACGGCGTGAAATTGGATAATCTTTTGAAAGAATTGGAGAGTTTTTAAATCCCTCACAGAGCTAAAGAGTACACAGAGAGTTTTCTAAAAAAAAATTCTCTGTGGTCTCTGTGAGAAATTTTATTTAATCGTTGTACCAATATAATTGTGGTTTTCAAGAATCGCGCGCGTGTTTTCGATGTTCTTTCCGCCCGCGCAGATGACGACCAAACCGAGTGATTCTGCTTTTTTGCTTGCAATCGGGTCGAAGGGGCAGTTTTTGCCAGGAATCCACTCATCGCCGACCATTTTTCGGAAGTCCGCCCATGAGATTTCATCGAGCGGCTTTGCATTGGGATTTTTTCGCGGGTCATCGGTGTAGACTTTTTCGATATTTGAGAGATTCACCACCGTGTCCGCGCCGAATTTTTCTGCCAAAAGCACCGCGTCGTTGTCGGTAGAAAAGCCCGGCTTCCAGCCCGCAGCGAGCAAAATGCGCCCCGTGAAGTCTTTTGCCACCGTCGGGTCTGTGACGACTGCTTCTTTGCACAAATCGCCGAAACTCGCTTTGACGAACTGCGCGTTGAGCCGAGTCGCCATAATGCCAATCCAGTCAGCGGCGTCAGTGCCGTCAGTTTCTGCCGTTCCCGTCACTTCGCGGAAGGCTTTCTGATATATGCGAGCCGGTCCGCCGCCGCCCACGACTAAAATCAGGCGGTCATCAGGATTCTTTGAGAGAAAATCCTTTACCATTGCGACAAAACGAGACACAAATTCCGTGTCAGGATATTCCGGCGCGACAATCGAGCCACCGACAGACAACACTTTCGTAGACATACATTCCTCCTAATATAATCCAAGCACAATCGGGTCGTTCCACAGCGAGCTGTAGTTCACGTTTCCCTCGCTGGACTCTTCCCAAATTGACTGTAATGCGTACGTTTTCGGACGGTAGACGATTTTGCTGTTCTGGGAAATCGTCTGTTTGATTTCGCTCCAGCCCTTTGAGAACGCGACGTGCTGCGAATCGAGATTTCCGAAGTAAAATGCAGATACGTCTTCAACGGGGCGGAACGCTTTGTAGGGCAGATTCATGCCGAGCGCGACATCGACGGGCACCCAGCCGAATCCCTCAAGATAGAACTCTGTCCACCAGTGCGCGCGTGATTTCATCTCTGAATCAACGAGAATGCCCGAAATTGGCTGCGCGGGAATGCCAAGCGCTCGGAGCAGGGTCGTGTAGAAAATCGCGACATCGTATGCGTCGCCTTTTTTTGTTTTGAGTAAGTCGAGCGGAGAGAGGTCAGCCTTTCTGAGTTCCGCTCGTATCGTGTAATTCTGCAACAGGTAGTCGTAGATGAGTTTTGCCTGGAGATACGGATTTGCCTCTTTTCCGACGATTTCCTGTGCGAGCGCGATGATGTCGGCATGTGCGCTCTGAATCAGCGCGTCGGCAGTGGTCGCCGATTTGAACAAAACGCGGTTTTTCTGAGTGTACGGCTTGACTGCGCGCGCGTTTATTTCGGTTTGAACGGCATAGCTTGAGACGACGAAATTGTGCGTGAAACGGATTTTCTCGCTTTTGGAGCTTGCCTTTTGCAGCTCTATCTGGTGAATCACCGTGTTCTTGTAGTCAGCGATGACCGGCTCGGGCGAGCATTCGGTGAGCTCAACCATCGGCTGCCATGACGTGATGAGCGGGCGGGGAACTCTGAGCGTGAGAGCCGTGCCTTTTTTGGTGTCCACCGAGTCGATGTCAGCGTTTACCTGCAAGATGTATGTTTTTCGCGTTGTGTATGATTTTTTGCCAACGGGAAGCACCACCTCAGTCGTAAAGAGGTTGCTCTTGCCTTTTTCGGTGGCGACAAAAACTGAACCGCTTGCTGCGCCGTCTGGAATGCGCACGTGAATTTCTGAATCGCTCCAGGACTCGTAGTCAAAGTCAGCCTCGCTCGCCGCAATCACCGAAAAGTCAAAATCTGCGGTAAGTTCGCCCTGACCGCTTCCGAGTGCACCAGCGCGCGCTGATTCTTCGACGTTTGCCGTAAAGTACACTTTGCTTGAGCCACGCACTGAGCCGAAATCTGAGCCAGTGATGGTGAGCATCGTACCGTATGAGCCTTGCGCGGGCGAAATCGACGCGATGGTGGGAAGCGAGGTTTTTGTGTCGCTCGGAACTGCAATGGGAATGCCCGTCTCGTTCGCAAAAAAGCCCGGCTTTGATTTCCCAGAGTGAGTGACGACGATGACAAGCCCGTCCTGTACGTTCGACGGCAGGATGATTTTGATGAACGAGTCCGTCCAGTTGACGTATCCGCTTGCCGTGATTCTGTTTCCGCCGATTTCGACATAGTTCGTGCCGCGCGACGCACCGAAATTTGAGCCGCGGATAATCATCGTGTCGCCCGGAGCTCCGACCACGGGAATCACCGAGTCGATGACGGGCACTTTTTTTGACTTGACGGTCGCGACTGAAATGACAGCGAGCGCAATCGCTATGACACAGATGTATGAAAGCACTCGGAAAAATGAGTATTTTCTGAAAAGAAGAGAAAATGTGTTCTTGAACTGAGAATCGTTGGTGCGCTCGGACAATCTTGCTTCCCGATTACTCCGCAGAAGAAGATTCTTCGTTGTGAGGAGTCATCATCTCGATATTATTACCGATTTCGTGAAAATTGGGAACAGAAATCGTAATGGAAGATGATGAAAAATCGGGAACGAATGGGTCAACTGCCGTCAGCTGCTCGCGGAATCTGCGTCCGATTGACGTGCGCTCGCCGTAGCTTGAGGCAAGGTTTGTTGCGTAGATTGTTTTTTGTTCGACGGGAAGGGCTTCGTCGCTCGGCTCAGCATCGTTTTGCGCGGAAGCGCTTGCGTCGGCTTTTGCGACGGCCTGCGTGGACGCGGTGTTGACAGCGATGCCCTTTGACAAATCTTCTTTTTTGAGATTTCCGTCGACCACGACATCATTTTTTGCGATTGGCTCAATGCGGTTCTGCTTCATGATTGAGATAGCCGCGACTGCCGTTTCTTTTGCATGAGAGAGCGAGTTGTAGTGAACGGGAATAAACACGAGCGCAAACACTGCCGCCGCTGCTGCGAAACTTGCCGCGTATTTTGCGAACGGCGTGATGAATGATTTTTGCTCGTTCGCAAAGGTGACATGCTGGGCATAGCGCATTTTTGTCTGCAATCGCTCGAAACTTGCGTTCATAAATGCTTCGGAGACCGTCTTTTCGGTAGAATCTTCCTGTAAAATCGAGTGAAGCTTCTGCATTTTTGCGAGGGCTTCTTTTTCCTTTTCGCTTGCAGAGACAAGGTTTTCGTACTGAGAAACAAAACTTTCAGGCAATTCGCCGTCGATGTACACAGAGTGTAAATCTTTTTCAAGAGATGTAGACATCATCAGCCTCCAATATCTTTTCAAGCTGCTCGCGCGCACGGAACATGCGGATTTTTACGTTGCCTTCCGTGATGCCGAGCACCTTGCCGATTTCCTTGTAATTGAGGTCTCCGTATTCGCGGAGAATGAGGACTTCGCGTAAACCTTTCGGCAGACGGTTGAGGGCTTCGAGTGCGATTCGCTTTGCGTCTTCTTTGAGAAGCGCTGTGTCCGCGCTCTCGGAAGATTTTTTGCTCTCGTAGAGAACTTTGTGATACGCCTTTGCTTCACGCGTCTTTCGCTTTGCATAATTGAGACTCGCGTTTTTTACCACGCGGATGAGCCAGAATTTTGCGTCGTCAAGACTCGGAAAAACCATGTTTTTTTCGCTTGCCTTGATGTACGAGTCGTGAACAAGGTCTTCAGCAGCCTCTTCGTCATTTACAACGCGCCAGGCCACTCGGTAGAGCAGCGTAAAGGTTTCGTTGTATATCGCCCTGAAGTCAGCCGGATTTCGAGCACTAAATGTTTTATGTATCTGTTCAGCCGGCATTTCCCTTCCTCATTCCTTTGAACACAGATGATGTCGTTTGGTTACAATTTTCTTATTTTTTTAGGCGATTCAGCACTTAGCCTCGTTTCCAAGTCGGGCCTTGTGGCGTGTCAATAATAGTGATTCCGCGCTGGCTGAGCTGGTTTCGGATTTCGTCGGCGCGGGCAAAATCCTTTGCCTTTTTTGCCGCCGTGCGCTCTTCAACCAATGCCGTAATTTCAGCCGCTTCCGGGTCGCCTGCGTGGTCATCAACCGGGGCTTGTGCTTTTTCTGCTTGCTTTTCTGCGAGCGCAATCGCGTTTTCAATCACCGAAAGCGAAAGCACTTTATCCATCACGAAAATTTCTGCCAAAGCCTCGCTTGCCTTCTGCCCTTTCCCGTTAGAAGCCTTCTGCAACGCCGAAAGCGCGACAGGAGTAGCAAGGTCATTTTCAAGCCCTTCGCGGAATCGCTTTAAATTCTCTGTTTCGCCGAGATTCTTTGCGATTTCTCCGAGAACTTCCACGTAATTTTCAGTTTTCAGTTTTACATTTTCCGTTTGCTCAGCTTTTGTGATGAGTTTTGCCACGCGCTCGTTCAATGCCGCCCGTCCGTTCTTTGCCGATTCAAGCGCGTCCATCGAGAAAATGAGAGGCTTTCGGTAGTGACCGCCGAGCAGGAAGAATCGGTAATCAAGCGGCGCAAAGCCCTTGCTCGTAAGCGAAAATCCTTTCTCTGGCGGAAGTTCTGTCTGGAGCGTGATAAAATGCCCGCTCGACTTACTCATTTTTCCGCCTTCGAGAATCAAAAATTCGTTGTGCATCCAGTATTTGACCCAGGGACCCGCCTTTCGCTCTTCTTCTGTAAAACTTCCCTCGCTCTGCGCGATTTCGTTTGTGTGGTGGACGGGCACATGGTCGATTCCACCCGTATGAATGTCGATGTGCTTTCCGAGATACTTCATGCTCATCGCCGAGCACTCAATGTGCCAGCCAGGGTAGCCTCTGCCCCACGGAGAATCCCACGTCATTGCCTGATTTTCAAATTTTGATTTTGTGAACCAAAGCACGAAGTCGCCGGGGTTTCGCTTGTTTTCGTCTATTACGACTTCCTTTCGCTTTCCCTTGCCTGCAACGAGTTTTTCCAAATCAAGGTTCGCGAGCTTTCCGTAATCGGGGTAGGTGGAGATGTCGTAGTACAAGTTTCCGCCCGCCATGTAGGTGTGACCGTTCGCCTCGATTTTTTTAATCAATTCAATCATTTCGTTGATGTGCTCGGTCGCTTTGCAAATCACATCGGGGTGGCGGATATTGAGCGCGTCGATGTCCTTCATGAACGCATCGGTGTAAAACTGCGCCACTTCAAGCACGCTCTGATGTCGTTCTTCGGCGGATTTGACCATTTTGTCGTCGCCTTCGTCATCGTCGCCCGTCAAGTGACCGACATCGGTGATGTTCATAACATGCTTAATGTCGTAGCCCAAATATGAAAGCGTTTTGTCGAGAATATCCAAGAACACATAGGCGCGAAGATTTCCGATGTGCGCGTAATTGTAGACCGTAGGACCGCACCCATAAAAACCGACATGCCCCGCCGTAATCGGCTCAAATTCCTGCATCGCGCGACCCATTGTATTAAAAAGGCGTAAACTCATAAAAACCTCGATTTTATTCCATTGTTTCTGATATACTTTCTTCATGATTCTAAGCGAAATCACACAGTTTTTCAATGAGAACGAACACTTTCACGGCACGGTGAAGACGAACGAGTGCCTTGCCCCGCACACCACCATGCACGTCGGCGGAAACGCGAAATTTTTCCTTGAGCCAGAAGATTCCGAAAGCCTCGTGTATGCAGTGCGCACGCTGAGAAGCGAAAACCTGCCCTTTTTTGTGCTCGGTGGTGGCTCAAATGTGATTATCAGCGATGACGGCTTGGACGTGGTTGTTTCTACGCGGAAGATGAATGCGGTGAAATTCAGTACGAAGCGCGCAGAGAAATTTATAAAAGGTGACTGCGGAGCTTCGTGGGGAAGCGTGATTTCATTCTGCAAAAAAAACAACCTCGGCGGATTCGAGGGCTTTACAGGGCTTAGTGGCACGGTGGGCGGCGCGCTTTTTATGAACGCGACGTGCTTTGGTGTAAGCGCGTGCGACAATCTCGTTTCGGTGGAGTATTTTGACACAAGCGATTTGCAGGTTCACACCTACGAGAAAAATGAAGCCGATTGGGGATATAAAAAATCTCCGTTTCAGAATTTAAATTCCTCACAGAGCAAAAGAGCGCACGGAGATTGTTTTTCAAATTCTTCTCTGTGCTCTCCAACGCTCTGTGAGGAATTCTATAAGATTATTCTTTCTGCAATTTTTCGTGTTCATGACGGTTTTGATTCGCAAAAATCGGAAACTTGCGTGGCTTCCCGCAAAGAAAAGGGGCATTTCCGCGCTCCAAGCTCAGGCTCTGCATTTAAAAACGACACGGTTCATGGAATCATCGCAGGCAAGGTGATTGACGAATGCGGGCTCAAGGGATTTTCGGTGGGGGGAGCGCAGATTGCACCCTGGCATGGAAATTTCATCATCAACCCGGAGCAAAAGGCGACGGCGCACGACATCAAGCGGCTTTCAGATGAAGTAAAAAAAATCGTGCGCGAGAAGACAGGAATTGTGCTTGAGAGCGAGATTATTTTTGTCGAAAATAAATAGAGACAACGTTTTCGTTTTGCATTATACTGTGTAGTAATTGGATTTATGGGCGGATACCAAAAGTGTTACAGTTATCATTCGTAAATTTCAGAAAAGACACCTACATTCTCGTCGAAGGAAAAGAAGACGCTGATGTGTTTTATATCATTCAGAGCGGGCATGTAAAAGTCAGCCATCAGAGCGCAGTTCCCGGTACGCAGCCAACGATACTCGGACCGGGAGATTTTATCGGCGTTATCGCCTGCATGTCGCAGCGCGCTCAGTCGGAAACCTGTATCGCTCTCTCCGATGTTACTGGAATTGCCGTCCGCCGCGACCAATACATCGGTCTCATCGAAAAAAACACGCCGGTCGCCATGAAGATTATCCGCACATTCGCCCAGCGCATGCGTGTGCTCAACGAAACACTCATGCAGCAGACGCTCGCTAATTCAGCATCAGAAAATTTCGAGCAGATTTTTAACGTCGCGGAGTATTTTGACAACAAGAGCGAATTCGATGTCGCATTCTTTGCATATTATCAGTACGTCAAAACCACAAAAGAAGGTCCGCGCGCACAGAAGGCGCTCAAGCGAATCGCTGTGCTCCAAAAACAAACGCGTTCCGTCTATCTCGAGCCGTCTTCGGACATGCTCCGAAAGTATCCAAAGGGCACAATGGTCTTTTCAGAGGCGCAGAGCGGGGCTGACATGTTTGTCATTCAAGCCGGCGAAGTCAAAATCTCAAAGATTGTCGACGGCACCGAAGTCACGCTCGCTGTGCTCAAAAAGGGCGACATGTTTGGTGAGATGGCACTGCTCGAAAACAAACCACGCTCGGCAATCGCAATCGCAAAAGAAGACTGCGTGCTCATGACGATTAACAAATCCAACTTTGAGCAGATGGTCGCAAGCCAGCCGCAGTTGATTGCCCGCCTTACGAACACGCTCGCTGACCGCCTGTGGATAATGCAGCGTCAGCTTTCAAACACATTGCTCGGCGGCAATCCGCTCGCAAAAATGACCGACATGCTTGCGCTCCAAGTCGAAAAAATGCGTCTCGCCATCGGAAAGGGCACTCAGTATCAAACGTCATTTACTGCCGAAGATATTGCGACAATGTGCGGATTCTCTCAGGACGAGCAGGCGCGCGCTTTGCGTGATTTCATGAACAGCCCGCTCATCAAATTCGAAAAAGGCAAAATCTTCATTCCTGACTGCCTTGAGCTTTTAAAACAGGCTGCATTCTACCGAAAGCAGGTCGCGCGCGCGAACGGAACGCTGTAGCACATGAAAAAGTTGCTCGCGCTTGCCGCTGTTTTTTGCACTGCGTTTCTCGCTTTTTCGCTTCCGAACGGCTATTCAGGCGCACACCTCGGCATGGACATCGATTCTTTAAAAGACGCGCTCAAAAAAGACCATCAGTTCGGCTACCGTGGAGACCGCGACGTGTCGCTTTCGCCATCGGACGGGCAGACGCTCATCGAAACGGACGCGTCTCAGTACGGCTATTCGTTTTTGGAGCGATGCTGGTTTCAGTTTTCTGACGACAAACTCTCTGTCATCACGCTCAACCTCGACCGCAGCAAAATCGACCACTATTCGGTCTTCTCAAAGCTCTGCGAAAAATACGGCAATCCAAACGAACTTTCGCCAAAAAAATCAGTCTGGCGCGACGAAAACGTGATTCTCTCGCTCGAAAAGCCGCTCACGCTCAAATATGTCGACGCCAAAACATTTGACAGCAAGAAAAACTCTTCAAATGTGCAGAAAACCACAGCAGAGAATGCCAGGGATGAATTCTTGGATTCGTTATAAAAAATTATATTGTCACACCAGGTGCATTCGTTGTCGCACCTGTTTGGATTCGATTTTGCTAACGCAAAATCAGTTTTTAATGAGAAAGAAAAATCGTTAGATTTTTCGAATCTGCGTGACAGTTATAGGATTTTCAAAATGCGAAAATTTTTCTTTTTATTTTCATTTCTTTTTCTTATTCTTGTCTCTTCGTCATGCTCTTCAAAATCAAATTTGCCCGTCAAAAAACTCATTCTCACGAACGCGGACGGCAAAGAAATCACCGTAAAGGCAGAGATTGCTTCCACATTTGCTGAGCGCCAGAACGGTTTTATGTTCCGCCAGACAATTCCCGACGGAACGGGCATGCTTTTTATCTTTGAGGAAGAGCAAATCCTTGACTTTTGGATGAAAAACACGCCGCACCCGCTCTCAATCGCCTACATCGACAAAAACGGCAGGATCCGCGACATTCTCGACATGACGCCGTTCAGTCTCGCGAACGTTACAAGCTCCACAAAAGTGCTCTATGCGCTCGAAGTTCCGCAGGGCTGGTACGAAAAAGTCGGAGTGCGCGTGGGCGACAAACTTCGCCTTGATTTTTAAACTTCAAGTTTTTGTAATTCCATCGCGGCGATTTTATCGCTCGGGTCGATTTCAAGCACTGTCTGAAAGTAGCCCGCCGCCATGCTCGGGTCTCCTTCTTTGAGCGCGACATAGCCCAAATTCGAGATGATTTTTGTGTTCTCGCTGTCGTTCATCAGTGCCTTTTCGAGCAATTTTTTTGCGCCTTTGATGTCGCCGCTTTCGAGCAGACAGATTGAAAGCTCGTTGTACGTGTCGCTCGTCTCGCCGCCTTCAAGCGTGAGCGCTTTTTCAAACGCCATTTTTGCTTCGGTAAATCGACCGAGTTTTCGCATTCCCCAGCCGAGCATAAACCAGGCGTTCCACACATTCGGATTTTTTTCGATGAATGCGCGGATTTCTTCGAGTCCTTTTTCTTCTTCGCCCCGGTTGATTAAATCGTATGCCGCCTTGAAGTGGTCGTCGTCCATGTTGCGGTTTGAGATGTCGTCAAGAATTTGCTGCGCGCGGTTCTTTTTGTAAATGCCGTTTTCGCCCAATTCTTCGTCTTTGATGTCGCAGGTGAGCGCGAGATAGGTTTCGAACACATCCTTTGCTTCTTTGTACTTTCGCTGCTTGAGATAGAAAAATCCCGCGTTAAAGAATGCGTCGGGCAGTGCCGGCTCTGCCTCAAGCGCCTCGCGGTAGTAGTTCAGCGCGTCCTCATCGTAGGCATCGGCATCGTCGTGCAAGCCTGAGCGCCGGTACGAATCTGCGCGCTGGTCAAAGAAGAGCGCCATGTTGAGCACAATCGTCATGTCCTCGGGGTCAAAGCCACGGAGCGCACGGAAAATTTCTTCGGCTAAGTCAAAATCTTCGTTTTTCGCTTTGAGAATCGCCGCTTCGCCGAGCTCTTTTTTGAGATTCGGGCGCGCATGGCTTAAAATCGAGCGGTAGTACAAAATATGCTCGTTTTTGGGGTCGTACGCCATGACCGTGAGAAGACCGGCAAGCACTTGCTCCTGCGTGAGTTCTTTCATGTTGAACGTTCCCGGCGCATCGTCTGATTTTTTTTGCACGGGAAGCGGAATCGTTTTGTCGATATGAAACGCGCTGTCTGAAAAATTAAAATCGTCCGGAATAGTGATAAAATACACGGAATCAAGCGGTGAAGTGGGATTCATGAAATTGCTCCTGATAAAAAATAAACTCAGTCATAATAACTGAGTTTTTGAAAAAATTGAATACGATAGATGTGCGCCAGTGCTGCCGATTAGTCGTCGGGAAGCGTTGGACCTTGCTGCGGCTGAATCGGAGACTGAGCGGCAGCCTGCTGTTGTAGCGCCGCCTGCATGTTTGCCTCGCGCTGCTGTGCGATTTGGTCGCTTGCAGAGAGCTGTGTTTTTCTGACCGCCGTGAGAAAGTCGTTCAAGTGCATTTTGTATGACAGCGGAACGAACTGCTCGTCGAATTTGATGCTTGCCGCGCAGATGTCTTTGCGCCCTTGAATCAAATCAGCGGAAACGATTGTGCCGCGGATAGAGATGACTTCGTTTGGCTCGTTGAATTCGAGGCGGAGAATCGCGTCTTTGTTTGAAAGGAACTGCGAAAGACCGATGAGAATAACCTTTGCGCCCGAGAATGATAAATCGCGCAAAACACAGTGGCGCGGAACGCTCTGAACGATGACGACGCACTCTTCTTTTGCGAGACCGAGACGGCGCTTTGAGTCTTCGTTGATGACGACGCGCTCTTCACGGCGACGGACGGCATTTGCGTTTGCTTCGAGCAGTTTTCCGACGATTTCGATTAAGTCATCCGGCGGACGCTGCGTGAACTGCAAGGTGACGATGACCAGTTCTTTTGAATTCATGTACGGCTGAATCTTTGCGACGCGTGCATTTACCAAGAACGTAACGATGTCGCCCTCTTGCTCGTTGAAACAAAAACGGATACTGACTGTTGGATTGTCTTTTGAAGCGAGTGCCTGAAACGCACCTCCCTTTGTGCCGACAATAATCTTAGCGAGTTGGAATGAAGTTGAGTTGATGATGCATGGCCACTGCGCACCATTACATTTTACATAAACCTGACGTGGATCGAGACCTAATGCGCGAATAATATCTTTGGTAAAAGTAATCTCTGTATCACGATACTGATCGTAATACTTTGTAAGCTGTTGGCTAGTAGCTATCCCCATAACCTTAATAATAACTTATAAACACGTTATCGTCAATGAAAATGAAAAGCAAGAATTCTCAACCGTTTCTCAGCTAAAATGAGAGCTTTTTGAATCCGAGAAACACTGCGTTCTTTCGGAGAGCGGGGTAGGAGAGCGCGTTTTTCCCGTTTATGAACAGAGATGAAGAGTCACCTCCATCCATCTGGAGCGCATCAGTGGCTCCGAGCGCGAGCATGATGTCAGCGCATTCGGGATAGGAAAGTCCGTGACTCCTGTGCCGGCGTTCTCCTTCTACGACAAGAAGATAGAGCGTTTCTCCGTCTGCACTGAGTCCTGCCGCCGTTCGGGAATCGTTGCTTTGCCGTGCAAACGATGCTTTTTCTGAATCTGAGAGAATGGTGTAAAATCCGCCGAACGCAAAATCATATAACGAAAAATCTGCCGTACCTTGATTTTTGACAATCGCGCCTTCATAGCCTTCGCCGGTCTTTTTGAAGCACAGTGCGCTGTACGGCGCGCGGGGTGAGGAAAGCTGCGTTCCTTCGACGATATGAATGCCGCAAATAGTTCGCGTACTCAAGATTTTTGCAATTGACTTCCAGCGCCTGTTTTTTCCGTTAAAGGGCGCGGTATTTACGCTGATGAGTGCGCCTGTCCGTTTTGCGAATTGCTTTGCTGTTAGACCGTGAAAATAGGTAGTTGCCACGCCTTGCTTGTGCGTAAAATCGTCCTCTGAGCGAGGAAATGTGACGAGCTGCACGGCGGAAGATGAAAGCTCGATTTTGACGCAGTGGTAGCGGACGGGATAATCGGTGTTCTCAAAGAAAAAGTATGACGCCCACGTGCATCCCTCAAGTGGCTGCCAAGTGACTTCGCGCGGAATATACAGGCTTTCGCTTCGTTCTGCATACGATGCGTCGGGAACGACAGCGTGATTTGAGGCACAGGAAAAAAAGATGAGCGAAAGGACTAAAACAAAAACGCCCCTGCATTGGCAGAGGCGCGTGCTTGAATCCTTAGTAAGATGAACGTGAATCATGTGATTTGCGTGTTTTTTTCATCATTTTGCGCTGAAGCGTTTTGTTCTTGCGGTTAAGGATTGTTGATGGTTTTTCGTAGTATTCACGCTTTTTGTATTCGCGGATGATACCTTCTTTTTCAACCATTCTCTTGAAGCGTTTAATCGCTTTTTCAAGGTTTTCTGTATCTTCAACCAAGATTGTTGCCATGTTCTTTTCACCTCCTGACTCCGGAGAAATCCGCAAGTTCGCAAACTATATCAGAAGCACGGAAAGATTTCAAGCGTCAGCCTTGATAATTTCTTGATTTTCGTGAGCATAAATGTCTTTTACCTGCTTTTCGCGGTTTTTTTCCATGACGAAGCAGATGAAGTGATCCTCGATTGTTTTGTGCGGACCGGGAATGTTGAGGCGTCTGCGGGCGCGCGCATTGTCACGGCGGAGCGAGTATTGCTGGTAGAAATCGCGGTAATCTTCAGAGAATTCAGTTTTGACCGTTTCGCCGAGGAAGCTCGAAACCTCTTTGCGCCCAATGGAGAAAATGCCGCGCTCTCGGAGAATCTGCTTGAGTTTTAAGATTTGCTCGTATGAGATGCCGAAGAGAAATTCTTCCATTGCCTGACTGACATCGGTCTCGCCTAACTTTGTTTTTATGAACTCAGACCATTGGTCATCGAGCTGAAATGAAATCATAATCAGCTCGCTCGTACCCATCATCGTGCCGAATGCGGGGGCAAGCCGTGTGCGAGCCTTCCAAACCGCCTGTAAAACCGGGGAAATGTCGGAAATATTTTGGTCAGCGCGGTGCTCCCACAGCAAAAGCAGGGAGAGCGCGAGTTGCCGCCGGAATTCCATAGGAATCGTGGTGTCGCGGATGAGATTGAGGTAGACGTCTTCGGCGAGCAAGAGGAACATCATCGAGACCGTTTCGTCGTGAATCTCTTTGATGCTTGCTTCGTCCATTTTGACTTCTTTTGCGAGTTTTTCGATTGACGAAAAGGTGTGCAGTTTTGCGACGAGAAAGCCCTTGCCGAGCGTTGCCTTTGACGGAAGCTGCAAGGTGGTGTCACCCTCACGGGAACTGTTGATGAGCGAGTCGATGAGTGATTCTGGAGTGCGCGAGCCGATGGTTAAATCAGTGCGCTCAAGCAGCGATGGGAATGCAGCGATGGCTGCGGCGAGTTTTTTGAGGTCTTCAACGCGTTTGTTAAAGAGCTCGAGGTGATCAGCGTCATGCTCAGAAAGTTTTGCGCGCAATTCTTTGACGAGAAGGCGTTGCTTTTCGGTGAATACGATAATACCAGTGTCGATTTGCTCGCCGGTCTGTTCGGCTTCGGGAAAGAACTCGTTGATGTCAACCGCAGTGTATTCATTTTTACATTCATTCATAGCTATCACTCTGAGAAAATTATACCATAGTTTTTTCTAATTTCAACATTCTTTATTGCCGATTGTAAAGATATGAAAAAGGTTATCCTTCTTATTTCTGTATTAGTTCTCGGTGTTGTGCAAGGTCTTTTTGCGGAAGATAGATTGATTCGCCCAGAAGATGTTCGCCTTGTCTATGATGATGGTGCAAATTTTGCCTCCGCGAAGGGGTATCATTTGTTTATCCGGAAGAAGCCGGGAATTGAATCTGTCATGCTCGTCGAGACGACAAAAGACCCTGCTGGAAAAGAGGATAACTATGCATATCGTGCGCTTGAGCATAATCCCATCAATGGCGACGAAATCCGCTATCTGAACGGAAAGGTTCTCGATTCACAGTATGCACGGTACAGCCTCATTGATTCGACGCCTGAAAAAGACAGCGCGTTCGGTGAGGCGTTTCATATCTTCATTCCGTCTGAGATTGCATTCGGGTATCCGTGGACGCGCAACGGAACGGTAAAAATCGACCGGGGAACGTTCATCAACATCCGCTCGTTTGAGAAAAAATATGGCGATTACACCGGTGAGTATTATGATAACGCGTTTATGTTTGATTTAGGAACGCCTGTCGTCAAAGAAAAACCGCTGCCGCCTCCACCGCCAAAAATCGAAGAGAAAAAAGAAGTCGTTCCAGAAGTGGAGCCCGTGAAAGAGGAGCCGGTAAAAGAAGTTCCCGTTCCGGAAGAGCCCGAGGTGATTATCCTCACTGATGATTACAATCCGGTCGCTGCGGAGACGTTTAAGAACATCGCGGCGTTCGGTGGTGGCGAAATGGTGTATTCAAAAGGACCTGACTATCTTCCTGCTGACATTATGGCGGCGCTCGACCGAATCAAAAACAAGGACTGCGCCGACGTGATTTTTGCCATCGATGCGACGGGAAGCATGAAAGATGACGTTCAGAAATTGCGCGATGTCTGGGTTCCGCAGCTCATCGAAAAGGTCAAGGAATTCAAGAGTCTGCGGCTAGGTCTGCTGTTGTACCGGGATTACGGCGACACGTATAAATGGATGGATTTGCCCGTTAAGAAATTTGAATTTACGACAAGCGTCGATGTGTTCAAGAAGAATCTGAACAGTTTCTATATACATGGCACTGAGGGGGGCGATATACCGGAAGCGGTGTACGAAGCGCTGTTTGCCTCGATGTCTTATTACAACTGGCGGGATGAGGCAGAGCGAAAAGTCATCTTGATTGGTGATGCTGAGCCGCACCCGACGCCACGAGGAAGCGGAAAATACTCGAAAGATTTTGTCGCAAAAATCGCGAATGAAAAAGGGGTCGTGATTGATGCGATTATCGTCCCTGACGATAAGAGTGAACGGGGACGATAGCAGCGCTAGTTTTTGAGTTTTTCGAGTTCGAGCTGAGCCAGTTTTTGGTAGGCTCCAGGCAGTGTTCCGGGCTGAGAATTTGCGTAAATGTCGATGATTTCTTGCAAAATCGGCTCGGCTTTGCTGTATTTTTTTTGCTTCATGTACAGATGACCGATTTCGTAGGTCGCTTCGAGGTAGATGGGAAGTGAATCTGCGTATCGTTCAGTGACGGCATTATAATAGCAGAGCGATGCCTTGTAGTGGCCGTTTTCAAATTCTGCCTGACCTTTTTGAATTAATTCTTGCGCCGTCAGTTCCTCGGGAATCTCTTTGGGAACTGTCGAGCACGCGGCAAAGAGAGCCGTGGCAAGCGTGATGATAAAAATCTTTTTGAGTGCTGTGCGTTTCATTGTGCTATAATAACAAATCAAAAAGAAAAAGGAAACATCATCGGTGCGCGGGAATTTTCTCTGCGGAGAGGTGATTTTCTCTCTCATCTGTGTTAGAATACGTGCGGAGTTTTCTATGGATTTTGTGACAGTTTGTAATCATTGCGGAAAGACAATCGAGCGGGATTTCCTCTACTGCCCGTGGTGCGGAATCGAAAACGCCGAGCCCGACGACAAAACGGTGATGGAGCATGTGTTTACACAGCTTGAGTCAAAGCAGACAAACGACCGGCTGAGCCGCGTCAAAAAAATCGAGACAAAAATCGCCGAAATCGAGCAAAGTCTCAAAGAATTAGGAATAGGAAACTAGAAAATTGCAATCGGAAAACGGAAAACGGAAAATAAAAATCTTATTTCTCATTTTTCACTTTTCACTTTTCGCTTTTCAGTTTCTCCATGCCCAAGTCAAATTTGAGAACCCACAGATTAACAGCGACAATAAAATTCTTTTTACGGTGAGCCATGATCTGAGCGGCACGGTTTCATACCGCACCTTGTTCATGGCGGATGCCACACGGACGGAGTCTACCAAGATTCTGACATGCTTTCCTGAACGAATGGAGCTTTTGTCAAACGGGGCGGTGCTCCAGATTCGCAACCGCTACGGCACGGCGCGCTATTCGGTCGCCGATTCGACGCTCGGATGGATAAAGCGCGAGGACTCAATTCCTGCCGACGCAAAGGCGATGCTTCCGCAGGCAGTCAGTCCTGATGGCAAATGGGCGTGCTTTGTCAGAAAAACGGACGCCGCGACCGGGCAGCTGTATCTCAAGAATATGTCCACGCTCGAAGAATTCCTTTTGGTCGAAAAATGCGATTTTGATTTTGATACGGTTCCTGCAAAATGGGCGCACGACGGCAGCGTCTTCGTATATGAAAAAGACGGAAATCTCTATTTTGGCGACCCCAAAGCGGTCTACCAAAAAGTGCAGATGCGCGAGGAATTCCGAAAAATCGGCGAAGGCTCTATCAATTGCGTGAATTGGGCGAACGCAAAGTATCTTGTCTACATAAACCGCGATTTGATTTACAAAATCAGCTCAAAAGAATTATACACACGCGGTCTTTATTCTCCGATGGTCGGCATCGGCATCGTCATTGGGCGACTTCCGCTCGGCTTTGACCCGCACAAAGATAAATTCTGGGTCAATTCGCTGGTCAATCAGATTGTCACGGTAAAGGCAAATTCCGTCGTGTCGAGCTACCGCATAAACGGCACGGCGTCGACCTACATCTCAAGCGTCTATTCAAAGCCGTTCGCTGACCTTGCAGGCTCTGCGGTCGATTATGATTTATTCTTCTGTTCCGACGGCACGCAGATTCTGTGGGTCAATCTTGTCGGTATCGACGACGGGAAGCGCAAGTCGAGCATCTATCGGCTCTCATCTGAGTTAAAGCCGCTCATCACCATTGATGACACGGGCACGCCAGAACTTGCCCCTGATGGGCGAAAACTTGCGTTCAGCTCAGGAAAGATGCTCCGCATCTACGATATTTTGAACTGGCGCGAACTGGGTCGGCTTGAGGGCGAACGGGTGTATTCATACGTGTGGAGCGGTTCTACGAAAATCTACGTTGGCGGGGAGTCAACGGTTCGCGAGTGGAAGATTGACAGCCACGGCTATTTTACTGACAACAGGGGAAGGCTTCTGTTTCTTTCCTCTGCCAATACGGCGTTCTGGAAGCCGAATGCGGAGAATATCGTCTGCGCGCAAAGCGCTCTGAACAAGGCAACGTTCTTTGATTACGATCAGTTCAGAAATGTCTGGCAGATGAGCGCCGAGGACTCACGCACTTCATTTGAATTCATGAAGAAGGCGGAAGTGTCGGTCTATGCCGTGCAGAACGCAAAATATCGCGTCTATGCGGGCACGACGGACAACAAACTCTACGAAAACGCTTTGTATGTGCGCTCGTTTGCGGGAAGTGGCACGACGGTGGCAATTTATCCCGAGACCGTAAAGCCCTCGGGCGACCGAAAACGCATCGCGCTTATTTTTGATGCAATCGACAGCGCGGATGGGCTCACGCAGATTTTGTCGGTGCTCTCCCAGTATAAAGTCAAGGCGACCTTCTTTTTGAACGGTGAATTTATTCGTCGCTATCCGAATGAATGCAAGCAGATTTTTGCTTCGGGGCACGACTGCGCTTCAATGTATTTTTCGACGGCTGATTTGACATCGGGCGGCTTCATCATCGATGAGGAATTTATCAGGCGCGGTTTGGCGCGTAATGAAGATGAATTCTATGCGGCGACAGGGCATGAGCTCTCTCTCTTGTGGCATGCGCCGTATTACAAAGCGACTGCGGAAATCAAAAAGGCGGGTGAATTGAGTGGCTATCGCTACATTGAAGCAGGACGGCTCTCTCTTGACTCATTCACGCTTGAGCAGGCGGCGAACGGCAACAAGTGGTATCTAGGTGCGAAGGATTTGGTCAAGTTGTATGTTGACAATGCGGAAAGCGAGATGGTGATTCCTGTTTCCGTCGGGGTGACTTCTGGAACGCGCACTGATTTTCTCTACGAAAAACTTTCGCTCCTCATCGGCAATTTCCTCGACGCCGGCTACGATTTTACGCTTGTCCGCAATTTTAAATAGACTTCTCGACTTGGTTGTGCTACAATCACGCAGAGGTTTATTCATATATGAAAAAGTTGATACGTAACATGATTATGCTGCTCTTTTCTTTCGGGGCAGCTGTGACAGTCTCTGCACAGGCTCGAAAGGTCGATGTGTGGGACTTTGGTGGTATTGAAGAAGAAAATGCCAACAATCATATTTCCGTCTCTGATTTTGACACTATGGAACAGCTTGGCACAGACGGAAAATTTCTCGTTGATGGCGATATTACATTCGGCGATTTAACATTCAACGTCGTAAAAAATGACCGTGCATATAACGGCAGCAAAAAGAATTACGGCTCTCAAGGGTACGTCAGCACTGATTTTGAGGACGGCTACCTTTCGGGCGGTATCTGGTATTGTAACGGAAAGGGTGGCGAAAAACGACGCTACCTGCTTCTCAAAAACGTCAAGGCAGGTGATGTCGTCACATTTTACGCTCGATTGAACAATTCGGGGGACGAGACGATTCACTTTGCCTCAATCGATGCGGAAGGTCTCAAAGACGACAAACAGGATGAGGTCGCTCCCATCACCAATGAGTCAACGCGCTACTCATACATTGCGACTCAGAGCGGTTCATACAAAGTCTATTGTGACGCATCGGTCGGTAAGCCTGTGTATTACCGAATCGTGCGCACGCCTGCGGTTGAAGTGTCTGGTGCGCTTACATCGCTTCCGGCGGGCGAGGGCGAGTTAAAATTCATCGTAAAAGAAACAAACCAAGAGCTGTATGCAACCATTTCTGGCAAAAACTACTCGGTCGCGCTTCCTGCGGGCTTTTCATACACGGCAGTGCTCACGGGCATAAAGGGCTACGGCATCAGTCCGCTTTCAAAGCAGCTCGTGCTTGACGCAAAAGCCGCGCCAACGCTCAAAAACGATTTGGCTGTTTCAGAACAAAAAACGTTCGTCGTTTCAGGAAGCATCACGGGCTTTGTGCCGGGCTACGCTCCGCAAACGCCGATTAAGCTTCAGTTCAATCCGCCGAAAGGCTCAGCGTATCTCCCCGTCGAGACAGAGGTCAAAATCGAGAATGATGTCTACACGTTCGAAGATTTAATCGAGCCGTCAGTTTCATACACTGCTGTGCTAGTCGGCGGTAACGACTATGAGATTACGAGCGATCCGATTTTTGAAGGCTCGGCGGCGTTTACCAAAGACATTACGGTCGCGCCACGAAAGACCTACGATGTTTCCGGAAAATTCTTCGGTGAAATCACTGAATTCCCCAAAACGGTGCAATTCAAAAACGTGGAAGATGGCTATGTGTATAACGGTGTGATTTCGTCGTTGAACTACTCGGTGCAGCTCCGTGACGGTACGTACGAAGTGCTCTGCGAGACTGACCGTGCAAAGTCAGTCAATCACATCATCGTAAACAAAAATTCTGTCATCAAAGACATCAAACTTTCGCTCAAAGATGCGACAATCCGCCCGCTTCCGCGAAAGGCTGACTTGTGGGTCGGTCCAAAGCGCGGTCAGTATGCGACGGTTGCCGAGGCAATTGCTGCCGCACAAGCGATGAACCCGCTTCAGGAGCGCGAGCGAATCACGATTCACATTACGCCGGGCGTGTACCGCGCTCAGTTGATTATCGACACGCCGTACATCACGCTCAAAAACGACGATCCGACACAGGAAGTCAAACTCACCTGGTACTACGGAATCGGCTACAATTACTATTCCGCAGGCGCTGACGGCTACTACAACGAAGACCTTGCCTACGACAAATTCTCAAAGCACGGCGCGGCAAAGTGGGGCGTCGCAACCTATCTCAAGGCGGGCGCAAAAGCATTCCGCGCAGAGGGCATCACGTTCGAAACGTCTTTCAACAAATACGTCACTGACGAGGAAATCGCCGACGGCGTTGAGATGGACGGAAGTTTCAATTTCGTGCGAAAACTCAATTCTGACGTGCGCGCAAAGGTGGCAACCGAGCGTTCTTGTGCGATTGCCATCGAAGCCGACGAAGCAGAATTCCTCAATTGTAAATTCTTGGGAAGTCAGGACACGTTCTACACGGGCGCGAATGTCAAAGGCTATCTCCGAAAATGCTTCATCGAAGGAAACACGGACTTCATCTTTGGTGACGGTGACTTTGTGTTTGAAAACTGCGAGATTCGATGGGCGGGCTACACTGACAAAACGGCGACGGGCTACATCACGGCGGCGCGCACGTCTCCAGACAGCAAAGGCTATCTTTTCTACAATTGTCTCATCTCAAATGCATCTGACGCGCTCGTCACGCCGGGATATTTCGGTCGTCCGTGGGGAAAAGATGCGGCGGTCGCGTGGGTAAACACGATTTACGGTGCAGAAGATGTCATCGGCTTTAACGGCTGGACGGACATGAGCGGCAATAAACCCGAACAGGCGCGCTTCCGTGAAATCAACTCCATGTGGGCAAGCACGGGCGTCGATGTGAGCGAGCGCACGGAAGGCACGATTCCGCAGATTACAAAAGATTACACGATTAAGCACTATCTCGGTCAGTGGAATCCTGAGTATTACGTTGAGGCAAAATCTGGAAAGCTTAAGGTCAAAAAGCCGAGCTTTACGACTGATGACGACATCAACACGCCGTATCCCGGACACACCATCACAGTGCATTACACGCTCGGTAAGTTTGATGACGAAGACATCTCGCTCATCAAGTGGTTCCGCGACAAAGACGGGCAGTCAGAGCTTATAAAACAGAGTACGGGCTATGGCGATAAAACCTATCTCATTCAGGGCGACGACTCGGGCGGCATCATTCGCTGTCTCGTTGTTCCGCAGATTCGGAGCGGCGACAAAGCCTCGCCCATCGAAGCAAAACTCGACAAAAAAATCAATGAAGGCTATGCGATTCCGGCAAATGCCGCCGCAGACCGACCGCGTGTAAACGGCGCGGTAAACGTATTCCTCGCTTCTGACTCAACGTGCAAAGACTACAGTGCGCTTGGCATGTGGAACGGCGGGCAGATTCGCAACGAAGGCGCATGGGGCGAATTCTTGCAGGCGTACTTCAATGGAACGGTCGCTATCCAAAACTACGCGAACGGCGGTCGCTCAAGCCGAAACTTCATCAACGAAGGCAACCTCGACCGAATCGAGGCGAACATTGCGAAGGGCGACTATCTCTTCATTCAGTTCGGTCACAACGATTGCTCAAACAGCGCGGGCTATCTCGAAGACCGCTATGTTCCGCTCGGTCGCCCTGACAAAAAGGGCATTTATCCGACAACCCCGGGCAAAAAAGTCGAGACTCCGCAGAGCTATGCGGGTAAATACGGCGCAACGTTCTATTCATACGATTGTGGTGGCACGTACAAGTGGTATCTCAAGCAGTACATTGAAGTCGCGCGAAAGGTTGGTGCAATTCCCGTGCTCGTAACGCCCGTCTCTCGCCAGTACTTTACTGCCGAGGGCAAAATCCGCCCGCATCATGACTCAACTGACATGTCAACGAACACGCTCACAACGGAAAACAATGCGTATGTTGAGGCGGTTCGCCAGCTTGCCAAAGAAGAGAACGTGATTTTAATCGACGGATTTGAGCTTACAAAAGCATTGTACGAAAAAGCCTATGCCGACAAAAAAGACAACACGGAAGCCCGAAAACTCATGTTCCAGGGCGATAGCACGCACAATAATAAACTCGGCGGTTTTATCATCGCGGGCTTGTTCGCTCAGTCAATCAAAACGCAGATTCCTGCGTTGGGTAAGAGCGTCGTGCATCCGACAAAAGCAATCGGCGAAAATTCCGATGGAAAACTGATGTTCACGGTAGACAGCACGGGAAAATTCTCATGCGACAGTGAATACTGGACCACCTATACGCAGAAGTTGCTTGACAGCATAAAGTAAACGGAACAGTAAAACCGAAAATATAAAAATTTTCGTCACCCTTGCACATTGATGTAGGGGTGACGATTTTTTTGACGGTGGTTTCTTTTTTCTTCATTTTTGCTATACTCTTTTCATGGAATTTTACGACATCACAGACGAATTTATCGACGAAAAAACACACCGCGCAAAAAAAGATTCTGACAACAAAAGCGAAAAAAAATCCAAAATAAAATTCATTTCCGACTGCGATTTTGAAGAAGCAAAAACCGAAAAAAAATCGCGCCATTCTTCCGCCACTTCACGCGAAAATTCAGGAACAAAAAATCCAATAAAAATCTTCCTCAGCATGTCGCCGTTCGGAAAGCGATTCGTGCTTTCATGCGTTGGTGTTCTTGTTCTCCTGCTTCTCGTCTGTGCCTTTTTCGGCTATTCCGCTTCATTTAAAAAAATCGAAAATGTAAAGCCGCTTTCTTCTGAGCAGGAAATTGAATTCTCCGCGCTCCTCGACGAGCTCTATTCCGAAAAACGCGTTTCGATTCTCAAAGAACTGCCCTATTCCGTGAGCAAGGCAAATCTCGATGTGTGGGCTGGCTCTGCGATTTTGATTGACGCGTCGAACGGCTGTGTTCTGTTTGAAAAAAATGCCGACGAAATCATTCCGCCTGCTTCAATCGCAAAACTCTTCGTCATGTACATCGTTTTTAAAGATGTCGCCGACGGAAAAATCTCGCTCGATGATGTGGTTACGCTTCCAGAGCGAAGCTGGGCAATCAACATGCCGCGCGACGCTTCGCTCATGTTCTTGGGGCAGGGGCAAATCGTCACGCTCCGCGAATTGCTCAAAGGTCTTGCCGTTGCCTCTGGGAACGATGCCGCGCTTGCCGTCGCCGATTACATTTCGGGAAGCACAAAAGCCTTCGTTGAGCGCATGAACGAAGAATGTGCCGCGCTTGGGCTTACGCACACGCATTTTGTCGAGCCGAGCGGTTACGATGAGCACAATCTTACCACCGCGCGGGAGCTTGCCGCATTCTGTAAGGAATATGTCTCGCGCTTTCCGCAGTCGGTCGAGGAATTCCACTCTGCGCCGAGCATCAAATATCCGCTTGAGAAAAATCTCCCGTTATGGCAAAAAGACCGCGGTGACAGCACGGCAATCTACCAAAAAAACACGAATCCGCTTTTGGGCGTGATGGAAGGCTGTGACGGAATCAAAACGGGCTTTATCTACGAAAGCCGCTACAATCTCGCGCTCACCGCAAAACGAAACGGCGTGCGCTTTATTTCAATCACGATGAAAGGAACGGGCGTCGGCTCAAAACAGGGGAACGCGGGTCGTGTGCACGACGGAACAGAAATGATGGAATGGGCGTTTTCTTCGTTCGCGGATTTTAACCCGTGCGCAGACTTGCCCGATTCTTACACGGTTGCTTCCCTCGGCTCAAAAAACACGAACGGAAAATTTATAAAACTCGTTCCCGCATGGAAAAACACAATCACCGTGCCACACATTCAGGGAGAAACAGCCCTCGCCGACGCGCAGAGCGTCAAAGCCACGGTGAACATTCCGCGCTTCATCTACGGCGGAGTCAAAGCGGGCGAAAGCTACGGGCAAATCCAATACAAACTCGGCGATATTGTCTTAGAGACCGTGCCGCTCGTCGCCGACCGAAGCTATGAAAAAGCGGGAATTTTGGGAAGAATGGTAGACGCACTTGTGAGCTGGAGACTCTAAATCCTGCTCGCTCGGTTCTGGAGCAGTAAATCGGCAAGCACAATCGCGGTCATCGCTTCAATGACGGGAACGATTCTCGGGCAGAGGCAGACATCGTGCCGCCCTTCAATCACAAGGTCGCTGTCGGTGTACTTTCCCGCTTCGCTCGCGGAAATTGTCTTTTGGCTCTGGAAAATGCTCGGCACGGGCTTCACTGCCACTCTAAAGAAAATGTCGTTTCCGTTTGAAATGCCGCCCGTAATTCCGCCGGCGTTGTTGCTTTCAAAGCGCACGCTTCCGTCCGCACTTACGCGCATATTGTCGTTGTCAACGCTTCCTGTTAAGTCGGCGGCTGCAAATCCTGCCCCGAACTCAATGCCTTTTACGGCTCCAATGCTCAAAATCGCTTTTCCGAGTTCCGCGTCAAGTTTGCCAAACACAGGCTCGCCAATTCCCGCGGGAATTCCACTCACACGGCACGCAATGATTCCGCCCGCGCTGTCTTTGGCAGCTCGGATTTCTTCGATTTTTGCGTTCATTTTGGAAGCAGCTTCGTTATCGGGAGCACGGAGCGCGTTTTGCTCAATTTCAGAAAAATCAACTTTGCCGATTGAAACGCCCGCCGCCCGCTCGGTGTACGCGGTGATTTTTATGTCGCCGAGATTTTCGAGCACTTGAAGCGCGATTGCACCTGCCGCGACTCTGGCTGCTGTTTCACGCCCGCTTGACCTGCCGCCGCCTCGGTAATCACGGAAGCCGTACTTTTCAAAAAAGGCAAAATCTGCGTGCCCTGGGCGGAAAGTCGTTGCCAAATTTCCGTAGTCTTTTGAGTGCTGGCTCGTGTTCCGGATAACAATGCCAATCGGAGTGCCTTCGCTCTTTCCTTCAAAAATGCCGCTCAAGATTTCGGCCTTGTCGTCTTCTTTTCGGGCAGTGACGGACGCATTGTTTTTTCCGCCGAAACTCTGACCAGGCTTTCGCCTGTCTAACGCCGCCTGAATGCGCGATTCGTCAATTTTGATTCCCGCGGGAACGCCGTCAACAACGCAGCCCAATCCCGCGCCGTGGCTCTCGCCGAATGTCGTTACTTTAAAAATTGTTCCGATTGTGTTTTGTGCCATAACGAGAGTATAGCAAATTGTCAGAAGTTTTTCATCTCTCTTCTGATAAAGAAAATCGCCACAATGCCCGCAGTTAAGCCCGTGAGACCGTTTGAGATGCACATCGCCATGCCTACGCCCGAGATTCCGACCTTTGCGTAGAGTGCGGGAATTTTCATGAAGAGGAGCAAAACGGGGATTCGGTAGACGAAAAGACGGGCGATGTTCAGAATCATGCTGATTTTTGTTTTTCCGAAGCCGTACAAAAGCCCCATGACGCTCGTGTTGATTGCAATCAAAATCGTGTCGAGCCGTTCCCAGTAGTAAATCTGCTCGATTTCATGCGCAAAGTCCGCGTTTCCCTTTGCGAACGCGCCGATAATCACCGCGCGGAACAAACCGGTAATGACAAAAAAGACCACCGTGTAGCTCATCGCGAGAATTGCCGTGCGATAAAAGAACGAAATGGCGCGCTTTACGTTTTTGTTCCCGATATTGTTTGAGATGAGGCTTGATTCTGCTTCTTGAAAGCCCGAAATTGGGTTTGTCGAAAGTCCGCAGATGCGGTCACTTACGCCCAGTGCACCGACGACCGTTGTTCCAAGTCCTGCGCAGAGCGAATTAACGAGCGTTTTTCCGAACGCGAAGATGAATTTCTCGAGAAAAACCGGAATGCTCAAATTCGCGAGCGGCGCGAGAAAGGTCTTTTTGAACTGACAGAGACGTAAACTCAAGCGGAACGGATTTTTTTTGGACGTGAGATTGCAGAGCGCGATAACCGTGAGCGTAACATGCGCGGTAATCGTTGCGAGCGGAAGAAAGTAAATGCCAGAACTGTTCTGAATCACGCCCCAGCCAATCAGGTGAATCGTGAGCACGTTGAGCGACGTCTTGATGCCGAGAACGAGCAGATTTCCGAACATGATGATTTTTGTGTTGCCACGAGATTTTTGCACGGCAAAGAAAATCGTGTTGATGAACTGAAAGATGATGCTCACGACGACGAGACTTGAATAAACCGTGCCCTGAACGAGCAGTTCGTCAGGCATTTGAAGCAGGCGCAGCAGCGGATACATAAGCGGAATAATGACGGCAAGAATCGCCGCGCCTAAAAAAAGCGCAAAGAAAAAGAGCGTGCTTATCTGCCGCCGCACTTTTTCCATGTCGCCCGCACCGAACGCACGCCCAATCAACACACCGCCGCCGATTGAAAGCGCGCTCGCCACAGCCATCAGCATTTTCTCAAGCTGCGCGATAAAACTCACCGTAGAGACCGTATTTGCGCTCATGTTCGCCGCGATGAACGTGTCAATGAGCTGGAAGAATTGCCCCACGCACGCATAAAAGACGAGCGGAAGCGAAATCGTGAGAATTGCCTTGAGCTGGCTTCCGTTCAGCATAAGGTCGCGCCGACGGGCTTCTTTTTCGGAGAGAATGGGCGTTTTTTCGCTGGCTTCGTTCTGCATGATTGTATTATAGAGGACGAAAATCGAAAAATCTGTACAAATTTTTGCATTTTTCTAAAAATTTGTGCATATTTTGTGCTATACTTGCCGCTATGGAAGAGCCTATGTGCCGAGAAAAAAACGCTGATTTTCGCTTTGAGTCCGCCGAGCTTGGATTTACCTTCATCAAAAAAACGAAGGCACTCACAAACCCGCGCCGGCATTTTCATCCGTGGTGGGAGATTTTGTACATCCTCTCGGGCGAGCGCACGTTTTTCTACGGAAACAAAACGGTGCAGGCAAAGGCGGGAACGGTGCTGATTGTCGCACCCGGCGTGCTTCACCGCGCGATAAACCCCGAGGGTGAGACGTGCTCGCTCTACAATCTCTTTTTTGACGAAGAGCCATCGTCGTCGCTCACGGGAAGGGGGCATTTTGACGACATTCATTCCGTGTTTTCGACGCTTGAGCCGTTTATTCAGCTTGACGATGCCGGCATTTCGCGCATAAATGCGCTCTTTGAAAAAATGGCAGATGAAATCGTCGGAAAGCAAAAGCATTACGAGATTGTTGCGCGCTCTATCGTAAATGAAATTATCGTGCTTGTGAGCCGTGCGCAGAGCGAGAGCGCAAAATTAGAAGAAACCCACCTTGCGATGAGCGAGCACTTTTCTGAGATTTTGGATTGGGTGAACGCGCACTACAAAGAGCCGCTTTCGCTTGAGAGCGTCGCGGAGAAATTCAACATCACCGCGAGCCATTTGAGCCGTTCTTTTAAAATGTACACGCAATTTTCGTTCGTGGAATATGTGAACAGCTTGCGCGTCGCCGAGTCATGCACCTTTTTGCGCAATTCAAGAAAGAGCGTGCTTGAAATCGCGATGAAGTGCGGGTTCGGCTCGGTGACGCAATACGGGCGGTGGTTCAAAAAACTGACGGGGCGAACACCGCTCGACTATCGGAAGCAGTAAGACGCGCCTACTGTAAGACTTTTTCGCCTCGATCCATCGCCGTTAAGCCGGTTTTGCACAACTCGAGGATTCCGTACGGTTCCAAAAGGCGGATAAGGCTTGCGATTTTTTCTTCGCTGCCCGTTGCCTCAACGATGACCGAGTTCTGCGCGACATCAACGATATGCGCACGGAAAATGTCGCACGTTTCGATGATAACGGCGCGGTCTGTTCCGCTCGCTTTGACTTTAATCAACGCCATTTCGCGCTGGGTTGAGCTTTCTTTGTGGCAGTGCGTGATTGAAATCACTTCGACGAGCTTTGAAAGCTGCTTTTTAATCTGCTCCAGAACATATTCATCGCCCTGAACAACAATCGTCATGCGCGACTGACCAGGATTCTGCGTTTCGCACACCGTGAGCGAGTCGATATTGAACCCGCGGCGGCTGAACAATCCTGAAACGCGGCTCAAAACGCCCGCATGGTCTTCAACAAGAACTGAAAGCACATATTTTTTCATAGAATTATCTCCTCAATAATAAACAGAACATGAATATAGCACATATCCAAAGAAGTTAGAAGACTCTTTGAGTCCTAGAAAATCTCTATTTCGGTTGCGTTCGGCTTTCGCACATTGTAAATTTGCTCCAAAAGCGTTACGACAGCTTTTTTTTGCTTTGTGAAATGGCGGCGGTGGCTCAAAAGGAAAAAAGCCGAGTCGATTTCTTTTAATGCCGCGATTTCTTGCTGTAAAAGCTGCACATTGTAGAATTTTTTTTCGCGCTTGTAGCCGTAGAAGGTGGCGTCGCCCAAAAACGTGTATTTTTCTGCCTGCAAGTACACCGCGCCCTTTGTGTGGCTGCTCGGAATTTCGGCGATTCGCAGCTTGATTCCGTCATCGATTTCGATTGGTTCGGTGACAATCTGACACACATCTTCAAAAGAAAAATCCGCATTTGTTTGAATCGTCGGCGTGTCTGAACCATATTCTGCCTGCAATTCGCTTGAATTCTGTATGATTTTGAGATATTTGAGTGTGTATTTTCCTAAGAAGATTTTGTCAAATCGTATTTTTGCCAGATTTGCCGTGTGGTCGGTGTGAAAATGCGAGATGACGGCATATTTCTTTTTTGGCTCTGACTGCGCGTTTACTCCCGTGTCATACTGTTCGATGAATTGCGCGACAGCATCGTTCGAGCCAACATCGAAAAACCAAACGGCATTGTCCCCCTCGATAATGCCGACATCGGCAGAAAGCGGATTTTCTGTGGCAGGAATGTAGGAAATCCTGTCGTCTATTCGGATTGCTTCCATAACGGTAGAATTATACACGGATTCAATCGTTCTTTCTATATGATTTTAACTCTTCTACAAATCTTGAAAAGATGATATAATTCTTATTTATATTGTGTTATAATTCTTTTTAAGAATAAATTTATATTTTTTTAGTGAGGACCACTATGAACAAAGACGAAGTTAAAACAAAGCTCAAGGGATTCTTTGAATCAAATCTCGGAGTCGACGGCTCTATGCTTACCGACGACACAGAACTCTTCGGAGAGGAAATCGGTCTCGACTCTGTTGATTCATTGGAAATCATTTCTTTTGTTGATGATGAATTTGGCGTTTCAATGGCAGGAGCTGCGCGAGAAAACTTTCTCACCATTGAGGCAATTTCATCTTTCATCGTTGAGAACGCGTAACAAACGCACCTGCTTTCAGCAAAAAATTTAACAAGCTATCAAACACAAACGGGAATATTTATGACACCTGAAGAAAAACGCTGCGTGGTGACGGGTCTTGGCGTCATCTGCGCGATTGGAAACAATGTCGAAGAAACATGGAAGAACGCTTTGAATTCTGTTTCAGGAATTCACAAGACGACTTCCGTTGACACGACGAACTGCTACGCTGACCTTGCCGCCGAAGTGCAGTGCGACACGTTGGACATGGAAATCGACGCTCCCTACGAAAAGGACAGGGCTTCAAAACTCTGCATTAAGGCAGCAAAAGAGGCTTTGACCGATGCGGGATTGGGCGATTTTGGCGATGATGGGCGCGTGAGCGTCATTATCGGAAGCTGCGTTGGTGGAGCAATCAGCGTCGGAAACTATCCAATCGACGGTCGCAGAAAGGACGACATCCTTAAAATGCCTATTGCAGCGATTGCTTCTCAGGTTGCCGAAACTTGCCATGCGGGCGGAATCGTCACTAATGTGGCGAACGCGTGTGCGGCAGGAACGATTTCCGTTGCCTATGCCTGCGACTTAATCCGCGCTGGAAAAGCTGACGTGGTCATTGCGGGCGGAGCGGACTCATTCGCTTCTATTCCGTATGCAGGCTTTCTCTCGCTTCATGCGCTTGACGAAAACGGCTGCTCTCCGTTCAATCACTGCACGGGAATCACGCTCGGTGAGGGCGCGGGCATCGTCATCGTTGAGTCATACGAGCATGCAAAAAAGCGAAACGCAAAACTTTATTGCGAAGTGTTGGGCTCAAGCGTCACGAGCGATGCCCATCACATTACCGCTCCGCGACAGGACGGATTGTGCCAGATTGAGGCAATCAACCGCGCAATCAAAAATTCCGGCATCTCAAAAACAGACATCGGATATGTCAACGGTCACGGAACGGGCACGGCAAAGAACGACAATGCGGAGATTCTTTCTCTCCATGCCGTCTTTGACGAAGAAAATCCCGAAATCAGCGCAAGTTCCACAAAAGTCATGACAGGTCACTGTCTTGGCGCGGCGGGTGCTATCGAAGCGGTATTCAGCGTAAAGGCTCTTACCACGAACACCGTTTTGCCTACGCTGAACTACACCGCTGAAGATTCAGAAAAACTCAAAGAGAAGGCTGGTCGGCTCGATTTCGTTCAGAACAAGCCAAAGTCAAAAGAATTAGTAAGCGTTATGAGCAACAATTTTGCTTTTGGCGGCACGAACGCAAGCATCATCTTCTCTAAAAAGCCTGGCGATGTCAAAAGTCAGGAAGCAAAAGACAAGAAAATCGCACTTACTGGTATCGGCATCGTCAGTGCGCTCGGTAACAGCAAGGAATCATATATTCAATCCGTTAAAAACGGCTTCAAACCAAGCGGAACTTCTATCCACTCAGAAATCACGGAAGAAGACTACAACGAGCTTGGAATCAAAATGGCATTCTACCGAAAGCTCGACAATCTCGGTCAGTTGCAGACGGTCTCTGGTATGCGCGCGTTAAAAGACGGCAATTTCGCCATTACCGAAGAAACCGAAAAAGAAATCGGAATCATCGTCGGAACGAGCGAGGGCGGATTAGGCTCTAGCTGCGACTTCGGCGAATTGATTGCAAAAATGGGAAATGCAAAGGGCAGCGCGTTCAAATTCCCGCACACGGTCTACAATGCGGCGGGCGGCTATCTTTCAATCTGCTTTGGAATCAAAGGCTACGGCGTTACGATTACGAGCGGTCCGCAGTCAGGATTGGGCAGCATCGGCTATGCGATGAATGTCATTCACGACAATCAGGAACAGGCAATGCTCGCAACGGGCACTGACGAAAATATCCCGATTATTTCAGAATTCTACGAAAAGCTGGGGCTTACGGCAGATAAAGTTGTCGCTCCGTATTCTGCCTCAAACGGCTTTGTGCTTGGCGACGGCAGCGTTTCGCTTCTTCTCGAAACCGAAGAGTACGCAAAAAAGCGCGGCTCAAAGATTTACGGCTATGTGCTCGGCTATGGCACGGGGCGAAAGAATGTCAAATTCGGCACGCTCACTGGCTCTGGCGAGGCATTGGATACCGCGATTGCTTCTGCATTAAAAGACGCAAATGTCACAATTGACGAAATTGATGCCGTGTTCGGATTTGCAAACGGCTTGAAATCGCTTGACACTATCGAAAAAGAATCATACATCCGCGTTTTCAAAGACAAAATCGGCTTGCTCCCTGTCGTTCAAGTAAAGGAACGCGCGGGCGAGGGCAGAGCAGGAAGCGCAACACTTGCGGCGGCTCACGCGGCATTGATGTTGAACGGTGACATCGAAACAGACGACGCATACTTTATCACAAAAGACGGCTCTGTCGAGAAAAAGCGTGCAGAGTCAAAGGGCTGGAAGAAGGTTCTCGTCACATCATTTGCGACGGGCGGTTCTTACACAGCGGTTGTCATCGGAAAATAAGGAGCGCAAAATGAAAGTTGCAATCGTAACTGGTTCTTCAAAAGGAATCGGAAAGGCATGTGCCATAAAGCTCGCAAAAGACGGCTACACGGTCGTGGTGAACTACTCTTCTTCTGACGATGCCGCCAAAGAAACGCTCGATGAAATCACTGCTGCGGGTGGCGAGGGCATGCTGTACAAAGCCGATGTCTCTGACCTTGCGCAAGTCAAGGCGATGGTGCGCGATGTCTACAAGGCGTACGGCAGAATCGATGTTTTGGTGAACAATGCGGGCATCGTTCGCGATGAATTCTTGCTCATGCTCCAAAAAGACACGCTCGACAAGTGCTTCGACTTAAATGTAAAAGGCTATTTCTATTGCGCCCAGTCAGTCGCGCTCAAAATGTTCAAGCAAAAATCAGGCGTCATCATCAATATGTCGTCGGTAAGCTCAAAATTCGCGCTTCCGGGGCAGAGCGTGTATTCGGCAACAAAGGGTGCGGTCAATTCAATGACTCAAACGCTCGCAAAAGAACTCGGTCCGCAGGGAATCAGGGTGAACGCGGTGTGCCCTGGCTTTATCGCAACCGAAATGATTGACGCAATTCCCCAAGAAAAGCGTGACGAATATATAAAGGCGATTCCGCAAGGTCGCTTTGGCACTGCCGAAGATGTTGCGAATGTGGTTTCTGCGCTCGTTTCTGACTCGTTCTCGTATGTCACGGGGCAGACAATCGTTTTGGACGGAGGACTTTCATTATGAGCGATGCCAACACACAAAAAAGCGAAATCGCGCCAAAAACAATGAATATTTTTGAAATCAGCGAGAAGATTGCCCAGCGTCCGCCGTTTCAGATGATTGAAAAAGTCACGGAGCTTGTTCCGAATGTTACGGCAACGGGCATCAAAAATGTGTCGGTGAACGAGCCGTATTTTATGGGACATTTTCCGGGCACTCCGATTATGCCGGGCGTGCTCGTTGTAGAAGCGTGCGCTCAGCTTTGCTCGCTCGTCATCGAAAAATCTCCCGAAGATTTGGACGACAAACTCTATGTGCTCCTCAAAATCGACGGCTTCAAGCTCGTTAAGCCCGCGATTCCGGGCGACCGTCTTGAAATCACCGTCACAAAATCACGGGGCGGCGGCGTGCTTGTCGGATTTGACTGTGTGGTAAAAATCGACGGGAAAGTCAGCGCAAAAGGTGCGCTCACATTCACGACGATTCCAAAAGACTCTCTCGGAAAATAATTTTTAACTAGCAACAAACAAAAAGCGATGAAAAAAGTTCTTGTTTTAAACGGAAGTCCCAAAAAAGAAAACAGCACGACCATGCTCGTCACGAACAACTTTTTAAAAGGCTTGGAAAGCACGGGTGAATACAAAAGCGAGATTATCAACATCTCGTCGTTGCATGTAAAGCCGTGTAAGGGCTGTCTTTCGTGCTGGGGGCGCACGAACGGAAAGTGCGTCATTCAGGGCGACGATGTGCAAATGGTAAAAAGCAAAATCCTTGAATCCGATGTGATTATTTTGAGCTTCCCGATTTTCATCTTCGGGCTTCCGGGCGAAATGAAAGTCTTGTTCGACAGGCTTTTGAGCCTTCTCCATCGCTACGAAGGGCTTCCCGTTCCCGAAAGCGGGCCATTCCACGGATTCAGTTTTGATGCAAGCAAAAAGAGTTTCATCGTGATTCCGGGCTGCGCATGGAGCGACTGGCGGGTTTTTGCCCCCATCGAAGCGCAATTCGACTGCATTTTCGGCAAGGACGGGTACACGACGATTTTCGCGCCGCAAATCAGAACGGCGGTCGCAATGAAAATCCGCCCGCGATTCGTCAAATTCCTCACGAAATACGAAGCTGCGGGAAGAGAATTCGCCGAAAATGGCTTCCTTTCTGACGAGACAAAAAAAGAAGTGATAAAGCCGTATTATTCAGACAGCGTTTACAAAATGCTCGTCGACAGTTTCTGGGAAATTGAGGACGGCGCATACGCAGAGAATCAAAAAAAATAAATAAAGCGTGTCATTCTGAGCGAAGCGAAAAATCTTGTGATGAAAGAAGATGTTTCGCTAAAAAAGCGTTTTCCAGTCCGTAAAGAAAAATTCAGTCACATACTCAGACACTTTTGCGAGCGGAATTTCTTGCTTTCCTGAAAGATAGTCCAAATACACGCCCAACAGTCCGCTTGTGGCGAATTCTATGAATACCGAAAATTTTTCGTCGGAAAAGTGTGTTTTTTGGGCAAAATTGCGTTTTATTATTTCTTTGAGAATCGCCTTCAATCGGGGCGAAATCGTGTTCATCACGCGGCTGTTTTTTCCCAGTTCCAGATACAAGGGGTCGCTTTCGAGCAAATTGTTGATGAGCGGGAAAATGCGTTCAATGTCGCTGCTTTCTTCTGAACTGAAAATTATTTCCAGTTTCGCGCTGATTTCATTTTCAATTTCTTCAAGAATCGAGGCGGGAGTCGCATAGTGATAGTAAAATGTTTTCCGGTCGATTTCTGCCCGTTCGGAAAGTTCCGTCACCGAAATGTCGCTGAGTTTTTTCTCTTTTAAGATTTCAACGAAGGTGTTCCGAATGAGCCGCTTGGTTTTCGTGATTCGTTTGTCAATTTTTGCCGATTTTTCTTCCACAATATTCCTCTTTTTGTTGATTATCCCACAAAATACCGTTTTTTGTAACTTCTTTTTTCTGAAATTTCAGATAGTGTAGAGACATGCGTTCCATAGTACGCTTCATTTTAAAAATCTTGGTCACTATTCTCTACAAGCCAAAAATCACTTTCACGGACAAGAAAGTGCAGTCCCGGAGATTGAAAAGTCCCTGCGTCATCATCGCAAATCACACGCATTTTTTCGACCCGATACTGTTGGAGACCGTTTTTCGCGGAAAAATAACATCGGTGGTGGCAAAGGATTGGTACGAAAACAAAAAATTGCATTGGTTCTTGAAATTCGCGCAGTGTATTCCCTGCGACCGCTATCATCTTGACACGGAATGGTTTTTGCTTGCCAAAAAAGCGATAGACAAGGGGCACTCGATAGTGATTTTCCCGGAAGGGCGGTGCAACGAGGACGGGCGGATTTCCGAATTCAAGTCGGGCTATGCCTTTCTCGCGCGGACATACAAAATTCCTGTTCTCTGCGTCGGATTGAGCGGAATTTTCAGCGTGTTTCACCGCACGCGAATGATAATCGATGTTCCTGAAAAAGTCGAAAGAATCAAGGGAATTCCTTCCGCCGAAGATTTGGAGCAAAAAAACGAGTATTTCAGACAAAAAATCATCGGACTGAAAAACCGCACTTTAAAAGAGACGGTGGAAAACGAAACGCCGAACAAAGGCGATATTGTTTCGGTAAACCGAGGCTCTTATCGTCATTTTGGAATTTATGTCGGGGAAAATCAGGTGGTGCACTTTTCGGCAGATTCCGGGCGGGAACTTGACCCTGAAACCGCCGTCGTCAGGCAAACTTCGGTCGAAGAATTTTTGGAAGGCGCGCCGCTTGAAATTCAAAAGCCGCTGAATCGGAAGTCTTTTTCCGCGAAATCGACCATACGACGGGCGAAATCTCAGGTCGGCGAGATGAAAGGTCAGTACAACATCGCCTGGAACAACTGCGAGCATTTTGCGATGTGGTGCAAATATGGCGTTAAAAAGTCGCGGCAAGTGAAAACGGTTTCGCGGAATGTGCTTATGTCAAGTTGCGCCGCATTAGCCGCGTTAGATTTGATAAAAAATATCTTTTTTTGATGTGCGCGTCCGCTCCCTTCTCCTTTAAAAAAATCTTTTCTTATGGTAGAATTGCACAAAGGTGCAAGTATGAAAAAAGTTGTCATTGTGGGAGCCGGAATTGCCGGTCTTGGAAGCGGCGTGTATGCTGTACGCTCAGGATTTGATGTCACGATTTTAGAGCAACATGCTGTTCCCGGTGGACTTTCTGCAAGTTGGAGCCGAAAAGGCTACTATTTTGAGGGCGGGCTTCACTGGCTCACTGGCTCATCAGAAAAAATCCCCCTGTACAAAATCTGGAAAGAAGTCGGCGCGTTGCAGGAAAATAATCCCGTTTTTTACAAAGACCCGATTTACACGCTGATGATTGGCGGGGGCAAAAAACTCTGCCTTTACCGCAACACGCAAAAACTGCGCGAAGAGCTTTTAAATCACGCACCCGAAGACAAAAAAATGATTAACCGCTTGTGCAAAGACATTTCCTATTACAAAAATGTCCATCTGCTCATAAAGGACAAGCGCGGTCTCAAGTGCAAAAATCCCAAATCACCGAAAATCGGCGAAGTCCTCAAGATGTGGACGGCTGCCCTGCGCGTCTTGTATCTCAAAAATGTGTCTGGGCGCGAGTACATCTCCCACTTCAAAAACAAAGATGTCAGAAATCTCATCGGCGGCATGATAAATCAGGACTACAACGCGCTTTCTTTGATTTACACGCTCGGCTCGTTTTCAAGCGGGGATTGCGGCTACCCAGAGGGCGGTTCTGCGCGCATGGCAAAAAATATGGCGGACACCTTTACCTCGTTGGGCGGAAAAATCGAATATCGGCAGAATGTCGAAAAAGTCTGCATGAAAACCGATGAGCACGGAAAAAAGACGGTGACGGGCGTTATTGCGAACGGAAATTTTATCGAAGCCGATGCCGTCATCGTAACGCAGGACGCGCGACAGGCAATTGAAGACCTGTTTGACAAAGAAAATCCGCTTGAAGAAAAATGGATTCCGAAGATGAAGCGGCTTTCGATTTCTGAGCAGGACATGTTCTTCGGTTTCGGAATCAAGGCGGATTTAAAAGATTATCCGCGCTCCATGCTCATTCCGCTTGAAAAGCCCTTTGTTGCGGGCGGAAAAGAATTTTATGTGCTCCCCGTAAATAATTACGCGCTCTACCCGAATCACGCGCCCGAAGGTTGCACAACGCTTTCTTGCTTGCTTTTGGGCGAGTTCTACGATTACTGGAAAAAGGCAAAAGAAGACGGAACTTACAAAGAGAAAAAGCAAAAGGCAATCGACGATTTGACGGCGATTCTCGAAGAAAAAATCCCTGAGTTCAAAGGAAACATCGAAGTCACTGACCTTGCCACTTCCCTCACGAACGAACGCTTTTGCAAGACCTTTGAGGGCGGTTACATGAATTTGATGAAAGCTGGCATGATGACGACTTCATTCCCGTCAAAGGCACAGAGCGTACGCGGCTTGTACTTCGCCGGACAGCGAATGATTATGCCCGGCGGTCTCCCGATGGCAATCAAATCAGCCTGGAACGCCGCGCAAGAACTCTGCTACGACTTCGGCGCGGTGTTTGAATAAAACTGTATCCACAGATTAGCACAGATTGTCACAGATTTTGTAATAAATTTCTCACAGAGAGCACAGAGGTCACAGAGAGCGTTTGGAATAAGAAATTATATTTCATTCTCTGTGTACTCTTAAGCTCTGTGAGGAATTTTATAGCATTACTCCGCGTACACGCCAAGAATTCGCACATCTTCGGCGACGCTTTTGAGCTTTTCGCTGAATTCGCCAATCATCTTGACGGGATTTTCGCACTCGCTCGGAATCACGACATCGCAGTAGAACCAGTATTTCCACGGCTTGCCCGCAATCGGGCGTGATTCGAGGCGGTTCATGCTCAGTTTTTCCGTTTTGAACACGCCGAGTGCATCGTACAACGCGCCCGCCTCGTTCTTTGTGGTGAACACAAAGCTCGCCATGTTTGGCTTTTTCTCGCCCCACTGTTTGACTGGCTCTGAAAGATGGTTTGCGGCAATCACGACAAAGCGCGTGTAGTTGTCCTGCTCGTTCTGGATTCCTTCTTTTATGACTTCAAGACCGTAGATGCCCGCATTTCGTGCGTTGCAAATCGCCGCGTTCTCAACGCTTCCTTTTTCTGCAACGAGAGAAGCCGCCGTTGCCGTAGAGACCGTATCGACTTGCTGCCAGTTTTGATTTTTGAGAAAATTGGAGCACTGAGCCAAGCCCTGCGGATGCGAGTAGACATTTTTGATTGTTTCGAGACTTGCGCCCTTCACGCCGAGGAGCGAATGCTGGATTCGGAGCGTAAGCGCACCCACGATAGAAATGTCCTCGTAGCGCGTGAGGTTGTCGTAGTTGTTGTAGACCGAGCCAGCCGTTGAATTCTCGATTGGAACCATGCCGTACTCGGCTTTTCCGTCAACGACTGCTTGGAAAATCTCGTCGAATGAGTTGACCGTCTCAGCGACCGCCATATCATCGAAGAAATTTTCGATTGCCTGTTCCGCGTACGCGCCTTTTTTGCCACTGAACACGCAGACGGGCTTTTTGTGCGCGACGGGTGTGCCTTCCGTTTTTTCTGATTTTTCAGCCGCGCGGATATGGGCGACTTCCTTTCCGATGACGGGGGCAAGCGACTCAATATCGCGCATGATTTTGTCGAACTGCTGGGGGTAGAGTGCCTGCGCCGCGTCGCTCAACGCCTGCTCTGGGTGGCAATGCACTTCCACGATGATGCCGTCTGCTCCCGCCGCGATTGAGGCAAGTGCCATAGGCGGAATTTTGTCGCGCACGCCGAGCGCATGGCTTGGGTCAACGATAATCGGAAGGTGCGTCATGCTTCGGAGCACGGGAATCGCGCTTAAATCAAGCGTGTTGCGCGTTGCCTTTTCGTAAGTGCGGATGCCGCGCTCGCAGAGAATAACCTTGTCAGTTCCCGAAGAAAGGAGATATTCTGCGCTCATGAGCCATTCTTCGATGGTGGCAGAAAGCCCGCGCTTTAAAATGACAGGCTTTCCGAGCGCACCGAGCCGCTTTAAAAGCTCGAAATTCTGCATGTTCCGTGCACCCACCTGATAGACATCGACATAATCCTTCATGACGGGAATGTATTCGCTTGCGACAATCTCAGTGACGACGGGAAGCCCGTGTTTTTCGCCCGCTTCTTTGAGGTATTTCAAGCCCTCTTCGCCCAATCCCTGAAACGAATAGGGGGAAGTGCGCGGCTTGTACGCGCCGCCACGGAGCATGGTCGCCCCGCTCGCCGCCACCGCCTCAGCCGCGTCAAGCATCTGCTGACGGCTTTCGACCGCGCATGGACCTGCAATCGCGACCAGACGGCTTCCGCCTACGCGGATAATCTGCCCGCGGTTGTTCGGAATCTCCACGATAGAATTTTCCGGCTTGAACTCACGGCTCGCCATTTTGTACGGCTTTGAAATCGGAATGACCTTTTCGACCCCCGGAAGGACTTCAACTTCACGGATATCCATGGCAAGCTTACCGACCGCGGCAAGGACAGTGCTTTCCTCGCCCTTGACTTCATTTATTTTAAACTTACGCGCGGCAAGCACATTCTTGATGTTAGACTTCTCGCCCTCGCTGATTCCATTTTTCAGTACGATAACCATAGACGGAATTGTAACAAAAAACGGCGAAATGTGCTACAATCGGAAAACAAGTTTGGCAAAAAGGAGAGAATATGGAAAACACACAGATAAAACTTTTTGAAGACAAAAAAGTCCGAACCGTTTGGGATAATGAAACCGAAGAATGGTATTTTTCGGTGGTGGATGTGATTGCGGTACTGACAGATTCTGACCGCCCCCGAAAATACTGGAACGACCTTAAAAAGAAACTCATTGCTGAAGGAAGTGAGTTGTCCGATAAAATCGGACAACTGAAAATGCCCTCGTCAGACGGTAAAATGTACAAAACTGACTGCATGACCACAGAACAGCTTTTCCGCTTGATTCAGTCGATTCCTTCCCCAAAGGCAGAGCCGTTCAAGCTGTGGATGGCGCAGGTCGCAAAAGAGCGACTGGACGAAATGCAAGACCCAGAACAAGGAATCCAGCGTGCGCTCTTGGAATATCGTGCGCTTGGGTACTCAGAAAATTGGATAAATCAGCGGCTCAAATCAATAGAAATCCGAAAAGACCTCACCGACGAATGGAAAAAGCACGGCTTAAAAGAGGGCGTTCAGTTTGCCACGCTCACCGACATCATCTACAAAACATGGGCAGGCAAGACGGCAAAAGAATACAAGGAATTCAAAGGTCTTAAAAAAGAGAATTTGCGCGACAACATGACCAACAAAGAACTTGTCTTGAACATGCTCGCCGAACTTTCCACAAAAGAAATCTCCGAAAGTTCCGCCCCGCAAAGTTTCAGCGACCACATTCAGAATGCCGTGGACGGCGCGACAATCGCAAAAAATGCCCGCATTGAGCTTGAGCAGAAAACCGGCAAGAAAGTCGTCACGCCGCTCAACGCACGGGATGGGATTGGGCTTACAGAAGATGCAAAGGCATCTGTGCTGCTGGAAGATGAGGAAGAGAGATAGAATCGCCTTTACCTGTTTCCTTTTGCCCTATTGTGCGTCTTGCACAGCAGCTCGCAGTTTGAAATATCCGTTGAGCCGCCTTTGCTCCATGCGGAAACATGGTCGGCGTCCATTTCGCTCAGTTTCCAGATTTTTGTTTTGTTCGCATTGTCGCAGACGGCGCAAATCGGGCAGTTTGAGATGCCTTTCTTCTCCGCGTCGTTCGTCTGCTTCTGATACTTGGCGCGTTTTGTGCGCTCGTCAAACATTCTGATGTTCAGAAGCGATTTATCCGACTCGCCGCCAAGCACATACTCAAACACGCCCTTGTTGTTCGTCACAAAATCGTCTGCAAGCAGTTCCGTCACGCGCGCCCACACCTTGTCCGCGTTGTAGCCGTTTGCATGGTAGGTCTCGTAGATTCTGCCCCATTCAAGCCCGCGCATCTCGGAAACGGTGTCCTTGAAGGTCGCGTCAATCCAGTCAATCACCGTGTCAAAATAGGTTTTCAGTTCGCTGATGTCGCCGTCGTTGCGGTGAAGGCTCATATACTGTTCGATAGACTGCCCGTTGTGCGCGGCGACCCATTCCAACGCCGTGTGCAGAAAATCCTGCCGATTCGCCGTGCCAGAGACATACGACGACCATTTCTGAATCATCGCATTGTTCGAGTTTGAAAACTGCTCCTTTGCCTTTGTGATGAATGTGCCTGAATAAATTACGTTCAAAAGCTCCTGCTCGTTGAGCGGAATGCCCGCAATGTTAATCGTCTTGAACCATTCCTTGATTTCGCTTTCTTCGCCCTCGCAAATGTAGACAAGCAGTTTTGTTTGCAGAATTTTTTCCTGCATATCTTTTGGCATATTAAAAAGATAATGTTCCATGCCATTAATTTTAACGGCGAATTTTCCTGTTACATAACGACCAATTGATGTAATCCGTTGTTGTCCGTCAAGAATTTCATATTTTCCGTTGGGTTGCTTATTGAAATAAATGAGACCGAGTGGGTAGCCCTTCAAAACCGAATCAATAACGGCAACATCTTTTCTGCCGTCCGCGTACAGATAATTGCGCTGATATTCTGGCTGAATAATTAAATCGCCGTTTAAACCGTAAAGACCTTTGCCTTCAAGTTCGTTGTAGACAAATCCCTTGCAAATCTGCTCAATTGTAAAATCAGTGCGAAGTTCGGTGTGCATTAGTTAGTCTCCTTTTTTCGAATGAGAATTCTAAAATATTGCGGCTTGCCATCAATACTTGTTAGATGTTTATGATTTTGGATAGCCCAATCGTTTTTCTTATGGACATCAAGAATTGTATATCGATTAAGACCATCAATGATTTCAAATTGGTTAGGGCAGTATTTATCCAAAAAAGTTATAGGTACTCCCATTACATCTGTATAATCAGACGGAATTGCATCTGTAAAAGGCACATTTATGGCATCAATAAAATCAAATTTTTTATACCCTATACCCTTTATTTCCTTATGTTTTGAATATTTGAGATTCTCATTTTCTGTCATTAAAGATAATGGCTGATGACGACGACCGTGCTCAATATTTGTAAACCAACAGACTCCAGGAACTCTATTTACTTTAACTCCATTTTGTTCTTTTTCAAATTTATAAGAAGATGCATAAATAAAACTCTCGGGAACTCTAAAATACATTCCTGTGTTAAAATTCGTTGCTCCGAGCCACAGTTTGTTTTCCTTAATTAAGGGGAATATTTCCTTATATGAAAGCGCGTTTATATTTCCAATGACTGAAAAATTCTTTTTGCTTTCTAACAACCATGCCATAAATTCACGAAACAGAGAAAATGGCGGATTTGTGATGATAAAATCAGCTTCATCACGCAATCGTTTTACTTCGTTACTTCTAAAATCTCCGTCACCGTCAAGATAATCCCATTTCAAATCATCAAAATTGATTTTTCCGTCTTTGTTTTCATCTTCTGTGAGAGTAAAAATTTTGCCTTTGCGTCTCGTCTTTGCCACATCAAATCGCGGGTCTACAGATTCGAATAATGTTGGTTGATAATCTATTTCCTTTGGCTTTGAATCAGCGGCATACGAAGTTGAAATGAGTTTCTTTAATCCAAGTGTCTCAAAATTGTGAGCAAAGAATTTTGTAAAATTGCTCCATTCGGGGTCGTCACAGGGAAGTAGAACTGTTTTGTTCCTAAAAACATTTGCGTCATATTCAAGATACGCATTTATTTCTTTTTGAATATCTTGAAATTGCGTATAAAACTCGTCGTTTTTAGCGGCATCTGCTCGTCTTAGATTTTCATTTGTCATCTTTTGCCTTGTGATTTAGTTCATCTTTTTATAAAAATGAGTTGTATCATCTTTCCAATTGTAATGAATTCAATCATTTATGCAAAGATTAAAATGATACTTTTCACCAATCTTTTATTATGGGATTTTGGGAAAATGTAGATTCAGAATTGAAATATCAAGGTAAGTCACGCAAAGAATTAGCGCAAGCATTTGGCTTTGACCCCACCACGATAAGCAAAGGCATTTCCAACAACAGTGTTCCGCTCGCAGATATGGCACTAAAAATTGCAGATTATCTTGATGTTTCGTTGGAGTATCTTTTAGGCTTGCCCGAAAAATCAAAGGCGACCGATGACAAAGAGAATTTGGAAAAATCCCAAGCACTGCATTTTTATCACAAATACCATGACTTGATTGAGAAATGCGAAGAACTTTCTTCGGATAAGATTAAACTGCTTTCTGATGTTGCGGGAAATTTTGAACGGGGATAGAAAATGTTAAAAAGTAAATTCATCTCCGATGCTATCTGCAAATTTTATAGTATTGCTTCGAGGCTTTTTGTCATCAGGTAATTCCTTTATGTGTAATTTTACTGGCATTGCTGTTGCAATTCCGCTAAAAATACAAGTTCCAACTGGTAAAGTGGGAATAGATTCTTCTGTTAATTTATCAATGTAAGATACGGCATTTCCAATCATTTGCAAATCGCGTTGGTTTATTAACTGATGTATGAAATAATTATGTGCTTGAGAAATTATGGTCTCTGAGATGTCATTAGGTCTCTGACTTGCAATAGTTATAAATACTCCGAATTTACGCCCTTCTTTTATTATTTCTTCAAAGGTTTCTAAGCGATAATCTTTCCAGTCTTCTGTTTCTCTAAACGAATTTTTTGAAAGGATATTGTGAGCCTCATCAATTATAATTGATAATGATTTTGCATTAAAATCTATTTTGTGTTGGCGATAAACATATTTTGCCATTAGCAATGGAATGATTTTTCTCATTTCAATATTTACATCAAATAAATTTAAAACAACAATATTACTGTCTGACCATAAGAAAACCCCATCAGTTATATTAAAAACTTTTTCTATCTCTCTATAACGAGACTTGAACCTGTTTATGACTGGCAAAATATGGTCTAATTGTGTTTTATAATTTATTAAGTCGTAGGAAAGTTGAATTAGAAGAAAAAGATAATATTTTTGCAGAGTCGAACAATTAGTAAAGTTGTCAATTGTTGTAATTTGGTCAACGGCTTTGTAAATATTTGTTTCATAAATTTTTGAAGAATCATTATTAAAGTAAGTTTTCGTATCAATCAAATAAAAAGTTTGTGCGCCACTGTGAAAACTTATATCATTTCTTAAGCTAAGAGATGAACTTGTATCACCTATTAGAGTGGATAAGATTTCTTCTATATAGTCTAATAGTTTATATGCAATATCTTTATTTGCCATGGATAGTGTTTTTTCAATGATTTGTTTTAAAATGTTTTGAAAATAAGATAGAATATCATCAGATGTTATGACTTTGTTGTACAAATTTAGGGTTCTTGATAAAAAAGGTCTTTGTGTTTTTTCAGTCGCTTCGAATAATATAGATAATGTTTCTATATCCATAAATTCTTTTTGTAAAATGGGAATTTTATCACCCATATTGTTTGCTGTTGACAAATGATACACTTTTTTTGCTTGTGATAAAATTGTTGGTGAGGAAAATTCGCCATTAAAATCAAAAAATAAAAATCGACAAGCATTTCGGAAATTTACATAAACATCTAAATTTGCAAATAATGCAGTGTATAAAGACACTAATGTATTTGATTTTCCGCTCCCCGTATTTCCGAATATTGCAATATGACTATTAAAAAGTCCGTCTATTGGAAAATCTATCGGAATTTCTTCAATATCAGTTGTTGCTATTGAAATTGACAAAGCAGTTTTTGTCTTCAACAAATTATGAATTAAATGCAATTTTTTCTCAGTTAATATAAAGACTTCATCTCCAATAAGGGGCATCTCTTTTATACCACCGATAAATTTGTATTTATCATTTATATAACCTGAGATAGAAACCCTAAGTATTCGGTGATTTTTATCTAAGTAATGATAATCTGTTGGTGGATTAAAAATCTTATCTTCAGACAATTCCTCGCCATCGACTTTACCAATGATGCTTGTAAATCCTTTTTTGATTTCAATATAGCTACCAACCGCTACATTTTTCAGAATTTGCCCATTGAAGAATAATTCTGATGTATTTTTATTTTTATCAACTAATATAGAAATCGTTCTTCCTTGTATCGCAATTACTGAACCGATTTTTAGTATGGCATCATCAGAAAAATTGTTATTCATTGTCAAATACCTCTGTTAAGCTGTAAAGAAGCTTATTAACAAAAGAAAAATCAAGGCTAGTTGTTGATGAATATACCAAATTTACATTTTGGAATTGTTTAAATATTTCTTCTAATTTATCTTTGCCATCCTCATCATAACAAAATACGATGAGTTTGAGAGTCGGATTTCTTAAGGCTCGTTTTGTAAGTTCGAGAATATGTTCATCAGCAAAAGAGAAACCAATAGCAATAAGTATTGTATTTTCTTTATCTAATTCATTTGAGTATATCCGTAATAAATCGTAATAGATTTGTTTTAGGGTTGTTTCGCTGAATTTATCTTTTGTAGGCAAAACGAACGGAATGTATTTTAGAAAATCATCATATTGAGAGGTTTTATATGCATTTTTCGCGCTATCAAAATACTCTGTGGATTGGTATATTTCCCCGTTTTCGACAATCCAATTTGACGAGCCATGTATTTTAATTAAATTTATATAGGGCAATTGAACTTGGTAATTATAAAGATTTCCATTATTATAAACAGAATGAAAGAAAGTATTTGGAGAATACTTGTATCTCATAAAAACTGATGAATTTCGAGAAAATCCATCATTAAAACAAGTGCTCGGAGAAAGATATTCGCTTGCTTTTTCAATATATAAATCATAATTTGTAGTAAAAATGTTAGCCCTTTTTGTAAGGATTCCAGAACTTCTGTGTTGTAAAATATCTGAAATGGAACGAAGAAATGTACTGTAATTATCAATGGTTATAAAATCGTCAGCGGATAGAAACGCTGTTTTAGAAGTAAGAATGCTAGAGTTTTCAATAATCGGATATGCGAATTTTGCAAGTTCTTCTCTTGCCTCTGTATCATTGCCAGCTTCAAATAATGCTTGGATATTCGCTTCGACATCGCCTAAAGGCTGTAACGCAGGTCTTGAACAACCAGAGCCTATTAAAAAATTTATGTTAGAAGATGAAAAAATTTTTTTAATGTTTTTCACCAAATTTTCATTTATTGTTTTGTCGCCTATATCAAAAGTCATTTAGCCCCTCTTTTCAAATTCATAATATCATAGTGCTATATAAAATTCTATAAATTATGTGAATGTTATATCCTATGTTGAAATTATAGGTGCGCGAAGCGTTGCCGTAGGAAATGGAGTGCGATTGCCTGTGATGTACGGAATTATGTCGAGGAAGTTCTAAGGGAGTTCGAGTAATCTGTAAATGCTATTAAATCGGAGTAATCACCGGCATCGGCTTTTCTGAGGGCGGCGATGTATTTGCTGCGCACATCTGAAATATCTACAAGATTTGTATTTCCCCAGTACAAAGACTTACCTTCGAGTTTTTGAGACAGTATATCAGCCATAAGGCGCGACACACGCCCATTTCCATTGGGAAACGGATGAATCTGTACAAGTCTATGGTGAAGTCTTACTGCAATCTCGTGATTTGAATATATCTTGTTTTCTATCCAAAATTTTACATCATCAAAAAGCTGCATAAGTTTTACAGGAATTTGATATGGCGCAACTCCGATATTTCTCTCACTTGTCCTGTATTCTCCTGCCCAAACCCATACATCGCCGAACATTTTTTTATGAAGATTGCGCAAGAATGTGGCAGAACAAATTTCCTTCTTGCGATTTGAAGCAAGCCAGAGTTGAGCCTGTGCAATATTCCGCGCTTCTGCCTCATTCAGTTCTGAACGGAGGGTAATCCATTTCAATTTTAGTCCGTCTTTCTCTTCCGCAGTCAATGGGGTGGAGTTATCATCTGCTTCAAAAATATCCATATCTTTTTACTCCCAAATCTGCTTTGTTTTGTTATGCAGCAAGTCTGCCGCAAAATCTTTTATCGCATCTTCCGTAGAAATATCTTGGTTTTCAAGAGCCATGTTCACATTCACGCTCTGCACTATTTCCGTTGCTTTCCGTACTGCCTGTTCCTCCACAAGATTCTGAAACGAAGTTTTCGGCTTGAAGTAATAAACGAACTCACAGCTCATTGCTTCCGCAGCTCTTTTCATAGTCGAAATTTTAAGATTTTCCTCATTGGATTCCATTTTGGTAATCCGAGGCTGCGTTACTCCAAGCCGTTTTGCAAGCTGAAAGGCTGTCATTCCGATTGCCTCACGAACCGTGTTTATCCAGCTTGAACCACGAGGAATAATGCTGTCGGCGGTTTTTAGATCTGACAGTTTTTTGTCTAACGCCCTTATTTGTAACATTCTTGCATTCATGATATAATCTATAAGTGAATTTTCTATTGCTATTATAATACTTATAAGTTATAAAATCAAGAAAAATTATAATCTATGTGTTATTTTTTTTGTAAAGAAGTGTTAAGGGAGTTTGAGTAAGGTCTTTTTCTTAACAACGAGTGAGGGGAGCAACACTTTTATAGCACCTATTCTTATTTCCGCCGATTGCTTCCGGATAGCCGAACTCTGTAAGCTCTCGAAGATAACGCTTTGCGGTTGTGGGGGTAAAGCCAAAATGCTGTACAATTTGCTCGGTCGTAACGGTGTCGTTATCGCTCATAAAAAGCAAAATATCGACCATTTTCTCTGCTGGAGTCGGTTTTATCGACCATTTTTTTGTCGGGCAAAAAAAATCGGGACAAGCTCCGTGCTGTCCCGAAATTATTTTCCTTTGATTACTCTACTTCATCGGATTGAAGCTCACCGTGCGCATGATGTCGCCGAAGACGCCAGCCGCCGTGACGCCTGCACCCGCGCCGTAGCCTCGGACTGTGAGCGGAATCGGGGTGTAGCGTTCGGTTTGGAATACGAATGCGTTTTCGCCGCCGCGCACGCCATAGAGCGGGTCATCGGGACCGACTTCAAGCATACCCACGCTCACTTTTCCGTCTTTGATTGAAGCCCCCATGCGCAAAACTTTGTTCTCTTTTTTGAGTTTTGCCATTTTTTCCTCGAAGTATGCGTCAACTTCGGGGAGCCGTTTGAGGAATTCTTCGGTTGTGCCTTCGATTGAAAAGCCTTCGGGGAAGATTGAGTTCATTTTGATTGAGTCAAGTTCGATGTCCATGCCGCTTTCTCGCGCGATGATGAGTGCTTTTCGCGCCACATCAGTGCCTTTAAGGTCGTCGCGCGGGTCTGGTTCAGTGTAGCGCAATTCTTTTGCTTCAAGAACGGCTTCGCTGAACTTTTTGCCTTCGTCGAGTTTTCCGAAGATGTATGAGAGCGAGCCTGACATGATTCCGTTGAAGCCCGTGAGTTTGTCGCCTGAGTTGAAGAGGTTCTGCAAGGTGTCGATGATTGGCAAGCCCGCGCCGACATTCGTTTCATACAAGAATCGGCAGTGATTTTCGTTTGCCACTTCGCGGAGCTGATGATAGAATTCCATGCTCATTGAGTTCGCGCGTTTGTTCGGGGTGGCGATGCTCATGCCCGCCTTGAAGATGTCGAGATAGCGGTTTGGCAAATCGTAGCTTGCCGTGCAGTCAACGAAAACGGGGTTGAGCGGCTTGGTGTCGCGCACGAATTCCAAAATTTCGTCAACGCTCGCTGGCTCTTTCGCCTGTTTGCTCAATTCTCGCCAATTTGAAAGGTCGATGCCGTTTCCGTCCAGAATCATGCCGTCCAAAGTTGAGATTGCGCACACTTTGATGTCGATGTTCTGTTCAAGAAGTTTGTCGTGCTGGTCGCGGATTTGATCGAGCAACGCGCCGCCGATTGTGCCCGCCCCGAACGCGAACACTTCGATGGGCTGAGCCGTGTTGAAGAAGAAGAGGTGAGCCGCACGCACCGCAATGTCGCCGAATTCGCCGCCGATGACGACAGAGATTGAGCGTTCGCTAGAGCCTTGTGCGATTGCGAGCAAGTTGATTCCCCGTTGAGAAAGTGAATCGAGGAATTTTCCTGCCACGCCGCAATTTTGCTTCATGCCGTCGCCGACGATTGAAACGATTGCCGTGTGTTCCTGCACATTGATTTTGTTGATTAAGCCGTCACGGATTTCAAGCGAGAATTCAGCGGAAAGCACATCTTCCACCGCCTGCGACTCGGTCTGTTTTACGCAGAATGAAATCGTGTATTCAGAAGACGACTGCGTGATTAAAAGCATTGAGATTCCCGCTCGGCTGACTGCCGCAAAAATGCGCGAAGCAATGCCCGTTTTTCCCTTCATGCCGCTTCCAGAAACTGAAACCAATGCCGTGTTTTTGAGGCATGAGATTCCGCGGACAGGACCTGCGTTCTTTTCTGATTCAAACGGTCCTCGCCCGATTCTTGTTCCCCGGGCCGCTGGATTGTGTGAATTCAAACTCCACGCTTCGATATTTTTTGAGGCGAGCGGGGAAAGCGTTTTTGGGTGAAGGACTTTGCTTCCGAAGAATGAAAGTTCCATCGCCTCTTCGTAAGTCATGTCTTCGACAAGAATTGCGTCGCTCACTACGCGCGGGTCTGCCGTGTAGATTCCGTCAACATCAGTCCAGAATTCGCATTTTCGTGCATCAAGGCAAGTCGCCACGATTGAAGCCGAGAAGTCCGAGCCGTTCCGACCGAGCAAGCCCATCTTCGGCTCGTCGTCAAAATGCTCGCTCCATGAGCAGACGAAGCCCGGCATAAGCAAGATTCGGTTGTTTCCTGATTTTCCGCCGTCTTTGTACGGTTCAAGCGCGATTGAAGTGCGACCGAAATCAACATCGCCTTCCGCCTGATTTCCCGTGGTGAAGATGAATCTTCGGCTGTCCAAAACAGCGACATCCTGATTCTTTGCGAGCAAAACCGCGTTCACGATTGGCACACAGCACAATTCGCCCATGCCCATGATTCGGCAGTGGATTGACTTGGGGCACTCGCCGAACGAAGCGACGCCTGAAAGCAATTTTTCGAGTTCGACAAAGTTATTTTCGATTTTTTTGAGCACTTCTTTTGCGGAAAAGCCTTTGAGTTCCGCTTCGATTTGTGCGCAGATTTCTGAATGGGTTTTTCGTATGCTCTCAACATAACTCGCCGCGTTCCCGCCCGTAACACAGCCGTCGATTGCCGCCTGCAAGCTGTTTGAAACGCCCGCAACTGCCGAAACGATAACGCTGATTCGGTCTTCTTTTGCACGACCGACCATAATCGCCGCAGAATTAAGAATGCGTTTGGCACTTCCCATTGATGTGCCGCCAAATTTAAGAGTGAGCATAGATTCCTCGATTTTTAAAATAATGTGCGTTTATTATAATGAAAAGCGGTGTTTGACTCAACGGGCGAAGAAAATTCTATGAAAATTCAAAATCCGTAGTATAATAGACGTCATGATTCAGCGAACATTTGATGTCAAAAGTGAAGCCGACTTGCGGCGGCTCGCAGACTTGCGATTTTACAGCGAGTACGCCCACTCAAAGACGATTTTCATACAACTCTACATTTCTCGATTCTCAGCAGAAGATGCGCAAAAAGTGCTTGATGCGTCTCATATCGCGCTTCCGCAGGCAAAAATCGTCGGCATGAGCCTGTATGGTGACCCGTACGTGGGCTTGAATAACGAAAAACTCATGCGCTTCAATTTCTGTTTCTTTGACGAATCCGAAGTCACGGTCTTTGATTATGACGGTGAAAACTGTTCGCTGAATGAAATCATCTCGGATTTCAAAAAAAATCTTTCCTCTCTTGCGGATGTAAAGGGCGTTCTGTTGCTCGGAAGTGGCACCACGTTCAAGGCGTCGCACTTCATGGACGAAGTGACGCGCGGTTACGAAGACATTCCTTTTTTCGGCTCGATTGCGAATATCAATACTGCCGATGTAAACGACCAAGCTCCCTTTGCGTTTGGAAACAAGATGATTCGGAACGGCATTGTGGCTGCAATCTTCTCTGGCAAAAATCTTCATTTTTACACGGAAAGCCTTTTTTCATGGAAGCCAATCGGAAAGGAAATGCTCGTTGAGTCGGGCGAGCCTGGCATCGTAGGCGATTCAATCATCAAAACGATAGACGGTCTCCCTGCCACGCAGATTTTCAAAAAATACCTTGATGTTGAGCCGGACGCACATTTTGTATCGAATATCTGCGAATTCCCGATTGTCGTGAACCGAAACGGCTATCTCATGGCGCGCGTTCCGTGCGGCTTTAACGAAAAGGGCGAAATCAACACGATGGGCGATGTGCGCGACGGCGAGTATATCCGATTCAGCTACGGAAAGGCGAGCGAGATTTTGAGCAAAACCGAAGAAGCGAGCTTTCGGATGCGGGATTTTGCGCCACAGGCAATTTTCTTGTACGCGTGCGCGAACCGCGCGATTTTCTTGAAAGACTGCGCCCATGAAGAAATTGATTTTTACGCTCATGTGGTGTCGGAGCTTGTGTATTGCCACGGATTTTCGGAATTGTACCGCTACAAAGGACAGGGCGGTGTGTTCAACAGCCAGTTGGTCGCAATTGGCTTGCGAGAGGGCGAAGAAAAACTGCAAGAACTGCGCAAACCGCTCATTCAGGGCATTTCGTTCGATAATCCGCACAAAACGGAAAAACACTCGCATGTTCACCGCGATTTTTCAGAAGATTACCTTGAGCTTCCCCATTCTGTGATGGCGGAGATTGAAAACTGGGAGCGCGCGCCTCATGCGGGCGGATTGCACTCGCTTCACGAACTGCGCGAGCAAAACAGCCAAGAGTGGATTGAGGCGACGAATGGCGCTGGCTTTAACCGGCAAATCGGCGTTTCGATTCCGATTACCGAGCGGCTCGTTACCTTCCTTGAAGCAACCACGAACGAACTTCGCGAGGCAACGCGGGCGGCTAACGCTGCGAACGAGGCAAAATCTGCCTTTTTGAGCAATATGAGCCACGAAATCCGCTCGCCGATAAATGCCGTGCTCGGCTTGGACGAAATGATTCTCCGCGAGTCGAGCGAGGCGCACATACAATCCTATGCGCGTGACATTCAGTCGAGCGGCAAAAGCCTGCTTTCAATCATCAATGACATCCTCGACTTTTCAAAAATCGAAGCGGGCAAAATGGAAATCATTCCGGCTGACTATGATGTGCGCTCGCTCATCACGAATCTTGCGAACATGATTGAAGTCCGTGCCGTCAACAAAGGGCTTTCGTTCATCGTCAACGTGGACACAGAGATGCCGCATCTCTTGTACGGCGATGAGACGCGAATCGCTCAGTGCGCGCTCAATATCCTCACGAATGCTGTTAAATACACGCCCTCAGGCTCGGTCACGCTTACAGTGAGCAGTGAGCCAGGGACAGAGAGCAATTCTATTCTTCTCAAAATTTCGGTCAAAGATACGGGAATCGGCATCAAAGAAGAGGATTTGGACAAGCTCTTTAAGCCGTTTGAGCGAATCGAAGAGGGCAGAAACCGCTCCATCGAGGGAACGGGCTTAGGCATGAGCATTGTGAACGGACTCCTTACCAAGATGGGCACGCAGCTTGAGGTAAAGAGTGAGTACGGCAAAGGAAGCGAATTTTCATTCGCGATTGAGCAAAACGTGCGCGACTGGGAGAAAATCGGCACGCGCGAAGAGGCACAGACTGCGCTTTTAAAAGAGGCGACGGGCTACAGCGAGAGCTTTCAAGCTCCGAACGCGAAAATCCTCGTTGTCGATGACACGCCGATTAATCTTACGGTCGTGCGCGGGCTTCTTAAAAACACGCGCATTCAGATTGACACGGCGCAAAGTGGTGAAGAAGCGCTCAAACTCTGTGCGGAGAACGAGTATCACATTCTTTTTGTTGACCACCTCATGCCCAAAATGGACGGCATTGGATTCCTCGCGCAGAATTGGATGAACGCCGATTCAAAAAATAAAAACACGCCGGCGATTGCGCTCACGGCGAATGCAATCAGCGGTGCGCGTGAGATGTATTTGCAGGCGGGATTTACGAACTATCTTTCAAAGCCGATTGATTCTAAAAAACTGGAAGAGATGATTGCCTTTTATCTGCCCAAAGACCTCGTGCTTCATGCAGGCGATGAAGGCTTTGTCGCGCAAAAAGCGGGCGCATGGGACGGCACGGAGCGCAGGGCTTCCCCGAGTGCAAGCGATGAGCTTTTTTCGGAGTTGTTCGGCATTTCAGTTTCCAGCGCGCTCAAAAACTGCGGCTCAAAAGAGGTGCTTTTGCAGGCAGCCGAAGATTTTTACGATTCGATTGACGAAAAGGCGAATAGCATCGAGCAGTATGCGACATCTTCTGACTGGAAGAATTACACGATTCTCGTTCATGCCTTAAAATCTTCCGCGCGGCTCATCGGGGCGGAAACGCTTTCTGAACTGGCAAAATCGCTTGAAGCGCATGGAACTGCCGCGCAAAAAGAAGAGCCTTCGTCAAAAGAAACACATCGGCTCATTTTCGAAAAAACGAGCGAATTGCTCGCATTGTATCGCTCGTATCGCGAAAAACTCGCGTCTTTGCTCAAAAAAACGCCCGCCCAAACTGGCGGAGCAAGCCAAAAAAACGCGCTTTCTCACGAAAAGTTCATCGAAGCGCTTTCCGCGCTCAAAGAAGTGGTGTCGGCGTTTGATTTTGACAGCGCGGATTCCCTTGTTTCAGAACTCGACGCTTATTCGCTCTCTGAGGAAGATGAACTTCGCTTCAAAAGCATAAAAAAAGCCGTGCGTGATGTGGACGCGACGGCTGTGTTGGCATTGCTGTAAACTGGGGGATTATATGGCACGACTTTATCTCAATAACGACTGGGAATTTTATTCAGAATTTAAACCAGAACTCACACAGGCGGGAACGACGGGAAGTTTTGAGACTGTCCGCATTCCGCACTCATTTTCGCAAACGCCGTTCAATGCGTTTTCAACTGACATTTATCAAAAAGACGCGCTCTATCGCCGCACTTTTAAAACCGAATCCGACTGGGGCGGAAAGCGCGTGCTTCTTACGATTGGGGCAGCGGCTCACCGAAGCGAAGTGTTTTTGAACGGAAAGCGGCTTGCCGTTCACGAATGCGGCTACACTGCCTTCACCGTTGATTTAACCGAAAGCCTCGCGCCGGTTGGCGAGGAAAATCTGCTTGCAATCCGCGTTGACAGCCACGAAAATTTGAATCAGCCGCCTTTTGGCTTTGTCATCGATTACATGACCTACGGCGGAATTTACCGTGATGTGTATCTTGAAGTCAAAAATCCCGTGTATATCGAAGATGTCTTTGTCCGCACGAAAGGGCTTGAATACACGGCGGATGTGAGCATTGCGGGAGTGTCAGAAACGGAGCGTGCAAAATATAAAATCACGCACACGCTCAAAAAGGCGGAGAACGCCCCATGCACGAGCGAGCCTAAAACTGAAATCAAACGCTGGTCTCTTGATGCGCCGTATCTGTATGTGCTTGAAACGGCTCTTTTTGACGAAAACGGAACGCTCCTCGACACAAAAGAAACGCGCTTTGGTTTCCGCGACATTCGCTACGACGAAACGGGATTTTACTTGAACGGCGAGAAAATCAAAATCCGCGGGCTGAACCGCCACCAGAGTTTTCCGTATGTGGGCTACGCGATGCCCAAAAACATGCAGCGCGAAGATGCTGACATCTTAAAATACGAGCTGGGGCTTAACGAAGTGCGCACAAGCCACTATCCGCAGAGCCAGTATTTTATCGACCGCTGTGACGAAATCGGCTTGCTCGTGTTCACCGAGATTCCTGGTTGGCAGCATATCGGAAACGCGGAGTGGAAGAACAAAGCCGTCGAGAATGTGCGCGAGATGATTATGCAGTACCGAAATCATCCGTCGATTTTTATTTGGGGCGTGAGAATCAACGAAAGCCAAGATGATGACGAATTCTACACGCGGACGAATGCGCTCGCTCATGAGCTTGATTCCACGCGACCGACGGGCGGTGTGCGTTTCCTCAAACACAGCCACTTGCTCGAAGATGTGTACACATTCAACGATTTTTCATATTACGGCGTAAACGAGGGCTGCCTTCCGAAGAAAAAAGTCACCGACACGCATAAGGGCTACATGATTACCGAATACAACGGGCACATGTTCCCCACCAAGACCTTTGACAACGAGCCGCACCGAACGGAACACGCTTTACGGCACGCGAAAGTCTTGGATTCCGTTGCAGGGCGAAACGAAATTTCTGGCTCAAGCGGCTGGTGTATGGCGGACTACAACACGCACAAAGACTTTGGCTCGGGAGATTACATCTGCTATCACGGTGTTCTTGACATGTTCCGAAATCCAAAGGCAGCCGCGTTTGTCTATCAAAGCCAGGCGGAAGCAAGCAGCGCGGGCGATGTGCTTTTTGTCACTTCAAGCATGGATATTGGCGAACATGCCGGCGGCGCGCGGGGCGATGTGTACATCATCACGAATGCCGACAGCGTAAAAATGTATGTGAACGATATTTTCATCAAAGAATACACAAAAAAAGACTCGCCGTTTAAAAATCTTTCGCACCCGCCGATTCTCATTGACGACTACATCGGGCACAGGCTCGTTGACGAGGACGGAATCAAAGAAAAGCACTTGAAGCCACTGAAAGACATGCTTTTCGCGCTCCAAAAATTCGGCGTGGACAAACTGCCGTTCAAGTTCATTCTCAAGGGGCTTGGCTTGTGGATTCGCGGCGTGACCAATCCGAACAAACTCCGCGACCTCTACGGAAAATACATCGGAAACTGGGGTGGCGAGGCGGTGAAATATCGTTTTGACGCGGTGCGTGACAAAAAAATCGTAAAGACCGTCGTAAAAACGCCCGCAAAACAAACCACGCTCAAAGTCGAAGCCAAACGCACTACGCTCATCGAGGCAGAAACTTATGATGTCGCATTTGTTTCGCTCAAAGCCCTTGACGAAAACGGAAATGTGCAGCCGTACTGTCAGGAAGCGGTCTCGCTCCGAACGGAAGGCGGCATTGCGCTCATCGGTCCCAAAGCCGTTTCGCTTAAAGGCGGCATGGCAGGCACGTATGTAAAATCGCTCGGAAAAGCGGGGCGGGGCGCGCTCATTGTGACGGATTGGCAGGGAAACGAGCAAAACATCGAGTTTGATGTAACATGTTCGTAAATTTGTGCAGAATTTCGCGTGCTTCTTATTGACTGGTTTCACGGTTTTCGCTATAGTAGACCAATCGTTTGGGGGCGTAGCGAAGCTGGTTATCGCGCTGGCCTGTCACGCCGGAGATCGAGGGTTCGAGCCCCTTCGCTCCCGACACAACCTGTCTTTTTTAAGGCAGGTTTTTTTATGCCCGCATCGGTTTTCATTCAAAAAAGAGCGTTTTTTTTGAGAATTTTGCCCGATTTGCTGTTGACACTTTTAAGCGATTTCAATATTATTATACACGTTCGCAAGAACAACGTGATCCCTTAGCTCAGTCGGTAGAGCAACGGACTGTTAATCCGTGTGTCGCTGGTTCAAGCCCAGCAGGGGTCGGAAAGCTCCAGTTTTCGCTGGAGTTTTTTTTATTTTAAACCAAAATCTACTCACTCGTGCTACAATGTCTTCCATGCCAATTTCTTCATACGTGATTATCGCTTCGTGCGCCTTTGTTTCGCTCATCTCCGTGGTTATTCTTGTCGTGCTCCTCGTGCGGACGTCATCGTCTCGTGCTCATTCTTCGCTTGTCTCGGATATTCAGCAAAAACTCGGCTCCCTCGCCGCAAGCGCGCAATACATGCAGGAGCTTGGAAAAGACATGCGCTCGCTCCAGACGATTCTTTCATCACCGAAATTGCGCGGAAACTTCGGTGAATATCTGCTCACTTCGCTCTTAAAAGACGCAATTCCGGCAAAGAATTACGAGACGCAGTATCATTTTTCCGATGGAAGCGCGGTCGATGCGGTCATAAAGCTTGGAAATCACCTCGTCTGCATCGATTCAAAATTCCCGATGGAAAGTTTTCAGCGCTTGGTTTCGAGTACCGACGCTGACTCGAAGAAAAAGGCACGTTCAGAATTCGTAAAGTCGGTAAAAGCGCGCGTCGATGAAATCTCAAAAAAATATATCCGACCGAACGAGGGCACGTTTGACTTTGCGCTTATGTATATTCCGTCTGAGAGCGTGTATTACGAAATCTTGACGAATGATACGGTCAAAAAATACGAGCTTTTTGAGTATGCGATGCAAAACCGCGTGATTCCAGTCTCGCCGAACACGTTCTATGCGTATTTGATGTCGGTTGCGTACGGGCTTCGCGGGCTTAAAATCGAGCAAAAAGCCGAAAAAATCATCAGCTCGCTTTCTGCGCTCCGCGTTTCGTGCAAGGATTTACTCGACGATTTTGATACGCTCGGAAAGCATTTGTCGAACGCGGGCGTAAAATATGCCGATGCGCGCGAAAAGGCGTTGTCTCTCACGGAGAGCGTTCGCCGTCTTACAGAAGACTGATGATTTCCTGTTTTAAGCGCTGATTTTCTTCGTTTGGGTGCACGTACACGTCTTTAAAGCTCTGTTTTTGCTCTGTCGGCTCGCGCTGCACGTCAAGGCGCACTGACAGCGGCGTTCCGTTCAGCACGAGAATGCGGTCGCTTATGGCGAGGGCTTCTTCAATGTCGTGCGTCACGAAAATGACGGTGCGTTCTTCTGTTTTGAGCAGCGATTCAAGAATCTGAATGAGCGCGATTTTTATCTGAATGTCGAGCGAATGAAACGGCTCGTCCAAGAGCAGCACGGGCGCGGGAAAGGCAAATGCGCGGGCGAGGGCAACGCGCTGTTTTTCACCGCCGCTCAAGTGCCGTGGGTAGGCGTCTTTTTTTTCGAGCATTTTTGTTTTTTGAAGGTATGATTCCGCCGTTTTGTAGGCAGTTTCTCTGTCCATGCGATTTTTGAGCGGAAGCGCGATGTTTTCGAGGACGGTGAGCGAATTGAGTAAGCGCGGCTCTTGGAACAAAACGCTGACTTCAAGCATCGGGCGGGGCGTTTCGCGCGAGAGCCCTGCGAGATAGTTCAAAAGCGTCGTTTTTCCGCTTCCGCTCGGTGCGATGATGGTCGTGATTTTTCCTCGTTCGAATGAAATGCTAAAATCCTGGTAGAGCGTTTTGCCGCCACGAGAGAGCGTTACATGGTCGACGGTGATGGCTTTCATGATGCGAGTCCTTTTTTGACGAGCAGTTTTGCGAGCGATTCGAGCACAAAACTGAGAATGACGATGGCAAGCGAATAGGCGTACACGTCGGTCGTTTCCAAGTGTACTTGCGCCGTTTGAAGAAGGCTTCCGAGCGCTTTTTTGGGGAGCGAGAGCACTTCTCCGGCTGCGACGACCTTCCATGTCATGCCAAACACTGAGATGAGCCCGCTTGCGACGTTCGCTTTCATCTTCGGAACGAGCACGAATCTGAAAATCTGCCTTTTAGTGAATCCGAAGACGCGCGCCATGTCGAGATTCTTTTTGTCGCTCTCGGAAAAATCAAAACTTGCGGAAACGGCGTTCGTCATGACGGGGAGTGCCATAAGCACGGCGGCAAAAATCGGAACGGCAGTGCTCTGAAAGACGAACACTGCGATTAAAATGAGCGAAACGACGGGCACGGTTCTGATGAGCGAGAGCGGAAACGCGAAAAATGCCCGCAGTGATGGGAATATGCCTGAAAAAAAACCGAGCGCTGCTCCCAAAACAACGGAAAGCGCGAATGCGGAAAACACGCGGGTGAGCGTCGCAAGCACGTTCTGCCAAAAACTGTCCGTTGTGGCGAGCGTAAAAAGCCGCGTGACGACGGCAGAACATGAAGGAAGAATGAGCGGAGTCGCAATCACCGCCGCTGAGATTTGCCAGAGCGCGATGATTGTTCCGATGGAAAGAAGATGAAAAATCAGCTTCCGCATTATTTTTTGAAGTAAAAATCGTCTGACGGGAGCTTTCCGCCGACTGATTCAGGCGCTGACTCCAAGAAAATCTGGAGCAGTTTTTCGATGTCTCCTCGTGCGCTCGTTGCGTCGCGCCACGTGTATGCCGCATTCGGAATCGCAGCAGTTGCAACGGGTGCTTTGAGCCCCAGCCCGTGCTTTTCGACGAGCGCGCCCGCTTTTGCCGGATTTTTGACCGTCCAAGTGCTTGCCGTTTTGTATACATCGATGAATTTTTTGATGAGCGCGCGGTTTTCTTTTGCGAATTGCGCATTTGCGACGAGCAGCGTCATTGGAAACGTAGCCGATGCATTTTCTTCGACGGTGGCGAAGACGGTCTGAATGTTCTCGGCGCGGCGCACTTTCTCAGATTTGAGTGTTGCGACAGTTGCGAACGGCTCTGGAACGAGCGCATATTTTTCTTGCCCGGAAATGACAGCGGCAGCGATGTTTGCGTTCGGAATTGAAAAATCAAGTGTGACTAAATCCGCGCCCTCACCGATTCCGATGCCTTTTTTGCCGAGCAGATAACTGAACATGTATTCCGGCGTTGCTCCCTGACCTGCGCAGACAACTTTTTTGCCCTTGAGGTCATCAAGCGCGCCGTATGTTTCGTCACTGGTGATGAGATAGAGATTTCCGTTTCCCGCGATGCCCAAAACGACGACTGCGCCGTTGCCCGCATTGAACACTTTTGCGGCGGCGTTCGGCGGAAGAAAGCCGATGTCGATTTCGCCCTTGAGCAGTTTTGGAAGTTCCGTTTGCGCCGAAGCACACAACTCAAATTCCATGTTTTGCACGGCGAGTTTTTTTTGATTTTCGATAAGGTATGCGCACGGAATCCCAGACGGACCGTTGAGCACACCCAACCGAAGAGACGCTGATTGTGCGCCCACCAACCAAAGAGCAAGAAAAGCTACGAAGAAACACAGAAATCGCTTCATTTTTTATAAAACTCCTATTGCTCGCCGGCGATAACCGCGTCCATGTCACACTTGGGCGGAATACCGTCAACGAGTTCTTTTGAGCCGGCATTTGCGTACATAGTGAGCAATGCCGCGCCCGTTTTTGGATTCATAATAACGCTCGGACCTGCGATACAGCCGCCCTCACATGCCATGACCTCAATGAGGTTCGGACAGTCGGCAGGAGTAGGAACAGAACCCGCGTTGATTTTACCATAATTTTGAAGATTTTTGATACCCGCCTTGTCGAGACCGTTAATGACCACGGGGCGCAAGATTGAATCGTCTTTGAGGCGGATTTTAACGCTTTCGGCAACGCCACCTGTTTTTGCGAAGTTTCGCGCAGAGACCGTCGGATTGTATTTTCCGGGCTTGGCTTCCATTTTTGTGATGTCGATTTCTTTTGCGGCGAACAATGCGCTCACTTCCTCGACCGAAAGCACATAGTCAACCAAGTCGTTGTCAAATCCCTCGCGGCGTTTTGCCAAACAGGGACCCACGAAGACGGTAATGCAATCGGGGTCGGCTTTTTTTGCAAGCTCGGCGGTGTAAATCATCGGCGATTTTGTTTCGGAAATGCAGTCTTTAAGCTCTGGCGCGTGAATCTGAACGGCGCGAACATAGGCGGGGCAACAGCTCGTTGTCATCATTTTGTCGCCGCGCTCCATGCGCTCCACGAACTCGGCGGCTTCTTTGTCGGCGGTGATGTCCGCGCCGATTGCAACTTCCCACACGCGGCTAAATCCCGCTGTGAGCAACGCGCCTTCAAGCTGACCGGGTTTTGCTCCCTTAAACTGTGCCCCGATTGCAGGAGCGTACATTGCCACGACCTTTTTGCCGTTCATGATGTGCTTGATGACATCGACGAGCTGAGATTTGTCCATAACCGCACCGAACGGGCATGAGCTCATACACTTTCCGCAAAAAATACACTTATCGTAGTCAATCTGCTCGTGACCGGTCTCTTCGTTTCGCGTGATTGCACCAACAGGACAGGCTTCTTCGCACGGAATCGGCACTTTTATGATTGCATGGTACGGACAGTTCTGTGCGCACAAGCCGCACTTAATACATTTTTCGGGATCGATGTGCGCGCGGTGGTCGTAGATTTCGATAGCCTGTTTGGGGCAGTTCATTTTGCACGGGCGGGCAAGACAGGCTTGGCACGCATTTGTAGGAAGAAAGCGCGTTTTTGCACAGCCGTTGCACGCGTCGTTTATGAAAGTGAGCATCGGCCACGTGGGTTTTTCGCGGTTCAACGCATCTTTTGCGTAGTCGGCAAGGCGTTTTTCTTCGTCATAATTCTCAACGGAAAATCCCATGCGGGCAAGAACGCGCGTTCTCATGATTTCGCGGTCGTGATAGACACAGCACGTGATGGGGGTGCTTCCCTCCGGAACCATTTCTTTTGGAATGTAGTGAACGCCCTCTTCGAGCTTTCCTTCCAATTGCAATTTCGCAATTTTGACCAAAATTCCCTGCTTCAAAAGCGAAGCATTGTTGTTGACATTAAGCATAAGTACCTCTTCTTTGCTTTTTGTTACTGTTTCGCTTTTTATTGTATCACATTTTTGCTAAACTTCCATAAATGAACAGCGAAAACACGAGAGATTTTAAGAAAAAGACAAGAAAAGAGATGCGGCAGATTCTTGCAGATTTTCACGCTTCCCGTTCGGAAAAAGAAAAACACTCGCTCACCGAAAATCTCTGCCAAAAAATCACTGCACTTCCCGAATATCAAAACGCAAGCACAATTTTCGCCTACATTCCCGACACACTCGAAGCCGATTGCACCCCTGTGATTTTGCACGCGCTCGAAGAAGGAAAAAAACTCGCCGTTCCGAAAGTTGATTCTGAATCGCTGAAAACAGGTGAAAACCGAATGGATTTTTATTTTTTAGAAAAAGACACGCCGCTTGAAGACCAATTAGAAGTCGGCACGTACGGAATCCACGAACCAAAAACGGGATTGAGGAAATGGGGCGTTGCGGGGCAGAAAGAGAGTGATGTTAGCCCCGCAGAAGGGGTAGCGAAAGACCGCGAAGCGGGCTGGAGCGAGGGGGAGACTTCCCCCTTTGTGCTCGTTCCTGGCGTTGCGTTCACCAAAGACGGAAAACGGCTCGGGCACGGAAAGGGCTTTTACGACATCTTCATCGAAAAACTGCACGAATCGGGGATTTCTCCTTTTCTCTGCGGGGTCGCGCTCCCCTGCCAAATCCGCGCCGACCTTCCCACCGACGCGCACGACGTTCTCATGGACGCGGTTATTTTTTAGAATCTTTGCTGTATAAACGGAGCGGAGCGGCACTGTCAAAATAGCTTTCGGCAATCAGAAAATAATCTTCGCCCTTTGCCTTGTCGATGGCTTCGTATTGGTCGAGGTAGAGCCGCGCGTTTTTTTGAATTTCGCCGATTTGAATCAGTTTTGCCGTTCCGTCTTGGCTTCCTGCCTGCGAAATTACCGCCATGAGCCAGCCGTTTTCGAGCCGTGTGAGCAATTCTGACTTTTCGAGGTCGATTACGCCCGCCGTTTGAATTTCAATCTGCGCGGAAAGGTCGGCTTTGAGCGAGGCAATGCATGCTTCGTAAGCGCTGTCGACTTCCGCCGTGTGCTCCACGTTCGTTACGACAATGCGCGCGAACGGCATATCATTTTCGGGGAGCTGCGCTTTTACCTTCGTTTCGGGATAGTTCGCGCTCAGGCGAGCTTCAAGCCGAGAAGCAAGTTCAAGCAGGAGCGCATTAAAGAGCGCGCAATCGGTCGTCGCCAAGTCGGGCGAAGAAAGACAGTACAACACGGGGTCTAAAAATTTCGTAGTCGGAACGAGAATCGCGGGGCGCGGACCTGCTTTGTCTTTTGAAATGTCGGTCAAAAAGAGATGGCGGAGCGAAACGCGCTCCTCGGAAAGCGCGCGCTTTGAAAAATCGGGGCGGGGGAGCGCCAAATCAGTAGATTTTGTCTCGCTGATACTGCCCAAAAGACCGAAACTCGCATCGAGCGATTTTTGCAATTTTTCGTCTTCTTTGAGACCGCCCGAAAGCACGAGCGAAAAGCGCGTCGCGTCGAGCAAAATCGGATAGGCTTCCTGAATCCGCATAAAATTGAGCGATTCGGCGGGCTTGTCCTCGGTGTCTTTGTAGAGTTTCGGGTATTCCGTGCCGTCGTACAAAATGCGGATTGCCTCGCACAAAAGCTGAAATTCCGCGCTTCCCGTTTTGAGTCGCCACTGTGTGCGTTCGTCATAGGTCACGCCGTCGGCAAGTGCGGGCGAGATGTCGCAATAGACGAGCGCGGTGTACGCCGCCTGAATCGCAAAATCAATTTCTTTTGAGAGGCAGCTTACCGTGATGATTGAGTGCGTCGAGAGCGTCTGTGCGCCGACTTCGTAGAATCCGTTTACGGCTCCGTTTGCCGCGAATAAGTCGAGCTGATTTTTGATGTTGACGGCAATCGCGTCGCTGAGCACGGAACTGAGTCCCGGCACGGTGTCGGTGAACAACAGCTCGCCGCCGGCAATCGTGAGCGAGAGTACCGCCGTGTTTGAACTCGGGCTGCGCTTTATGGTGACGGGAATGCCATTTTTGAGCGTAAGTGATGAGAATTCCGCGCGGTTCTTTGAGACGAATCGGTGCGCGGAGTCAGCGATTTCTTCGAGCAAGTTCGATTTTTCTTCATTCTTTTTGGCGACTTGCGAAATGGCGTTTTTGTACGCGGCTTGCGCATACCAGGGACTGCTTTTTTGTGCGATTACCTCATAGCCGGCAGTTTTGAATTCCTGCGCGTATTTTTGATAGGTCGCTGTGTTGAGCAAAACGAAGACAAATGGCATCTCCGCCGTGATGTGCTGCTGTATGTCGCTAATCGTAATCGCCGAAAGCCGCTCGTTTTTCGCAAAAAAGAACGAAACAGCGTCATCGGTTTTGCAGAGCGGAATCGTTTTTGAAAGCTGTTCGATGGTGGCGTCGGAGCTTTCTGAAAGGCGCGCGAAGTCCGTTTTGTACTGCTTGAGCGAGTTTTTTAGGTCTTTCGCAGAGAAGACGTCTTCATCGCGCGACATCTGCAAAAACAGCTCTGCCTGAATGACGGGAGAGACCTTCGCGTGCCCCAAGAGCGACTGGATGATGAGCCGGGACGCGGATTTTTCTTGCGCGGAAGAGACATCGATGTATTCGTCTCCGAGAATCTTGAGATTGCGCTGCTTTAAAAGCAATTTTTTGAACGCTGAGCCGTCCTGATTCCACGTTGACGCGAGCACGTCCGCCTCATCGCTTTGCAAACTCGTGTACTGGAGCACAATCTGCGTCATTTCGTCGGAAAAATCGGGGTGGGCGAGCACGAATTTCTTTTGCTGTGCCCATTTTCCGTCGGCGATGCTCGTGGCGATGTAGTCAGACACCTCGTTGGTGCGGCGCGGGCGCGTAAATGCCGAAAAATGGGAAAAATACGTTTTGACGAGTGAGAGAGCCGCCGTTTTTGTGAGGTTTCCGTTGATGAACAGGCTCGCATTTGAGGGAACGTAGTAGTTTTCGGCGATAAACCGAAGCTTTTCGCGGATTTCGTCTCGGGGCGAGGCGGCAAACTCCGCGGGCGGAACGCCGCTTTCACGCGTCCAGGGAGCAGTCGGAAAGAGTTTTGCGTCGATAGCCGTGTTGATGTAACCCGTGGGGCTTTTTTCATATTCGGCGAATTCGGCGTTCATTTTTTTGACGAGCGCGTCGAGTTCGGCATCAGGTGCGTTCAGTGGCTTGAGTTTTGTGCTCAAGAGCGAGAGCGCTTTTTCTGCCGCATTCGGCGCAACCTGTGAGACAAATCGTACTGAGTCGTTCGTAATCTCGCCGTCGAGCAGGCGCGCGTACAGGGTAAAAAAGCCCGCGTTCTGTTCTGTTTGCTCAGTGAATCCGGCATTGACGCAGAGTTCAAGTCGGACGGTCGGAGAAGCGGAGTCTTCAAGAAGGTAGACAGAAAGTCCGTTTTCGAGCGTTATGCACTCAATGTCGGCTTGTGAAAACGCGAAGAGCGAAACAGAAAGAAAAAAAACGGAAAAAAGCGCGAAGAGTCGTTTCATCAGAAAAATCCCACCCGAGAGGATTATAGCTGAATGAAACTGAAATCACAATGAGCGCGCGTTCTGCTTTTCAAAGCGGTTTTTATTCGGTAAAATCGGCTTATGGTAAAATTAAGCAATGGCGCACATGCTGCAACGCTCCCGCAGTTTTCTCATCTCTTTTTGGACGGAAAACGTCATCTTACCTCAAAAGAAATCAAAATCTTAAAAGCGTGCAATACAAATGATGACCCGCACTGGGCGAACGTGTGGGTCGACAAAAACGAGTTCAATCCCCATCTTATCTCTGGGTGTGAAATACATGGCTTTTTGGTCGTTGGCGCACTGCGCGATATTTCATTGCGTTATCACGATTTAGTGCTTACTGCGGGCTTGTACAATTCATATGTGCAGAACGTGGTTGTCGGCGATGACAGCGTTGTCAGAAACGTGCACTATTTGTCGAATTACAAAATCGGAAGCCGCGACATCATCTTCAATATCGATGAGATGTCGTGCACGAACCACTCAAAATTCGGAAACGGCGTGCTCAAAGAGGGCGAGCCTGAGTCCAATCGCGTGTGGATTGGCGTCGGAAATGAAAACGACGCGCGCGCGGTGCTCCCGTTTGAGGACATGATTCCGGCTGATGCGTATGTGTGGGCAAAATATCGCGATGACGCATATTTGCAGCGGCGCTTTGTTGAGCTTACTGAGGCGAATAATTCAAAAGCGCTGGATACCTTCGGCATTATCGAGGATGATGTCGTTATCAAAAACACGACCTTGCTCAAAGATTGCAAAGTCTGCAATTCCGCTTACATCAAGGGCGCGTTCAAACTCAAGAATATCACGATTTTATCCTCTCCCGAAGAGCCGAGTCAGGTGGGCGAGGGCGTGGAGCTGGTAAACGGTATTTTGGGCTATGGCTCACGCGTGTTCTATCAGGCGGTCGCCGTTCGCTTTGTTATCGGGCGGAACTGCCAGCTCAAGTACGGGGCGAGATTGCTCAACTCTGTGCTGGGCGACAACTCAACGGTCTCGTGCTGCGAAATTCTCAATAATCTCATCTTCCCGTTCCATGAGCAGCATCATAATTCGTCGTTCTTGATTGCGTCGATTGTTGCCGGGCAGAGCAATATCGCTTCGGGCGCGACTATCGGCTCGAATCACAATTCACGCGCCGCAGATGGCGAAATGTACGCAGGACGCGGATTTTGGCCGGGCTTGTGCTCTGACTTTAAGCACAATTCTCGCTTTGCGAGTTTTACGCTCATTTCAAAAGGAAGCTACCAGAACGAACTGAACATTCAGTTCCCGTTTTCGCTCGTCGCAAGCAATGGTCCGCGGCAGCCTGTCACGATTATTCCCGCGTATTGGTTTTTGTACAATATGTACGCAGTCGCGCGCAACAAGGCAAAATTCGAAAAGCGCGACAAACGCGTGCATAAAATCCAACATATTGAGACCGATCCGCTCGCTCCCGACACATTGCAGGAAGTCGAGGTCGCTTTGCGCCGTCTTATAGAGCTGACTGGCGCGTATTTGCAGTCTAAAAAGAACGAAGAGGCGCTCGCCGCTTCTTCAAAAGATGAGCTGTACCGCGTGGCAAAAAATTACTTGCATCGAAATCCTGACGCTGATTTTACGCTCATCGACAACACTGCTCAAAAGATATATGGCGCAAAGATTTTAAAGCCGGTCAAAGCCTACAAAGAATACCGTAAAATGGTCAAATATTTTGCCGTCCGTACGCTCTGTGAGTATTGCGACCGAAACGGCATAGAATCGCTCACAAACGCCGACATCGAAAAAATCCAAAAAATGGAAGTCTTTACGAAGTGGGTCAATGTCGGCGGACAGATTATTCCCGAGGTGCGAGTGCTCCAGCTGTTTGAGCTTATCAAAGAGCACACCATCGACTCTTGGCAGCAGGTGCATGACTATTACACTGATTGCCAAACGCACTATGACGACTACAAAGTCGCCTATGCGCTCAATGTGCTCGAAAAATTGTATTCGTGCCCCGTGCATGAATTCACGCAGAAGATTCTTGACGGCATTATCGAGGATGTCGCGCTCGTCAACCGGGGCATGTATGATTCTGCCCTCATCTCGCGCATGAAAGATTTTGACGACGATTTCCGCATGCTCACCTACCGCAACGCGCGCGAAATGGACGCCGTTTTGGGAAATATCACCGACAATGAATTCTTGTGTGAGATGAAGCCCGAAATGGAGAGTTTTAATAAAAAACTGCACTCTGTTTTTGAAAAACTCACGCTTCCGCTTCCCGCGCTGTCAGAACGCACTACTCTTGACTAATGCACGTGTGATTTTTATGTTATTAGCAACAATTTACGTAAGGAGTTAAAAAATGAATGCATCTAAGTACAAACCGTTTCCCGCGATTCCATTGCAGAACCGCACATGGGTCACAAAACGAATCGAAAAAGCGCCGATTTGGTGCTCGGTTGACCTTCGCGACGGAAATCAGGCTCTCATCGACCCGATGGGAATCGAAACAAAACTTGCTTTCTTTGACCTCCTTGTAAAACTTGGCTTTAAGGAAATCGAAATCGGCTTTCCGAGCGCAAGCGACACCGAATATGATTTTATCCGCCGTTTAATCGACGAAAACCGCATTCCGAGCGATGTCACGATTCAGGTGCTCTGCCAGGCTCGCGAAAAACTCGTCCGTCGCACAATGGAATGCATTAAGGGCGCGCCGAGCGTTATCTTCCATATTTACAACTCAACTTCTCCCGCGCAGCGAAAATACACCTTCAACAAGAGCAAAGAAGAAATCATCAAAATTGCGGTTGACGGCGTAAAAGTCATCAAAGACTGCATGAAGGATTTGAGCGAAGACGAGCGAAAGCGAATCCGCCTCGAATATTCTCCCGAAAGCTTTTCAATGACCGAAATTGACTACGCGATTGAAATTTGTGAGGCGGTTGGAAGCGAGTGGGGATACTCAAAAGAGAACAAAATCATTTTCAATTTGCCCACCACCGTTGAGTGCTACACGCCGAACATCTACGCAGATTCAATCGAATACTTCGCGCAGAAAATCTCTCACCGCGACTGCGTGATTATTTCAACGCACTGCCACAATGACCGCGGAACGGGAGTTGCTTCATGTGAATTGGGCTTACTCGCCGGGGCAGACCGTGTTGAAGGCTGCTTGTTCGGAAACGGCGAGCGCACGGGAAATTTGGACATCGTGACGGTCGCGCTCAACATGTTCAGTGAGGGCGTTGACCCGGAGCTTGATTTTTCAAACCTCCCCGACATTGCAGACGCGTACCAAGAATACACCAAAATGGAAATCAATCCGCGCTCTCCTTATGCGGGCGGCTTGGCATACACCGCTCTTTCTGGCGGTCATCAGGACGCGATTGCCAAAGGCTTTGCCGCGCGTGCAAAAATGAGCGAGGATGCCACTTGGGATGTGCCGTACCTTCTCATCGACCCGCACGACATCGGGCGAAAATACGAGGGCATTATCCGAATCAATTCGCAGAGCGGAAAGGGCGGCGCTTCATTCATTCTCGAACACAACTACGGCTATGCGATTCCAAAGGCAATGCAGCCTGCAATCGGCGACCTTATCAAGGCAAAGAGCGATGCCGCTCAGCGTGAACTCCAGCCCGAAGAAATCCTTAAATTCTTTGAAGAACAGTGGATTGGAAAGAAAGAGCCGCTTTCAGTCCTTGATTTGGCTTCGACTCAGCTTGAAGGACACGACGCGAAAGAGAATGTTTCGTGCCGTGGCGTGATTCTGTATAACGGCGAAAAGATTTCTATCGGTGGAAAGGGTAACGGTCCGCTCGACTCGTTTGTTGCCGCGCTTGCGCAGACTCCTGTTCCCGAATTCAACATCACTGCCTTCCACGAGCATTCGGTCGGTATGGGTAGTGACACCTACGCGGTCGCATACGTGCAGATTACAAAGCACGACGGCACAACCGCATGGGGCGTCGGAAAATCAAGCAACGTCGGAAAGGCGGGTATCGGCGCGGTTGTTTCTGCGCTCAATCAGTAAAATTTTCGCCACAGGAACGCGGATAGTATGAAGTACATGAAATCTCTTCGCACGTGGTGCGTTTTTCTCTTTCTTTCGCTTTCCGTTTTTCTCTTTGCGCAAGAAACCTCATTTCCGAACCTGTACCGCTACACGCTTGAAAACGGGCTTGAACTCTTCGTTGCGGAAGATGATTCGGCTCCGCTCGCGTATATAGAGCTTGCGGTGCGTGCGGGTGCCGTTACGCAAACACCCGAAACGGCGGGACTGTTCCATTTGTACGAGCACATGCTGTTCAAAGGAAATTCAAAATACGCCAATCAAACTGAATTCACCGAAGCCGAAAACAAGATGGGCGCAATCGACGAAAACGGCTCAACGGGGATTGACCGCGTCAATTATTTTTTTACCGTTCCGTCATCTCAGGTCAAAAACGGGCTTGAATTCTGGTCATATGCGCTCCGAACACCGAATCTCGACAAAACAGAGCTTGCGAACGAAAAGGCAGTCGTGCTCTCCGAAATCAACGCGGATTTCACTGACCCCGCGCACATTCGCTCGGCGGCACTCTCAAAGCACTTGTTTCCCGAGGGCGCGTGGCGGCTTGATCCGGGCGGAGAGCCGTCTGTCGTCAAAAACGCAACGACGGACGACTTGCGTGCCATGCAAAAACAGTATTACGTGCCCGAAAATTCCGCGATTTTTGTCGGCGGCGACGTTCATCACGAAGAAATATATCGGTATGTAAAATCGATTTACGGAGACTGGAAAAATCCGCGTGAAGAGCCGCCGGTGTTTCCGCAAGCGAGTAAAAATCCGCTCGCTTTTCTCGGTGGCGACCTCAAGCTCGTGCATGTCACCCCGGGAACGTCCGATGGCGTTACGAGCGTTGTCTACTACGTGCGCGGTCCTGACGGCGAATTTGACGCAAAAGACACCTATGCGGCGGACGTGCTCGTCAATCTCTTGAACAATCCGTCGGGAGATTTTGCCACGAGCCTCGTTTCAAACAAAAAACTTTCGATTCCCAACACCGATTACGTCGGCTTATCGTATCCGACTCGGCGTGCGAGCGGCATTTTGGGATTTTATGCGTATGTGCTCAATCAAGACGGCGGCTCTCCCGTGCAAAAAGCCGAAGAATTCCTCAGAACGCTCAAAAACGACGCCGTTCCGCTCATCACGAGCGATTCATTTTACGAAAAGAACAGCATTTCCTCAGTCATCAAGCAGCTCGAGGATTCCCGCGTGTATGAGCTTGAGAGCGCAAAAGCGATTTTGTCGTCGCTGTCGTTCTTTTGGTCAGCGTGCGGCGCGGATTATTTCTTTTCGTATGACGAGAATATCGCCCGCGTAACGAAAAACGATGTGATTTCATTCATTCATGACTACATAACCGACAAAAAGGGCATTTTGCTCGTGCGAGTCAGCCCGTCTGTCTGGGAAACATACAAAACCGAATTCATCAAGAACGGCTTTCAAGAGATAACGGCAGAAAATGCCTTTTGGATGAACGACAAAACAGAGGAGATTCAAAAATGACACGCTTTAACACACATACTGCCCCGAGAGCCCGCACTAGTGCGTCAGCGCTTTTTTTTGCGTGCGCCCTTGCGCTCACCTTGTTGCTCTCTTCATGCGCGTCGAGCAGGGGAGCGTCGTCATTTTATGCCGACAATATCCGCGATTTTGAGACAAAAACGCTCTCGAACGGCATTCCTGTCATCGTCAAGCAAAATCACGGAAGCAAAATCGTCGTGTTCCGCATGATTTTTGAAGGCGGCTCAAGCGTGATTGATGAAAATCTCGGCGGAATTGAAAAACTCACGCTTTCGCTCATGCTGCACGGAAGCGAAAAATTTATATACGAAGATATCCAAAAGCGCGAGTATGAAAACAGTTTTTCGTTCACCTCATCGGCGGGGCGAGACTATTCAACGGCGGGCTTTACGTGCATTCAGCGCAATGTGGACGAAGCGCTTGCTATTTTTACGGATGGCGTGTTCCATCCGCTCTTTAGTGAAACTGATTATACACAGGCGGTGACCAAAGCAGAAAACACAATCGCACAAAAGGCATCCGATCCCTCGGGTGCGCTCGGTACGGCGCTTTCAAAAGCCGCGTTCTCAGGCACTCCTTATGCAACGGCGGTTTCTGCGACAAAAGAGACGCTTCCGAACATCACGCTCGAAAAGATCGAATCTCATCATGCCTCGCTCTTGAACGCATCGCGCATCAAAATCGTCATCATCGGGGACTTCAACAGCGATTTGCTCTCAGATTTTGTCTCCCGCCTTGATGAGTCATTCGGCTTGATTGAGGCAAAGCCATTCGCGCTTCCTTCAATTCCTGATTTTGCCCCGAACGGCGAGAACGTCTTTGTCGCAAATGCACAGGCGGGCGACACGGGCTACATTACCGGCATTTTCCCGTGCCCAGAGCGCACGTCGGCTGAGTACATTCCGTTTGCGATTGCGTCTATGTACATCGATGATTTGTTCTTCTCAATCGTGCGCGAAAAGCACGGCGCAGTCTATTCAATCGGAAGCGGCGTTGTCGGCGGAAAAAAGCTTTTAGGCGCGATTTCAATCTACAAGGCGACCGAAAAGGCTCAGCTCAAAGAATTCACCTATGAAGCCATCGACGCGTTTGACGAAAAGAGCGTTGCCAGCAAACTCGACCAGTACAAAAACAAATACATTTCGTCGATTTTTAGCTCATCGCAGTCATCGGCGGGCGTTGCGTCAAGCGTAATCGCAAGCCTCGAGTATCACGGCTCTGAGAGCGCGTACCTCAAGCGGGCGGAGCTTGTGCAAAAAGTCTCTGCAAAGCAAGTGATTGCGGCGTATAAAAAATACTTTCAGCCGATTACAAAAGAAAACGCCGCCCAGTGGATTGTGGTGGACGGCGCAGAAAATCTTTCGAAGTATGATTTTTAAGCGAGCGGCTTTACTTTAGCTCAAGCGTATTGTAGTCGGTTTTGTCGAGCGGAAGATTGGCAATCGAGTCTTGCAATTTATGCTTGAGCATGTCAGCAACGTAGTTTCGGATTGTCGTGAGCGCGCTTGGCTCAATGTCTGAACCGTACATCAAGACGACCAAGACTGCGTTTCCCGCTGTTTTTATTGCCGTAACTTTGAGAGAAGCAGTTACCTGCATCTTACCCATGTTGATGTATGCGCCCGAAATGAGCTGATTGACGAACACTTCGTTCTGCTGATTTGCCGAAATTGTTGCCGCAATTCCAACCGCGCTAATATCAATCATCTTGAGCTTAATCATTTTGTTGGCTTTAAGCCAGTAGATTTCGGCACTGCGGTCGTTGATACAGTCAGCGCGCACATATTTTCGCAAGCCCTTTGCACCGAGTTTGTCCAGCGATGCGGTGATTTTGTGGAACAGCTCTTCTGAGTCGTCCTCGAGGAAAAAACAGCCCGCGTCGTATTGCAATCCCGCAAGGAATGAGTTGATTCGGTCTTCGGGAAGCTTGTGCATGATAACACCGACATCAAGCGTGGAAAATTTTGGTTCGTTCTCAAATGATTTAAGGAAATTGTGCCAGCCAACTTGACTGAGACCGCTGTTCGGCATGACAAAACAGATTGAATCTGGGTTGAGACGAAGAATATTTTTTGCAACGCGATGATCAGAGATGGCATACACTTCGTATTCCATGACGCGCAACCGTTCGATAACTTCTTCTTCAAAGGTGACCGTTGGGTTGAGAAAGAAAACTTTGCGTCCGTAAATTGATTTCTCTGAATCAGTCATATAAAACCACTCCTATTTTGTCCCCCCCCCCTACTATACAGAAATTTGTACATTCCCCGTGGAAGAGTGGAGTCCGTTTAAATCACAGTCATTATAGCGTCTAATTACCGTTTATACAACAAAAATTATTCCCAGCCGAACGTTGCAGGCGGTTTGTTCGTGGCATCAAAATAGAGCGCGTCAACGAAGGGAAGCGCGGCAATTTCGGAAACGATTTTGTTGAGCAAATCGCGGTCAAGCTGGGCGAAGCGCGCCGTCATAACATCTTCCGAGCAGACGGGGCGAAGCACGAAGCTCGCTCTGTCGGGCGCGGAAGCATACGGCAGGTCAATCGTCAAGTGCTGGAAGATTTTGTCGTACCAGCCTGATTCGTGAAGATTTGTAAGCACGATGTTGTCAACTTCGCGGAGTTGGTCGAGCCGTCGGCGGTCACAGTAGCCTTCCTGCAATTTCAAGTCGCTGTCGCTGAGGGCGGGATTTTGCCACAGTGCGATAACGCATCGGTTCAAGAGCTTTGCCGAATTCGTGATGGCACTTGATTCGTCCTCGATTTTCTTCCAGTGCTTTGGGAAGTGGCAGAAGCCGTTTTCTTCGTCTTTTTTGAAGCGAAGGACTGCGGGGAAGCGGTAGGTGCGGAAGTCGCCCTGAACGCCCACGGATTTTACGGGAAGCACATATTTTTGCATGGTCGCCGTGCAATGCTCGCAGAAGTGCGTGATTTTGATTGAATCAAGCTCTTTTTGCGCGGCTTCGAGTTCTTTTTTGTCATCGTCTGAAAGAATGCCGTTTGAGCAGAGCACATTGATTGAAAGCCCTGGACCTGGGAAGGGGTGTCTCATGACGAGTTTGTCATCTAAGCCCAATTTTTTCCCCATCGCGCGAACTTCGTCTTTGTACAAATCTTTGAGCGGCTCGATAATCAAGCCTTTTGCAATGAGTTTTTGGATTCCATCGACGCGGTTGTGGTGCGTTTTGATTGTGTGGGAATTTTTCGTACCACCCGACTCGATGATGTCGGGGTAGAGCGTTCCCTGCGCGAGCATCCAGTCGTCTTCGTTGAGTTTTTGTGCCGCAACAACGCTGTCTCGCACGGTGATGAAGTTTTCGCCCACCGCCATGCGCTTTTTTTGCGGATCGGTTAAGCCTTTGATTGCTGAAAGGAAACTTTCGCTTGCGTCCTCAACGATAAAATTATTGAAGCCGAATTTGTGGTAGCTTTCTGCGACATTTTTGCTTTCGTTTTTGCGCATAAAGCCGTTGTCGATGTGAAGACCGAGCACGCGCTCCTGCCCCAACGCCTTGTTGAGAAGCGCGAATGCCACGGTGGAATCAACTCCGCCGCTCAAAAAGAGGAGCACATTTTTATCTTTTGCGTCTGTTTTAATCGTCTCCAAAATGTGAGCCAAAACCGTGTCTTCGTCCCAGTTCACTTCCATGCCGCAAATATCCGCGAAATTCTTGAAGATTTTGTTGCCCTCGGGCGTATCTTTGACTTCGCAGTGGCACTGAAGGCTGAATCGCTTTTTGGAAAGGTTCTGCACGGCGGCAAACGGACAGTCTTTCGTCGTTCCTATCACTTCAAAGCCTTCGCCGAGCGACAAAACGCCGTCCTGATGGCTCATCCACACTTGTGTGACAGGCGTAACATCTTTAAAAAGCGGAGAATTCTTTCCCGCCTCGTTTACATTCAGTTCCGCAAAGCCGAATTCCCCGACTTCCGCCTTGCCCACAGAACCGCCGTAGCTTTTTGCCATGAGCTGATGCCCGTAGCACAAGCCCAAAATCGGCACAGTGAGGTTCAAAATCGCTTCGTTGAACTCAGGCACATCTTTTTCGTACACGCTTGAAGGCCCGCCCGAAAACACAACGCCTTTTGCGCCTTCAAACACGCTCAAATCCGCACTCGGAAGCGCGATTTCTGAGTAGTAGCCCATCGCACGGAATCTTTTCGCAATCAAGTGCGCGTATTGCGAGCCAAAGTCAAGAACAACGATTTTAGAACGATTCATAATTTCTCCAAAAAGTTTTACATAGTGTATCAAATTTACATTTATCTGAAAACAGATAAGTCTTTTTTAGACCGTGAAAAAATGAAACAGTGGGACGCAGACAAAAAGTAAGGGGGTACCCTTTTAGGGAGTTTCCTTGCTTTTTGTCGTCGCTGGGACCCGCTGTTTCATTTTTTGTATGTTTTAAAAGAACGGGCTTATCTGTTTTAAGACTTTTTTCGCGGCTTCTGGATTTTGATGCACGAGGAATCTGAACCGCTCACTTTCAATTTTGATGATTCGCGTGGAAATTGCGGCGACTGCGGTAAAATTACGCTTTTGGTCGAGAATGCATGAGGTTTCGCCAAAAAATTCGCCGCGATGGGCAAACACGTAAATGTCCGGCACTTCCATTTCGGGAATGAATTTGACACTCCCCTTGATAATGTAATAGGCGTCCGTTCCTTCATCTCCTTTTTTGAAAATCACATCACCAGGATTGTAGGAAAATATGTTGCTTCGGTTTTTTGCAATCAAAAAATCTGGGCGGACAAACATCGCGCGCTTTATGCCGGCTCCAAGTCCGTCTTGCTCAATATTTGGAAGCAGGTACAATTCGCCGAGCAGAAGTTCATCGAAAAATTGCACGACATACATGAACTGCGCGAAGACTAAAAACAGCACGAAGAAAAAGAAAAAATCCATGAAGATGATGATTAAATGCCCGAGCACACCGTACACGAGATTGTAGCGGCTCACGTTCAAGAAAAAATGCATGATGAAGCGGAATACCCAAAACGACGCCGTGCACAACAAACCTGAAAAAAGGCAGAGAAAAATCGACGGTTTCGTGCCCGATGAGGTTTTGTACAGCACCGTGGTGACGACAAAAATGAGGACATTCGGCAGAATTTTTATCAAATCGCCCGAAAGAATGCCATTGTACACGAACGAAAGCTGCGGAACTTTTTTAAGAATCTCAACCGACGTGATTGTTTGAAGCGAAATATAGGCGAAAAAAATCGCCGATGCAGTGAATACAATTACGATTTCGACGACGAACGTAAGAATCTGATTGATGAGAGCTTTTCGTTTTGTCTGCGTACGGAAAATATTCTGCATGGAGTCGAAAATCGAAGCGAAAAATCGCCGCGCCATCCACAGAATGAAGAGCGCCGCAATAATTTCAAAAGTGCTGACGGTTTTGATGGACTGGACGGTCTGAATGATGGAGTCGGAATTGAAATACTGCTCAAGTTCAGGGATTGCCGAGAGAATCGCGGACACTGTTTTGGGGGATGCATGCAAAAAGCGAACCAGCACCATCACGACCATCATAAAAAGCGGAATCACCGAAAAAAGAAAACTGAACGCGCACGAGCCCGCAAACGACAGAAGCCGATTCTGCAAAAAGTATTTTGCCGTAAGAAAAATACTCTGCGAGAACGTGACGAATGTGAGTTTGCGGGGCTTTTTTGCCATCTTAAGGAACGCGTTCCTAGAAGTCCGCCAGTTTTGGTGCGCGTGGGTACGGAATTACATCGCGGATGTTCTGCATTCCCGTGACATACAACAGCAATCGCTCAAAGCCCAAGCCAAATCCTGAGTGCGGAACGGTGCCGAATTTGCGCAAATCCAAGTACCAGTCATAGTCCTCTGGCTTTAAGCCGAGTTCTTTGATTCTGCCTAAAAGTTTGTCGTAGCTTTCTTCGCGCTCGCTTCCGCCGATGATTTCGCCCAAGCCCGGAACCAAGACATCGACTGCCTTGACGGTCTTTCCATCGTCGTTCAGCTTCATGTAGAAGGCTTTGATTTCTTTTGGATAGTTGTAGACCATGACCGGGCATTTGTAGATTTTTTCGGTCAAATATCGCTCGTGCTCGGTCGCCAAATCGCAGCCCCAGTACGGCTTGAACTCGAATTCGTCGGCGTGTTTTTCAAGCTCGGCGACTGCCTCAGTGTATGAGACGCGCTTAAACGGAGTTTCAACGACATGGCGGAGCGTGTCGATTACGCCCGGCTGGATTCGCTTGTTGAAGAATTCCATGTCAGCGGCGCATTTTGTGAGTGCCCAGTTCAAGAGATATTTGATGAATTCTTCCTGAATATCCATGTCGTCGTTTAAGTCGAAGAATGCCATTTCAGGCTCACACATCCAGAATTCCGCCAAGTGGCGCGTGGTGTTAGAGTTTTCGGCGCGGAACGTCGGCCCGAAAGTGTACACGCGACCGAGCGCGGTGGCAAGCGTTTCGGCTTCAAGCTGACCTGAGACGGTGAGCGACGCCTGTTTTCCGAAGAAGTCTTTGTTGTAGTTCACGAGTTTTGCCGCGTCTTCCTTTTTCATGCCCGCCGCGCCTTTTTCGACGGCAAGTTCGGCGAGTTTTTCGAGCGAAAGCGTTGTAATTTGGAACATTTCGCCTGCGCCCTCGCAGTCAGAGCACGTGATTTCTGGCGTGTTGATATAGTAGAAACCGCGCTCTTGGAAAAATGAGTGCAGGGCAAACGCCATTTGGCTTCGCATTCGGAACACCGCGCCGAAGGTGTTTGTGCGTGCGCGGAGATGTGCGTTTTCGCGCAAGAATTCCATAGTCGCGGCTTTTTTCTGAATCGGATAGTCGCTCGGGCATGTTCCCAAAACTTCGAGCGTTTCAAGGTTGACTTCCACAGCCTGACCCGAAGCGGGAGATTCGATGAGCTTTCCCGTGGCTTTAAGAGACGCGCCCGTTGAAAGATTTGAGATTGCCTCTTCGATTGCTGAGGCGGTGTTTGTATTTGAAGGATTTTGCCGGTCAAAAGTGAGCTGGATATTTGCAAAGCATGAGCCGTCGTTCACCTGAATGAAGACGAGATTTTTTGAGTCGCGGAGTGTGCGAACCCATCCGCAGACGGTGACAGTGCGACCGTCGGGCTTTGAGGTCAAAATGTCTTTGATAAGTTCTGTTTTCATAATGGGAGATTTTAGCACTTTGAAAGCGTTGAAACAAGCAAAAATTGCGAGTAGAATAGAATGGGAACGCGAAACGAGTGTGTTTTCAGGAGTATTTTTTTATGAAAAAATTAACGAGTTGTGCCGTAGCTTTGCTTGCAGTGTCTGTGTTTCTCTCCTGCAATAATAAAAAATCAGATGAAGTAACGCTTGTCATGGCAGAGGTAAATCCTGCGACGACAATTGCCGGTCAAATGGATCAAGCGTTCAAAGAGAAGGTCGAGGAACTTTCGGGCGGCAAAATGAAAATCGACTTGCAGTGCGCTGGCATTTTGGGCGACGTTGATGCGGTCATGGATTTGATGCTAAAGCCGAACTCAACGATTCAGATTCACCGTATGTCAGCAGTTAACCTCGCGACCTATGGTTGCGAAAAAAATTCCCTGCTTTCGATTCCCTTTACGTTCGCAAACAAAGAGCATTTCTGGCAGTTCGTGAAGTCGCCGCTTGCACAGGAAATCCTCGACGAGCCAATGAAAAAGGGATTGTCCGTCAAAGGTTTGTTCTTCGGCGAAGAAGGATTTCGGCATTTCTTCTCAACCAAAAAAATCGTCGAAGTCTCTGATTTTGAAGGGCTCAAACTTCGCACGACAAACGATGAGGTGATGAAGGGCGTGGCCGCTGGTCTCAAAACGCAGATGGTGTCGGTTGGTTTTGCTGATTTGTATTCTGCGTTCCAAACGGGCGTTGTCGATGCCGCTGAGCAGCCGATTGCAAATTATCTTGCGAACCATTTCAACGAGGTCGCTCCTTACATGATTCTTGACGGGCATACGCTGGGCGTCATGGAAGCGGTCATTACGGTGGAGGCATGGAATGCGCTCACGAAAGACCAGCAGCGTATTCTTATTGAAGCAGGAGCATACGCGAGCGAATTCTGTCGAAAACTTTCTCAGGACGAGGAAGACCGTGTTCGTGCACAGCTCGAAAAAGAGGGCGCAACGATTACCGATGTCACAAATGTCGTGCCGTGGCAAGCGGCATGTGCCGACGTAATTAAAAATGCCGCTGCGGTTGATCCCGCTCTTTACCAAAATATTCTTAATCTTGTAAAATAACCTGCATATTATTTTAAAAAGGGGTACGATATGAAAAAAATCGTTTTCTGTGGTGCTGTTTTGAGCGCATTGCTCGCTTTGACAGCTTGTAACGAAAAAAAGAATTACATTCTTGCGACTGGTGGCACGTCTGGCACGTATTATCCGTTTGGAGGCGCAATTGCCAACATCTGGAACACAAAAATTGCAAACATGAATGTCACGGCTCAAGCAACAGGTGCTTCTGCTGAGAATTTGCGTCTCATCTCAAAAGGTGACGCTGAATTCGCAACGGTTCAGAACGATGTCATGGATTACGCATACCGCGGCTCAGACATGTTTGCTGGTCAGAAATTGCCGAACTTGGCTTCAATCGGCACATTGTATCCTGAAGTCGTTCAGATTGCTGCTTCAAAAGCGAGTGGAATCGTTTCTGTTGCCGATTTGCGCGGAAAGCGTGTTTCAGTCGGAGATGCAGGCTCTGGCGTTGAGTTCAACGCAAAGCAGATTCTCGAAGGATACGGCATTACCTTCGATGACATCAAAAAGAATAATCTTTCATTCAAAGAGTCCGCGGAAGGCTTGCAGAACGGCACATTGGACGCTTGTTTTATCACGGCTGGTGTTCCGAACGCAGCGTTACAGGAACTCGCGTTTACAGCGGGTCTCGTGCTTATTCCCGTGAACGGCGAAGAAGCAGACGCAATCTGCAACAAATACTCATTCTACACAAAGACGACCATTCCTGCGGGCACATACAAAGGCACTGATGTTGACACCGAAGCGCTTGCAATCAAAGCGACGTTAGCGGTAAGCGCGTCATTGGACGAAAACACGGTCTACGAAATGACAAAAGCGCTCTTCGAAAATCTTGAAGAACTCGGCGCGGCTCACGCAAAGGGCAAGGAAGTTAGCGCAGAATCAGCTGTCACTGGCATTTCTGTTCCGTTCCACCCGGGTGCTGCAAAATACTTCAAGGAAATCGGCGTTTTGAACTAATCGCCCTTAATGAAAAAAATCCTTTTACTGATAGTGCTTGCGCTTCTGGCAGTGAATCTGCCCGTGGTGCGAGTGCTGTCGATTTCTAATCGCAAGAATCGTTCAGAAAGAATTTATTCGCGAGCTGCTTTTGTGCAGGGCTTTGCAATCAGCTATACCCATTCGGTGAACAAGGGGCGCGTGCACGATTTTTATCGCGTGTCGCAAAACGGCGAGATTGAGCTGTTTATGACGCGTTTTGTTTCGTACGGGGCGGGAATCCCAGAGCCGACTGAAACTGAGGGCGCGACTTTTCGCATAAGTGAAACAGGCTACGTGATTGAGAACGTGCACCGCGTCCTTCCGCGCCTCGTGATGGCGGTCGGTGTGGTGGCGGAGCATTCCGTTATGGTCACGAACGCCGATTCACCGCTTGAAACTGATTTTAGCCGTGAGTTTTTTCTGAAAGATTTTTTCAAACCGCAGACGAGCCTCGTTTTTGAGGTAAAGCGGGTTTCAGTGATAAACTATTTTATGACGAAAAAAATATAAATTTCTCACAGAGTACACAGAGACCACAGAGAATGGTTCATATATAAGATTCTCTCTGTGAACTCTTTAGCTCTGTGAGGGGGTAGAAGGAGACCGTGATGAGTGACGAGATTGACGACACAAAAGAAAGCCCTTTGGTAGAGAATTTGCTTCCGACGACGAATGAAGACGAAATGAAGGCTCTCATGAAAGACTTGGACAGGGAGCAGGCGTATCGCGAGCATAAGTGCTGGCGGCAGTCGATTACGGTCATTGTTTCGATTGCATTCTGCATTTTCCAGCTCTATGCCACGTTGAGCGGGCGAATTCCGGCTCAACTCGTGCGTGCGAGCCACCTCGCCTTCGTGCAATTCCTCGCGTTCTTGCTGTTCCCGGCTCTTAAGCGGCTTCCGAAGAACACGCTCCCGCTCTACGATGTTGTTCTTGCGTTCATCGGGGCGGGGTGTTGGCTTTACTACATCATCAATTTCCGCGCAATTGTGAGTCGGGCGGGCGCGTACACGCCGATTGATATTGCGGTCGGCATCGTGGGAATCATCGTGTTGTTTGAGAGTTGCCGCCGAATCGTGGGCTTGCCGATTATGATTATCGCGGGCTGTTTTATTCTCTACGCATTTATCGGAAAGTATCTCCCCGGATTTTTGAATCACCGCGGCTACAAACTCACGCGCGTGGTGAGCCATTTGTATTACACCACTGAGGGAATCATGGGAACGCCGATTGGCGCGTGTTCCACTTTCATTTTCTTGTTCATTTTGTTCGGGGCGTTCCTTGAAAAAACGGGAATCGGGCAGTTCTTCATCGACACCTGCAATTCAATTGCGGGCGGGGCGAGCGGAGGACCTGCGAAGGTGGCGGTTCTTTCTTCGGCTCTGCTCGGCACGGTTTCGGGAAGCTCGGTCTCAAACACGGTCGGTTCAGGCTCGTTTACGATTCCGATGATGAAAAAACTCGGCTATCGCGGCGAATTTGCGGGCGCGGTCGAGGCGGCGGCGAGTACGGGCGGGCAGCTCATGCCCCCGATTATGGGAGCGGCGGCGTTTTTGATGGCGGAAAGCGTGGGCGTGCCGTACATTACGGTCGTTAAGGCGGCGATTGTTCCGGCTCTTCTCTATTTTGCAGGCATTTTTATTACGGTTCATTTGGAAGCCCACAAACTCGGTCTTAAAGGCTTGCCCAAAGAAGAAATTCCGCGTTTTTTGCCGCTCTTTCTTTCGCGCGGCTACATGATTCTTCCGCTCGTGGTGATTATTTACTTCCTCTGCTCTGGGAAAACGGCGACGTATTCCGCGCTCATGGGAATCGTTTCGATTATCGTGATTGCCGTTGTGGTTTCGTTCATCGACATCGCAAAAGGAAAAAAGCCGCGCTTCAACTTCAATGATTTGGTCGATGTGCTTTGTGCGGCGGCTCGCGGAATTATCAGCGTAGCGATTGCCTGTGGCATGGCGGGAATCATCATCGGTGTGGTTACGCTCACAGGGCTTGGCTTAAAACTCGGTGCTGGCTTGGTTGCGCTTGCCCACGGAAAACTCTTCGTTACGCTTATTCTCACGATGATTTCTTCAATTATTCTCGGAATGGGCGCGCCAACCACGGCGAATTATCTCATCACGTCAACGATTACGGCGACGGCAATCGTGCGCTGTGTGTACGGGGCGGGAACTTCCACGCCAGAGCAGCTCTTGCCCGCGCACATGTTCGCGTTCTATTTCGGCATTATCGCCGATGTTACGCCGCCTGTGGCGCTTGCGGCAATCGCGGGCGCGGCAATCGCAAAGGCAAAACCAATGCGCACGGCGGTGAATGCCACGAAACTTGCAATCGGTGCGTTCATCGTGCCGTACATGTTCATCTACAACCCTGCCATGCTCATGATTGGGGCAAACGCGCTTTCAATCCTCGGCATCACGCTCACGGCGTTGCTTGGCATGTTTGGAATCTCTGTGGGGCTTGAAGGCTATGCGTTCGCTCACACGGGATTTTTGAACAATTTTGCAGTTTCATCAAAAGTGAAGACGAGTTTTTCCGTCATCGAGCGGCTCTTGTTCATCGGGGCGGGCTTGTGCTGCATCGATCCCAGACCAACCACGGACATTTTCGGAATCGGCGTGATTGTGCTTTTGATTGTGGCGCAAATTATCCGAAAAAAGCGTGGTTCACGCGCTCACGCGTAACGCAACTTTACCCATCGGGATCGTACTACGCTCCAGGTGATGCTGACATCAGTCTCTTCTGTTTCGAGTTGTGCGACACGGAAGGGGCTGATTTTTTTTAGTGAGGCACACAGATGCTCTCCAATAAGGCGTACTTTCGCGCGTTCTGCTTCTGCCATTTCGGTTTTTGACATCAGTCGGCACAGCGCGATGCTTCCGTTCGTTGTTTTTCCGTTGATTTCTAAATCTATGATGAGAAAAACGCAATCGCTATCAAAAAACACTCCCGTCGGCACGGCGTGCGTGATAGTGTCGTCGAACTGGTGCAGACCTGAGCTTTTTACGCAGAGGGGAAGCACGGGAATTGCAGTGAACGCATGTAAAAGCGAGCAAAGTTCTTTTTGCGCCGTTCTGAGCAGAGAGAGTTGGTTCGGGTGGGGGAGGAGCACGATTTCATTTTTCATGTTTTGCCTCTCATTTTTCGTGTATATGATAGTTACTTTTCCCGTTTTGTGATAGATTTACGGCATGTGTACGGTGCATCTTTTTATTCGATTTTTCAAAAAAACGATTTTTGCTTTTTCGTGTGTTTTTTTGTTTTTTTCTTGCTCGCGTAAAAGTGGCTTTCATCTTTCCATTCCTGATTTTTACGCCGCCGAGGTCTCGGAATCTGCTGCGGGAACCGTGCGTTTTTTTACGTTTACAAAAGAACAATCGGGAGCGATAGCCACTTTCTTCGAAAAAAATGGCGATGCTTCACTGCTCGTACAGATAACCCCGCTAAAAGTGCGGCAAAAACTTCCTGCTGATGAAGAGCTTTCATTCGGATTTTTTTATCAGGATGCTCCTTCGCTCGGAGAAATCGCGGGCGTTCCTGTCGTTACGGACAAGTTGCTCAAATACGCCGGCTCGTCGTTTGCGCTCGCATTCTGTTTTGAAAAGGGAAAATCGATTCCGAATGGATTTTTCATCAAATCGGCATCAAAAGTACGTGTTGAGTCAGCACAGATTTTGCGCGCCTTTGTTGGGCATGATTTTTCGGGTGACGTGCCCGTGTTTGCCTTTGCGCCGAACGGTGGAGTCAACAACGGCACAGACGATTTTCGCGGAGCGTCGCTTGCATTCAATTCGACGAATTCACGCGAAGGGCTCATGCCTACGATTACCGTTAAATTCCGCGAGACCAACGGAAGCCAAAAAATCGCATTCGGCGGGGAAGTGCTCTTTATCAGGCGGAACGAGCGTCCGGTAGAGATTCCGACCGCCGCACTCAAGTCGCCGTTTTCTCTCGTCCGTTATCCAGATGAAGAAGCCTACCCGATTTCTGTGCTGCTCACCGCGTCTGACAAAAATCTGCTCACCTTTGCGCAGAGCGGAAAAAATGTGCTCTCTCCCATAAAAATCGACCCGGGGCTGATTATGAACTGGCCGCGGAACAACTGGCGCGGAAACGATTATGAACTGTTTGAGTGGGACAGGTTTCCCGGCGTGCTTTTTTTTGACATCTCAACCTATGACGTACAGGATGAGTTTTTCAGACGGCTCGCGTTCTTTGTCGAAAAGGCGGGCTTTAAAGGCAGATTGCTCACTGATTCTGAACTCAAAGGAAAGCACGGTTACAACGCGCACGACTACAAGGCTGACGATCTTGCCCGCTTCTTTGAAAAAGCGCGGCGGGAGCAGTTCCCGCTGAACGAAAAGGAATTGCTTCTTAAAGAAATCCTTGCCGCTAACGGCGTGATTCAGATTTCCGCAAACGGTGAAGTGACGGCGGGCGCGGGTGCGGCGATTTCAATCTCGCAGGAGTCGCCGATGTATCTTCGCACCACGTTTATCGCACACGAGGGCTGGCACGGCATTTTCTTTATCGATGAAGACTTCCGAAACACCGTCGCTTCGATTTATTACACGATAGATCCGCAGACGCTCGCCTATTTGCGCCGCTATTTTCAGGTTACGCCAACGCTCAATTACGACGTGAACGACGATTATCTCATGAAAAACGAGTTCATGGCGTATCTGCTCCAGCGGCCCGTTTCTCAGACGGCGCAGTATTTCGTTGACATGGCAAAGCGCGAGCACTCCCAGCAGCTTGCAAAACGGCAGGCAGATTACATCATCGAGACGGGCGGAAGCGGCTTTGAAGGGGCGGCGCGATTGCTCGATGAATACGTGAGCGACCGATGGAATTTAAACGCCGGGCGCGTGTGGCTCATTACGCGCTAAAAAACGCCTTCAAGCCGTAATTGCAGCGCATCACGATTCGTAGCGTATTCGTTTTATCCGCCAAAACTGTTCTTTTCACCCACGTCGAGGTTGAATTGCATTTCTGCGCCGACCGAGGTGAGCGGACCGTGACCGGGCATGATGACGGTTTCTTCGGGAAGCGAGAAAATTTTTGTCTTTATGCCGTTGCACAAGCGGGTTTTTGTGTAATTGCAGGAACTAGAGCCGATTTTCCCCGCGAAAATGACGTCTCCCGTGAAGAGTACCGTGCCCACTTTGTAGGCGATTGAGTCTGAGCTGTGACCGGGAATTGAAAAATAGTCGATGTCAAGCCCGGCAACCCGTATTCGTCCGTCACCTTGCAGAACGTTGATTTGCCCAGCTGCTTCGGGGTCTGCTCCGTATACTTTGATGTCGTAAATCTTGCGGATAGTGCTGAGCGCGCTAATGTGGCTTGTGTGCTTGTGCGTGATGAGTGTCGCAGAGAGCGTGTAGCCTCCGTCTTCGATTTGATTGATGAGTTCTTTTGAGACCGTGCACGGGTCTATGATAAGCGCCTGCTTTGTGTCTTCATTGACGACAAGATAGCTGTTCGTGAGTGTATTGAAATTGATGTGAAAATAGATTTTCATGAGGTCGGTCCTTTTGTTTCTCCGCGGGGAACATTAAGCTCTTCAAGACCTGTGAACAGTGCGCTTCCTCGTTTGTCAAAAATGGCTGCGTTCGTGTTCGACTGTCGGAACGAGACATTTTGTTGCGTGATTTCGTAAAAAACGGTTTCCTTGATGTTGCAGTTACGGAACGAAGTGTCAATCAGTTTGGCGTTGATGAAGTATGAGCTGTACAAATCCGAGTCGTCGAATGATGACTGGAATGACGTGAGTCCGCAGAAATTGTTCTGAATCATGTCGCTGCCCGTAAAAAGTACGTGGCTGAATTTTGAGCCGGCGAACGAAGTGAACTGCATGTTGCTTTCGAGCAGGTTGCAGTCGCTGAACACGGAAAAGTCAAAGTTACTGATACGGCTTCGGATGCCATTCGTTTGCAGCCCGATAAAAAAGCATTGTGAGAAATTGCAGCCGTAAAAGCGTTTGTGGGAAAGATTTATGTTTTTGAACGTGTGTCCACTCGCGTTGAGCCCGATGATTTTGTCATGATTCTCGATGTAGGTGTACATTTTTTGCTGAAGTTCTTCTTTGTTTGGCGTGTGGGCATAGCAGAACTTTCCGCTCTCGATTAAATTGCCGTTTTCATCGAAATCGGAAATTGCGAAATGCGTACACTCTAAGACTTTGCATTTTGAATACGAAAACATAGCTTATTTTAGCGCAAATCAATTCTGAAAAAAAGCCGTCATTGCATGATTTTACAGAAAAGATTAAAATTATCTCATGAAAACAACCGTTGACTTTGCCTTTCTCGACAGCGGAACGGGCGGAATTCCCTACATGCTTTCTCTTCACGAAAAAGTGCCAGACGCAACCTGCGTATATCTCGGCGACACGGAGCATTTTCCGTACGGTGAAAAATCGGGGAGCGAAGTCACGGAATGCGCGTCAAAAGCGATTCAGAAAATCATCGATTTGTGGTCGCCCCGCTCAATTGTTGTCGCGTGCAACACAATCTCCGTTACGGCGTTGGATTCTCTGCGCGCACGGTTTCCAAATCTTCCGATAGTCGGCACCGTTCCTGCAATCAAAGTGGCGGCAGAAGTCACCAAAAACAAAAAAATCGGCTTGCTCGCCACGAATGCCACGGTTCATCACCCCTATTGCCAAAAATTGATTCACGATTTTGCGAGCGATTGCACCGTTTCCATGCGAGCCGACCCAAAATTGATTGATTTTGTCGAAAAAGAATATTTTACGGCAACGAAAGAAGAGCGATTGGCGGCGGTCAAAGAAGCGGCGGATTTTTTCAAAAACGAAGGCTGTGACACCGTGATTTTGGGCTGCACGCACTTCACGCACATCGCCGAAGAAATGCGGCTTGCCTGCGGGAGAGGCATCACCGTGGTTGACAGCCGAGACGGAGTTGCGAATCAGGCGATTCGGAAGATTCATACTTCGACTACGCTCAGTCACCGCACTTCGACACAGCTCAGTGACCATGAAGAACGAGCGGCTTCTGTTGAGAATCTCACATTTTTTGTCACAAAGGCGAGTGAACAGGAACTAAAAGAGTATAAAACCTTGTGTAAAAATTTGAGAATACCTTTTGGGGGCGTTACGGGGAACTCCCCGTAGAGAGGGTAGCACGCAACGAAGTGCGGGCGTAGGGGGAGACTTCCCCCTTCAAAAACATATAATCTGTGTAAATCTGTGTAAATCTGTGGTTACTAAAAAGGGGAATACTATGAAAACATATGGCGTGATTATGGCGGGGGGCGGCGGAACCAGGTTCTGGCCGCTTTCTCGGCAGGCGACACCAAAACAGCTGCTCAATTTGAGCGGAAAGGATTTGATGGTCAACGAAGCGATTGACCGCTTGGCAAAAACGGCGGCGAGCGAGGATATTTTTATCGTGACGAACGAAACGCAGGTCGCGAAAATGCTCAAAGCCACAAAAGGGCGCGTAAAGCGAAATCACATTCTCTCTGAGCCGAGCGCACGGAATACGGCGGCATGTGTGGGCTACGCGGCGATGGAAATCCTCAAAAAATACGGCGACGGAATCATGGTCATTACGCCGAGCGACGCATACATCAAAAACGAAGAGGAATTTACGCGTGTTCTGGGCGTGGCGGTCAAGGCGGCAGAAGAAAAAGACGCGCTCGTTACGGTCGGAATCACGCCCACCTTTGCGGCGACGGGCTACGGCTACATCAAATTCCAAAAATCAAGCGAAGAAGTGCTCAAAGTGCTTGAATTCAAAGAAAAACCCGACGAAGAAACGGCAAAAAAATATGTCGAGTCGGGCGAATACGCGTGGAATTCGGGCATGTTCATCTGGAAGGCGAGCACGATTCTCAAAAATTTCGAGCAGTTTCTTCCCTCAATTTACAAAGATTTGCAGAAAATCGGAAAAGTGATGGGAACGGACGACGAATACGATGTCATCGATAAAATCTACCCCAAAATCGAAAGCATCTCAATCGACTACGGCATCATGGAAAAATCGCAGGATGTCTATGTCGTGCCGGGCGAATTCGGCTGGAATGATGTGGGAAGTTTCGACATGATGGGCGTTCTGCACGAAGCCGACGGCGACGGAAACATCAAAATCGGCGACCAAATCAATGTCGACACCAAAAATTGTATCACCTATTCAAGTGGTCGGCTCATCGCAACGATTGGCTTGGATAATGTGGTCGTAATCGAAACCGAAGACGCGGTTTTGGTCTGCGACAAAAATAAAGTGCAAGATGTCAAAAAAGTCGTCGAGCAACTGAAAAAAGACCGACGAATCGAATTATTATAGTTTCTATCCACAGATTAGCACAGATGAACACAGATTAAAGATTTGATTTTCGAACATCGTTCGTGTTAATTTGAGCGATGTTCAACTATGAAATATAAAATCTGTGAAAATCTGTGTCTATCTGTGGATAACCCAATAAGGAGAAGAATATGAGAAAAACAGGAATTTTACTTCACCCCACGAGTTTGCCGACTTCGGCGGGGATTGGTACGCTCGGAAAAAGCGCGTTTACCTTCGTGGATTTTTTGGAAAAGGCGGGCATGAAGCTTTGGCAGGTGCTTCCGCTTGGACCTACGGGCTATGGTGACAGTCCGTACCAGTCGTTTTCAACTTTTGCGCTCAATCCGCTTTTGATTGATTTTGACGATTTGGTGGAACGCGGCTGGGCAACTTCGGCACTTATTAAAAAGCCTTCTTACATAAAAAACAAGGGCGCGGTCGATTACGGCTCGGTCGTGTGGTGGAAGAGCCATGCGCTCCAGAAAATAGCAAAACATTTTCTTGAACTCATGACGAATCCCGATAGCGCGGGCGAAGGTCTTGACCCGAATGCAAAAATGGAATTCTTCTCGTTCTGCCGTGAAAATCAGTATTGGCTTAAAGATTATGCGGCGTTCATGAGCATAAAATCCTACTATGACGAAAAGGCGCAGGAAGAATGCAAAAAAACGGGTGCGGTCGTGAACGGAAGCTGGAATGTCTACTGGGCGAAAAAACTCTCAAAGCACGATGAAACGTCGGTCGAAAAGTGGATTAACGAGCACACCGAAGATTTCTTACAGATTGAGGTGATTCAGTTCTTCGCTTTTAAGCAGTGGCAGGCTCTTCACGAATACGCAAAATCAAAGGAAATCGAAATCGTGGGCGATGTTCCGATTTTTGTTGCTCCCGATTCAAGCGATGTGTGGGCGAACCAAAAATTGTTCCAGATTGGAAAAGACGGCACTTTCACGAATGTCGCGGGCGTTCCGCCAGATTATTTTTCTGCCACGGGTCAGCTTTGGGGAAATCCGCTCTACAATTGGAAGAACATGAAAAAAGACGGCTACGCATGGTGGATTGCTCGAATTAAAAAAATGCTCTCGCTCGTGGACTATGTGCGAATCGACCATTTCCGCGGATTTGAAGCGTACTGGGCAATTCCGTTCGGAAGCCCCACCGCCGAAACGGGAAAATGGGAAAAAGGACCGGGAATCGACCTCTTCAACGCAATCAAAAAAGAGCTGGGCGATTTGCCGCTCATTGCCGAAGATTTGGGCGTAATTACCGACGGCGTGCGTGAATTGCGCGACTCAACTGGTCTTCCCGGAATGAAAGTGCTTCAATTTGCGTTCGACAAAAATGAATGGAAGCAGGGCGCACTCAAAAATGCCTTCTTGCCGCACAATTTTGAGACGACGAATTGCGTTGCCTACACAGGCACGCACGACAACGACACCACACAGGGCTTGCTCTCTTCTCTTGATGAAGAAACGCTCGTGCTTGTTGCCGATTATTTTACGGGCGAAAAGAACACGGTCGAAAGTGCGAAAAAATTGCTTTCTTCAAAAAAACTCACGAAAGAGTTCATCAAAGCCGTTTTAAAAAGCACCGCAGAAACCGCAATCGTTCCATTGCAGGACATCTACGCGCTTTCAAGCGATGCCCGCATGAACATGCCGAGCACCGCTGGCAGCAACTGGGCATGGCGCGCGAGCGAAAAGCAGATTTCCGACGAAAAAACAGCGGCATGGCTCAAGAATCTCACCGTGCTGTACGCGAGATAAAAAAAAATGAAAACGGAAAATGGAAAATTGAAAACTCTCTGGGAACTCTTCTCCATCTTCTTCAAAATCGGCTTGTGTACCTTTGGCGGCGGGTATGCGATGCTTCCGATTTTGGAGCGCGAACTTGCCGACAAGCGCGGGTGGACTACTTCTGATGAATTGCTCGACTATTTTGCGATTGGGCAAACCACGCCGGGTATTATCGCGGTGAATGTGGCGACCTTCATCGGCTACAAGCAGGAAAAAACGCTCGGTGGCATTGTCGCCACGTCGGGAATCGTCTGTCCGTCGCTCATCATCATCACGGTTATCGCAAAATTCATCAGCAATTTTTCTGAAATCGCTTGGGTACAGCGCGCACTCACAGGCATCAATGTTGCCGTTGCCGCACTTCTCACTTACGCAGTCGCCAATTTCGCAAAAAAAGCAATCAAAACGCTGCTCGGTGTGGGTTTGCTTTTGATTTCGTTCTTGCTTATCTTCGTGTTTAAAATCAGCACGATTTGGATTATTTTCGGAAGTTGTCTCTTCGGCATAATTTTGGCAGGAACACGTGGGGAATTTTCAAAAAACGAGGCAAACAATGACTGATTTCATTATTTCGGAAATTCAATCGCAGTCTGGAGTGGGACTTTTGTGCCTTGTAGGGCTGTTTTTTTATATCGGGGCGATTACGATTGGCGGTGGCTTGGTTGCGATTACGGTCATGCACCAGCTTCTCGTTGACCGATTCGCGCTCATTTCAAATGATTTGTTTTACAATATGGTCGCAATCTCCGAAAGCACACCTGGCCCTATGGGAATTAATATGGCAACATACATTGGTACGGAACTCTACGGCGCGGGCGGCGGCATCGTCACTACGGCGGGGCAAGTGTTGCCCTCAATCATTTGTATCGTGATTATCGCGCGGTTCTTCGGCAAATTCGCAGACAAAGCGGGCGTAAAAGCGGCATTTTCTACGCTCCGCCCTGCTGTTACGGGCGTGGTTGCAGTGGCGGCGGCGCAGGTCTTCATTCTCGCGCTGTTGCGTCTTCCACCGTCTGCTTCTGATTTTGCTCACCTTGATGCATGGAAAAACCTTGTCATCGTGCCGAATTTTATTTTTTATCTTGTGGCGTGCGTGCTTCTCTTCAAAACGAAAATCCATCCGCTTTTTTTTGTGGCGGCTGGCGCGATTTTCGGCGTGATTTTTTGCTAGCGTTTTCAAAATCCCATGCTATAATAAAAGCATGAGTACACACATTAATGCGTCAGAAGGTGCAATCGCGCCGAATGTCTTGCTTCCGGGCGACCCATTGCGGGCAAAATTTATCGCAGAAAACTTTTTGGAAAACGCCACATGCTACAACGAAGTGCGTGGCATGTTCGGCTTTACGGGAACGTACAAAGGCGTGCCGGTGAGCGTTCAGGGAACTGGCATGGGGCAGCCCTCGCTTTCAATTTATGCCACCGAGCTTTTCAAATTCTACAATGTGCAGAACGCAATCCGCGTGGGAACATGCGGCGCGGTGAACGAAAACACTCGTCTCCGCGACACAATCATCGTAAACGCGGCATGCTCTGATTCGTGCCTTTTGAACCAGCGATTCGGCAACCTTCATTTTGCGCCCACCGCTGATTTTTCGCTCGTCCGTGCCGCTGACAAAATCGCTTCCGATATGGGCATTCGCTATCAGGTCGGCTCGGTCGCTTCAAGCGATTTCTTCTACGACAAAAATGAAAACTGGAAAAAGTGGGCTGAATACGGCGTGCTCGGAATCGAAATGGAAAGCGCGGAACTTTTCACGCTCGCCGCCGAATACAAAAGGCGCGCTCTGGCAATCATGACCGTAAGCGACCACATCTTGCTTGGAGGCGCAACCACAGCCGAAGAGAGGCAGACAACTTTTACGAACATGATGAAAGTCGCGCTTGAGACAATCGTCGCAGTTTCCAAGTAACTTTTTGCAGGGAGTTAAAAATGGTGTTTTTTAAGAATCTGAACTACAAAACAAAAACGCTCGTTTTTTCTGCGATTTTTTCGCTTGTCGTCCTTTTCATTTCACTTTTGCTGATTGTGTTTGGCGCACGGAGTTCGTTCAATCAGCAGACTGATTCCTCTCTTATTCAAATGGCGCAGCTCAAGACTTCGCAGTTTGAGGCGGATTTGAACAGTCAGATTGCCCTTGTCACACAACTGACAAAATCACCGTCGGTCATCGCGTACATGGAACAGCCGTCCGACCGCTCTCTCTATGCGACGGCGATAAAAGAATTTGACTCTTATATGGGCTCTTTTTTAGGAAAAACCATCTTTTGGATTTCTGATAGCGACCATCGTTTTTATTCTGATTTGGCATACGCATACACGGTTGATCCCGACGACCCCGATTCGTATTGGTACAAGATGACACTGTACGAGACAGATGTCTACAATTTTAACATCAATTACAATGCAGAACTCAAAAAAACGCTTCTGTGGATTAATGCGGTTGTCAGAAATGATGCGGGTGCGCCCGTCGGTATCGCAGGAACGGGTATTCCGCTCAACGGTCTTTTTGACAAAGTGTACGAAACGCTTGATGATTCGATTTCACTCTATTTCTACAACAAAAAGGGTGAGATTACCGGCGCGACCGACACTTCACTCATCGAAAACAAAACGGCACTCACCGACATTTTTACCGAGCTTTCTGATAAAACCGAACAGCTTTCCTCCTCAGTACCAACAATCATCTCTACAAAAAAAGGCGAATATGTGCTGATGGGTGTGCCGACTCTCGAATGGTTTGTCGTCATGTTCCGCGAATACACCATTTCCGATGTCTTGTCCAATTCGATGACCTTGCTTGCGATTTTGCTCATTGTGATTACCGTGCTGATAGTCGGTATTTTTGACGCCTTCGTCATGAATGTGCTCAAATCGCTGACCCGTGTCCTCTTTGAGACCGAAGAAGCCGCTGCCCTGCAAAAAGATTTTATTCTTGATGTCAAAAAAACGGTCGACTCAACGGTCAAATCGCTTGATCAGTATTCGGACATTATGAACGAGCAAAGTGCCGGCATTGAAGAGTCGCAGGCGAATATGCAGGAACTTGTCTCTCACTTGCATATTCTTGACACGTTGCGCCGAGATTCCCTTGTGACGGCAAAGGCTCTTGAAAACAGCTCAAACGAAGGTCAGTCTCACATCTCCAATCTCCAGAGTCAGATACATGAATTGGTCGATTGCTCAAAGCGGCTTGTTGAAGCTAACAATTTGATTGCTGATGTTACTTCACAGACTGATTTGCTCGCATTAAACGCGGCGATTGAGGCGGCTCACGCGGGTGAGTTGGGGGCGGGGTTTGCGGTCGTTGCTCGTGAAATCCGAAAGCTTGCGGTGAAGAGCCGTGACCAAGAAGATAAAGTTGAAGATGCGATTATCGAGATGACAAAAATGGTTGACCATATGGTCGAGCATTCGGAAACACTTAACGGCTCATTTGGCATTATCGTAGAGAACAGCGGAAGCGTGAATGCTAATTTTGAAGAGATGTCCGAATCAATCGGTCAGCAGAATTCGCTCGGAAAAGTAATCGATTCTAATTTGAGTGCAATTACGGACAGTGTGCGTATTTCTGAGAACAAATTTGAAATTATGCGCCACGAAAATGAAGAACTCTCTGAGCGCGTCAATCAGGCGACTCAAAACGCAGAATCGCTCTTGCAAAAGGCAAAATCTGCGCTCAAGTCGACCGGCGTCGCAAAAATCACGTCCGCGTAATTTCTGCGACTATTTGCTTAATCAAAAAATCCTTTCGCTTTCAACAATTCCGCGTTCAAGATACCGCCGAGTGCGGCTCCGCGCTTGGTGTTGTGGCTTAAGGCAACGAACTTGATGTCAAACACATTGCACTTTCTGAGTCTGCCAAGCACACATGCCATGCCTTTTTCGGTGTCGCGGTCGCGGTTTGGCTGCGGGCGGTTTTCTTCCTCGCGGTAGACAATCGGGTGCTCCGGTGCGCTCGGAAGTTTGAGTTCTTGCGGAAGCGAAGTGAATTCTCGCCACACGCGCAAGACTTCTTCAAGGGAAGGCTTTTTGTCTTCGGGCAAATCGAATTCGAGGTTCACGCTTGCCGTGTGTCCGTCGATGACAGGAACGCGCGTACAAGTTGAAGAGACAATCGGACCTGCCGCATTCTCAATCTTTCCGTCTTTTACGCTGCCCAGGATTTTCAAGCATTCTTTTTCGGTCTTTTCTTCTTCTCCGCCGATGTACGGAACGATGTTGTCAATCATGTCAAAGCTCGGAACGCCGGGATAGCCAGCACCGCTGACCGCCTGCAAGGTGGTGACAATCATGCGCTTAACGGGGTAGCCCGCTTTCTGCAAGGCATAGAGCGGCATCATGTATGTCTGGAGCGAGCAGTTCGGCTTAACGGCAACGAAGCCCTTATCCCAGCCGTGATGCTTTTTCTGCTCTGCGATTACATCGAGGTGAGAGTAGTTGATTTCAGGAATGAGCATCGGAACATCCTCCGTCCAGCGGTTTGCGCTCGCGTTCGAGACGACAGGGATTCCTTCTTCTGCATACGCGGCTTCAAGTGCCTTGATTTCATCCTTTCCCATTTCGAGAGCTGAGAACACGAATCGGCACTTTCCGAGCGCGGCTTTCGGGTCATTCGCGTCCTGAACGATTAAATCTTTTACATCGCTGGGGATATTCGCGCCGATGAGCCAGCGGTTCGCGACAGCCTCTTTGTACGCTTTTCCAGCCGAGCGCGGAGAAGCGGCAACATACGTCACCTTAAACCACGGGTGGTCTTCCAACAACTTGATATATCTCTGCCCGACCATTCCCGTCGCGCCCAAAACACCAACATTAATCTTATCTGCCATAATAATTTTATCTCCATTTTTGTCCACAGATTAACACAGATACACACAGATTATATAATCCTATACGAAAATTCTTCGTAAAATACGAAAGACTTCCGTAATTCAAAACAAAAAATCTGTGAAAATCTGTGCTTATCTGTGGATGCTTTATTTTTTACAATCCACACTCCTTGAGTGCTTTTTCTATAATCTTCTTTGCCTCGTCGGTCACTTCTACCAGAGGAAGGCGGCATGGGCCGGCCGGCATTTTCTTTACATTCATGGCGTATTTGATTGAAGTGGGGTTTCCGTCCACGAATGCTGCCTTGAAGAACGGAAGCAATCGGTAGTGAATTTTTCGAGCCGCCTCAATGTCGCCGCTCAGAGCCTTGTTTGCCATTTCCACAACGATTTTTGGCGCGAGATTTGACACGACCGAGATAATTCCGTCGCCGCCGAGCGCAATCAACGGCAAGGTAAGACCGTCATCCCCGCTCAACACGGCAAAATCAGGCTTCTTTGACTTAATCTGGGCAATCACATCGCCCATTTGGTTTACATTTCCGCTCGCTTCTTTTACGCCAACGATGTTCGGAAGTTCCGCGATTCTCACGAGCACATCAGTCGGAATGTTCACGCCCGTGCGCCCCTGAATATTGTAGACGACAATCGGAATTCCCACTTTAGAGACTGCCTCAAAGTGGCGGAAAATACCCTCTTTTGACGGTTTATTGTAGTACGGAGTGACGACCAAAGCCGCGTCTGCCCCCGCTTTTTTTGCGCGCTCGCAGTATTTGACTGCATCTTTTGTGTTGTTGCTTCCCGCACCCAAAATGACGGGAATTTTTTTGCCAGATTTTTTCTCAAAGGCTTTGACTTCTTCCATGACAATCTCAATGAGTTTGTCTTCTTCTGAACCCGGAGTTTCGTCCAAAGTTGGAGTTTCTGCTGTCGTTCCAAGCGGAACAAGCCCGTCGATTCCCTGCTCCAGCTGAAATTTGACATTCGTTCTGAATCCTTCATAATCGACAGAACCGTCTGCATTCATCGGAGTAATCATAGCAGTAAGAGCACCGCGCAATTTTGTCATTTTAAACCTCGATATTGAGTAAAAGTGAGTATATTTTAGTGAAAAGCAAGATATTAGGCAATTAAAAAAGGGGAAAGCTATCGTCACGGCAGTACGACCGTAACCCTCGCCCCGCCGTTCGCCGCATTTTCCGCGCGAATCTCACCGCCGAGCGCGAGTGCAAGCGTTTTTGCAATCGAAAGCCCCAGCCCCGCGCCAGAGATATTCCTGTCGTGCGCTTGGTCGCCCTTGTAGAACCGCTCGAACACATGCGGGAGCACTTCGGGAGAAAATCCCGCGCCATTGTCGCTCGCCGAAAGTTCTGTCTTTGAGCCGATTTTGCGGGCTCTAAGCGTAATCGTGCAGTTTTCACCCGCAAATTTCACGCTGTTCGACAAAATCACCATGAAAATCTGGTGCAACTTCTGCTCGTCCGTCTCGATTTCAAGGAAATCCTCATCGTCAATATGAATCGTGCAGTCGGGATGCGTGACGGAAAATTCCTCTTTCAGTTTCGCAAAAAAATTCGTCACAAAGAATTTTGATTTTTCAATTTTCAGCGTTCCGTTTTCAATCCGGCTCATGTCAAGGAGCGTCGTCACAATCGCGTTCATGTTCTCCGTTTCGTGCAGAATCGCGTCGATTGACTGGAGAAGCTGGGCGGGGTCGTCTTTTCCCCATCGCTTCAAGAGATTTGCGTGTCCGTCGATGATTGAAATCGGCGTTTTCAGCTCGTGGCTCACATTGCTCGTGAACGCCTTTTCGCGGTCGTAGTCAGAGCGCAGTTTGTTGAAGGCGCGAATCGTGCTCCGAGAAATCAAAAACGAGAGCGCGAACGAAAGAATGAGAATCGGCACGAGCGAAATGAGCGCAAGACGGGGGAGCGCGGAAAGCATTTGCGCGGCGGAATCGTTGGCAATGTCAATCGCACATTCCACCACGAGCGATTTTCCGCCAAGTTCGAGCGTTTTTGTGCGGTAGCGGATATTCAAATCGCTGTCGGTAAAAAAATCCTTCTCAAAGTGCGTGTGGCTCCTCCCGTCCGACTCCAAAAGCGGGAGCAAACTGTCGTTCGTGGAAAGCACCACCCTCTCGTCACGCTCCCACACGGCGTAAGTGATGTAATAAGGCAGCTCCAAAAACGCAAGCTCGTCCGTTCCGCGCGAGGCGAGGCTTTCAGAAATGAGCGAAATGCCCTGCGCGAGGTCAAAATCCTGCTTGTGCGTGACCGAAAGCCGCAAAAGCGCGACAAACAGCACCGAGAGCGCAAGCATGGACGCGGCAAGCAGCAGCATAAAGCGAAGCGCGAGCGGCAGGGAAACAGATTTTGACTTCATCACGCCATCTCCTGCATGATGTACCCCATGCCGCGCACGGTCTTTATCACGGTGTCGCCGAATTTGGCGCGGAGGTGGCGGACATAGACATCGACGCTGTTTTCTTCTATGTAATAATCTTCGCCCCAGACGGTTTTGATGATTTCGTCGCGGGAGAGGATTTTGCCGACATTTTCGAGGAAGTATTTGAGAAGCAGGAATTCGTTTTTTGAAAGCTCGGCGGGCGTGCCGCTAAATGTGACTTTCATTTCGCTTGCGACCATTTCAAGTGAGCCGTTTTTGAGGAGCACGGATTTTTGCGCCGTGTTTTTTTGCGTGCGGCGAAGCACGGCGTTCATGCGGGCGAGCAGTTCTTCGATTTTGAAGGGCTTTGAAATGTAATCGTCTGCACCACTGTTCAAGCCGTCCACTTTGTCGATTGTCTCACCGCGCGCGGTCACGAGGATTACGGGCAGGTCGCTTTCGAGTTCATTCCGCACTTTCCGCAGGATTTCAAGACCGCTCAGCCGAGGGAGCATTACATCGAGCAGCACGAGGTCGGGCTTTTCGCTTTGGATTTTCTCGAAGCCTTCACGACCGTCAGCCGCCGTTATGACAGAAAATCCTTCATGGCTCAGCTCTAGCTCGGTGATATGGGAAAGTTCTTTGTCGTCTTCTACAATGAGGATTTTTGCCATGTGCGTGCCTCCCGTGAATATTTGCAGAATGAATTTGCTTCAAGATTTTTGATTTCCGTTGGATTCATGAGTTTTCCGTCAAAAGAACGCAGGTCGGTAATCTTGAGCGAAAAATCGTCCGTTTGTTTGGGAACGGTAAAGCGTGTCATATGCCGATTTTTGCTGAAGAGGAATTCTGTTTGCGGCGGAAGTGGCTTTTCGTCGATGAAAATATGCCGCGCTTCCACGGAATTTGAATCCACCGGCTCGTTAAAGAAAATCGAAATCTTCAAAACTTCTCCCGACTCTTCGATTTTTAGCCCGATGACAGAAAAATTCTCGTTTCGGTTCGGCAATTTGCGCCCGTTAAAATTCATGCCACGGTCGGGGGCACCTTGCATCATCGGTCTGCGCGGACGAGGCTGTGCGCTCACTGAAAAAAATTCTCCAAAAAAGAGAAACATCAGCATGAAAAACAAAATCGTTTTCTTCATGGGGCTAGTATACCACGCAAATCGCCCTTTTAGATGAACGGAGACTATCATTTTTCTGAAAATTCTTTCATCTTCACTTCACGCATGTTTCATGTTTCGCGCTTTTGAATCCGCTATGCTCTCAGTGTCAGCACACAGAACGCTGGCAAGGAGTAACACATGAAAAAATCAGTATTCACAACGGTCGCAGTCGCGGCATTGGTCTTCGGAATCGGCACTTCGGCATTTGCAAAAACACCGAGTCGCTCAAATCCGCATGCTCATCCAATGGCATCAGAGAGAAATTGTGACGGACGAAATCCGATGCGGGGCGAGCAAGGAAAGGCTGATTTGTTCGGGACGGTGAGTGCCGTTTCGTCAGACAACAAAACGCTGACCGTAAAAGACGCAGACGGAAAAGAAACGCAGGTACACGTCAATCCGTTCACGCACGTGCACGCGCTCCCGACGCAAGAGGAGCGAAACGCCGCAACAGCACATAAAAAACCGGGCGAGCGAAAATTCCCCGAAGAAAGCGCACTTTCGCTCAGCGACGTGAAAGTCGGTGACTGGGTGATGGTAAAAAAACTCGGTGGCGAGACAAAAACGCTCGAAGCCGCACGGATTATCGTGGCAAAAGAAAAATAAGAGTATATTATGGGCGCAACCGCCGCACTTGGTTCGACTTCGCTCACCAACCGCGACGGTTGCGGGCACGGTCGTTGTTGTGCTCGTTTGGCTTTTCGGGGTTACGCGCTAACCGCGCTTCATTCTCGGTGGTTTCGACTCCGCTCAACCACCGAGAACGCTTCGCGCCCCTAGAATCCCTTATGACTACTTTGAACGGGCTTGTAAAATGATTAAATCCTATTATTCGGAAAGTAATGATTATGCCGGTTACTTCAATTATATGAAATATTGGGCACGCAATGGCGATTATAATTGGATTTGTGATACTTCCGAATGGGCTGGTACTTACCAAGATGATATCAAAGTTGTTGCCAAAACCTATAAAGTCAAGAGTTTCTGGGATAACTTTAATGGTGAACAAACACCGCTAGATATAAGGTACGGCACATCAGATGTTGATGGACGTGGCGGCAGTGTAGCGTATGGTTGGAAAACCAAGAGTGAATAACAATCAACACAACAAAAAAGCGGGGTAACCCGCTTTTTGTTAGTATAAAATGGAAATTGATTAAAGACCCATTTCGTAATTTGGGGCAACAGAAGTTGACGCCGATAATGAATTAATTGCGGTATTTTCCATTGTACTATCTAAGGTTAATTTAATACCGCAGCTGTTGTGTCCTAACGCCGCTACATCTTTATGAATATCGTGGATATTTTCCATCGATTTGGCAGTCATTGTAATATTCATTAATTGTTGCAATTGTTCTACGGAAACATTAATACCACGTTGTGAATTTAAGTTGGTTACTGCAATGCCTAAAATTCGGTTAACTTCACTCGCAATTTTAGTACATTTATTATCGCCAATGTCTTGTGTTAAATTAGTCATTCCATAAGATTCTAACATAGCCCTTACGCTTTTCATTTTGTTTGAATATTTATTTGACATCGTTGTGTCAAGAGAGTAGGATTTCCCATACGCATAATTTGACATTGCTTCAAAACCATAAGCAAATTTAACTTTATCTTCATTTTTCATTCCATAGGTGTCGGTTAAAGGGATTGCGGAAATAATGTCATTATAAATATAGGCACCATTGTTATAATTAGTTTCAATAACTTGGTCTAAATTAGCATTGTTGTAGGTGTTTTGTTGCACTGCGTTCAAATAAGAACTGAAATAATTTTTGGTGTTTTCATCCAAAGAATTGTTTAAGTTGTTAACTAGTTCATTAACGTGATTTTGATATTTACCTAAATAGTAGTTAGTATCAGTTACAATGTTACCTGTGTAGGTAAAACCACCTTTTTCAAATCCGTAAAATGTAAATCCACTGTTTGCGTCACCAATAGTTTTGAGTACTGGTTGACTATATTTCGAATCGTCGATAGTGGTGGGTTGGTCATCGGTTTTGCCTTCTTCGTTTTGACCTTCGGTGTTGTCGCCGTTTTCTGGGTTTTGTGTTTGACCTTCGTCGGTTTTGCCACCATTGGTTGGTTGTTCGCTGTCAGTCTGATTCTTGTTATTTTCACTATCACTTTGAGAACATGAGATTACCCCCCCCCATACAAATGACAGGGTATAAATAATAAAGAATAGTTTTGTCATATTCTGCAACTTACCGACCAAAGTTTTCTTTTTCATATCATTTTTCTCCAAACTATTATGGGCAAAATATTCCCCGAATCGTCATATAAAACACCAGTTAAAATTAGTGTACCATGCCAAAAAGAATCTCGCAACCCTTTCTTCCCCACGCCTACGGCTCTCATTTATGAACAATTTTTCATCTTCATTCACCGTTTTTTAAGGTCGATTTGACAAAACTGTGCTATCTTTATAGAAGAAGTAAAATCGAAGGAGACACCTATGAAAATGAAAAAATTATTCGCGCTTCTCGCGCTTTTCTCTGTGGCAACGCTCTCGTTCGCACAAAAGGCTGGCGACAAAGTGACATTCACTAGCAAAGACCTGAACGGCACTGAAGTGACCGACGCGATTTTCGCAAAGAACAAAATCACTCTTGTAAACATTTGGGGCACATTCTGCCCGTCGTGCATCCGCGAAATGCCCGACCTTGCCAAACTGGGCGAAGCAAACAAGGCAAAAGGCGTTCAAGTCGTCGGAATCCCGATTGACATTGTTGACCGCACGGGCACGATTCTCCCGCGCACCAAAGCCGACGGAGACGCGATTATCGCACAGACGGGCGCGACCTACACGCACATCGTCCCGACGAAGGACATGATGAACGGACTTTTGCGAAACATTCAGGCAGTTCCCGCAACCTTTTTCGTGGACAAAGACGGCAAAATCATCGGTCAGATGTACCTCGGCGCGCGAAGCCAAAAAGACTGGCAGAAGATTATCGATGATTTATTGAAGAAGCAGAAATAGGAGTGTCACACGGATTCGATTTTGCTAACGCAAAATCAAAATCATTTAAAGCAGAGATTCCGTAGGAATCTCGAATCCGTGTGACAACAGTATGAAATTGATAGCAACAAAAAAGCAGAAAATAATTTCAATTCTCTTGATTATCATCGGAATCGCCCTCGTTATTGCAGGCATTTTCCGAGGCGAAGCAGTTACTGTCTTTAACAAAGCATCTCGCATCTGTCTTGAATGTATCGGAATCGGCTGATGAAAAACGCACTCTCGTTCCACAGAAAAATCCGCCTTCTCGTGCAAGCGTGCTTTGCCGCGATTTCTAACGGCTACATCAAGGGCTTTGCGCGCGGGGAGATTTTTACGGGGGCGAGTAAGTATGTCTGCGTGCCCGGCATGAACTGTTATTCGTGTCCCGGTGCGTTGGGGGCGTGTCCGATTGGCTCGCTTCAAGCTACGCTGAACGCCCGCGAATACAAAATCTCGCTCTATGTGACAGGCTTGCTCGTCATTTTCGGCACGCTCCTCGGTCGATTTGTGTGCGGATTTTTGTGTCCGTTCGGACTGGTGCAAGACTTGCTTTATAAAATTCCCTTCGTCAAAAAAATCCGCCGTCTTCCGGGTGAAAAATTCCTTCGCTACTTTAGATTTTTCTTTCTCGCCGTGTTCGTGCTGATTCTTCCCGCGTTCGTGGCGGACTTTACGGGCTTGGGCGAGCCGTGGTTTTGCAAATGGGTCTGCCCCGTGGGAACGCTTGAGGGCGGCATTCCGCTCGTGTTGCTCAATTCCGCTATGCGAGGGGCGGCAGGCTTCATCTTCAAGTGGAAACTCGCGATTTTGCTCGTGACGATTTTTTCTTCAATAGTGATGTACCGACCGTTCTGCCGCTATGTCTGCCCGCTCGGCGCGATTTACGGCGTGTTCAACAAAGTCTCATTCTATCGCTTTAAAATCGACACCGAAAAATGCACGAAATGCGGCGCGTGCCAAAAGACTTGTAAACTCGATATTCCCGTGTACGAAAAACCGAACAGCGCGGACTGCATTCGGTGCGGTGACTGCAAGGCAGCCTGCCCGCACAAAGCGATTCAGCTTGCACGATAGAATTATTTTGCCGAAATCCGAATGACTTCGCCGTGACCTTCAAGCGTGATTTTTTCGCTTTGCGTGACTGCGAAAATTTCTTCTTTTTTGAATTGCGTTTCCGTTTTCGTTCCGTCTTTTGCTGTCGAACGGATTGTGCCACTTCCTTCAGAAATGAACACGAGTTCCGCCGTTTTTGCAGACGGTGAGACCAAAAACGAATACCCGCCTTTCAACGGCTCTTTTTGAAGTTTGAAATATTCGCACTCAAATTCTTCACCGAGCGGAGCGATTTCGCTTCGTTTTTCGTTTTTGATAACTTCAACGCCCTTTTCAATGTGGACTTCACGCGGTCTGCCCCAGTCGTACAAACGATAGGTGATGTTGCAACTCTGCTGAACTTCCAAAAGCCGTAAGCCGCCGCCAATCGCATGAACTGTTCCCGACGGAATAAAAATAAAGTCGCCTTTTTTGACTTCAACGCGATTCAAATACTTTTCGAGCGTGTTTTCTTTGATTGCCGCACGAAGCTCTTTTTTTGAAGGATTTCCGTTCAGCCCGTAGACCAAACTTGCGCCCTCATCGGCAGAAAGCACATACCAGCATTCTGTTTTTCCGCGCTCGTTTTCGCCCTCAAGTCGCTTTGCGTCCGCGTCGTCGGGGTGGACTTGCACCGAAAGCGTGTCATTCGCCTGAATGATTTTTACAAGGAGTGGATAGTCTCCCACAAGAGAAGCAAATTCTTTTTGAAGCCCGTCAACGTGAGTCGAAGCAATCCAGTCTTCGTACCCCCACACCTTTTCTGAGCGAATAGGATTCAGTTTAAGCATAGTTTTTAATCCACAGATTAGCACCGATTTACACAGATTATGAGTTTTAATCTGTGTTTATCTGTGTAAATCTGTGGACTTATTTCTCCCACAATTTTTCGGGGTAGTATCCAACTGCGATTTTCTTGGCGATTTCGTCTTTGACGACCTGCTTGTCTTCGGGGTAGGTCATGCCGAACCAGCTTTCATCGCTCGTGAAGACTTTGATTTTGCCCTCGCCGTTTTTGATGATGTCGCTCGCCGCCACAGGAAGCAATGCCTCTGCTTTCGGGAGCGCAAGGCTCGTCTTTTTAAAGTTTGCCCAGTATTCTTCAAAGCCCTCGAATGCTTTTGGCGAAAAACCGAACAAGTTCATGCTCACGGTTTCTTTGCCCGTCATCGGCACGGTTTTTCCGTCAAGTTCGGAAATAATCTCGTTGCCTTCAAAATGCTCGCCCGTGTAGTAGATTTTCGTGTTTTCGACGATTGATTTGAGGTAGCCGCCCTCAGTCTGCGCCACGCCTCGGCTTACTGAACCGTTTCGGCTCATCGTGTTTCCGAGAATGTAGCCGACCATCGCGTGCTCGGTGCAGTCGTTTGAAATTGAAGAAAGATATTTTCCCAAAGTCTCGAACGCGGCTCTTCCGTAGTAATCATCAGCGTTAATTACGGCGAACGGCTCGTGGATTGCTTCTTTTGCACACAACACGGCGTGAATCGTGCCCCACGGCTTTGTTCGTTCTGCAGCCTGCTTTTGCTCTTCCTCGTTCAGAAGTGCCGTCGGCGTTTGGAAGACATATTCCGCGTTGAAATTGCGTGCAACTCGGTCAAAAAGCCGCTCACGGAAGTCCTTTTCGATGTCTTTTCGGATAATGTACACAACTTTTCCGAATCCGCATTTTTTTGCGTCGTATGCGGCGAAATCCAAAAGGCACTCGCCGTTCTTTCCTACCGCGTCAATCTGCTTGACGCCACCATAGCGGCTTCCCATTCCTGCCGCCAAAACTAATAATGTTGGTTTCATATATGTAAGATACTCCTTTATCTGTGTTTCTTCAAGAATTGCATATATTCATCTTCGCGGAGCGGTTTTGAGTAGAAGAAGCCCTGCACCTGATCGCATTTGATTTTGCGCAGAAAGTCACGCTGTTCTTCGGTCTCTACGCCCTCGAAAATGGTTTCTTTTTTAAGATTTTTCCCCAAATCAACGAGCGTTTCGATGAAATTCTCGGCAGTTTCGTCAAGCGTACCGTTTTCTGTATCGCTTGCAAACAAGAAGGAACGGTCGAATTTGAGCACATTGACAGGAATCGTTGAAAGCATATTGAGTGAGCTTTCACCCGAACCGAAATCGTCCATCGCGACCTTGAAGCCTTCTTTTTGGAGCATGAGCGTAATCTCTCGCAGAAGGTTTTTGTCTAATGATGAGCGCTCAAGCAACTCGACTTCAATGAGTGCGGGCGGAATATCGTATCGTTTTAAAAGATGGGTGAATTCGTGAACGAATTTGTCCGGCTTGTTGTGGTTTCGGCTCATATTGACTGAAATCGGCACGACTGGCTCGTTGTTGTCGAGACATTTACGTAGGAATTTGAAGACCTGCTCGTATACGTAAAAATCAAGTTTGACTACGAAATTGTTGCGCTCAAACAGTGGAATGAATGCGTTCGGTGGCATGTACCCAAGCTCTCGGCTGTCCCAGCGCACTAACGCTTCTGCCCCGACCACTTTATCGGTGAGCAAGTCGATTTTTGGCTGGTACATGACGAAGAATTCGTTTTTTTCGAGTGCTTTGTGCATGTAGGATTCGATATAGTTGTCCGATGATGACTGACGAAGCATTTTGCTATCATAAATGGCATATTGTTGGAGCGCGTTTTCTTTGACCGAATTCCGTGCGAACGTCGTTTGATTGATGAGCGTTTGAATAGACGGTGTTCCCTCGTTCTTTTTTGGAAGATGGAACGTGATGCCGAATTTTGGCGAGAGCGGAATGTCGATTTCTTTGATTTGCGCCGTGATTCGTTCCAAATCTTGCTTGAAGACGTGCATTGACTTGTGCACGGACGTAATTTTAATGAAGATGTAGAAATGGTCGGCGTAGCCTCGGCTTAAAATGCCGTTGTAGCTCTTTGTGATTTCGTAGAGAATCTTTGAGAATTGAAGCAATGTTTTGTTTGCCCGTGCCTCACCGTATTTTTGGTTTATGAATTTGAAGCCGCGCATGTCTGCTTCAATGAGCATGAATTTTGAGCTTGGGTTTCGCTTGAGCTGCTTTGTCGCCTCTTTTTCAAAATAACTGCGAACCCAAAGGTGGGTGAGCGAGTCGATGTGCGTTGAGAGAATCTGATGTCGTTCGAGAACCGAGTGCATCCACAATTCTAAAATAAAAATCGCTGAAATGACGATGATGATGATGTCTAAGATAAAATACTGATAGTCTTTTTGTTTTTTTTCGATTTGCTTGAACTCGTCGAGTGTGACCGTTACGCCGACTGTCCACGGTGTTGTTGAGAGCGTCCTGTTGAAAAAATAGACAAGTTCGCCCTCCGTGTTGATCGTTTCCTTGACGATGTGCGGGTCTTCTTCCGTTCCGATGTTTTTGTCAACGTATTTCCAGGGGGCGAACGTCCAGTTTACCCATTTCGGCTTGTAATGTTTGATAAGCCGGTTGTTTGCGTCGCGGATGGTCATTTTTCTCTCTGAGCCAATTTTAATCTCGTTGAGAAGTTTGCCCAATGTGTCGAGTGAACATGCCGAACAAATTGCTCCCACGATTTTGTTTGATTCGTTGTAGACCGGACGGGAAAACACTAAGATTGCCGAACCATCGTGCTTTGATTCGACTACATTGCTGACATAGAAATTTGATACGCCAGATATTGTTTTTTTGAAATAATCACGGTCGTTGATGTCGTTTATTTCGCCAAATTCGTTATAGGCGGCACCGTTGGGGTCTGCGAAAAAAATATCATCAAACTGAATGGAAAGTTCTTTTCGCGCCTTGATGATAATTTGTTGAATTTCGAGCGGTGAAATTGTTTTGTAGGCGATTTTTGCGTAGATTAAGTCGAGATCAGTTTCGAGTGCCGCCAGTTTTGATTCAAGCGCGTTTGCATAGTCTTCGACGAGTTCCGCACAATCTTGTATGAAGCGAAGTTGCGCGGACTGCGTGATTTTTTTAAGGAGCGTATTTGTGAGAAGAATATTGAGGGCAAGAATCAAAATAAGCGTTGCCGCGTATGAAATGAGCCGTTCGACATTGGAGTTTATATAAAATTTTTTCTTCATTATGGAATATGTCCTACGCCTACATTGGGGTACATTCTTTTTTACATTTTCTTAACTCAATCTTGATATAACTCTAACACATATTTTCACAAAATCAAGAAAAATGTTAGAATATTCTTACTATGAAAACATTTCCACTTTCACACGAACAATTGACGAAACTCACAGAGCAGTTTCCCACACCGTTTTACTTATATGACGAAAAGGCAATCCGCGAGAACATGCGCCGTTTTACTAAGGCTTTTTCTATCTTTCCGACTTTCCGAGAATACTACGCGGTCAAAGCCTGCCCGAATCCATACATCTTGAAGATTTTGGCAAGCGAGGGCTGCGGCGCGGACTGCTCAAGCCTTCCCGAACTCATGCTCTCTTCAATGAGCGGAATCAAGGGCAAGCATGTCATGTTCACCTCGAACGAAACTCCCGCAAACGAATACAAATACGCCTTTGCGAACGGGAACATCATCAACCTCGACGACATCACGCACATTCCGTTCTTAAAGAACGCACTCGGCGGAAAACTGCCCGACACAATCTGTTTCCGCTACAATCCGGGAAGCGAAAAACAGGGGTGCAATTCAATCATCGGAAAGCCAGAAGAAGCCAAATACGGACTCACGCGCGAGCAGATGATTGAAGCCTACAAAATCTGCAAGGAAGAGGGCGTTCAGCACTTCGGCTTGCACACGATGGTCGCCTCAAACGAACTCAATCCCGCGTTCTTCGTTGACACGGCAAAACTCGTGTTTGAACTTGCGGCGGAAGTCAAAGAAAAGCTTGGCGTGCGAATCGAATTCGTGGACTTGGGCGGAGGATTGGGAATTCCGTACAAGCCCGAGCAAAAAGCAGTCGACTACGACGAAGTGGCAAAAGGAATCCGCGCTGAATACGACCGCGTTGTCGTTCCCGCAGGTCTTGATCCGCTTGAAATCTACTGGGAATGTGGTCGCCCGATTACAGGACCGTACGGCTGGCTTGTTGCAAAGGCAATCCACGAAAAGCACATTTACCGAGAGTACATCGGCTTGGATTCTTGCATGGCGGACTTGATGCGACCAGGCATGTACGGTGCATACCATGAAGTTACGGTTAGCGGCAAAGAAAATGCTCCGCGCGACCATGTGTACGATGTGGTCGGCTCGCTCTGCGAGAACTGTGACAAATTCGCTGTTCAGCGCGAATTGCCGAAGATTGACATCGGCGACTTGGTGATTATCCACGACGCGGGTGCGCACGGTCGGGCAATGGGCTTTAACTACAACGGAAAATTGCGGTGCGGCGAGCTTCTTTTGCGCGAAGACGGCAGCGTAAAGGAAATCCGCCGAAGAGAGACGATTGATGATTTGTTCAGCACGCTTGATTTAGCGGGAGTGGACGAGTTTAATTAAGTCATCTGCTGATTGCTTAAAAAAGCACGAAAAATGCAAAAACAGGCGTAAGCGAGGTTGTGGTACGAATCCACTTTGTGCGGGCGAGCGAAGCGAGTCCAATTTCCAAATACGCACAACTGTGGATTCCAGTACCGCGTTCTCGCTGAGAGCCTGTTTTTGTGTTTATCACGATTATTTCTTTTTCAGCAACGCGGCAAATGGATTGTAGGTGTCTCCATCGTCTGCGCTGTCTTGCTTTTTGAGATATTCGCTTGCGTCGTCTTCCTGCTCGTCGCTTGCGGCGGCGGGGGCGAGGCTGATTCGCTTTTCGGCGGCGTCGATTTTCTGAATCACGACATCCATTTCGTCACCGACTTTGAATTTCTTGTTCAAGTTCGTTTTGTCGTTCACATCGCGCAAGAGGGAAACATGCACGAGTCCGTCAATTCCGGGGCGCAAGTTCACGAACAAGCCGAATTGAGCAATTCTCACGATTTTTCCCGTGAATTTTTCGCCGATTGCGAGAGAAGAAACTTCATCCCACGGGTCTTTTTCAAGCTCTTTCATGCTCAGAGAGACTTTTGACCGCTCAGGCTTATTTGTGTTCCATTCCGCCTTGATGATTTTAGCCTCGATTTTCTGACCGACGCTCAACACTTCTGAAACATCGTTCACTCGTGCGTGCGAAATTTCTGAAATCGGGAGCAGGGCTTGGAATCCGTTCAAATCGATGAACGCGCCGTAGCTCTGCAACGATTTTACTTCGCCCGTCACAACGCTTCCTACAGTGAGTTTTTCAGAAAGTGAATTCACTTTTTCTGTTTCGGCATTTTCTTCGACCTTGCGGTTTGAGACAATGATATTCTTTCCTTCGTTTTTGAATTCCGTGATTACGAACGTCATGCTGCGACCGACATACTCGCTCATCTCCAAGCGATTTTTGTAGCCCATCTGCGAGTAGGGGCAGAACGCGCGGCTTGTTCCGATTTTGACTTCAAACCCGCCCTTGATTTCAGCGGTGACATTCCCTTCAACGGGCAAGCCAGAATTGAACGCGCTTTCAAGAACGCTCGAATCGGCATTTTCGCCCTTTAAGCGCGTAGTGAAGTGCAATTCGTCGCGGTTTGACGAGACAAAGTAGACTTTGATTTTGTCGCCCTCTTTGACGGTGCAGTTCCCGTCTGCGTCCAAAAATTCCGCCTTTTCAACGAATCCTTCGCTTTTTAATCCCAAATCGATAAAAACCGTATCGGCGGAAATCTGCACGACTGTCGTTTCAACTTCCTGCCCAATCTCAAATCCTTTCATGTTTTTGAACTCCTTTTTTTATAGTGTAACGAAATCGCGGCTTTAAGAAAACTGGAGCAACTGACAAGATTCTGTTTTGCAGAAGAGCGCTTATTTTGCGCTAAATGTATAAAAATGCGAAAAAGTACAAAAGTTTCATTGACACGATACCAAAAAATTATTACAGTATGTTTTAGGATTAGGTTAGCATGGTCTAACTGAATAAAAAACAAAAAGGTGGTCTTTTATGAAAAAGATTATTGCAGGTTTGGTCGCAATTGCTGCCGCTACAGGCTTTGCTTTTGCAGATATTAATCTTTCTTTCTACAACAAATTGTATGAGGAAGACGCTCTCGTTGACCATTATGACGATGACGGAACAGGTGATTCAGATACAAAAACTAATGTTCCGGGACTCAAAGAAAGAATGTATGCAGAAGTTACGTCAGGCAAAGTTGACGCAATGGTAAAAGCGACGGTTGCGCTTGATGACCATGATGACAAACATTTCGGTCTTCAGGGCGAGCTTAACGACTGGTACATTGAATTCCGCCCGTTCAGCATTCTCGCATTTGGTATGCACACTGGTATCTTCTCAGACGGTTCTTTGCTCCCGGTCTACGATGACAACCTCTATGCAGGAAACATCGGTAGCGAAGGCTTCACGGTAAGCATTACGCCAATTGAGGCGCTCCGCATCGGTGTTACGACTCCGTTCTCTTTTGATGGCGATTATTCTAACGGTGCTGTCAACTATCTCAACGGAAACGAGGATGATGGCGAAGATGAGAATTTCAATATCGGCGTTGGTGCAATCTTCACACATGACTTGTTCGAGGCAACCCTTTCTATTCAGGACATTCTTGACAGTGATGAGCGACAGATTGGCGCATATCTCTTGGCTCCTGGACTCTTTGGCGTATATGAGCCGTTGACTGTTGGAGCTGGTTTTGCTCATGCATGGGGCTACAAAGGTGCATTCAGCGACCTCATTTCTGTTGGTCATGTTGAGGCTGGACTTGGATATGAAAATCTCTTGAGCGCATGGGCAGCAATCGAATTTGAGAAATTCTCTCTCACTGCTGAAGTGTTGTACAATCTCGGTGGTGATGACGAGTGGGTCAAAGCTATGGGATATAACCCGCTTACATATGATAGCGAGGACGGTTTCTTCGGCTATGACTTCTATACAGGCGCTTCAATCTCATTCGGTTTGGTTGAGAACTTGACGGCAACTGTTACAGGAAAAGTTTTGCTTGATACGACTTCTTCTTCAAAGGGTGGCGCTGAGACCATGCTCTTCGGTGAATTCGCTGTTGACTATGACATCAACGACAACAACACAATCGGTGCTGCATTCGATCTTGGTACATGCGATAAAGACTGGGCTATTGCAGTTCCTGTCTATTGGAAGTACCACTTCTAATCAATCAAACTCACCGTTAATTAAATTGTGAGCGACGCTACCCGGTCCTGGTACTTTGGGCAGCGTTTGTCTTTTAAACCACTGCGCGTCGCTCAGCTCATCTTCTTGAATCGTGATTTCGCCGCTTTCGTATTCGGCACGGAAGGCGAGCATGAGCTGGTCGGGGAACGGCCACGCCTGACTTCCCACATAGCGGATATTTTTGACTGTGATTCCCGTTTCTTCAAGCACTTCGCGTTTGACTGCGTTTTCAATCGTTTCGCCCATTTCGACAAAGCCCGCGATGCACGAATACATGCCGTCGCCCCGGTTTTTGTGCTGGGCGAGTAAGATTTCGTCTCCTTTGCTCACAAGCGTGATGATTGCCGGCTCAAGCTGCGGGAAGTATTGCTTTTTGCAGTGCGTGCACGTGCGCGCGGTAAAGTATTCGTCGTCTTTTAAAGGCGCACCGCACTTTGCGCAAAAGCGTTTGTCGTTCTTAAAGTTTAAAAGTCCTCGCGCGCGAGAGGCAAGACCCGCAAGTTCTGCGCCAGAGATTTTTTTGTTTTCGTCGGTGATGCTCACAAACTCGTTGATTCGTTCGATTCCCCGCATTTTGTGGAAAAATTCGCGCAAAGGAATGTCCGTGCAGCCTTTTGGATTCGGCGTGTCTTTTTCGAGCAACATGGCAGAGTAGCCGTACTCAAGCTCGGCGAACCAGTCCTCGGCGACGTTCATTTCAAGACACTTGCGCACGATTTTTTCGTCAGGCAATGATTCTCCCTGCAATAAAATCGAATTCTCGCGGAAAATAAAGTGAATCTCACAAAAAACATTCATCTGGTTAGAAATCATCGGCATGGATTCAGTATAAAATAGGAATTCCGAAAAAGAAAGAAAAATTTAACAGCGTAATTTCCCGTTTTCCGTTTTCAATTTTCAATTTTTTTGCTATTCTTTTCTCTCGAGGTATCTATGAAAGTTGCGATTTTCTTCGGGTCAAAATCTGACACAGACACAATGAAAAAGGCTGCCGACGTTCTCCGCGAATTCGGCGTTGAATATAAAGCGTACATTCTTTCGGCTCACCGTGCGGGCGCGCTCTTGCATGAGACGGTCAAACAGGTCGAAGCCGACGGTTGTGAGGTGATTATCGCGGGCGCGGGCTTAGCTGCGGCCCTTCCCGGCGTGATTGCGGGGGCTACAACGCTTCCCGTGATTGGCGTTCCTCTTGAGTGCGTCACCCCCGGAAAGTCAAACGGCTTGGGCGGCATGGACGCGCTTCTTTCAATCGTGCAAATGCCCCCGCAGATTCCCGTTGCCACCGTGGGCATCAACTCAGCAAAAAACGCGGCGTACCTTGCCGTTCAGATTCTCTCAATCAAATATCCCAAGCTAAAAGAAAAATTGCTCGCATTCCGCAAAAAACTCGCCGACGACGCAAAAGCAAACGGGCTTGATGTAGAACTTTAGTCGTATTGAACGCAAACGTAAGAAAAGAGAGAATTGTCTATGACTGACCAAGATTTTTTAGAAACAGACGACACATTTCATGACGAGTGCGGTGTGGTCGGAATTTTCCAGACCGCCAAAACTTCTACCGACGAGAGCGGAAAGCCTGTCGCAGAGCCGTATTCTGCCAAGCACTTTAACGCGGCACAGCAAGTCTATTACGCGCTCTACGCGCTCCAGCACCGCGGACAGGACAGCGCAGGAATCGCCGTGAGCGACGGAACTGATGAAAACAAAATGCGCGTTCACAAAAATCTTGGCGCGGTCGCAGAAGTCTTTGAAAGCGAGCATCTTGAAAACTTGACGGGTCGGCTTGCGGTGGGGCATGTGCGCTACGCGACGGCAGGAAGTTGCACAATCGAGAACGCTCAGCCTATGGTTCAAACTTCAAAACTCGGCACAATCGCCGTCTGCCATAACGGTCAGCTCATAAATTACGAGCAGCTTCGCGAAATGCTCGAAGACGCGGGCTGCACCTTCCAGTCCACAAGCGACACCGAAGTCATCGTAAAACTCATTGCCCGCTCGTACAAAAAAGGCTTGGAACGCGCCCTCACCGACACAATCCAAATGATAAAAGGCAGTTTCGCGCTCACTGTCATGACCGACAAATGCTTAATCGGCGCTCGTGACCCCAACGGAATCCGCCCGCTTTGTCTCGGTCAAACGGAGAAGGGCTGGATTCTTGCAAGCGAAAGTTGCGCAATCGACGCGGTAAACGGAACGTTCGTGCGCGACATCAATCCCGGTGAAATCGTGATTATCAACGACGACGGTGTTCTTTCCTTTGAATTCGGCGAGCGAACGAGCAAACGCACCTGCATTTTTGAATATGTCTACTTTGCCCGCCCCGACAGCATTATTGACGGAATCCCCGTTCAGCAGGCGCGGTACGCTCTTGGCGCACAGCTCGCCCGAGAAAGCGGAGTTCCCGCCGATGTGGTGGTGGGCGTTCCCGATTCTGGCTTGGGCGCGGCAGTGGGCTACGCAAAGGAAAGCGGCATTCCCTACGCAACGGGAATCATCAAAAACAAATACATCGGGCGCACTTTTATTGCACCCACTCAGCGCGAGCGCGAAAACATGGTCTTCGTCAAGCTCAATGCCGTTCCCTGCGATGTCAAAGGAAAGCGCGTCATCATCATTGACGACTCAATCGTGCGCGGAACGACTTCAAAACGCCTCGTGCAGATTTTGCGTCGCGCGGGAGCGACCGAAGTGCATTTCCGCATTTCTTCCCCGCCCGTCAAATTTCCGTGCTATTTCGGCATCAACACGCCCACACGGAGTGAATTGATTTCCGCTCAGCACGACACCGAAGCAATCCGCAAGATGATAGGCGCGGATTCGCTCGCATTCTTAAGCCCCGATGGTCTCATGGAAGCCGTCAAGAGCGTAAATCCCGAGAGCTACGGATTTTGCAAAGGCTGCTTTACGGGCGAATATCCGATGGCTTGCGTGGAAAACGACTAATTTAGTATAATCCTATAAAATAATTCCTTTTGGAGAATAAAATGGCTGTAAATTACAAAGATTCTGGCGTTGATGTTGAAGAAGGCTACAATGCCGTAAACGAATACAAAGTTCATGCAAAACGAACCCGCATTCCCGGTCTTTTGAGCGACTTGGGAAGTTTCAACGGAATGTTCGAGATTCCAAAAGGTCTTAAAAATCCCGTCATGGTCTCAGGCACTGACGGCGTTGGCACAAAACTCGACATCGCGTTCCAAATGGGAAAATACGACACGGTGGGAATCGACTGCGTTGCCATGAGCGTAAACGACATCCTCTGCTCAGGCGTGCAGACTTCATTCTTCCTCGATTATGTTGCGTGCGGAAAACTTGACGCGAAAGTTGCGGGCGAACTCGTGAAAGGCGTTGCAGACGGCTGCGTTGACACGGGCTGTGCGCTTCTCGGTGGTGAGACTGCCGAAATGCCGGGCTTCTACGACGAAGGAAAATATGACCTCGCTGGCTTCGGCGTGGGCGTTGGCGAAAAAGAAAAAATGATTACGGGGCAGAAAATCGAAGCGGGCGATGTTTTAATCGGTCTTTCTTCGACGGGCTGCCACTCAAACGGCTATTCGCTCGTCCGAAAATTGGTAAAAGATTTTAACGAAGACTTCAACGGCAAAAAAATCGGCGAAGTGCTTCTTACCCCCACTCGCATTTATGTGCGCCCCGTTATGGATGTGCTTTCCGTGTTTGGCGAGAGCGTTCACGGCATGGTTCACATCACGGGCGGCGGCTTCTACGAGAATGTTCCGCGCATGTACGCCAAAGGAAAGAATCTCGTTTCTGTAATCAAAAAAGATTCGTGGGAAAAGCCTGCGATTTTCGATGAACTTATCCGCCGTGGTGCTGACGCAGAAGGCGTGTGGGGCACATTCAACATGGGAATCGGCTTCATTCTCGCCGTAAAAGCAAGTGACGCTGACGCAATCATCGCGCGATTCAACGAAAAGGCGGCTTCTTTCCAAACAGAGCCGTACGAAAAGGCAGGGGCGGCTCCGCTCAAAGCCTACAAAATCGGTCATGTCGAAAAGAGCGAAAAAGACTTGGGCGAAGACCTCAAAGGCAGCCACGAGGCAACACGGCTTATCTAACGCCAAAAGAATTCCGACAATGAAGTATGAAAAAAGTCCTTTCTGTGCTTTTTGCCGTCTTTGCTGTCGGAATTGCTTCGCTTCTGTTATTCACGCCCGCTGACACGGCAGTGTATGCGCTCTTGCAGCGCTTTTTTCCCGCTCGTTTGTCGCCATCACTTGTGCTTATTCCTATCGATGACGATTCTTTGCAGACTGTGGGAAGTCCATCGCTTTCTTCTGAAAATGCCCGTGATGCCATGTTGTTGGCGCAGGAATTGGGCGCGAAATCGTTTCTTTTTGACATGAATTTCAAAAATCCGGTGGTGAGTGTTGATTCGCTCGTTCAGAAAGAAAAAACGTCACAAGAAAAACAAACATCGCTCTTCAATATAAAAATCGTGATTCCGGGAAAATCGGTTATCTCGGAAGATTCAAAAACGCCTGAGCATTCTTCACTCTTTTTCAAAATTGATTCGTTTCCGCTCACTTCATTTTCTGAGAACGCTTTCCTGGCAGGAAATATCGAAACGAATGTAGGAACGCACTCTGTGCTTGTCAAAAAAAACGGCGCGTATTATGCGGACGCTGCCTTAGCTTCTGCAATTGATTTTCTGGGGGTACAAAGCATAAAAGTCTCTGACAGTGCGATTGTACTTGAGTCTCATGCGAAAAGCATAAAACTTCCCCGGGAGCGCGATGGCTCGATTCGTTTGAAATATCCGCGTGCGTCATGGAAAAACTACAACACCGTGCGATTCTCCGACTTACAAGCCCTTGCGGCTCAGGAGAAAAAATTCATTTCGTATCTCTCATTGATGGAAGAGCGGGGCTTTTTTAGTGATTTGCCCACGGAGAACCCGCTTGCTGTGTACCGCCAGTCACGTTCACTGCTAAATGACCGTGCCCACTATCGCACGGTAAAACAGCAGTTTTATGCGCTCATGACGCAGTATCTGTCGGGCAGGCAGGAGCGCGTTCTTACGGAAGCCGTTTCCGATGCAGAGCACATTCAGACGATAGAAACTATGTTCGCAACCTGCCGGCATTTTCTTTCAGAAATTGAGACAGCACGGGTAAAACTCAGTGAAAAACTGGACGGTGCATTGTGCGTTTTTGCGCTCTGTGCCGATTCGTCCGCTGATTTTACAAAGACGCCATTTGAAACGCATGTTCCGCGTGCCGTAGAGTCTTTTGTCCTCGCGAATATGGTTGTTGCTGGGGACGTCATTTCGGCGAGCGTGCGAATTCTGTCGCTCGTGAGCGCGATTGTGCTCTGCGCGTTTGTTCTTTTCGTACTGTTTTTCTCAATTGCGTATTCTTCTGAAACGAAAAGAAAACATCACGCGCTTTCAAACAATTTTTCTCAAGCAGTTCCTGATTCGCTCTGCAAGAAACTTCGTGCAAAACCGACTGGGTATGCGCTTGACGGGCAAAAATCAGAGGCAACGGTGCTTGCTTCTTCGCTTGCGAACGTGCAGGTTCTTGAAACCGTGCTCAATGAGACTCAGTTGCTCGCCTTTTTGAATTATTATGTCGGTAAGGTGAGCGCGCGTGTCGTTCAATACGGCGGAATTGTCGAGTCGTATCGTAACGATGAGGTCATTGCGCTTTTCGGAGCGCCTGTTGCTTCAGAAAAACACAGTGCGAATGCAGTTGCGTGCGCTGTTTCTCTCAAAGAACTCGACCGTGACATCAATGCTGACATCCATATGTATCCGCAGTCGCCGAAAGCTGACGGAATGACCGATGATTTATACACGGCGTTTTTTATATTGAATCACAATAACAGGAAAATCGCGACGAGAATCGGCGTGTATTCGGGCACAGTGACGAGCGGATGCCTCGGGTCTCACGAAAAGAGGGCGTATCGAATTATCGATGATTCCTGGAAAAAAGCGGTGTCGATAAAAGACGCTTCACGCGTGCTGGGAAATTTCGGTGTCCTGATTAATGAGCGTGTCTTTGAACGGGTACGGGATGACTTCATAATCCGAAAACTGGGAGACGTTGCCGAAAGTGACGGTGAAAAACTTTCGGTGAGCGAAATTTTGGCGGATCGGAGCAGCGACGATGAAAAACTCTGGAATTATGCGATGTATTGGAATAAGGCGGTAGCATTACTTCAAGTCGGTGAGGGGCAAAAAGCACTTGGTGTTTTCAAAAAACTTGCGGAAGGTCGTTCTGCCGACAAAGTTGCGGCGTATTTTATAAAATCAATAAATGAGGTAGAATAAGACTATGAATATTGCTGTTTTAGTGAGCGGTGGCGGAACGAATTTACAGGCGCTCATCGATTATGAAAAAGCGCATGCTGACTGTCCGTACCATATCGTGCTCGTTGTTTCAAATACAAAAAATGCCTACGCGCTTGAGCGTGCAAAAACGGCGGGAATCCGTGCCGAAATCCGAAGCCCATTTTCTGTTCTTGGCAAAGAAAATGCCGAAAAAGCGAGCCGTGACGAAAAGCGCATTGCTATCAGCGACGCAATTCTTGCTTTGTGCCGTGAATATGCTGTCGATGCGATTGTGCTCGCGGGCTATCTTTCTGTGCTCGGCGGCGCGATTATTGACGAATATGCGGGAAGAATCATAAATCTGCATCCGGCGCTGCTTCCCAAATTCGGCGGAGTCGGCATGTGGGGGCACAATGTGCATGAAGCGGTGCTTGCCGCGGGCGAATCGGAGAGCGGGTGCACGGTGCATCTCGTCGACTCGGGCTGCGATACGGGCAAAATCCTTGTCCAAAAAAAAGTGCCTGTTCTTCCTAATGACACACCCGACTCTTTGTATGCGCGCATCGCACCTCATGAGCACGAGGCAATGGTCGAAGGCGTGTGCTTGCTTGCATCTCTCATAAAGAAATAGGGGAATTCGTGCCGATAATACGGAAGGACGTAAATAAAGAAAAAATGATTCATACATTAAAATAATCTTTCTTTTTTACTTGACTTTGGGAATCTAACGGTTAAAATAGATACTATGAGTGATTATCTTGACGCTACAAACGAAGAATTGTTAAAAGACTACTTCTCTGAGTCTGAACTGATGGTTGACAATCTTGAGAGTAACATCCTTGCTATCGAGAATGACCCAAACAACCATGACGCAATCGACGAGATTTTCCGCGCAGCTCATACACTCAAAGGAAATTCTGCTACGGTTGAATTTTCTGAGATTGCTCATTTTGCGCACACAATGGAAGATCTTCTCGACGAGGTTCGTTCTGACAAAGTAAAAGTTACTGAAGATGTCGTGGACACTCTTTTAACAGCACTTGATGTTATAAAGGCAATGCTTGAGGCTCGTACCAATGGTTCGGTCTATGGCGAGAGTGTTGACGAAATTACCGACAAAATCAAGGCGATGATTGTTGGTGGAGGCGGTGCGCCTGCTGCTGCACCTAAGGCTGCTGTGAGTCCTTCCCCCGCACCTGCTGCTTCGGCCTCTCCTGCTCCGTCAGCGAGTGCTCCGACGGTTGCACTTTCTGAGTACGAGCTCACCGAACTTAAACAGGGCTGTGAGCCTGGTCAGAAGTTGTGGTCTGTCTCCGTCACCTTTGACGAGAACAACCCGATGAATTCGGTCGGCGGCATTCAGGTGTTTGCTGCTCTCAAGGCGTGCGGTACCGTCCTTAAGACGATTCCTGATTTCGATGCCTTGTATGAAGACGAATTCCACAAAGAAGTCATCTATTTCGTCGCAACTTCAAATACTGCTGAACAGCTTGAGGACACTGCATTCCTTGACGATGTTACTCTGAGCGTCGATGCTAAAAATCTTGACAATGCGGTTGCGAGCGATTCTGGGGCAGTTGAGAGTGCACCTGCACCTCAGGCGGCTCCTGCTCCTGTAGCTGCGGCTCCTAAGCCCGCGGAGACTGCGCCTGCACCGCAGCCTGCGGCTCCTGCTGCCGAAGCTCCCAAAAAAGAAGCTCCAAAAGCTGCCGCAAAAACGGCTCCTGCTTCTGGACACGCTCAGCAGAGTACGATTCTCCGCGTCGATTCAAAGCGCGTCGACAACCTCATGAACCTTGTTTCAGAAACGGTCATCACAAAGGCTTCTTTCAACCAGAGCCAGCAACAGTTCGCGGACATGCTCATTCAGTTCCAAACGCTCGACACTTCTTACAAAGAAAAAGTGCGTCGCATGTTCGAACAGCTTCCTCAATATCTCGAGGAAATCCAGAATGGTGTTGCTGTCAAAGATATTAAGACGAACATCACGAACGAGTTCGGTGATATCGCCACGTTCTTTGATGCATTCGAAAATCGTTTCAAAGATTTGAACTCTAAATTCCACTCTTCTACGCAGAATCTCGGCCGAATCACCGGCGAGTTGCAGGAAGGCATCATGAAAATCCGAATGGTTCCTATCAGTCAGGTTTTCGATCGCTTCCCGCGTGTCGTTCGCGATTTGCAAAAAGACTTGGGCAAAAAAGTCAATCTGCTTCTCGAAGGTGAAGACACTGAATTGGATAAAACCGTTGTTGACGACCTCATGGATCCAATCATGCACTGTGTCCGAAACTCTGTTGACCACGGCATCGAGTCGCCCGAAGAGCGCAAAAATGCCGGCAAAGACGAGACAGGTACGGTTCTTCTCAAAGCGGCTAACGAGGGCAACAGCATTGTAATCGATGTCGTCGATGACGGCGGTGGTATCAATGTCGAAAAGGTAAAGGCAAAAGCCATCAGCAAGGGACTCATTCATCCGAGCAAAGTGTTGAGCGATCAAGAGGCTGCGCAGCTTATCTTCCTGCCGGGCTTCTCAACCGCAGAAAAAATCACGAATGTTTCTGGGCGTGGCGTTGGTCTTGATGTCGTCAAAACCATGATTGAAAAGCTCAACGGCACGATTCAAGTCACGAGCGAGCACGGTAAGGGGTCAAAATTCTCTATCCGATTGCCGCTTACATTGGCTATTATTCAAGGCTTGCTTGTCCGTGTCGGTCGCGAAGTCTATTCGATTCCGATTGCCTCTGTCATCGAGAGTGTTCGTGTTAAAAAATCTGAAATCAACACTATCGATAACTATGAGGTCTTGAATGTCCGAAACGAGGTTATCAGCGTGCTTCGTTTGAGCCGCTTGTTCAATATCCGTACAAACGAAGACGGCGACTATTGCTTTGTTGTCATCGTTGGTTCTCAGGACAAAAAAATCGGTGTTATGGTCGATAATCTCATTGGTGAGGAAGATGTCGTTATCAAACCGTTGCGTGACCAATTCACCCAGTCGCCGGGCATTTCAGGTGCTTCTATTCTGGGCGATGGTTCTGTATCGTTGATTATCGATGTTACTCAGTTGCTTGAACTTGGCGTTCGTCAGGAGATTCAGGCTCGACAAGAAACTGGTTTCGGTGAATAAGGAGAAGATGTATGGCAAATACAACAGACGAAAAACCTTCAATCAACTCCGTTCTTAAGGAAAGTTTGGGCAATCTCCAGAATGTGGTGGGCGCAGATACCGCTACTCCAGAAAAGCCTGACAATATGGTTGTCGTCGATTATAAAATGGTCACGTTCTCTCTTGCAGGGAAAGACTATGCAATCGACATCATGAAGGTTAAGGAAATCGCTAAGGCTGGCAGATTCACCTATGTTCCGAATGCGTTGCCGTTCGTCCTCGGTGTTTATAATCTTCGTGGCGATATTATCCCAATTATTGACTTGCGATTGTTCTTTAACATCGACATGCCAGAGCGTGAGTATGACGCATTGGAAAACATGCTCATCGTTTCGATCGGTGAGCTTACTTTTGGTGTTGTTGTCGATGAGATCGACAAAGTTGTCGGAATCCAAAAGTCAAGCATTAATCCGCCGCACCCCTTGTTTGGTGATATCAACATCAAATATATTCAGGGTGTCGTTGAGGTAAACAACAGACTGTACATTCTCCTTGATATTGAACGCATCTTTGGTTCAAAAGCCGATGTAAAGTCTGCTGAGGCTGACGTCGTAAAAGAAATGTCGGCTCGAATATCTGTTTCACCCGGAGCAAAAAAATCACAGCCCGCAAAAAGCGCCGCGCCAGTGAAAGAAGAGAAAGTCGATTATTCGTTCGTAGTTGAGTCTTTGGCAACAATGCGAAAGTTTACGGCTTCCGCTCTTAATGATAAATGGATGCAAAAACGCTACAGGGAATGGGAAAAAGAGCGAGGTAAAGACAAAACGCAGCTCCAGTCAGCTACCGATGCCGACCTCTTCCTTAAAGATTTCTATTCTCCGTTCAATGGAACGTGGTGGGATAAAGCGTATGCAGATTCTGTTTACAAGGCACTTCCCGACAATACTGCAAAACAGATTGTTGTTTGGAATCCTGGTTGTGGAAAAGGTTGTGAGACATATTCGTTGGCATGTCTCCTTAAAAAGCGCTATCCTGAGGCAAAAATCAGAATTTACGCGCATGAGGTTGATTTGCTGAATGTGTCAAATGCACCGTTGCTTGCAGTCCCTGGTGATGTTGCAAACGATTGGTATGCGCCGTATATCACAAAAAAGGCAAATGGTGATTTCACGTTCATTTCTGAGATTCGTGACAGTATTATGTTCGAATATCATGATTGTGCTAATACCAACAATTTGCCGACTTGTGATATAATTTTCGCGAGGGATTTGCTGTCATTCCTTCCTGCTGCTTCCCAGCAGACTGTCATTACTGATTTCGCTGAAAAGCTCAAAGGAAACGGTGTCGTGTTCCTCGGTCAGAATGAATCTTTGGAAGGCAATGATAAGTGGACTGAAACAAAAGTCGGTTCATTGACAATTTTTGGAAAAAAATAATACAGGAGTAGAAACTCATGAGAGTAGAGTACATTAACCCATTTGTAGAAACTTCATATCAGATTTTGAAAGAAGTGCTTGGTGGCGCAACTGTTACGCGCGGTGATTTGTATCTCAAATCTACCGCCATGCCGGTAATGGGAGTTGCAGCCCTCGTTGGTCTTGCAGGCGATGTTGAAGGTCGTGTTCTTTTTGACATGACGTTTGAAACCGCTTTGAACATCGCTTCTGCAATGAACGGCGAGACGCTCACGAAATTCGATGACCTTGCAAAAGCTACCATCAGCGAGCTTGCAAACCTCATCACGGCTCAGGCTGTCACCAAGTTGCATGAGCTTGGATTCAAGTTCGACCTTACACCGCCGGCTCTTTTCGCTGGTGAAAAAATGGAAATTGCTGCGTTGGGCGGCAGTTCAGCAAACAGTGTAGAGGCGCTTATCGTTCCTCTCATCACTGAATGTGGTAAAATCGAAGTTAACGTCGCAATCCGCGAACGCATGTAATAAGGATAAGGAGTGCCAAAATGAAAACAAAACAGGATTTTCCTTCAATCAATGAGCGTCCGCCAGAGGGCATGAATGCTGACGGAACAAAAATCCGCGTACTCGTTGTAGACGACTCAATGTTCGTCGCAAAGCAGCTCGGGCAGATTCTCACCAGTGAAGGATATGAGGTCGTTGCAACAGCTGTTGACGGTAAGGACGGCGTTGATAAATACAAGGAACTGTGTCCGAATGTTGACTTGGTAACCATGGATATTACTATGCCTCGCATGGACGGTATCACAGCTCTTGAGCAGATTGTCGCTTTTGACAAGAACGCTCGCGTCGTCATGGTTAGTGCTCTCGGCAAAGAGGAATTGGTTAAAAAATCACTTCTTCTTGGTGCTAAGAACTACATTGTCAAACCACTTGACCGCAAGAAGGTTCTTGAGCGAATCTCTGCGGCAATGAAATAAGTTTTTGACAAAACTTCAAAAATAATTTATATTTCTCACACAGCGCGTAGCTCTTAAAACAGCGTAAAACCAACTGTTTTAGGGCTACGCGCTTTTTTTTGTTTAAATTTTTTTTGAGGTGAAACATGAACGAAAATCTTAGTTCAAAAACGACGGTTACAGAAAATCCGCTCGCCGTTGTGCCCGTAAAATCGCTGATGCTCAAAATGGGGATTCCGATGATTCTTTCGATGGCGTTGCAGGCGGTCTACAATATCGTGGACTCGGCGTTTGTGTCGAATATGGCTCGAGGCGGCGAGATGGCTTTGAACGCACTCACGCTTGCTTTCCCGGTGCAAATCCTTATGGTCGCGGTGGGAATCGGAACTGGTGTGGGCGTGAATGTGTTCGTGTCACGCACGCTCGGGCAGGGGAGACCTGAAAAAGCGGGAAGAATCGCGGGAAACGGCATGTTTTTGTGCGCGGTGATTTATGTGTTTTTCCTTGTGTTCGGGCTTTTCGGCGTGGATTTTTACATTCGTTCGCAGACGATGAACGACGAAATCGCACGAATGGCAACGGACTATCTTGAAATCTGCTGTGTGTACTCGTTCGGAATCGTGTTCTTTTCGATTTTTGAGAAATTATTGCAGTCAACGGGGCTTTCGCTCTTTTCGACGATTGCGCAGGTGAGCGGTGCGGTGGCGAACATGATTTTAGACCCGATTATGATTTACGGGCTATTGGGCTTTCCCGCGCTCGGCGTAAAAGGGGCTGCATGGGCGACGGTCATCGGGCAGGTGGTTTCTATGGCGATGGGCGCGGCGTTCCATTTTAAGAAAAACAGGGCAATTCCGTTTAAGCCCGCGTTTTTGAAGCCGAATCTGCGCTTTATCACGGTGATTTATTCAATCGGGCTTCCGGCGATTATCGCGCAGGCACTCATGTCGATTATGACGTACGGGCTGAATATCATTTTTGTGCGGCTTGGCGAAGATGTGGTGACGGCATACGGCTTGTATTACAAAATCCAGCAGTTCATTCTGTTCGCCGCGTTCGGGCTTCGTGACGCGATTATGCCGATTGTGGCGTTCAACTTCGGCATGAAAAATCAGGCGCGGGTGAGCGACGGCATCAAATACGGCGTTTTGTACACGCTCGCGATTATGCTTTTTGGCGTGGTTTTGCTTGAAGCCGGTTCCGTGCCGTTTGCGCGAGTGTTCGGCTTGGCGGGGCACACCGAAGCCCTGTGCGTGAGTGCGATGCGCCTTATTTCGCTCAGTTTTGTCTTTGCCGGCTCGAACATTGCCTTGCAGGGCGTTTTTCAGGCTCTGGGAAACGGACTTGCCTCGCTCGTGATTTCGCTTTTGCGACAGTTCGTGCTTGTCTTGCCGCCAGCATATATTTTGATGCGCGTGGCTCTTTCTTCTCAGAATTCAGAATGGCTCGTGTGGCTCACCTTTGTATTTGCCGAATGCCTTTCTCTCGTGGTGGCGGTGGTTCTGTTCCGCAGGCAGGGCTTTCATGTGCGGAAGGTTTTCGGAATCCAAATTTAACCACGTGATGAGAAAACAAAACAACGGAATTGTTGACTACAATCCGACAATTCTATAATATATTCTCTACTTATTTCTAATTGTTTTCATTCTTTGGAGAAAAAAAATGGATATTATTAAAGGTGTGCTTATAGTTGCATTCGTAATCATTTGTGTGCTTCTTGTCTTGCTCGTGCTTGTTCAGGATCAGGACAACAGTGGAATGGGTGGTTTGCTCGGTGGTGGAAATTCTGCTGCATTCGGTTCTCATTCTGCTTCTGTGCTTACAAAAGCGACGATTGTGTTTGTCGTTTTGTTCTTCGTCGTTACGTTCGCAATCGCAAAGTTGTTGCCAACAAAATCAGATTCTACAGACGCTGACATGCGTGCGGCTGCGGAAGCATCTGGCGCTATCATTGAGGGTGCTACCGCGGCGCCGGAAGCGACCGACGGTAAGTGGTGGTCTGATTCAGCCGCTTCTGCTTCTTCAGAAACTGCAACAACTGAATCTGAAACAACAGCACCGGCTGAACAGGCTCAGTAACAGTACTTATAACGAGGGAATGTTTTGGTTTTACGTCAAATTTTTCCGAAAGACACCATTGTTGCGAGTCTTTCGAGCACCGAAAAAGATGAGCTTTTTGAGGAACTTGTAGAAACCATTCATTCCCACTATCCAAACTTCAACAAACAGGAAGCTTTGGATACTTTAAATGAGCGCGAAGCAAAAATGACGACGGGCATCATGCATTCTGTCGGTATTCCGCACGCGCTCATTCCGTCTATGCATGGCTCAATCGGGGCAATCGGTATCTCTCAAAACGGAATCGATTACGATTCTCTCGATAAAGCGCCCGTTCATGTCGTTTTTATGATTATTGGCGCAGAAAACGAAACTGAGCAGCATATCCAGATTTTAAAACAGCTCGCCACTGTCTTGCAGCTTCCTGACTTTGTAAAAAATCTCCTTTCCTTAAAATCATCTTCAGAAATTTACAATTTTATTTGCAATTCCGAAGACTCTTTAGTAGAATAAAGCAAGAGGTGCATCATGTCTGAAAAGGAAGTAAATACAATCAGTCATCTTTTGGAAGTTGAGCAAAATGCTTCCGCATTAACATCTCAGGCGCAGGCTGATGCTGACAAAAAAATTGCCGCCGCAAAAGTGCAGGCTGACGCACGCTTTCAAGAACAGTTCGCGCAGATTGTTTCCGACTGCGAGGCTTCTTACATCGAAAAAACAAGCGCGCTTGACAACAAAAAATCAGACCAAATTTCTGCGTACAAAACAAAAATCTCCGCGGCTGGGCGGGATGTCGCGGCTTTCAACCAGTTTCTGGACTCCGTTCTTTTCAAATAGGTGTGGCTATGGGCAGTCTGGATAGGTCAGCGGCTTTTAGCTTTGTGTACGCGAAGGCGAGCGGGCTTCTTTCAAAGTCCTTTGTCGGCGACAATGCGAACAAGCTCTTTCAGGTAAAATCACTCCGCGAATTATACACGCTCTTGTTTGACGACGAGCTTCCCTCTGTGCCCGAAGTGCTGCTCTCCAAAGAAATCGAAACAAAGGCGGCGCAGCGTTTTCTTTCTCAGTACAAGGATTTGCTCGGCTCGTTTGAGTCTCCGTCTCCGATTCTTTCCGAGATTCTTTCGTTTTATGAATACGAAAATTCTGGCACAGCGAATGATGAGACCGACCGTGCGAAAATCATGGCGCTTTGGAACGCGGTGTCGTCGCTCAAAGGAAATGACCGCGAGAATCTCGAAAAACTGTACAAAATGGAAATCTCTTTCAAAAATATTCTCTGGGTTCTGCGGCTCAAAGTGTATTATCATTTTTCGGAAGATGAGATTCTCTCGCATTTGGTGTATGCCGGCGAGCATCATCGGAAAGACGACGTGCTTGCGCGCGAGGCAATCGCCATCATTGGAAAAGACGTCGCTTCCTATGATGATTGGAAGGACTGGAAGTACGCCGATTTCCTCAATCCGCATGAAGAGGGCGTCGTTTGGGAGCTTGACCCGTGTTGGATAGAGCGTGCTTTAAAAAATTATCTCATAAAATCATACAGGCGATTTTTTCACAAAGACCCAATGAGTGTGACAAGTTTGGTTTCTTGGTTTAGAATAAAACAGAACGAACTTGACTGCATTCGAACAGTTGCGGAAGGGCTTCGGCTTGAAGTTGAGCCGGAGCAGGTTATGGAAGTTGCGGGCTATGCGCCTGATGCGAGAAACTAAAGGAGCGTTTTATGGCAAGAACTACACCAATGAGTTTGGTTGAGCTGATGGTCATGAAAGATGACATCCGCCCGGTGCTCGAATTCTTGGGGAAAAAAGGCAATTTTCAGTTTCAAAAGAACGCGCGCGCTGAGAGTTCAAAAGGCGAGGGTGCGTCCGAGAATCAAGAGCGCGAACTTTTTGTCAAATTGCAGGATGCGCGCTCATTTTTAAATATCGAAGACATTGACTCATCGCTTTTGGCTTCTGCAACGTGCGCGAGCGAAAAAGAACACGCACAAGCCGAAAGATTTCTTGCTGACGTCGAGAATCTTAAAAAGCGCGAGACGGCAGCGTATGATGAGTTAAAACGCGTGCAGGAATCCAAAGATGAGGCTGAGTCGTTCAAAAACCTCAAGGTTTCATTTTCAGAACTTGATCATCTTTCGTTCCTTTCGCTTAAAATCGGGCGGATTAATCCCGCTGATTTTGAAGAACTCAAAATTGCCGTTGGTCAGCGGGCGATTATCGTGCCGCTCGGCGATGACAAGTCAAAAATCATGGCGGCTTCGTCTAAAAAGGCGCGCTTTTCGCTTGATACGGAGCTTAAAAAGTTCGGCTTCGTTCCCTTTGAAATTCCGAGCGATTTTAAAGGCGTGCCCGATGATGTGCTCGAAGGGCTTGAAAAGCAGCTTTCGGAAACACAGAAGTCAGTCGACTACATCGAAGAAGAAAAGCAAAATATGGCTCAAGCTCATGCCGATATGCTCCGCGCCTTGCTCGCTTCGTTTGCGATTGCCGCGCAGATTGTTGACGTGCAGAATGAGCTTGAGTCAACGAGCCTCGTGTATCGCCTGACTGGGTGGATTCCGACGGATGCCGCGCACGCAATGATGAAAGACTTGGATAAGTTGTCCGAGGGAAGAATTGCAATCCGCGTGTACAATCCGCTTGAAGTTCCGTCGGTTTTGAACGGCACGGAGCAAGTTCCCGTCAGGTTAAAGCACGGAAAACTGGTCGGGGCATTCGAGCGCATGATTTTCAGCTACGGCTCTCCCGTCTACGGTGCGATTGACCCGACTCCGTTCGTTGCGCTCTTCTTTACGCTCTTGTTCGGAATCATGTTCGGAGACGCGGGGCAGGGCTTTATTTTCCTTTTGCTCGGTCTTTTAATGAATTTCAAGGTCGTCAAAGTGGGCGGCTGGAACAAATTCGCACCCATTTTTATGGCAATCGGCTGTTCAAGCATGATTATGGGCGTTCTCACGGGCGAATTCTTCGGAAACGAGGAAGTCTTAAAGCCGCTCTCACTCGCAATCACGGGGCTTTTCGGCGAACCGCATGCACCAATTCTCCACTTAATGCCAGACGGAAGCGAGCACTCAATCAAAACGATGTTCGCGTTCTTCGGTGTCACAGTCGGGGTCGGATTCATCATCAATTCGGTCGGCTTGGTCATCAATATCATCAACAATCTGCTCATGCACAAAGTCGGTAAGGCTTTGTTTGGAAAGAACGGACTTTCGGGAGCGGTGTTCTTCTGGTATGTCGTCGTTATGGTCGTTCGCATTGTGGTGGCTGACCACTCAATCGATATGGCTGACGGAATTGTGATTGGCGTGACGCTCTTTTTAACGATGTTCAGTGAGCCGATTCACCGAATCATGGAGCATGAAACGCCTGTCTTTGAGAACGGGCTTTTTGCCGCGATTATCGAGGCGATTGTCGAGCTTTTGGAAACGCTCATCAGCTACATGTCGAATTCAATCAGCTTTATCCGAGTCGGTGCGTTCGGCTTGGCTCACGCTGTTCTTGGATTCATTATCGCCACGCTTTCTGAGATGGCAGGTCCTGCTTACCTTGCGGTCATGCTCGTCGGAAACGGAATCGTGGTGGTGCTTGAGGGAATGATTGTTGCGATTCAGGTTATCCGATTGCAATATTATGAGTTCTTCTCTAAATTCTTCAATGAAACGGGGCGGGAATTCAAGCCCTTCTCGTTTGATTATTAACATCATTTGAAAACTCTGTTAGTTTTCAAATGATGTTGACGCCCAGCCTTCGCTGAGCGCGATTTTAATGGATTTTTTTCAAAAATTGAAATTTTTGAAAAACATAAATAGTGAGGTTTTGTTATGAACAAGAAAATTTTGATGATTGCCGCAGTTTTGACTGGACTTTCAATTTTCGCAGGATTTGCGCAGGACGCGGTTAGCTCGCAGGAAGTCGCTCCACAGGGAACGACCCAAGCCGCTCCTTTGCCACCAAATCCACCTGCTCCACCGGCAGAGGTCGCTCCACAGGAAGCTGCAAAAGACTCTTCTGCAATCAAGTACATTGCGGCAGGTCTTGCGGTCGGTTTGGCTTGTATCGCGGGCGGTATGGCTGTCGGCAAAATCGGTGCGGCTGCTATGGGCGCAATGAGCGAAAACGCGGAGCTTTCTGGTAAGGCTCTTCCGTTCGTCGGTCTTGCTGAAGGTATCTGTTTGTGGGGATTCTTGGTCGCCCTTCTTATCATCATTTTGTAATTCAAAATGGAATATTTCGTCATCGCAGAAAGGGAAATTATTCTCGGTTTTAAGCTCGTGGGTGTGGACGGCTCTGTCGCCCTTAATCGCACAGAGGCTTTGGACGCGTTCCGCAGAGTCACAGGGCTTGGTGGCACGGAAAGCGTTCCTGTCGATGAACGACCGAAAATTTTGATTTTGACGGAAGATGTCTCTGCCATGATTGAAGATGAAGTCCTCGCGTGGCAGAAAGGCAGTCAGTATCCGCTGATTGTTGAGATTCCCGGCATTCACGGTCATTTGGAAGGCAAAAAATCCCTCACAGATGCAATCCGCGAAGCCGTGGGAATCAGTGTTTAGTTTTGGGAAAATACAATGGAAGAATTACGGTCTACCGAAATCCTTGATAAAGAAATTGAAGCTGATGCTCGCAAAAAGGCTGAGAAGATTTTGGCGCGGGCGGACGAAGAGGCGCAGGCGATTTTAGCCGATGTCTCTCGCCGTGTTGAAGAAGCGCGCGCACAGAAAACGGCGTATTATTCAGAAAAATGCGCGCAGTACGAAAAATCGATTGATGAAGCCCTGCCGCTCGAAAAGGGGCGATTCCTTGTTTCGTTTTACAGCGATGCGGTTTCAGAGGCGTTCAACGCCTATCTTGAAAGTCTCGGTGAGGAAAAACGACTTTCTCTTGTCGAAAAAAAATTGGAAAATATAAGTCAGGTTCTCTCTGATAAAAAAATAAACGCGCTTGTTTTTGGCTTTAAGCTTACAGCCGCAAAAAAAATCCTCGAAAAGGCTCTTTCCAAAAATCTCTCGAAGGTTGAGGCAGTTTCTTTTGAAAAATCGGGGGAAGAAGCGGCTCTCGGAAACTCGTTCCACGAAGGAATCATTCTTTCGAGCGAGGACGGATTTGTGCGCGTTCGGCTTACGATTGACCAGATTGTGCGCGAAATCAAAGACACATACAGCGCGGAACTTGCGACAACTTTGTTCGGCGGGAGGTTGCCTGAATGAGCGAAATAAAAGGTACTATCACACGAATTTCAGGACCGATTGTGTACGCCGAGGGGCTTGAAGGCTGCGGTCTGTATGATGTGGTCGATGTCGGCGAAAAGAAAATCATCGGCGAGATTATCCGCCAGAGCGAAGGAAAGGCGACAATTCAGGTTTACGAAGACGACACGGGCATGAAAATCGGCGAGGAAGTCGTTTCAAGCGGTCGTCCGCTTTCTCTGAAATTGGGGCCTGGCTTGGTCGGAACGATTTATGACGGAATTCAGCGACCACTTAAAAATATGTTTGAAAAATCAGGCGCCTTCCTTGTTCCGGGTGAGCGAACCGAGCCGATTGACGGCGCAAAAAAATGGAAGATGACGGTCGCCGAGGGCGTTGGCGAGGGATGTGAGATTTTCGCAGGAAAAGTCTTGGGCTTCGTTCAGGAAACAGAATCAATCCGACACAAAATCATGGTTCCGCCCACCGTTAAAGGCAAAACATTGCAGACTTTCAAGGGCGAGGGCGAATATACGGTTGATGATGTAATCGGCACAACCGAGCTTGGCGAAGAAATCTGCCTCGCTCACTATTGGCCGCTCCGCGTTCCGCGCCCTTATGCTCAAAAGCTTGAAGTCAGCCAGCCGCTCGTTACGGGTCAGCGCGTCATCGATGTGTTCTTCCCGCTTTCAAAGGGAGGAACTGCGGCAATTCCGGGCGGATTTGGCACTGGAAAAACGATGACACAACACGCAATCGCAAAATGGTGCGACGCTGATTTAATCGTATATATCGGCTGCGGTGAGCGCGGTAACGAAATGACCGATGTTCTCACCGAATTCCCAACTTTGATTGACCCGCGAACCGGTCGCTCGCTCATGGAACGAACGATTCTTATCGCAAACACATCGAATATGCCGGTTGCTGCACGAGAAGTTTCTCTTTATTCGGGAATCACGCTCGCAGAATATTACCGCGATATGGGAATGCATGTGGCGATTATGGCTGATTCCACTTCGCGCTGGGCTGAGGCTTTGCGTGAGCTTTCTGGTCGAATGGAAGAAATGCCTGCTGAAGAAGGCTTTCCTGCGTATTTGCCCACGCGATTGGCTGAATTCTACGAGCGGGCAGGTCGCGTAAACGCATTGTGTGGCGAAGAAGGAAGTGTTTCTGTAATTGGTGCGGTTTCTCCTCCGGGCGGTGATTTTTCTGAGCCAGTCACTCAGCATACCAAGCGATTTATCCGCTGTTTCTGGGCTTTGGACAGAGAATTGGCGAACGCGCGGCATTATCCTGCTATCGGTTGGATTGAAAGTTATTCTGAATATGCCGAAGAAATCCGCGAGTGGTGGGATAAACTTGACCCGCGATGGGCGGAAGTGCGTTTGAGTGCGCTTGAACTTTTGAAGGACGAGCAGCGATTACAGCAAATCGTGCGCTTGATTGGTCCTGACGCGCTCCCCGACGAAAAGAGAATCGTGCTCACGGTCGCCGACATGATTAAAAACGGCTTCTTGCAGCAGAGTGCGTTCGACGCGGTGGATGTGTATTCCGTGCCCGAAAAGCAGATTGCAATCCTCATGCTGATTATGACTTACTATCAACGAGCGCTTGCGGTCATCAAAGCGGGCGCGCCGCTCCCCACGGTAGCATCGCTTCCTGTTAAGGACGAAATCGTGCGCTTGAAGTCATCAGTTCCGAACGACAAGCTGGAGCAGATGAAAGAAGTTGAAGGTCGCCTCGACGAGCAGATGGGAAATCTTGAGAGACAATATAAGCGTTAACGGAGAATAATATGAAAGGTATCGAATATAAAGGCGTAAGTTCCGTTGACGGACCGATTATCGTTGTGAAACGCAGCGAGAACATTTTTTATAACGAGATTGTCGCGGTGCGTGACCGAAACGGCGAGAAAAAGACGGGGCGCGTGATTGACTTGAACGACTCTACGGCGATTGTGCAGGTGTTCGGCTCTACGACGGGCTTGGACTTGCACGAAACGAGCGTTGAGTTCCTTGACGAGCCGATGGAATTGCGCGTGGGCGATGGGCTTCTTGGGCGCATTTTTAACGGCTTGGGCGAGCCGATTGATGGTCTTCCGCCGATTGTGTCGAGCAAAAAGGTCGATGTGAACGGCATGCCAATCAATCCGTTTGCGCGCGTGTACCCGCGAGACTTCATTCAGACGGGAATTTCTAGTATCGATGGCATGAACACGCTGATTCGCGGTCAGAAATTGCCGATTTTCTCTGGAAACGGTCTTCCGCACAACCGCCTTGCGGCGCAGATTATCCGTCAGGCAAAAATCCGCAACAGTGACGAGCAGTTCGTTATGGTTTTTGCGGGCATGGGAATCAAGTATGATCAGGCGCAGTTCTTCATTCATTCGTTTGAGGAGTCGGGCGTTTTGAGCAAGGTCGTCATGTTCCAGAGCTTGGCTGACGCGCCTTCAATCGAGCGAATCATCACACCGCGCTGTGCTCTTACGGCGGCAGAATATCTGGCTTATGAAAAGAATATGCATGTTCTGGTCGTAATGACCGATATGACGAACTATTGCGAAGCCTTGCGAGAAATTTCTACGACGCGTGGCGAAGTTCCGGGTCGAAAGGGGTATCCTGGCTATTTGTACTCGGATTTGGCTGAATTGTACGAGCGGGCGGGCAAGGTCAAAGGCTCAACTGGCTCTATCACGCAGATTCCGATTCTCACGATGCCGAACGACGACATTTCGCACCCGATTCCTGACCTTACGGGCTACATCACCGAGGGGCAGATTGTTCTTGACCGAGAGCTTAGTCAGAAGGGCGTGTACCCGCCGGTTTCGGGCTTGCCGAGTTTGAGCCGATTGATGAAAGACGGTATCGGCGAGGGCATGACGCGCGATGACCATGCCGCCGTTTCGAGCCAGCTTTTTGCGGCGTACTCAAAGGTAAAGTCAATCCGAAACCTTGCGGCAATCATCGGCGAGGAAGAATTGGGCGAAGTTGACCGCATGTACTTGAAGTTCGGCGACGCGCTTGAAAGTCAGTTCTTCACGCAGGGCGAATACGAAAACCGCTCAATCGAAGACACGCTGAACTTGGGCTGGAAACTCCTCACAATCTTGCCGAAGAACGAGCTGTACCGAATCAAGCCAGAATTGATTGAGAAATATTATCCGAAAGAGGAATAAAAAGTGAGAAATGAGCAGTTAGCAGTGAGAAGTTAAAAACTGCTAACTGCACACTGCTCATTGCTAATTATGAGTAAACTGAACATTGCACCGACGAAATCTAATCTTCTCGCGATAAAGGAACAGCTTGCTGTTGCGGTGGACGGCTATGATTTGCTTGAGCAGAAGCGCGAAATCCTTGTCATGGAGCTTATGCGCATGGTCGAAAAGGTCAAGTTGCTTGAACGCGAGCTTGACAAGGCGATTTCTCAGGCGTACCCTGCGCTTCGCAACATGCTTATGAGCGTGGGCGGCGACCAGACGGAGCGAATCGCAAAATCCGTGCATTACGAGTACGATTTAAAAGAAAAATCCGTGACGGCGGGCGGCATGAGTTTTAATTCGGTGGAAGTCGCGCTCCCGAAGCAGCAGTTGTTTTATTCATTCATGGGAACATACGCAGATTCCGATAAAGTAATGACGGAGTTTTTCAAGCTTCTTTCGCTTCTTACGGAAATGGCTTCTATCCGAACGATTGCGTGGCGGCTCGCAACGGAAGTCAAAAAGACTCAGCGGCGCGTGAACGCTTTGGACAAGATGATTATTCCGCAGAACCGCGAGACGAAAACATACATCGAGAGCGTGCTTGAAGAGCGCGAGCGCGAGAACACTTTTGTCTTAAAGAGCTTGAAAAACAGGAAGTCGAGCTAGCGGAGCGTGCGATGATAAAACCTTTGATTCAAAAAATTGTGGTCGCGGTGAACGGGTCACAGCAGTCGATTCATGCGGCGATGTACGGAATTCTCCTTTCCAAGCAGTACAAATGCGACTTAAAGGCGATTTATGTCGTTGACACTTCTACGCTCAAACAGCTCACGATGAGCAAATTCTTTTACGAAGAGGAAAGCCGCCATTACGAGCAGCGGCTTGAAGACGACGGCAAACGCTACCTTTCTTACCTTGAACGGCTTGCCAAAGAAAAAGATGTCAAAATTGCGACGGAACTCAAAAAAGGCGCGATTTGGTCGGAACTTATAAAATCTGCGGAGGATTTCGGGGCGAACCTGATTTTGCTCGGCGGAAAAGAGCATCCGAACGACACGGCGCAGAATTCTATCCGCCACGACAAAATTTCCGCCACGAACGCGGAGATTATCGGAAGCGCGAGTTGCAATGTGCTCGTGGTGCGCGAGCCGAATATAGAAAAACTGTTCAAGATTGCGTAAGCCCTTTCTTTTCGCTAGAATACTACCACTATGATAGTTATGAAATTCGGCGGCTCTTCTGTCGCCAATGCGGAGCGAATCCGCCATGTTGCTTCTATTATTCAGGCTTACAAAGAAGAACGCCCTGTTGTCGTGTTGAGCGCGATGGGCGATACCACTGACCATTTGCTCGACGCGGCTGATATGGCTGTCAAAGGCACGGTCGATATTGCGAAAGTCGAAAAACTGCATTTTGACACGGCGAAGGAACTTGAGATTGATGTTCCTGCAATCAAAGAACTCCTTGAAGAACTCAAATTCTTGCTCACGGGCATTTCCATGCTCCACGAGCTCACCAAACGCACGCGCGATTACCTTGTTTCATTCGGCGAGCGCATGAGCGTGCGCATGATGGCGGCATATTTGCAAAAGCAGGGTACTGCCGCAAAATTCTACGACGCGTGGGATATTGGCTTCGTTTCTGACTCAAACTATATGGCGGCGGAATTGCTCGATGAAGTGTGGGAGAATATCCCCAAGCACTTGAACGACTACAAAAACGGAAAGCAGACCGAAATTCCAATCGTCACAGGCTTTATCGCAAAAGACAAAAACGGAATCATCACAACGCTCGGTCGCGGTGGCTCTGATTTAAGCGCAACGATGATTGGCGCGGCGATGAAAGCTGACGAAATCCAGACATGGAAAGATGTTGACGGAATCCTTACGACTGACCCCAGAATCGTAAAAGAAGCCCGCCCTGTTCCCGAAGTCACTTATGAGGAAGCGCAGGAACTTGCGATGTTCGGAAGCCAAGTTTTGCACCCGCGGAGCATGATTCCGTGCCGAAAGACGGGAACGCCCGTCCGCGTAAAGAATTCCTACAATATTAAAAGCGCAGGCTCGGTCATTGTCGAAGAGCATTCGGGTGCGACTCCGCGTGTTACAGCGATTACGAGCGTTAAAAATGTCACGCTCATTGATATTCAGTCGAGCCGAATGTTGGGCGCGGCGGGATTTTTGGCGCACATTTTCAACCAGTTCTTAAAGTGGAACATTTCAATCGATGTGATTGCAACGAGCGAAGTTTCGGTTTCGCTCACGGTGAACACAAAGGCTGATTTGACAGGTCTTCTCGAAGATTTGGCACGGGTCGCAGAGGTGAAAGCAACCAAAGAAAAGGCAATCGTCACGCTCATTTGCGACGCGAGCCATTCAAGCTCAATCCTCGAAGACGCGTTCACCGCGCTCAACAAAAACGGAATCAATGTGCAGATGATTTCGCAGGGCGCGAGCAAAGTGAATATCAGTATGCTTGTTGATGCGTCACAGGCGAATGATGTTGTGAAAATCTTGCACAGTGCGTTGTTTTAGCATATAAAACCGGAGCACGTTTTCCGTATGCGAAAGCTCATCATTCTTGCCTGCATTTTTGTTTCTCTTCGTGTGAATGTGAGCGCGCTTACGTTTTCCGAGACCGCTTTTGACTCACCGTGTTCTGAGTCGGGACAGCTTTCTTCGTTTTCATTTTCATCACGTGAGAAAAGCGATGATGAAAATGAAGCCGAATCGATGCTGGCGTATGCAATTGGAATTGGCTGTATTCTTTTTGGAATCGGCTATTATTGGCTCAATAACGTACGTTTTTTTGACTATCCCTATGATGAAAATGCCACTCCCGCCGATGGAAACTATATCGCTCGTGGTGCGCTGAGCGGTTTGCGCTATACTGATCCGGGCTACAGTCGCAATCGTTTTACATTTGACACATCGCTTGTGTATCTGCATGGATTCGGATTTGGCTCGGAGCTTCGATTTGAAGGCTTGTTTTTCCCGTATGTTGGTCCGTATTTTGAAAATCTTGTTTTGTGTAATCCAAAAAATGGCGATTCCGATGTCAGCCACGACGGTTTTCGCGACAATGTGAAAATTGGCGGACAACTTTCCCTTTTGCAGACAAACATTTTTAGCGCGACTCTCATCGTTCTGTACACAAATTGGTTGACTGAGCATTTTGCGGATTTCAAACGCGGTTGTAATGTTGGATTTTTGTTGCGCTCTTATCCGATACGACCGCTTGTTATCGAATGGAGATTTGGCTGGCAACTATACTCAGGAGATTTTCAGGTCTCTGAATCTGATTTTCATGTCGGGTATATGCTGAATCGATATGAGCTTTTTGCCTCTTTTAAATCGCTTATGTTCTTGAATACGGAAGACGATGATTTTTTTGACGACTTTTATGGCTTGAGTCTTGGAGCTCGTGTTTATTTCAGTTTATAGCGTGAAGTTTTCTGTTGACCACAATTTCTGAAATCTGATATAATCTCGTACTTATATTTTATTTTTAGTCGTTAGAGTTCCGTTACACTTTGCGGCGATTAAGAGGTTTTACATGTACGCACTTTTTGAATACAAAGGCAAACAGTACAAGGCTGAGAAAGACGCTCTCATTCAGGTCGACAAAATCGATGCTGAGGACGGAGCAAAAATCGACATCGACTCAGTTCTTTTGGTTAGCGACGGCGACAAAATTTCTGTCGGCACACCGTTCGTTAAAGGCGCAAAAGTCAGCGCAGTTGTTGAGAACAGCTTCCGCGACAAAAAAGTTCTTGTCTTCAAATACAAGAGCAAGAAAGACTATCACCGTCTCATCGGTCACAGACAGGAATACACAAACATTCGTGTTAAGGACATCACTCTTTAATAGATGACAGTCGTAACACTTTCTTATGGCAAAAACGGCGTGATAAAAAAATGTCAAGCTAACGGGCACGCGGATTTTTCTAAGAAAGGAAGTGACATTGTTTGTTCAGCAATCACGATTTTGATTCGCACGGCAATGCAAGTTCTTTCACATAACGAAAATGTTTTATTGATAGCAGACGCTTCTTCGCGCGGAAATCTTTCTTTTGCGGTAGAAGCCAAATCTGAGAATCCACAAACGGAAACTCAGCTTATATGTATCGGAGATTTTTTAAGAACTGGATTTCAAGCTCTTACAAAAGAATTTCCTGAGAATGTAATTCTTACGGAGGATTAAAATGGGACGAAGTAAAGGTGGTAGCGGCGCAAAAAACGGCCGTCAGTCAAACCCGAAATACTTGGGAGTTAAAGCATACGGCGGTGAATTCGTAACAGCCGGTTCAATCATCGTAAAACAGCGTGGAACAAAAATCTGGCCGGGCGACAATGTAAAACGCGCGGGCGATGACAGTTTGTTTGCAACAGCAGACGGCACTGTCAAATTCCACGAACGCAGAAATCGCAAGTACGCGTCAATCGTACCTGTTGAGGCCTAGAACAGAAATTACCTCCTGTAATTTCTGATTCTTACGAGAATTTTCTTTCAGAAAATTCTCTCTTTGCTTTTACCTTGCATCCATGCAAGGCATTAAGGCAATCAATCGATGAAAGCCCGGATTCAGTTTTCTGTCTCCGGGTTTTTTTGTGAGTGGGAGAATAGTGTGAAACAATTTGCTGATGAAGCGATAATCGAAGTCACCTCTGGCAAGGGCGGGAACGGCTGCGTGTCATTCCGCCGTGAAAAATATGTGCCGATGGGCGGTCCGAACGGCGGCGACGGCGGGAAGGGCGGCGATGTCATTTTCTGCGTAAAGCGCAATGTCAAAACGCTCGCGAATATCCGCTTCAAGAGATTTTTTAAGGCGAAGAATGGCGGTGACGGACAGGGCTGGAACAAATACGGAAAAGACGGCGAAGATGTCGTGATTGCACTTCCGCCAGGAACAGCAATCCGTGATGCGGAAACAAAAGAACTTATCAAGGAATTTACCACCGAGAGCGAGGACGAGCAGTTTGTTTTCCTCAAAGGCGGGAACGGCGGCTGGGGAAATGTGCATTTTAAGTCGTCAACGAACCAAGCTCCCCGAACAGCGAACAAAGGGCAGCCCGGCGAATACCGAAAATTGCTCCTTGAACTTTCGATTATGGCTGACATCGGTTTGGTCGGCTTTCCGAACGCGGGAAAATCTTCTCTGCTCGACGCATTCACGAACGCACGACCGAAAATCGCGCCGTATCCGTTCACCACGAAGATTCCGAATCTCGGCGTGTTGCGTGCCGATGCTGAACGAGATGTGATTATCGCCGACATTCCGGGAATCATTGAGGGAGCAAGCGAAGGTGCGGGCTTGGGAATCCGCTTTTTGAAGCACATTTCGCGCACGGCGGGGCTTTTGTTCATGATTGATTGCTCCGACGAAAATTGCCTCACGGCGTACAAAACACTCTGCTCGGAGCTTGAAGGCTTTTCTAAGGATTTGCTCGATAAGCCGCACATCGTTTTGTGCAACAAGACCGACATTGAAGGTGCAAAAGAAAATGCTGAAAAAATTGCCGCTGAAATCAAAAAAATCGAGCCAGAAACAAAGGTGATTTCCGTTTCGGTGGCGGCTCGCTGGGGCTTGAACGAAGTGCGCGTTGCGATTTTGGAGCTTGTCACAAAAATGGCAGGCGAAGATGTCGTCACTTCCGACGGAAAACGCGTTTCAGACGGCAGTTTCCTCTCTTCAAAAAAGAAGGGCACGAGCCTAAAGGCAGATTTTTTGGCGACTCGTTCTGTCGATGAATTCATGGAAGAGCAGTTTCCGGGGCAGGATACTTCGGAGCGCGAATAATGAAAATCGCGATGCTCGGCGGGAGCTTCAACCCGATTCACATAGGTCATCTGATTCTCGCGGACAGCGTGTGCAAAACGCTCGGCTATGAAAAAATTCTTTTCGTGCCCACCTACCAGCCACCCCACAAGTCGCTTTCGTGCCAGGTGGCGAGTGACGACCGTTTTGAAATGGTGCGCCTTGCCGTTTCGGGCGACGACCGCTTTGAAGCCGAAGATTGCGAGCTCAGGCGCGGCGGCGTTTCCTACACATGGGACACAATCTGCTACCTCGAAGAAAAATACAAGGGCGTTCTCACAGGGAAAATCGGCTTGATTTTTGGCGAAGATTTGCTCCCCGATTACGACAAATGGGAAAAATCCGAAGCGTTGGCTCAGCGGGCGGATTTGATTCTCGCGTGCCGACCGCAAGATTCGGGTTTAAAAAAAGAATTCCAAAATTCTCCCACCGAAAAATACGGAAAGCATCCCATGAAGGGCGTGACACGCGAAAATTTCCCCTATCCGCACAAAATCGTTGAGAATCCTAGAATCGAAATCTCGTCGTCGGAAATCCGGCAAAAAGTCGCGGAAAACGGCGCGTGGCGTTATCTTGTTCCAAAGCCCGTTTTTGAGTATATTTTAGAAAGGAATCTCTATGCAAACTGAATTTAAAGACAAGAAACTCGGTTCTCTGTTCGAGAAAATTTCTGAATATACAAAAACGGTCGTAAAAGAAAGCCGCTACGCTCACTCACTGCGCACGGCACAAATGCTTGCGACACTCTGCGCGAATTACGGTTTGAACGACGAAAAGGGCTTGGTCGCGGGCATTGCTCACGACATGTGCAAGGATTGTTCCGATGAAGATCTCTTTTCGCTCGTAAAAAAAGACGGAAAGCCGATTTCGGACTTTGAAAAATCGCTCCCCGAATTGCTCCACGGCAGGGCGGCTGCCGTTCTGATTCAAGAAAAATTCGGCGTGACTGACAGCGAAATCATCGATGCGATTGCAAATCACACCTTCGGTTCTGTTGATTCCTGCGATTTTGCGCTCTTGCTCTTCGTTGCCGACAAAATTGAGCCAGGCCGCCCGCAATCCACCGACGAGTACCGCGCAAATCTCATGGCAAAATCACTGCACGCTCTTGTGCTTGCCGTTCTTGAAGAAAACATCGACTACCTTGAAAAAAAAAGCAAAAAAGTAGCCGAAGCTTCGATAGAATTATTAGAAAAACTAAAAGGAGAAAATAATTAACACTCACTAAAATTATAATCTGTGAAAATCTGTGTTAATCTGTGGTTCGTATAAAATGAAAATCAACAACCCGAATTCAAACAAAGGTGCGTTTTTGCTGCTTCTCATTTTCGTGATTCTCATTTCGGTGACGGTGGGGCTTGCCCTTTCGCTTCGGGTGAGTACGGTCGACGAAAACTTAAAGTCTGACCGCGTCATCAAAACGCTCGTCGTTATGGAAGACAAAAACCGCGTGCTGTTCACAGATGTGTTCATTTATTATCCCGTTTCCCAACGAGGTGCGCTCATCAATATCCTCGGAAACACAGGAGCGATTTTCTCCAGTTTGGGGCGCGTCGATTCAATCGATTCGGTGTACCTTGAAAAAGGAATCGAATCGTACAAGGCTGAAATCGAAAAACTTGTAGGGCAAACAATTCCTTTCTACATAGTCTTGAATCTTACGAAATTCGGCGAATTGACGGATATGCTTGGAGGCATGAAGATTTTTGTTCCTTCTCCTGTCGATGTCAAAAACGAAGATGGAGAACGTTATCTTTTGCCGAGCGGCGTGGTTTCTCTTGACGGTGAAAAAATTCAGACGTATCTGAATTATGAAAAGTCAGATGAAACAGAAGATGACGCGATAGAACGGCGGCAGAATGTGCTCACCGCGTTTTTTGCGGCGCTTTCCCGCAATGAAAAAATCATAAAAGACAAAAAGTCCTTTGACGTTATCAGCGAGAAAATGACGTCAAATCTTGATGACAAAGAATTTTACCGTCTTATGACGATAATTTCTCAGGTTGATTCTGAGCACTTGATTCCGCGTACAATCACTGGCTCAAAGCGTGTCGTTGACGGAAAAACGCTTCTTTTTCCGCTCTATGACGGTGACTTTATCAAACAGGTCTTTAAACAGGTGTCGAATTCGCTCATTACCCTCGGAAATACGAACGTAAACAGAACCTATGTGCTTGAGATTCTAAACGGCACGACGGTACAAGGACTCGCGCGCAACACGATGATATTGCTCCAAAGTGCGGGCTATGATATTCTGACGACGGGAAACGCAGATTCCAACGATTATGAAAAAACCGTCATCATCAATCATATTGGAAACGCTGAGATTGCAAAAAGTCTTGGCGATTTTATTCGGTGTACAAATATTGTTGAAGAAGCGGTCATCTCTGATGATGACACTTCAACCGCATCAAATGTAGATTTTACGATTATCCTCGGAAAAGACTTTGATGGAAGATACGTTAAAAAATAGGAGAAGCTATGAAAACGGCACAAGAGAATGCACTTGAAATTGCACAGATGCTTGAAGATTCAAAGGCAGAAAATGTCTCAGTAATTGATGTTTCTGAACTGAATTCATGGACTGATTTTTTTGTGATTGCCACGATTCACAGTTCGGCGCACTGGCAGGGATTAGCAAAGCAGATTAAGGATTATGTGAAAGAAAACGACATGGAAATCCATCTCACGCACAACAAAGCACCTTCTGGTGATGACTGGAATTTAATCGATATTGGCTCAGTGGTTGTTCACCTCATGAGTGCGGATGCCCGTGAATTCTATGATTTGGAAAAACTCTGGCATGGCGGGAAAAAATTAAGATAAACAAAAAAAATCGCCACAGAATGTGGCGTAAAAGACAGAGAGAATTTTTGGAACAAAAATTCTCGTACGAACAGAAAAATATAGACAGGGAGCGTTAAGAAATCGCATGATGTGCGATTTTAGCGATTCTCCCGAAGAGCTATGCTCGTAGGGGAATTTTTCTGTTCGTACTAGTCTTCTGAATCAGAATAGTCGTCTAAAGCTATTTCGTCGTTGTATTCTGTGTCAGTGTTGTCGTAGATAACATTGAAATCGTCATCGTCGATTGTGTCATCGTAAATATCGTCATCAAATTTGTTGAGCGTGGTGTCGTCGACAGATTCAAAATCGTCTTCGTCTGTAGAATCTTCAAAATTTTCATCAATTTCGTCATTGTATGAAAAACCCAAGGCGTAGTATTTGACATCATTTAACATATCATCGTTAACTTGCATGGTGCTCCCTTGTTTTTAAGACACTAAACTATAAATTTATGCTTTTCTTCTGTCAATAAGCGTGCTCTAAGATTTCTCTAATTTCTCCACTTTTTCACGTTCAAAAAAGTGAAGTTTAATATTGACTCTCATAATATTTATTGTGTAAAATATATTTATGTCTTTTGATGTTTGTGTCAAAGCTCCCGCAAAAGTGAATATCGGGCTCAAAGTCCTGAAAAAACGGGCGGACGGCTATCACAATATCGAAAGTATTTTTCAGACACTAGATTTTTCCGATGAGCTTCAGATTCGGCGCATTCCCCAAAAAGAATGTATCGTTCGTTGTGCTCAAATGCAGCTTCCTCTGGAAAATACGCTGACGAAAACTTATTCGGCGTTCTGCTCCGAAACGAATATCGATTTCGGTGTGGAAGTAGTGCTTAATAAATTTTTGCCTGCTGGCGGAGGTTTGGGAGGCGGTTCTTCTGACGGAGCATCTCTGTTAAAAGGACTTGCTGAACTGGCGGAAATTCAGTTAACGGATTCTCTCGCTGATGCCGTTGCAGAAAAAGTCGGAAGCGACGTATTCTTCTTCTTGCATTCAGGCTTCTTTCAAGGAGGGCGTGGATGTGCCTTAGTTTCAGGTCGTGGAGAGCTTGTTGAGTCAATCGAATCGCGAACTGACCTAAGTTTTGTGTTGATTTTTCCGGGAATTCACTCTTCCACAAAAGAGGCGTATTCTTTGGTCGATCACGCGTACGAATTGGGCTTATATGATTCCGTCTACAAGGTTTCATATCCTGATTTCTCGGAGTTGAAGCGTTTATATTACGGTTTTATTGGTGCTTGGAAATTTACAAATTCCTTCACTCCTGTTCTTATCGATAAGTATCCTTTGATAGGTGAAGCCCTTCGGGATATTTTGGAATGTGGAGCTGACTGGGCTGACATGTCTGGTTCAGGTGCTACAGTTTTTGGTGTTTTTCAGTCAGATTCTGCTGCAAAAGAAGCCTGCTTGAAGTGCCAAAAAAAATGGAAATGTGTTGTGGCGCATTGACAATTTTTTAGTTCAAAAAAAGGAATTTGTAAACTATGGAAGTCACTGAGTTGAGAATCCGAAAGGTAACAGCTGAGGGAAAACTGAAAGCGTATGTTACCGTCACTTTTGATAATTGCTTCGTCGTTCATAATGTAAAAGTTATCGAAGGACAATCGGGGCTCTTTATCGCAATGCCAAGCCGAAAAACGGCAAATGGCGATTACAAAGATGTAGCGCACCCGATTAGCGCAGATTTTAGAAATGCCTTGCAGGAAAAGATTCTTTCAGAGTATAATGCAGGTCACTTCGACGAATCTTCTGCCGAAGATTAATTAGTTTTCTTTGGGCCGTCGTCAAGCGGTAAGACAATGGCTTTTGGTGCCATCATTCCACAGGTTCGAATCCTGTCGGCCCAGCATATATTTATGGAAAAAAGCTCTGGCGTGATGAACGATGGGGTATGATTTCTAATCAAAACGCTGTCTTTGTCTGCGCCGGCTTTTCCAGAATTTTAGGAGTTATTCAAAATGGAACAGTTGGTTATCGAAGCAAAAACACGCTCAGAAACTGGCAAAAAAGCAGCACGCTCAATCCGTGCTGAAGGACGTATTCCTGCTGTTGTATACGATGAGGCAGGAAAGGCAACATCTCTCACTGTTGACGCAGTTCAGTTCAACAAAGTCTGGCGCTCAATCACCGCTACACAGCTCGTTACGCTCGATGTTGAAGGCAAAAAATGCGATGCTTTCATCCGCGACACTGAGTACAATATCATCAAAGACGAAGTGCTCCATGCAGACTTCTTCGCCGTCTCTAACAAAAAGCCAGTTGTCCGCACATACAAAGTGCAGTATCAGGGCACACCGGCTGGCGTTCTCAAGGGCGGCTTTATGGTTAAGCATGTTCCGGAAGTCAAAGTAAAGGCGTTGCCGAAAGATTTGCCGGCTCGCATTGTTATCGATGTTTCAAATGTCAACATCGGCGATGTGTTCCGTGTAAAAGACATGGGCTTGGGTGACAAAGTTACCGTCCTCACCAACGCAGAAGACTCACTCGTCAGCGTGGCTCCGGCTCGCTAATCGTTCTGAGTGAACACAAATCCCTCGCATGTCGGGGGATTTTTTTGTTTAGACGCAGGTGGCGCACATGAACGCGGATGATTTTCTTCCGCTTGAAAAAAAAGTTCTCTCAGGTCTTCGTTCGTGCGGAGTTGACCGTGACTCCGTTTCTGAAGCGAGTCCGCTCGGTGTGGCAGTTTCTGGCGGGGCTGACTCACTGTCGCTTTTGCTTTCTTTGGCTGCGATTTTTCCTTCTTCGCTTCTTCGTGTGATTACTGTTGACCATGGAATCCGTTCTGAGAAAGAGAGCGGGGGGGACGCGCAGTTTGTGCGAGAGTTGTGCGAAAATCGGGGAATCTCTTGTCGAGTCGCAAATTTTGAGCCAGGAAAAATTGCACGGCTGGCGAAAGACAGAGGGGAGAGCATAGAGGCTCTTGCGCGAACAATGCGCTACGAGATATTTGACGCTTTCATTCAAAACGAAAATCTCTGTGCGCTCGCGCTTGCCCATAATCAAAACGACCAATGTGAGACGCTGCTTATGCGCTTTTTGCAGGGAAGTGGAATCGAAGGTCTGGGCGGAATCAAACGGGTGCGCGGAAAATTCATCCGTCCGCTCTTAGCGATTTCTCGCACTGAAATTGAATCATATCTCCGCGACAAAGGACAGATCTGGCGTACTGATTCGACGAATGCCGACACCGCGTATGTTCGGAACAAAATACGAACTGTGCTTGTTCCTCTGTTGAATGAGCACTTTGCCGGATGGCAGAAGGCGCTTCTCTCGGGCGCAAAAAAAGCGGCGGCTGATGAGGAATGTATTGCCGCCGCTGTACCTCGGAACGGCTTTCTCTCTTTATCAGGAACGACACAGTTCATTGACCGTGCGTTTTTCTACAATCTGCATGATGCGTTAAAACGCCGCGTGTTTTTCTCTGCGCTGAATGATGCCGGGTTCGGTGGGCGATTTCCGTTTCGCCTGTATGAAGAGATTGCATCGTGGAATAATGAGCCGCATCATGAAATTCAGGCGAACGGCGTGCATGTTCGTCTCGATGAACAGCACCTTGTCATTCAGTATGGCGTTCATCATGAGCAATCGGCGCAAAATGCGCGTGAGAGTGGCTTCTCTGTCTTGATTCACAAAGCTGGCCAGTCGTTTACTCGTGAGACATGGACAGTGCGCTCGTGTGAAAGGCAGGCAGAGCCCATTCCCCAGATGAACGATGTCTGCTCGCTCGTCTTTGAAAAAAGAAAGTCAGACGACTCTCCTGCTTGTTCTTGTGTGGTGACGGTGAAATTACCCGTGCTTGTGCGAAGCGCGGCATTGACAGACTCAGTGTTGACATCGGATTTGGCGCATAAGTCCCTGAATGCAGTTTTTGAGGACTGGAAAGTGCCAAAATCAGTCCGGCAGCAGATTCCGGTGGTAGAGCAGGTGTCTCTCGGCGGGGAAATTTCGGCGGTCATTGGTTCCTTGTTTGATTTTAAGAATTGGATTGTGGAAGTTTCTAAATTACTGTAAAATACTGAGAAGGATTCTTTTTTAATGGTGAGAAAGTCTTTTTCAATTGTTGCGCTTTTTCTTATTTCCTCAGTTTTTATCCGTCCTGTTTCAGCGCAGAATTCTGCGTCTGTTGCAAACCGCCGAACTGCGGTGCGCTATCTCCAGCTTGCAAAGCAGTTTGCCTCTGAAAAACTGTGGAACGAGGCTGAATCGAATGCAAAAATGGGGCTTGCCTATGACGATTCAATCGCTGACTTGTGGTATATCCGTTCTGTCGCCAAACACTCGCTCGGTGAAAAAAAATCCCAAATTCTTCCGCTGATTGTAACGGCACTCACCGAGGCTGAATGGGTCGATTACAACAAAGACGGCGCGCGCGTGCTCTATGCTGATCTTCTGTGCACCACGCGGCAATTTACCCAAGCTCTCGCCGTTCTTGATGCCGAGCCGTTCATTTATTCGGCTGATGCAGAATTTATTCGGGCAAAGGCGTATTACAACATTGGAGACGAGGAAAGCACTTCAAAAGCCCGTTCCCGTATTGATGCGGCGCGACGGGTGTATCCGGCTGACGAGCGTTTTGCAAAAATTTTTTATGCGTATGAATATCAGCTGTTCCGAAAAACGGGCGCGCTTTCTCAGGACACGCAGAAACTTGCTGATGCATTTGCGCTCATGCTTCCCCTGTACAAAAATGCTTCCGAAGACCTTGAAATTTATGCGGCGATTTTTGCCACTGATGACGCAAAAAAAACGCGTATGCTCAAAGCATTTCAGGCGAAAAACTACACATCCCCGCTCTATGCGCTTGAGGCGCTCAAAACAGGCTTGCTTGATGAGGATGCCGCACTTGATTATTTCTATCAGTTTTCCGATGCCGTGATTGATTTTTCTCTCATCGAGGAGTTCGCGCGACTTTTAACATCTGATGAGGCAAAAAATGAGTTTGCGCAATATCTCACGTCATACAACGGCACGCTCACTATCGATACTGACTCCGACTTGATTCCAAATATGAAGGTCGTGTACAAACGCGGACGACCTGAATCAATTGCCTACGATGAAAATCAAGATGATGACAACGAATGGAGTGCTTTCTGTGATTTTGGCGTGCCGCTTACGCTCGTGCTCGCGGAAAATGCACTGGAACTCACCTACGGAAACTGGCCGTTTATTCAGAACGCCGCCTATAAGATGGACAATGCGCCGTCAGACTTGCGTTTTACACTCATCGCAGAGGCACTTGCATGGACTCCGTTTTCTGTTGAGCCGAGTCCGGCGATAAAGGACGCCCTTAATTCTGATTTCTTTGTTCCGCTGTTGCTGGACGATGGTAAGATTAATTCGGTAACGGGTAACCAGTTGCTTCGCGCTGCGTTGAGTTACACGATTCCTTCAAAAGAGCGTGACGGCGCGGTGATTCAAGTGAGTCTTTTAAACGGTGTCGCTCAGATTGCAAGCTATTCTGTCGGCGAGAAAATCTACGCAATCGCCCAGTTTGAAAAAGGAATTCCCGTTTCACGAAAGCTGGATGTCGATGGCGACGGTCTTTTTGAGACATCTGAAACCTATGGATTTTCAACCGACTCCAGTCAGAACTTCATTTCAACCACCGACGAAATGCAGATTATGACGAATCTCTTCGGCTCACCTGCACAGGGCACGGGCTTCTATGTCAAAAAAATCACTGTTGACCGAAACGGCGACACGATTCCTGACTTTACCGAAGAATATCTTCCGGGAACGGTCGGCGACAAAAAGCCCGGAAAAATCTCATCATGGGACACCGACAGCGACGGCTCATGGGACGTGCAATATATCAAATATCCGTCGATGATTGACGGAAAACTGCGCGAAGAGGCAAAATTCCATCAGCCGCTGACACATTCGCTTGTCACGGTTTCTTCCGAAAACGGCATTCCAGTGTTCGTTCAGAACGGGCAGGACATTCTTTCCGTTGCCAAAGGCAAAAGCGCGAATTTCTACTGGATTTCCGATGCGGGAAGTCAAAAAGATGAAGAAAATATCAGTTCTGCGCTTAACCAAGTGAGCGAGCAAGGTGTTTCTATGATAGTGGAAAGCGGAACGAATCGATTCCTTGCTGTCCGCATTGAACAATTGATTTTTGGAATGAATATTCCGCAGTCGGAACGCAAAAAATGAAAAACAACAGACTGAATCTAAAAATTCTGGGGAGAATGCAGCTCTTTTTCGCGGCAAGCGTTCTCTTCGTCCTCGGGGCAGCTTCGTGCTCGTCGGTGCGCGACCCCGACTCCGTTTATTCTGACATCGACTATACGCAGGAAGATGCCCGCCGTGAAGAGCGCAAACGTATTGTGGACTTGCTCGAAAAAAATCCCGTTCAAGCGTTGTGGCGCGCGCATCTTTTGCAGGACGATGACACGATTGCTGAGTGCGAAAAGGCGGTCGTCTCTGAATTTGACGAGGCGGTCAAAAACGAAGATTTCTTTACCGCGCGGAGAATTCAAAAATCGCTCACGACGCTCAAATCTCCGGTAAGCGCGACGCTCTCAAAATCGCTTGCAGAACTTGATTCGCTCGCGCTCGAAAAAGTTCCGGGATTGCACAAAACGCCGTCCGAAAGCAAAAAAATCTCTTCGTACATCAGCGGAACGGTCACGATTTGGGTCGACAAGGGCATTAAGGTGCAGAACGGCATGGGCTTTGCCGACCGTGTGATTGGCTCTGGCTTTTTTATCTCAAAAGACGGCTACATCGTCACGAATCACCATGTGATTGCCGATGTCGTGAATCCCAAAAGCGAGGCATTTTCGCGCCTTTTTATCAAACGTGCCGAAGACAGCGACACGCGCATTCCGGCAAAAGTCATCGGCTACGACCCTGAAATCGATTTAGCGCTCATTAAGACCGAAGTTGACGCGCCCTACGTGTTTAATCTCGGCTCGAGCGCGGATTTGGATGTCGGCGACAAGATTTACGCAATTGGCTCACCGGTCGGATTGGAACGCACGCTCACGAGCGGTATTGTGAGCGCCGATGACCGAAAATTGTTCACGCTCGGTTCAGTCATGCAGATTGACGCCGCGGTCAATTCGGGAAATTCGGGCGGTCCGTGCATCGATTCAAACGGGAACGTGCAGGCAATCGTTTTTGCGGGCATGCTTCAATACGAGGGCTTGAATTTCGCGATTCCGGTCGAGTATTTAAAGTCTCTTTTGCCAGCCTTGTATGCGGGCGGAAAAATTTCTCACCCGTGGCTAGGCTGCTATGGTCATACCAAAAAAGAGCTCGGAAAGGACGCGGGGCTTGAGATTCAGTATATTTTCCCTGGCGCGAGTGCAAGCCGTGCGCGTATGCTCGTGGGCGATGTCATCACCGAATTCGACGGGCAAAAAATCACGACGCTTGAGGATATGCAGAACGCGCTGATGAAAAATCCGGCAAAGTCAATCGTCACTATCACCTACCGCCGTGGCGAGGAAGAGATGCACGAGACAGAAATCTATCTTGGCGCGCGTCCTGAAAATCCCGGCTATACGATTTACAAAGGCGACGTGATTGCAAAGTCTTTTTTGCCGATTTTTGGCATGAAGCTGGTGTCTGTCTCAACATCGAGCAGCCGAAAATACTCAATCGAGCAGATTATCAACGGTTCGATTGCCGATGAGACGGGATTTTCTGAGAATGATCCGATTGAAGTTCGTGACATAAAACTGAACGACGACAATTCTGCAATTTATGCGGAAATCTATGCAAAAAATCGAAAAAAAGGCTACCTCGATGTGAACATTGCGATTGCAGGTCCGCTCGACAGTCCGTACTATTTCTAGGAGAATTTATGACAGAAATGAAATACAAGCGCAATTTTTGTATCGTTGCGCACATTGACCACGGAAAATCAACGCTCGCAGACAGGCTCATTCAAAAGGCGAAGATTATTGACGACCGCCAGATGAAGAATCAGATTCTCGACAACATGGACATTGAGCGCGAGCGCGGAATCACGATTAAAAGCCAGGCGGTTACGATTCCCTACCGCGCAAAAGACGGTCACGATTACGAGCTTAATTTCGTTGATACTCCTGGGCATGTCGATTTTTCGTACGAGGTGAGCCGCGCGATTGCTTCCTGTGAGGGCGCGTTGCTTTTGATTGACGCGTCGCAGGGCGTTGAAAGCCAGACGGTCTCAAATTTGTACATGGCGATGGAGCAGGATTTGACGATTGTTCCCGTTATCAATAAAATCGACCTTCCGAGCGCGGATTTACCGAGCGTTAAGCATCAGATTGACCACGATTTGGGCTTGGATAGCGCAGACGCAGTTCCTGTGAGTGCGAAGACGGGCGAGGGCGTTGACGACTTAATGGAAGCGATTGTCACCAAATTCCCCGCTCCTACGGGTGACCCGAACGGCAAGGCTCAGGCGTTGATTTTTGACTGCCACTATGACGAATATCGCGGCGTCATCATTCATATCCGCGTCAAAGAGGGCAGAATCAAAAAGGGCGATGTGATTCGCTTTATGTCGAACAATACTGACTACAAGGTAGACCAAATCGGCATTTTCAAAATCAATTATGAGGAAACGCCGTACCTTGAAGCGGGCGATGTCGGCTACATCATTTCGGGCGTAAAAACCGTAAGCGATGTGCGTGTGGGCGATACGGTCACGCTTGCAAACGACCCTGCCGCGGAGCCACTTGGCGGTTTTAAGGAAGTGAAGCCAGTCGTATTCTCTTCGATTTACCCGATTGACTCAAACGACTACGAAGAGCTTAAAGAGAGCATGGAAAAACTCAAACTGAACGATGCTTCGCTCATTTACGAAAAAGACAATTCCCTTGCTCTTGGAAACGGCTTTCGCTGCGGATTTTTGGGGCTTTTGCACCTTGAAATCATTCAGGAGCGCCTTGAACGTGACTACGACCAAGCCGTCATTTTTACAGCACCAAGCGTTCAGTATAAAATCAAACTCACGAACGGCACGGAGCAGATTATCGACAACCCCACCGAATTCCCAGAAACCAAAATCCAAGAGTCGTGGGAGCCGTACATTCGCGCGTCAATCATCACGCCCACGGATTACATCGGCTCAATCATGAATCTCTGCACCGAAAAGCGCGGTGTTCAAAAGAACATGACCTACCTCGACGAAAAGCGCGTTGAACTCACCTACGAAATGCCGCTCGCCGAAGTTTTGTTTGATTTCTACGACAAATTAAAGAGCTACAGCCGCGGCTACGCCTCGTTCGATTACGAAGTCACCGACTATCAGCAGACCGAGCTTGTCAAAGTCGATATTTTGCTGAACGGAAAGCCCGTCGATGCTCTGAGCCAGCTTGCCTACAAGCCTGAAGCCGCCGTGCGTGCCAAAAAAGTGTGCGAACGGCTCAAAGGCGAGATTGCCCGCCAGCAGTTTAAAATCGCGATTCAGGGCGCAATCGGAAGCCAGATTATCGCGCGTGAAACGGTGAATCCCGTGCGAAAAGATGTCCTTGCCAAGTGTTACGGCGGCGATGTGACGCGAAAGCGAAAATTGCTCGAAAAGCAGAAGGAAGGCAAAAAACGCATGAAGATGATTGGCAATGTGGAGCTTCCGCAGAGCGCATTCCTTGCCGTGCTTAAAGAGAAGGAAGAATAGCGAGCGAGCGTTTTATGTCTTTCAAAAAGAAGTCGAGTTGCCCGCGAACGCGTTTTAAGAAGCTTAAATCGCTCGTGTCGCATTTATAGCCGTCGGGGAAGTGCAAAAAGAGGTATTCCCGCGGTGCGATGAGTTCATGAAGCTCGTCTTCAAGCGAGCACGAGCAGCTTGCGACATCTTTTCCGAACATCAAAAGCTCTTTTATGCGGTTTAAGGCTTTTTCTTCGGCTTCGAGAAATGAAATAATGGCAGAAGTGCAAAGCGATTCATTTTCTGTTTCCGTCTCGAATCTGTGTAAATCCGTGGATTCTTTTTCTGCAATCGTTCCTAAATATGCCGTGATTTTTTCGGCTGAAATTTCTTGAAGCCCCAACAAAAGCCCCTGTGCGCCTGCATCATAGAGATTCGGCGTGCTTTTGAACATATCTTTAAAACTGCTTGCGTACGCTTCAAGTGCCGTGTCAGTGTATACGGGAACGCCGTTTTTTGCGTTGACAAGCCGTGCGCCTGTTCTGAATGCGGCAGCGTAATTTTCAACGGGGTGGAGTTTGTCCGAAGTGCAAAGGCGTGCGATGTGCGCAGGGGCGTTTTTTGTGTGCGTGCGTCCGAGCGAAAATGAAAAATCAAGTCCGCTTACAAAAACGGGCACGTTCTCATTCGCGCGCAAAAGAAGGGCGGCGTACACCGCCGTAAGTCCCACAGAGCCGAGTGGCGGAACGACGGGCGGAAAAAATGCGTTCTGTGCGAGATTTTTAAAGAAGTGAGCATCTGTGTATTTTGATGCGATATAGGTGACGTCTTTTGAATGGCGCGTGACGGCGGCGCGTGAGGTGATGTCTGCGACGATAAGCGAGTTTTGCGCTGCCCCGCCGATGTACGCCTTTTCTATGGCAAGCTGACCTTCAACGGCGACCACTGCATCGACTTTGATGTTGTGCGCCTGCAATACGGGGAGAGACGCATCCACTGCCACAATAACGCATTTTTCGAGCTGCGATTTTGGAATGCGCGCGATGCTTTCCTCAAGGCTTTCGCCCGCACCGAATACAAAAATCGGCTGAGTAACGCGGTGCGCGAGTGTTTTAAAATCATGCGCAGATGGAATATGCGCGAGATTGTGAAAGAGGTTGCGTGAGTAGAGTCGCCCGAGTTTCGTGAGGGTAATGCGGTTTTTCCAGAACGAAGCGATTGCGTTTTCTGCGAGCGAGGCGAGTGAGGCATAGTGCGCTTTATCAAATTGCGTTCCTGCGCTCATCTCGAGGAGGATCGCCCGCCTGAATGTCGAAATGTGCGGAATCTGAATCACTTCCGAAGAATCAGGGAGTGCGTCGAGACGTTCCCCCGTCAGCACGTTTACGAGATAGTCGGTGTGCTCAAACGGCAGGAGCGCGGCGCACGAGTTGAGGGCATTCTGCGATTCCGCTGTGTTTTTTTCTTCACGTTCCAGCTTTTCAAATTCTCTCTTTGCAAAATCGTGGAGCGTTTTGTCAGTCTCGATTCCCAGTATAAAGCAGTCTGCGGGAAGTTTTGCGCGCAATGCAGAAAAACCGAGCCATAAAACGGGCGATGCGGCAAGAATCAGCGTATGCGGAAGAATCGTAAGCGCGTCGATTGCCCCGAGAATGGCTCGCTCCGGCGCATATTTTGAGTAGAGAAAGCGGTTTTTGTAAGAAACAGAAAAGCCCCGCTCGGTCGAAACCAAACAGGGCTCTTGTGGAGCATGTTCATGCTCCGGGGTATGTTGCGTCAAAAGAACTCCAATTAGCGCGCCATGATTTTGTTGAAGTACACGTCAGCGACATTATTCTCAACTTTTTTGTTTGTGAGCAATGCGGTCTGTGCTTCTGACTGATCGTAGCTTGCAACTTCTGTTGCGATTGATTCAGTTTTATCTCCTTCGGCAGGAACTTTCTGAATGTCAGTGAGCTGGAAGACAGAAATGTAGTTCCCAAGAACAACCGGGTCAGAAATGTCATTTACCTGCATTGAGAACGCTTTTTCGAGGAACGACTCATTTGTACTTGCGTTTGCGAATGCTTTTGCATTTGATGCGTCGATTTTGTCAGCAATTGAAACATCGCCGTAGTTGAGCGGGAACGCTGGAATAGAGATTTTCTCGACACCTGCGTTTGCGGCAGCTTTTGAGAATCCGTCAAGTTTTGCGCTTGCGATGAATGCCTTCGCCTTTTCCATGAAATAATCTTCAATCATGCTCTGCTTGTTTGTGGTGATGTAATTCTTTACTGCGTCGAATGTTGCTGTATCTTCGATGTTCGCGCTTGTTTTTGCGCCCGTGCACTTGTAGATAGAATAGCCTGTGTTCGTCTTGATGACCTCGCTTAACGCGTCAGCTACAAGTACGTCGAGTTTTGCGAAATCGGCTTCGTCAGCGAGGTTTTCTTTTACCTGATATGCAAAGCTCTCTTTTACTTTGCCGTCGCCGTCAGTGTAGTATTTTTCTGAATATTCAGAAACAGCATCTTCAAACGTGATTTCGTTGTTTGTGAGCTGAGAAAGAATTTTCTTTGCTTGTGCTTCTTCTTTGACAGTAATCATTGAGAGCGCATAGGTGTCGAAGAGCGAAATGTTTTCTGTTCCGTATGCTTTGATTTCTGATTCCGGATAGTCGTTTTTGTCGAATGAAACAGCGTCAAAAGCGCGTTTTTCTTCATTGAGGGAAGCGAGGAATGCGCTTTCATTTTTGCTTGATTTAAGACCATAGAATGTGTAGGTTCCGAGTTTGTCAGATGCGCCAAATGCGTCGTCGTTGAAGCGTTGCCAAGTGAGTTGTTTTGAGATGTCTGACTTCAATGATTCTTTGTCGGCACTTGAGACCTGATTGTACAATTTTGGGTCGTATTTGCCGTCTGAATTGAGGAAGTAGGGGAGCATAACGCGTGAAATAGCTTTTCCGCTCGGCTTGTAGCCTGATTTCTTTACTGCGTCTTTATATGCGGCTGACTGAACTGCGGCATTGAACGCATAGTTATAGATGTAGAAATAGGCAGACTGGTCGAGTTCTGCGCCTTGATTCTGATAGTAGTTGGTGTAGTTCTGCACGGCATTTGCAAAATCAGTTCCCGGTGCGAGTACGATTTCTTTACCGTCGTATTTTCCAAATGAGATTCCGTTGCCTTCGCCGGTGACCACACGAATCAATTCTGTGCCGACACCAAACACAACGAAACAGATAACCGAAAGGATAAGGATTATGACTGAGCCAATCCACAACATCTTGTTTTTCATAAAATATTCCTTATTTTTATAATAAAATAGTGACAATCATTTTATCAATGTAGATTTTAGCTGTCAATGTGTAGGGAGAGTTGATTTTGTATTTGGTGACGAATTGCGTCGCAGCAAATTTTGCGTTGTCTTCCCGCCTTTTTTCATTGAATCCACGCACATTCCGTGTTAAAATAGTTTTAATTATGGAACACAATATGATAACGTCGGCTTCTGGATGGCGCAAAGTCTTTGTCGCCTCGGGAGACGAAAAAGATAATTCCCCGGATATTACCGAAGATGACAAAATCATCGCAGGTATCGCCGCTGATGTTTTCGCGGACTACATTATCCAGCTAAAAAAAACGCCTGCCGTCATTCTCGGCATGGACAGCCGCCCCACCGGAAGAATTCTCGCATACACTATGCTTCGCGTGCTCATGTCGCGCCGCGTCGCAGTCAATTACACGGGCATTATCGCCGCCCCCGAAATCATGGCATATGCGCGCACTGTCGACGCATTCGTTTACATCTCTGCGAGCCACAACCCCATCGGGCACAACGGCATCAAATTCGGCTTGAACGACGGCGGCGTGCTTAACGGCGAAGAAAACGCAAAACTCGTCAAAATGCTCAATGAGCGCTGCCATTCAGAGGCAGACATCGAACGCGTCAAAAAACTGATTGCTGATTGCCCCGATGAAGACATCGACTGGGTGCTTACCGAAAGCGTCGCCGTTATGCGCGAGGCTTCCACCATGTACCGCGCGTTCTCAAAGCACGTCATTTCGGGCACGGACAACATCGCCCGCCAAAACCGACTTTTTGCGCAGATTCGGCAGAACGTGCTCTCAAACCCGCTCGGCATCGTCTGCGACATGAACGGCTCAGCACGCACGCTCTCAATCGACTCATCATTCTTCAAGGAATGCGGCATCAATTACTACGCAATCAACGACACGCCCGGAAAAATCGAGCACGCAATCATCCCTGAGCCAGAAAATCTTATCTGGTGCGCCGCCGAAATGGAGCGTCTGCAAGAAGAAGGACACACCGAAGTCACGCTCGGCTATATGCCCGACTGTGACGGCGATCGCGGCAACATCGTTTTTTGGAATCACAAAGAACAAAAAGCAAACGTGCTTCAAGCACAGGAAGTCTTCGCGCTCTCCGTGCTTTCTGAGCTTGCCTACGGAAATTTCATTCAGTCCATCGAAAGTGGCGATGAATCCATCACAAAAAAGCGTGCGGTTGTTGCAAACTGCCCCACGTCAATGCGCATAAACGAAATCGCGTCTGCGTTCGGCGCAGAGCTGTTCCGTGCTGAGGTGGGAGAGGCAAACGTCGTCAATCTTGCGCGCAAAAAACGCGAGGAAGGCTATCTCGTGCGCATTTTGGGCGAAGGCTCAAACGGCGGCAACATCACGCACCCGGCGGCAGTCCGCGACCCTATCAACACGCTGTTCGCGCTCATCAAATTGCTCGCAATCCGCGACAGTATCGACGAGAATGGCAAAGGCGTCAAAGGCTTGTTCCATATTTGGTGTGATTTAATCGGGCGCGAGTATAATGATGAATTCACGCTGCTCGATGTCATCGCAACGCTTCCCGCATACACCACGACGGGCGTTGCCGAAGAGCGAGCCGTGCTCAAAATCAAAACGACTGACCATGCCGTACTCAAGGCAAAATTTCAAAAGATTTTTGAATACCAATGGAAGGCGCAAAAAGAAATTCTCTTCCAAAAGTACGGCATCGTCGCCTATGAGGCAGTCGGCACGCTCGCAACCGAAGAAACGCGCAATCTCGAAGACTACGCGTCAAATGGCAAAGGCGGGCTTAAAATCATTTTCTACAGCGAAGATGAAAAACCGTGCGCCTTTATTTGGATGCGCGGAAGCGGCACAGAGCCAGTATTCCGCGTCATGTGCGACGTAAAAGGCACTAATGAAGCCGAAGAGAAAAAACTACTCGAATGGGAGCGGCAGATGATTCTCAAGGCGGATAAAATATAAAATTCTTCACAGAGGGCACGGAGCACACAGAGAACTTTTATAATCGTAAATCTCTCTGTGCACTCTTTAGCTCTGTGAGAAATTCAAAGAGGAGAAAATCATGGAAAAAGACGAAATCTTGGCTCGTGCGAAAAAATATATCGCCGAAGAAAAAGATGAGCGATTCCGAAAGGAAGTTGAAGACCTCGTGGCAAAAGCCGACGACAAAGACGCGCTTGCGGAGCTTGAAGACCGATTCTATCAGACTCTTGAATTCGGTACGGGCGGCTTGCGTGGCGTAATGGGCGGCGGAACGAACCGCATGAACACGCTTGAAATCAACCTTGCTACTCAGGGCTTGGCAAACTATGTGTTGAAAGCATTCCCCCAAAAAGCAAAAGACGGCACTTTGAGCGCGGTCGTCGCGTATGACAGCCGCAAAAACTCAGATGTCTTCGCTGAGGCAACGGCTCTCATCTTGGCGGCAAACGGAATCAAAGCGTACCTTTTCACAGGTCTCCGACCAACTCCAGAACTTTCTTATGCAATCCGCGAGCTTAAGGCGCAGACAGGCGTTGTCGTAACGGCGAGCCATAACCCGCCTCAGTACAACGGCTACAAAGCATATTGGGATAACGGTGCGCAGGTCATCGAGCCGCATGATGTCGGAATCATCAAAGAAGTGAACGCGGTCAAAGAAGTCAAAACAATTTCCAAAGAAGAAGCAATCAAGAGCGGAAAACTCGTTCTGATTGACAAAGAAATCGACGAAAAATTCTGGGCTATGTGTAAGGCGCAGCTCTTCCGCCCCGATCTTATCAAAGAAAAGGCTTCTTCGGTCAAAATCGTCTACACGCCGCTCCACGGAACGGGCGCAATGCATGTCGAAAAGGTCTTGGGCGACTTGGGGCTTAAGGTCATCACCGTGCCAGAACAGCGCGAACCCGACGGCACTTTCCACACGGTCGAAAAACCGAATCCAGAGGAAGCACCTGCATTGAAGCTCGCCGTTGCGCTCGGTGAAAAAGAAAAGGCCGACTGTGTTATGGCGACCGACCCCGACGCAGACCGCTTTGGCACTGCATTCCCCGGAAAAGACGGAAAATTCGTCTTGGTGAGCGGAAACCAGATGGGCGCGTTGCTCTGCGAATATGTCTTGCTTTCACGAAAAGAACTCGGAAAATTGCCTGCAAACGGCGCGGCTATCCGCTCAATCGTTACCTCTCCGTTCACAGACTACATCTGCAAAAAGTACGGCGTAAAAATGCACGAATGCTTGACCGGCTTTAAGTGGATTGCCGCCGTTGAGGATGAATTTGAAAAATCAAACACAGAAACTTATGTCTACGGTCTTGAAGAGAGCTACGGCTACAAAGTCGAAAAAGAAGTGATGGACAAGGACGGCGTATCGGCGGCGGCAATGTGTGCTGAAATGACGCTCTACTGGGCTTCAAAGGGAAAATCAATTCTTGAGCACTTGGACGACATGTACAAAGAATTCGGCTTCTTTGAAGACCGCGCAATCAGCCAAAACTTCCCAGGAAGCGCCGGAAAAGAAACGATGGCTGCCATCATGACAAAGCTTCGCACCGAAGGCTTAAAGACACTCGGCGGAAAGAAAGTGCTGTGCATCAAAGACATCGGAAACGCGGTTGCATACGACCCGGCAAATCCAGGCGCAAAAACAGAAATCAAGCTTCCAAAATCAAACGTTCTCCAGTTCGTCCTTGAGGGAGGCACAATCGTTTCTGCCCGTCCGTCTGGAACCGAGCCGAAAATCAAGTTCTACATCAACGCCAGAACTGAAGTTGGTGGCGCAAAATGCGATGGCTGCCTTGCCGAAGCAAAAAAAGCATCTGCATCTGTTTGTGACGCAATCACAGCGGACATCAAGGCTCTGCTCGCGAAAGCGTAAGTAACGAGCGAATTGAAAACGGAAAGTTGAAAATTGAAAACTGTACTCGCATTTTTCACACAATTTTCCGTTTTCAATTTACAAAGAATCTAAAACAATTCTACGCGACCGAGCAAAAAATCAATCAAATTGCAATGGAAAATTCCGTTGTCATCGTAAAAATTGTGGGGTATGTGGCTCTAATAATCTCACAACGCAAACCAATAATTGTACTTCGTGCAGTAATCAATCGTGTTGTTGCGCTCAGAAATAAACTTTGCGGGATTTCCGCCCACAATGGTGAACGGATCGACCGATTTTGTAACAACGCTACCGGGAAGAATCACCGCGCCGTCTCCAATGACAACGCCCGGCATAATCAGCACATTGGAGAACACAAAACAGTTGTCGCCGATTTTGACCGCCGCGCCTTTTGTCTCAAGCTGCGGGGAACGGATATTGTGTCCGAGCGTGTAGATTTTTGTGTTATGCGCAATTGCCGTGTTCGAGCCTATTTCAATTCCGCGGCGGTTATCAAGATAGCAGCCAAAATTCACAACAGAGTGTTTTCCCATCTTGAATTTTCCAATATGGAAAAACTTGCAACCACGATGAATTGAAGAAGAAAGCGGCACTTTAATGCCGAACAGAAAAAGCCAAAGATTCCGTAGCGGATAGGGAAAAATTTCTTTTGTAAGATTCAAGAATGCGGTAAGAAAAAATTTCATTTGAAGGAGGATTGCACGCATATGTTGTCACTCCCTGCATTTAAAAGTCTTATGAATTTTGTTTCACTAATATCATAGTGTTTTAAAATGTTTCTGAGCTGTTCATCATTCTTTTCAAGTCTCACATTAACCTGTGCAAGCGTTTCGCCGTTCTCTAATCCATATTCTCTATACGGATTTACATATTTTACATTTGTATAAGATTTTGAAATCTGCATAACTTTTGTGCCATTTAATACTGCCATAAAATAATCCCAGATATCATCTGCAAATGGAGACAAAATCATAAAAAGTTCTGATTTTAGAGCATCGGCATACAAAGAATTTGGCGGAAAAAGTGTACCGCCACCGCTCAGAATAAGATTTTTAAACGATGGTTTCGTCTGCTTTTTATTAAAAGCCCATTCTGAATACGGCTTTAGTTTGTCATCTATAAAAGATATTTGTGCAGTAAGGTGACAGACAATTATATCTGGATTTTCCAGATGTGCTTTCCATAGTTTTTCAAGCCAATCTTTCGGATAAAACAAATCATCATCCGCCGTAACAATACATTCTTCGGGATATGCCTGTAATGTAGGAATCAGTTTTTTGTATGATTTCAAATCTTCCGTCTGCCGATACTCAACACCATATTGCTCAAACCGTTTTAGCAGGGGCGGCAACGCGATAAAATCTTTTTCTGCGAGATTAACAATAATTTTCTTTGGTCGCACCGTCTGTGCAACGAGCGAATAGAGCGTGTATTGCAATTCATTCAATCGTGCGCCATACGAGGTGAGCGAAACAATGACATCCACTTTTTCTCGCGCGGGAATTGTTCGCAATTTTTGAATCTTCCTATCAACCCGCCTTTTATTCACCTTTTTGCGGAAAATGATAAAAAATAATTCGCGCGTAATCGAACATCGCAACACAAAATTTCTAATTTTTTGATTCATGCTACACAGTCCCCATATTTAAAAGAAATTGTAAAATCCTCCGATTTTATAATAGTCCAAGCCATATCGTGGCATAGCAACTACAAAACCATAGAAATTGAAAGTGACATATATGACTAAAAACAGTCGCACGAATAACGGAATCATTATTTCGTTCTTTTTTGGCGTATATGTTTTCCACAGTTCCGCTATGACAATCGCCGTTGACAGTCGGGTAAAATAAATCATTCTGAACATTATCGAAGTCATCAGAAGTTCAAAATCATAAATATAAAAAGTGCACATAAAAATAACAAAATGAAGAGCAATGTTTTTGTTGGAAAAGAACCGTTTGCGTCGGTAAATAATTGCAAAAAGAATACAAAGATTTGTGAAATAGGTTTTATAGGCGGGGTTTGCCTCCAATCCGGCATAAAGCAAAAATCTTTTATAAAATGAAAGGAAATTAACAAGTATGAGCTGACCGGCATATCCCAAAATAAAAAAGAGCGCGAACCAAAACAAGAAAGTTCTGAAAGACGCTCTTTTATAAATGAAATACATTACTAATATTGGTAAGATAAACAATCCGAGCGTGTGAACCCCCACTGAAATAAAAGTCCATACAAGAATCTTTAAGTTTTTGCAAACATTTGCCATTTTTGATTTTGACGGCTGTTGAAGTTCGCTGAAAACCAATAGCCCTGCTGAAACAGAAATTCCCGTCCGCATAATACAATATGATTGGACTACAAAGGCGAATACCAAGCAAAAAACTGCCAAAAACAAAATAAATGATGGTTCCTGATGTGTTGTATAAAAAAATCGCACCAACGCATAATACATAAATGAAAAGAACAAAATCAAAACCACATTGTACGAATCTGTGACCTGACGGAGCAGCCAATTCACCGTCATATAAAGATACTCTTGCTCATACGCTTCTAGGTACGAGTTTAAAGACGAATAGTTTGCGGCATCGTCAAAAAAAGATTTGTAGTTCCCTTGGTCATATATGCCAGCATAAATATCCTGAAAAGCGGCAAAACAGACAAAAAGAACGGAAATAAATAATACAACGGGGACATATCGTGTATTTGCGTTTATCGAATACAGTTTTCCCGATAATTCCCAATTTCCCGTTTTAGGAATAATAACTATGGGTTTTGCAACGCAGGAAATAATCACTGAGAAAACGACTCCGAATGAAAATAAAACTGGTAAATCCATATCAAATCCTCTGAAGTAAGTCTTCCCATTTTTCTGCAATAGATGCTGCCGAAAATCTGTCCGAATATTTTCTGGCATTTATGCCAAATTGTTTTCTTTTTTCTGTGTTTTCAGCGAGTTCAATAATTTTCTTTGCAAGTTCAGCAGTGTCATACAAAGGAACCAAAAATCCGGTTTCATCTTGCATTATTATTTCGGAAGGACCTGTAGGGCAATCAAAACTAACAGCCGGCAATCCCAAATACTGTGACTCTAATAAGACCATAGGAAGCCCCTCATAGCGTGAACTCATTACATATATTGATGATTTTAGAAATTCTTCTTTTATATTTGGAGTCGGCTCGTTTATAAAAACAAAATCTTCAAGATATAAATATGATATTTTCTGTAAAAGCTCAATTTTCTTTTCCCCATCTCCAAAAATATCCAAATGCCAATCTGGAATTTCCTTTTTGAGAATCACGGCAGCATCCAGCAAAAAATCAAAGCCCTTTTGCGGTTCTAAACGACCGACGGCAATTATCCTTTTTTCTTCACAAACCGCAGTTTCATTGCTTGTAAATGAAATTGAATTCGGAATGATAAAAAGCCTGTCTCGCTTTATAAAAGTGTAATGCTTTGAATCCGCCTGGGTCAGCAAAACCACCGCATCCAAACGCGGGTATATCATCCGCCGTAAAACCCGCTGTCGAAAACACGCGCTCTCATAATTAAAATGCTCACAACCGACCGTTTTCACATATCGCTTAAGCAGCGTAATCATTGCATTGACGGTAGAGATTGTAGCAATAAAAACAGAGCCTCTGTTTTTATTGGCAATTTGCTTCAGTTTTTTGAACATTTGAAAATATACAAAAATCTTGCCGAAGGCTGATGAATGAAATATATCCGTTCCCAAATGCTCAATTCGGACTTTCTCATGCAATGGAAAATATGACTTACCGCTGATTGTGTCACGGGAAAGCAATGTAACCTCGTGATTTGTTATCAAACTGTTTGCCAAATTGCAGACCGCTCGTTCCATTCCGGCGTGGCGGGTAATGTCATTTATCAGAATGTATATCTTCATGCCTCATTCCTATTTTGAACTTGTGAACAGCTTTGTTACGCCATTAGCAAGGAAACCCAAAAAACCTCGTTTTTTGATAGAAAAAGAACAAGCTCCGAAAAATATTATTATTTTTGCAGTAGCTTTATTATGTTTGGCATACACTTTTCTCCGAAATTCTACAAACTGTTTATCAATTGCAGAATACCAGCTGCTATCAAAGTGATGAATTGTGTATGTATTATCAGTGATAATTAAATTGCCAGTTTTAAAATCTTTCGGACAAAAATATTCGCTCGGATAAATGAAAGTATCTGCGACATACTGCATATTGTCCGATTCGAAAAAAACATGCTTTGCAAAAATAAAAGAAACTCGTTCACAAACAGTTTTCAGATTTAGAGAACCGTCTTCTTTTACAAATTGTTCTGATTGATAAGAATTCAAGATTTCGCGATAAATTCCACTCGCCGCAGGACTTGCTATGCCGAGCCCTGCGTTGAGAAGCGGACGAGTCCCCTTCTCAACGCCGATAAATGCTCCTTTTTCAATAATTGGACGCAAATCTTTTATCACTTCAACATCTGTATCAAAATAAACACCGCCATACTGATACAAAATGTCAAAGCGAGCATAATCGCTTACAAAAGCGTATTTCTTTGCGTCATAAGCCTGTGCTGTGTATGTAATTTTTCGCACGTCATAATTGCTTTCGTTCCATTCCTTGATTTCGTAATCAGGCAGGAACTTTTTCCAAGAGGCGATACATTTTTGTGCAAGTTCTGGCAGCGGATTTCCACCGAACCAGCAGTAATGAATAATCTTCGGTATCATATATCACTCCAATATCATGCAATCTGATACCGTTCTTTTGAGACATTTCTATATTTTTGAGGGAAGTTTTATACTATGGCAGTTTTATATCGATTTATTTTCCGATGTAAAATCCGTTTTTACTGTATTCCTGCCACTTATTGTACATATCTTGATAGTTATCTTTGATGAAAGCCTGTATTTTATTTACTTCTCGGTCATTCAGTCTACCTTTATCTTGTAAAACAGAATCACCATTACCTTTTACAAAGAATTTAGCAGAACCTTCTTCCGTAAGTTTTGAATCACTTGCATGAACATGCATAGCTTCCAGAACACATTTAGAAGTAAAATAAAGATAATAACCGCAAACCTTAAAAGAAAAATACTTCGGCACTTTATGCCTCCATATATTTTGCATTTGAAAGATAGTGCTTCTGAGCAATAGAAAACTCTATATCATCCATATTCGTTTCTATCAGCGAGCCTTCAGCAGTCATTACAGCCGCACCAGTTCCGTTATTTAAATCAAACACCCGGATTCCTTCGTCGGTCTTTTTATATGCAAAGCCACAGACAATCATATCAGCATCATCAGATATTTTTTTTAAATCAGGCATAACGAACCTCCACTGATTTTATTGGCTTCAAGAAATCAGCAGGCTTAATGTACAGGCTTTTCAATATTGGAAGCAAATCAATATATTCTTCTTCGGCTTCCTTGTTATGAGCGTATTTTGCCATGACAACGAGATAACCGTTATCCCACTCCACAACGGACTCGTATCGCTCCAAGGAATAGGGAGCAACGAATTTAAGCCGATTATCACGGAACGAGAAAATGGTATACGCCCCCTCATTTGAAAGGTATGCCTTATCTTCCATATTTTAATCTCCCGATTACACGCTCAATTTTACCATAAATTGGGTAATAAATCGAGTAATAAATGAGAAGATAAACCAATCTTTCCCTCAAAAATAGAAATGTCAAAGAACGGTCGTAAAAATCTCGTAGAAATTTTTACTAATCAGCTTCAACGAAGCCATTATTATTTATTTACACACTGCCTCCAAGCAGCATTTTTCCAAGTACAAATCTCCCCGCACGATAGCAGAAAAGCCGCAATTTATTCGCCTTTGTCAGAGGAAATGCGGTGAGTGTGAAGTTACTCGCTATTCTGTCGCAGAAATGAAATTTATATGATTCCTTACCACGCAAACTGTCAAAACACTTTTTTCCGTCTGCCATAGCTTTTTCAATAATATGCAAAAGCAGAATCTGCCCAGCACCTTTGAAATTGGCATCATAACAAGGGATAAAGTATGAAATTGTGTCTGCCGACTGGAATCCAAAGTGTATTGCCACAAGTTTTCCGTCTATGAACATACGATGGACTATAAAATGCTCTGGAATATCCTTATTCAATTCCGTAAAGAATTTCCATGATTTTTGACCTGTGAAAATATTTTCACCGAACGAAGCATCTTTCTGTTTAGTTATGAATTCTAAATCAGCAACAGAAATATTTTCTGTATCCTCAAATAAAATATTCTGCTTTTCAGATAAAATTCTCTGTCTTCGCCTAATGTCATTCACTTGCTTTTTTACAAACTTATAATTCTCTGTCTGGATCAAACTGTACGGAGCGGTTGCAGAAACATTCATAAACGATTTATACCCCCCCCCATCGTAATTTAATACAATATATAGATTTAGCAAAATATCTGACTGCTTGAAATTTTGCAGGCATATTTTTCGGAATGTTATGCTTTTATTTATGAAATCAACCGTCTCTTTCAAAACAGAATGTATATTTATAGACTTATCTATAAGAATTGTGTTGTAATCTGTAGCTTCCTCACAAATAAAAGAAAGCGTTCCTTTTCTCATGCAGAAAGGACATAAAATGAATAATTTTTTATTTTGATAACCTGCGACAATACATAATGAATCATCTTTTGCATGCGAATCTGGATAATAGAGAATATAGTTCTTAAGCCATGCGAATTCGTAAAATACATGACGCTCTTCTATACGAGAAAGCAGGTCGTTATAGTCAGATTCAATTTCAATAAGCTCGTTTAAAGTTTTCAGAATTTTAAATTCCATGCTCTACCATCCTTTTGATTTTGTTTGGTATCCGCCACAAGAAGAAGCGGTATGATTTGTACAGCAGCTTGAAGAAATTGCATTGTTTTGAACGAAACGATTCATGCTCTTCATAAAAAGCAAACGGCGTTTCTTTAATAGGGAAATCGATGCTTTGTTTATATTCGCCGTTTCTTGTATCATAGAACCAATACACAGAGTCAGCATTTGCAACACGAGGGAAAAAAGCAATTCCGTTCTGTGATTTATAACACTTGTATGCCTTAAAAAGAGTTGATTTCCAAAAACGAAGAGTGTATACGCTCGGATTAACGCTGAATCGGATACGATTGTTCCAGTCGTAAGGCTTACAATCTGTTCGGGTCTCATACTCCCCACCACAAGAAAGGCATTCTGTCGGCTTTGCGGGTCGCATAAAATAATCGTCAACGCCATACCAAGAACCTAGATAAGCAAACTTTTTGAGCACGAGCGGATGATAGTCAGTTGTTTGAGTTATTTCACTCATCGCCTTATCAAACAAAACTGACAAAAGCACATGGTCAGGGTGGTTGTCCGCATCCACACAGAAAACAAGGTCGGCTCGTACAGAAAGAATAACTTCCTTAATATCTGAAAGAAGATTATTTCGTGTGTACGAAATATGTTCGCCATGTTGCAGGAAATGAAAATCTTGTATATCACCTACACCATGAGTTTCAGAAAAACCTGCAGGGGAAGTTGCAACAACATCATCATCCGCTGCGTTCAGCAATGCACCTTCATACCCAGTGTCGCCATAGCCTAAATACACAATGTTCCAACCACCAAAGATTTTTGCTACAGATTTAGCTTCGTATAATCGAGTTTCTTCATTACCGTTGTAGTCACCGTTCGTAGCAAAACAGACGGTAATATTCATTCCCGCAGCTTTCATTTGGTCTAAGAGAAGTCCTGCAATGTTAAGTTCGTCGTCCTGATGTGGGGCGAGGATAAGGGCAGACTTTATCACTTAGATTCACCCCCAGAAGCAAGAACTTCATCAAGGTTCTTACGTTCAAAAGCTTCGAGCATTCCGCCACGAGTCGCATTATAAATTCGAAAATCGTGCTCGCGAGAGAATTTTTCTGCATACTCATAGGCGATGTTACATTCCCAGGAAGAACCGACATTTGCCTCAAGTTTTCCTTGATTTCCAAAATAACTTTTGCGGTCATTGTGCGTCACAATTGAACCATCTTTGTTTCGCTCAACACGATAAGAGTTGTCACAACCTAAAAGATAGATTTCCGTAAATCCCATCCAGACAGCAATTTGAATGAGCACATAAGTTACAGTCGCAATAGAATAAATGCCCTTACACAAATCCAAAGAAAAGCCAGGCTTCTTAAGATATTTTCTCTGCCACCACGAGTGAATGTAACAAGAATTCCCAGCAATTTTTTTGAAAGCCCAATATCCTTCTGAAAGATAAAACTTCACGGCACAGTCAAGTTTACTCAACTCTACGCAATCCTCCGGCTTTGCAACCCCTTCATCACTCATTCCAAAATAAGTTGGTCGCCAGTCAGTGACAGCAAACATCTTGTAAATGCGGTTGGAAGCAAATGTCACCTCGTTCCTCAGTTTCTCAACATCTTCTTTTGAAAGTGAAGGCCCGTTTCCAAGTACAAAACAACGCTTGCCTTTGTATTTATCTTTCAATTCACGCAGCGTTCTAAGACTTTCTCTCTGTTTCCCGTTTAAGCAAACTCTCAGATATGAAAAAGGTGCGAGATAAAAGCGATAATATAAAGACCAAAGTGTAAATTTAAGTTTTTTCATTTTCTAAAAACTCCAGAAAAGCGAATTTTATTTTTTGCGAGCAGAAGAATCTGATTTTTCATAAGAAAATTTATAAAGAAATAGACAAATACACCCGCAAAAACAGCAAGAGGTAAAAAAGCAATAAAATCAGAGCAGAAATTTTGCAGGCAAAGAATTAACACGCCCATGGCTGCACTTGAACAGATTGCCTGTACTCCAGCCTTTTTGTTTACACGAACACCGATATTCTTTCGTACATACAAGAACTGAAAAAGGTTAACGACTATCTCCGTAATCACAGAAGCAACGGCTGCCCCATTGTGCATAAATCCACGTATTAAAATTAAATTCAGCACTACATTCACACAAACAGCAAGAATGACGGCAGGAATTCTGACTCTTTCATTCCCGGAACTCATCACAACCTGATAGCAGAGCAAATCTCCCAATGCACGAATGATGACAAGCACAGAAAAAATTTGTACGGTAAGCACAGATTCAGAAAATCCCTGTCCATACAACAAAGTGATTATCCATGGAGAAAGCAAAAAAAGACCAGTGGCAGCAGGAACAGCAATAAAGAAAAGCACCTGAGTTCCCATATCAACCAATTGCAAGAAAGCCTGCCTGTCGTGCTCAAAGTAATAACTCAACCGAGGTAGAAATGCTGCAGCAAATGCATTGCAGCCTGCGATTACAATTCCAATAATTTTCTGGGCATACGTGTAATATCCGACATAAGAAGAATCGCAAAGCACACCAAGCATAAACACATCAATTCCACTGTAAAGACTGGAAAGAGCAACCCCAGCAAAAAATATAAATACAGGTTTTATATGATGTTTTAAATCAATCCGCGAGAATTCAAAATGCACAAGTTTACGAGCATGAATAACATTAAAAACATAATTTCCGACAGTCGCGCAGCTTACGATAAATGCATACAGAACATAGTCCGAACGCTCACGAATAAAGAAGAAAAGTGCAAATGTCATAGAAATCTTTATAACTATGCTTCGTAAGGCGATATAAACATATTCTTCATAACCTTTGTAAAGCCAATCGATGTTAAAATAATTAAAGAAAAGAGGAATTCCGCAGCAAATATATAAGGAAAGATTTTCCCTCATGCTGGGATTTGCAAAAATTAAAACGATAAATGCGATACTTGCAAGAGTTGTAAACAAAGCATTCAGAGAGAAAAGTTCAGTAAACAATTTTGCGGTCGCCATTTTATCATTCCTGACTTTGGCGATTTCTCTCAAAGAATAGGTCGGAAGCCCCAGTGTCGCAAAAAGGAGAAAATAAGAAGCAACCGTATTCGCAAAAGCGACCCGTCCCACTCCATCCGCAAACAAAATTCGGGCGACATACATCGAATATGCAAGAGGAAAAACAATATTCGCAATTTCGTAGAGGATATTGAATGCGGTGTTCTTTGCCAGAGATTTCATTTTTTCAGCCACTCAATAAATTCACGAACAGCACCGTTTCCGCCGCTTTTTGTACACACAAAATTACAAACTTTTATGACATCTTCAACTGCATCATTCGGACAAGCAGCAAGTCCACCAGACTTTTTTATAGCTTTCATTGTTGGCAAATCAACAATATCATCTCCCATGTAAGCACAGTTTTTCAAAGTATAAGTCGTATTATTTTTTCCATTATAATCTGCAATCATTTGGTTTAGAGAAGAAAGCTTATCTTTCGAATTCTGAACTAAAAACTTTATTCCAAGTTCTGTACATCTTTTCTTTACAATTTCACTGTCTCTTGCAGTTATAACAACAGGCTCGATATTCATTTTTGGAAGAATCACTGCAATTCCACAACCATCTTTTATATCAAAGGCTTTAAATAATTCGCCTGCTTGTCCCATATAAATTTTGCCATCAGTGAGAGTACCGTCTACATCCATTACAAGAAAGCGAATATCCATACTATTTCCCTAAAACTTCTTCAACTTGCGAAATAATATCAGCATCTAAATCTGGTTTCATAGTTTTCTGATTCCAGTTCATCTTAGGAATTAATTTTGTATCTGCTGGAAGCAAAATGTTTATTAAACATGGTCCCTCATCAGAAAGCCAGTCCTTACAATCATCCAAATCTGAATAATCAGAGAGAGTTTTTGCTTTTATGCCATACGCAAGTGCCACTTTCTCAAAATCAGGTACTGTATAACCACTTTCCTGCGTTGTCTGAGCAAAGCGATTATCATAAGATAGTTCTTGAATCTCACTGATTTTTCCAAGGACACGGTTATTGATAACAAGTATCTTGATAGGAAGCTGTTCTCTTACCACAGCCTGCAATTCCTGAATATTCATCTGCAATCCACCGTCACCGGTAATACAATATACAGTTTTCTTGCCCTGTGAAATTGAGGCACCGATAGCAAACGGAAGCCCACACCCCATTGCTCCGTAGCCACCGCCAATCAGAAGCCTCCCTTTCTGTCCGTTCAATGTGAAAGACTGCGCAGACCAGCATTCATTTTGACCAACATCTATAGCTACAATGGGATTCTCTGGTAAAAGAGCTGAAATCTTTTCTATACAATAATTTCCTACAACTTTGTCGTAGCCGGAGAGTTTTTTCTTTGCTTCAAAGCATTGCCTTTTCCAATCTGTAAATTTTGGTACATCTTCACCTAACAAAATTGAAAAAAAATCTTTTGCATCAAGAAGATACTTTTCTTCATCTGCTTTTACAGTGCGACTAAGCTCATATTCATCTATATCTACACGAACGAGTTTTGCATTAGGAGCAAAATACTCAGGTTTATTTCCTACCTGCCTAAGTCCAAGCCTTGCCCCTATCGCAATGACAAAATCTGTATGAGAAAGAATAATATTTGCAACACGATTTCCATAAACGCCGATAAAACCAAGCTTCAAATCATCCTGAATTAAATCAACGGCATTCATTGTGGTGAGAACAGGGATATCTGTTTTTTTAGCAAATTCCAGCAAGAGTTCCTGTGCACCAGAGGTTCTTACGCCATTACCTACAATCAATACTGGCTTTTTGTATGTCGAATGGAAAATCAATTAAGACACCTCCTTTTCTACCAAGTGTTGCGATGTTATAAGCACGAGATACTATCTCCGGGAATTTCTCTGCATTAGACGGTGTTACCGAATATTTTGTAAAACTTCTTGTCACAGAAACAACATCCATTTCCTGAAATCCGTTCTGTCTTATTCCCGAATAACCTTTCTGCTCATTTGTAGGAATGTTCCCAGAAATTCCCATGAGAGGGATTCCGTCAAACCATGCATCTGCAAGTCCAGCCATTCCGTTTATTGCCCCAGGACCAGAAGTCGTAAAATACACTCCAATTTTTCCAGTAGTGCGTGCATAACCGTCAGCTGCAAAAGCGCACCCCTGTTCGTTGTAAAGGACATGAACATTTATTTCAGGTCTCTTGTGCAACGCATCCATAAAAGGCACAATATAACCACCAGCATAACCGAACACATCGGTTACACCATGCTTAATCAAAAAATCAACTAAGTATTCGGAGCAGTTCATTTTTCACCGCCTTTGTATAAGTTATAGGCATTTTCAAGCAATGAAAAATCTGTCTTTGAATAATTTTTTCCGTAACGCTTGCGTTTCTCCGGTTCAAGTTTTCCAATAACCTGATACATATCGCTATAATCGCAATCAGTATTTTTTTCGAGCCAGCTAATGTTATCAACATGACTCTTCTGAACACCACAGATAAGCATAGGAATGTCATAGCCCCATTCATTCTCTTTTTTTACAGGAACGATATGATCTTCAATCGTTTCAAAAAGTGCCGGAAGATTATATTTTCCGTTGTAACGACTGTTTACATAAGCTGCTATTGCTTCTGTGCAGGCATTACCAGCTCCACGTGCCATACCAAGGAGAGAGCCGTCAACAACTACGCTTCTGTCAGCTTCTACGCATAAGTCAATAAGATGTTCTGCAAGAGCATTTGCAATGCAAAGATTATTGTGAGTATGAAGTGCAACTTTTATATCTTTATCAAGCAAAGAATCAATCTGTTTGAAAATACGAGTTAAATCATCAAGGTACATAGTGCCAAAAGTGTCTACAATTGCAAAAGCGGCAGGCTTAAATACATTCACTTTTTTAAGCATTTCCTCACGCTCTTTCATTGTGTAGCCATTCGCATCCATTGGCTGGACAAAAACTTTATATCCTTTCTTCATTGCATTCTGGCAAAACTGCAAAGCGGAATCAGCTTCATGCTTTGCAAATGATATTTTCAAAGTCTCAAAAGAATTACCAGTACAATCATCAAGTTTTTCAATGCAATAACGGCTGTTATCACAAAATCCAAGGAATTCACTTCTTCCATGTTCTGAGGGGATGTTTCTCTGTACGTCTTTTGAATCAGCGTATACAAGAGTTTCGCCAGTTACATTTGTCTGCAAAAAACCAGTTTCTATCAAATCAATACCAGCCTTTACAAGCCCAGACATTACGGCATCAATAAATTCTTTCGGAAAATTCTTATTACCAACATAGCCGCCATCACGCAAAGAACAGTCTGCTATCTGAATTGTCATTTCTGCATCATCTCCTTGTAAATTGCATCACAGATTTCGAAATCTTCTGGATAATCAATATCCATTGCCTCAATTTTGCCGACTTCTTTTATAAAAGGTTTAATACCAACACGGCGGTTATATTTCTGGAAAGTTTCTTTCTTGAAAACATAAGCAATACAGGTCTCACCATAAATCAAAGGCAAATCCTGTGTACGTGGGAAATGATTCGGATCAAAGTTGATAGGCTTTCCATCTTTCCACATAAAAGTTCGGATTGCTTCCGCACAGAAAGAACTGTCATATTCACCACTTGCTACTTTTGCTATGCAGTCATCAATAGTTTCTACTTTTGCAAAGGGTGAAGTTGTATGAGTATTTACATAAATATCAGAATCAACCGTTTTCATAAATTCAGAAATTATGTCGTTTGCATTTTTATCATCACCATCAAGAAAATCGGGACGTTTCAAAAACTTCACGCCTGGCAATACATAATCTTTTATGCTTTCATCAGAACAATAGATGTATGTTTCATCTATATATTTTGATTCAAGACAAGTTCGCTGAATAAAATGCATAAGTGGAGTGCCATCAAAAAAAGGTTTAATGTTTTTCTTTGGAACTCGTTTGCTTCCGAGTTTTATCGGAATTAGGGCTACCGTTTTCATATTTTACCTACCTAAACTCCGGCTTTCTTTTCACATAGCGATAAAATCGCAGCGAATACAAAATCCGCTTGAAGCGCATCCAGCTGATTTCCTTGCAGAGACGGAACACGCTTTCAAGCCCTGCGTTCTGAACCCATTTCGGTGCGCGCTCAATTGTTCCCGACACGAACTCGAATGTGCCGCCGCTTCCAATCGCATACTTCACGCCGCAGTTCTTCAAGAATTCAAAATTGTCCTCGATGAAAAATTCCTGTTTTGGTGCACCGAAACCAACAAACAGAATGTCAGGCTGGAACTCGCTGATTCTTTTTCTGCAGGATTCCACAAACTGCTCGGAAAAAGGATAATTTTCAAAAACAGGCGAAAACCCCTCTATTTCAATTCCGTATTCTTTGCGGATTTTTAGAACCGCCAGCACATTTGATTCTGCTTTTCCGCCAAGGAAAAACATTTTTAACCCATGCGCTTTCGCAAAGCTCGCAAAGTCATAGACGATTTCGCTTCCGGGAAGTTTTTCGGCATCTGCAAATACTTCCAGCGTTTTCCGCGCCTTTTTGAGCGGGATTTCCCCATCGAATGTGGCGTAATGTGAATTTATGTAGTTCATGTACCGCGCGTTCGTATTTGCAAGCACGATGAACTGAGCGTTTACCGTTGCAATGCACTTTAATTCGTCATCAGCACGGTCAAACAGTTCGTTTTTGTGGAGAAGATTGAAATTCAAATTGCAAAATTCGGCTCTCTTTTGCATTACCCAATCCTTTCATACCCAAGCGCACTTTCACTCACCAGTTCGCCGTCCGCCTCATACATCACGCGACAGTTCACTTCAAGCATTCCCGCCAATTTTTCCGCATAATACGCAATCACGTCCTTCCGAATTTCACCTTCCCCGAGCCGCACCACTTCCACGCCCGAAACATACGAGTCCGACAATTCCGCATTCAAGTCGGCTTCCGTCATTGCACAAAAATACAGCAACACTTCGCTTCCATCTTCTTCTGCCGAAGAATCAAACACGCCGTTCAGCACGCTTTCCAACAGTAATTCAGGCACACCGTTCGGAAAAATGATTATATTGCGCTCCGACACAGAGCCGCCTGCCTCACTTGTGAGATAATCATGCATTTCGACCAGTTTTTTCTGACGAAAATCCTCTGGCGCGCTTCCACAAAGAAGGGCATATTTTAAAACTTCATTCATAAAACATTGTTTCCACGACACTAAAATCACAAAAACACTTTAATACAGTGTTGCAAAGCATTATATACACGATTATAAAAGAATTCAAGATTTAAAATGCGTTTAAACAGTGTTATTTTAAGGGAAAAACATTCTATAAAAGTGATATGTCCCTTCAAAAAACGTTTATAGAGAATTTAAAGTTCTATCGGAAATCCGAAAAAATATCGCAAAAAGATTTGTCCATCGCCTTGAACAAAGGGTTTAATTACATAAACTCAATAGAATGTGGGGCATCATTTCCGCCGCCAAATGTAATTGATGAGATTGCCGTTTTACTGAAAATTGAACCTGAAAGCCTGTTCATAAAGCAACGGACGCACCTTCCCACAAACGAGGACTTTAAAACAAAATTCTCAGACTTGCTCAAAACAGAGCTGACTTCAAGAATCTCAGCCGAAATAGCCCGATTTTGTGATGAGGTTATGTGATTTTCGAGCAAATGGACTCACTCTGAGAAACAACGGGAGTATCAGATAGAAAATCAAGGGGTGAAATTTCAGTTAGTTTTGTTCTTCCAAACCGAGAATTTTGCCAGTTCGTCCTGCGTTGCTTTTGGATTCTTTTGGAGTTCATCGATAATTTTCTGCTGATTTACAGTAATCTTTTCGGCATTTGCATTAATCTTTTCATCATTTACAGTAATCTTTTCGCCACTTACAGTGACATTTTCGTCGTTTACAGTGACTTTTTCGCCGATTACAGTGACTTTTTCCCTGCTAAACGCATTCTCGCCGAATTTTTTGATGTATTCATCGTATTGAAGATGGGTGAAGCGGTTCTTCAGTTCGTTTTCCTCGCCCATAAAAATACTATACCACAAAAAAAGAAAAAAAGTCTGTGATTCGCAAAACTTCGTCGTATTGTTGTCGCCGACCCCATATTCTGCTATAATCTACGCAATCGAAATCGGAAATGCGAAAGCAGAAAACATCCTTTGCTTTCACACAATTTTTCGTTTTCAATTTTCAATTTTCATTTTTCAATTTATATGAAACCTCACCTTCACTTACTGAATGATTTTCGTCGCATGAACCGCCTGTTGCAAAGTGGTGCGATTTTTTGTGCGCTCGACACGGAAACGACGGGATTGAAGCCTACGGAAGAGCGGATTATTGAAATCGGGGCGGTAAAATTCAACAAAAATGGTGAAATCGCCCGATTTTCCACGCTCGTAAATCCGCGCGTGCTGATTCCGCCGTTCTGCCAGGAACTTACGGGCATCACGAACAAAATGGTCTTTGGCGAGCGCGAATTTTCAGAAATTGCCGATGATTTTCTTTCTTTTTTGGGCGAAGAGACGATTGTCATCGCGCACAATGCACAATTCGATTTGCGTTTTGTGAACGCAGAACTGGAGCGAATGAACAGAGACCCGCTTCCAAACAAGGCAATCGACACGCTCCGTTTTTCGCGCTGGAGCTACCCCGAAAACGAGCACTGGACACTCCAATTTTTGGCAAATCAGCTAAAAATCGAAGTGAAAGCCGCACACCGTGCAGAAGACGATGCCCGCGTGTGCAGGGAAGTGTTTTTGTGCTGTATTCGCGACACGATGGAAAAGCAAAAACCCGAGATCCTTACCTGACTTCGACTGTATAGACGATTTGCTTTTCTTTTCCGAGGATGTCTGCGGCGACAATCATGATTTGCGTTTTGCCCTTTGCAAGCGTGACTTCGCCTAAGAATTGGCGCTCGTCATCAGGGTACATGACATCGACTGCATAATTCTTTTTGCCATTTACCGCAATCTTCCCGTTTTTTTCTGAGAGCGTATCGTAGGTGAGAGATTCCGCGACTGCACCGTTGATATATACGGTCGTTCTGTAGGGCATCGCAATATCCTGTCGCTCACGGTAGAGCTGGTATACGCCCGATGAAAGCGTTTTTTGTGTTCCCAAATCAAAAACTGTGCCCTTTTTGTTTACGGCGGTGACGTTTTTTATAGTGAGCTGCAATTCTTTTCCGACACGTGGCATAAGGAGGCGCGGATTGACGTACGTTTTGTTTTTGATGTCGAGCACTTGAAATTCAAGGCAGCCTTCGCCTTCTTGCCAGCTTGAGGTTCCTGTTGTGCCGAAAGATGTTCCCGTCGTGACATCATGCATGCCGTAGAGCGCGTCGAGGTTTTCTGCGTCAAGATTGGCATAGACGGTGAGCAGTTCATCTTTGTGGGCAAGCACTACTGCGTTTCCGAGCGTACTTTCAAACAATTCGTCCTCGTCATGCTCTGAAATAATCGCGAGTAACCGACCGTCGTCAGCCGCTTTGACCGTCTTGCTTTCTGAAAAGACGAGCGAATTGCCAATCGTGCCGCCACGGAACTGCCCGAAGTATGAGTAAAACGAATCGGAGAGAATTTCATTTTGTGGCCAGTCAAAAGCAAACAGTGCGCCGAGCGCGAAAATGGCGAGTGGAATAAAAATCAGTTTCTTCATTGTAGACTCCTACCTGTGAATGATGTCGATGCGGGAAAGTTTGCCGTCGCGTCCGACGAATAGCGAATTGCCTTTGACGGCGATGCATGCACTCTCGGCATCGAATGAGAATGCACCTGAGAATGCGTCGAATGATTCGATGGTTGAAACGGTGTAGGTCGAGCCCTCTTTGCTGAGTACGAAAATCTCTTTTCCGGTGTCTGACTCAAGAATCGAAAGAATGTGTCCTTTGATAGGCAGTTCCGTGTTTCTGAACGACTTGCAATCGACGATACCAATGCCCGTCGCGTTGTTGTAGAAGACCTTTTTTTCATCCTTGCTGAATTTGATGAGAACTTGGCGGTTTAATTCTTCTTCCATTGATTTGTAGAAAACGATGGAAGTGTGCGCGCCGTAGCTTTTGCCGTTGCGCTTTGAGATGACAAAGCGTTGACCTCCCTGTCCGGAGAGCGTCGCGATGTATTTTGAACTTTCGGAAATCGCCGCGCCGAGAATGACCGCGTAGGTGCTTCCGCCCGGCTCGTAATTGTGGGTGATGGTTCCATTGTTGTCAAAGCCGATGACTGTTCCGTTCGCGAATCCTGCGACTGTGCCGCTTGATGATGATGAAAATGCGGTAATCGGGGTAAATCCTTCGTATGTCCATGCCACCGTGCCATCTTCGTTCAGTTTTGAGAACGAAGAGCCGCCCGGCAAAAAGATGAACTTTCGCTCTTTGGTAAAATAGGGAAAGCCGGTGACGGGGATTTTGCCCGAGACGCTGCCGTTTGGCGTGCAAATGTCGATGAGGGATGATGACGTGCCGTAGAGTGCGTAAGAATCATCCGAAACAGTCGCCTTGTACGGGAAGGTGAGGTAGTTGAGAATTTTGCCCTCCGGCGTAAAATAGCCGAGATTCTGACCGAGCTTGAACGCGACCGCATGCTCAAAGTCTTCGGCGGTGGCTTCGGCGACTTCTCCCTTTGTGTAGGAGTCGAGGTCGAGTGTCCAGACGGGAAGAAACTGAATTTCTGGATAGAGCGGTTTTGCCGCAAAAATGATGTATAAAACTGCCAAAATCGCACAAATTGGCAAGATAATTTTTACCTTTTTGTTCATATCGTGCTATTATAGAGAATAAACGCGTATTGATAAAGAGTAAAATGCAGAGACCGAAACGCTGTCTCTGAAAAAGGAGGCTTCACTATGTCAAAAAATGCAATTCCTGAGACAAAATTGTCCGAGCTGTTTGATGCGGCGCTGCAAGCATCAAAAATGTCGTATTCGCCGTATTCGAAATTTCCAGTCGGCGCTGCGATTCTGACGGCGGACGGACGGGTATTCACGGGCTGCAACGTCGAAAACCGCTCGTACGGACTGACAAATTGCGCGGAGCGCACGGCTGTGTTCAATGCGGTTGTTGAAGGAGCGCAGCGCTTTATTGCCGTTGCGATTGCCGCTCCCAAAGCGGATTATCCGGTCGGACCGTGCGGGGCGTGCCGTCAGGTGCTCACTGAATTCGCTGACGGCGATGTTCCGGTTATTTTCGGCACGAACTTCGACAATCTAAAAAAAGCAACGCTCGGCGAACTGTATCCGTATGACAGTTTGCACGAACTTGCAGATTAGATTATGTCGGAAAAGTGAAAAGGAATGTCGTTATTGCTATGATTTTGTTTATAAAATGTATGACTTGACAAAATACCGTAAAGTTTGCAATATAAATCATATCATTTCAACAAAAAAGTAAATTAAGGAGCAATATCGTGGGAGACGACATTCTTACAATCGAAGAAGTTGCGAAATATCTTCGTGTTTCTGAGCGCACCGTGTATGACTGGGCACAGAAGGGCGAAATCCCTGCCGGCAAAATCGGAACGGTCTGGCGTTTTAAAAAATCAGAGATTGAAAAATGGGTGAACGAGCGCCTTTCTTCATCTCAAAAGCCTGCCGAGCCAAAGCAGGTTGTCTCGGTCAAGAATATCCTTTCTCCTGACCGTATCGTGTTCATCGAGCATTCAACTAAGCATGATGCCATCGTTGAGCTCGCGCAGAATCTTGCGACTGCTCCGCAGATTAAAAACGAAAAGGAACTTGTCGAGGAAATCCTCAAGCGAGAGGAGCTTATGTCTACGGCAATCGGTCGTGGCATTGCGATTCCGCACGTTCGTCTCTCATCAGTCACTGACTTGGTGATGAGCGTCGGTATCTGCAAGAACGAGTTGCTTGATTTCCAGACGATTGATGATTCGCCGGTTCGCATTTTGATTATGATTGCGGCTGCATACAATCAGCATTCGTACTACTTGCAGACGCTGAGTTTCTTCAGTTCAAAGCTCAAGGACAAAGAGGTTCGCGATTCTTTGCTCTTGTGCAAGGACGCGATGGAAGCCTATAAAATCCTTACTGCGGAATAAAAATACGGACTGTCCACTTTTCGGACAGTCTTTTTTTTTGTATGCTAGACCCATGAAAAAAATCCTTTTTTGCGCCGTGTGCGCGCTTGCTCTTTTCTTGTTAGGCTGTTCAAAATCTGATTCGGTTCATTCGGTCAGTGAGAACGCACTTTTTACGCTCAATTACGGTAATTTTGAGGACGAACTGAATCTGTTTGATCTTGCAAAGACGGGCAGTGTGCGTACCTACGTGACGATGCGCGACGGTTTTTTCTACATTGCGAACGGCGAGGCGCGGAAAATCCTTGAACTCAACTCGTATGGTGATTTGCTCAGTCTGTATTACAACGATGAGGTCTTAAAAGATGTCGCGTTTGCGGGCAAAAACGCCTTGAATTCCACCAAAAAAGCGATTTCGTATCCGTTCAATACGCTCGGTCCGGTTGCGGTTGATTCTCGAAAATACATTTATGCGGTTGATACCTTGCCCGTCGAGCGGCAGGAACGAGACGCAAATGCGCGTCTCTTGCTTTCGTTCGTTGTGCTCCGCTTCGATTCAAACGGCAAATTCATTGACTACCTCGGACAGCAAGGTCCGGGAGGAACACCCTTTCCTTTTGTCAAAAACATCTACACTACGCAGGACAACGAATTGGTGGTCATCTGTACGACGAATGACGGGCTTGTCGCCTACTGGTTCAGTACGAACGGATTTCTCTTGTACACAGTTCCCGTATCGCAGAGCACAGTGCCCCATCTCTCGCTGGAGAATTCAGATGAAGCGCCCGCGTATATTTCAATCGAGAACATCGTGCCTGACTGTTCCGCGCACAAACTGTACGTCAAAGTGGACTACTATCTCGCTTCGCTTGATTCCCAGCTCAAGGTTCAGTCGGGCATCGACTATCACACCACGCTTTTGTGCCCGCTTGACATCACGACCGGTCGGTATGATGAGCCGCTTGAGATTCCGTCCTATGAGTATTCGGTGACTGAAAATCTCACCAAAGAAATCTACAATCTTCCGTTTGACTTTTTGGGTGTCACGGAGAACGGCTGGTTCTTCTTTATCGTACCGAACGAAGAGGGCTTTATCGTGCAGATGGTGCAGCCTGACGGTCAGCGGATTGTCAAGCGTGCGCTTTCGGTTGATCATTCGCGTGTCCTTTATTACGCGCTTTCGCTGAACGGCAGTGGCATTATTTCCGCGCTTTTTGTCCGCAACGAGAACGCAGAAGTCGTCTGGTGGCGTACGGATTCGCTCTTGGCATCGTTCATAAATCAGTAGATTAAAAACTGAAAACTGAAATTTTGGTACAAAACTGCTATGGATTTTTCGAAGATTGAAGAGACACGGAGCGACGACGAGCAGATGGTTTTTCATTACAACCGCGCGGAACGGCTTAAACATGCTCCTGAAATCGTACAGGATTACTATTCGGGAAAGTTCCATCCGTACAAGGGCGGACTGTTTAAATCGCTCGTGAACACAAAGTCGAATCGGCTCCTGTTCGTCACGATTGTGTTTGCGTTCGGCATCATCTGGTTCGTGAATTATTTCGGGCCACAGAAAAGCTCGGGCTCTCTCGCGGGGGTCGATGCAGTATTGTCGGCGTTTTCGTATGAAGATTCGGTCTATGCGAGTCTCAAACTCGAAAACGCACCCAAAAAGAAAATCGCTGATTTTACCGATGGCGTTCCTGTGACCGTGACGTTTACTGCGTATGATGCGGAGGGGGCTGTGCTTCAGGAAGACCGGGTTGCCGGAAAATACGAAGGAAATGAGCTCTTCGTGAGGACAACATTCACTGATTATGATATACTCAAAGTCGGTGCGGTCTGCGTGCTCCGCGATAGCTATGCGAGCCTGGAGACAATAATCGAAAAACGCTAGACGCACACACGAGGGATATATGCTTCAATTTTATTTTTTGTCGATTTTATTGAATCTGGTCGCCGGTCTTGTTTTTATTTATGCGATGGCTGATGACGGTTTGGAGGCGGCGGAAGAGCTTTCCGACACTCCCGATGCTGATGCGGATCTGAATCCTGATGGCGAGGCAGACGCGCTTTCTGAAAAAACGAAGCCTGTGCGCACGGCTGGTATCAAATCTGCCGCCGTTTCTTTTTTGGGCGACAAAACATTGCAGCTCGTCGTGGGAATTCTCTCGTTCCTTACGGGGCTCATGAAGTTGCTCTCACCGATTCAGTACGACATTGCCATTATCGGCGACTTAGTGCCGGCTTTGGCGGGCATTGCCGCGGGCGCGGTGCTCTTGCTCGACTGGTATCAGGAGCGGAGCGATTCTGAACTTCCGCTTCCCGAGGTGATTCTGACGATGTACACGAGCGGGCGCAAGTACCTCGGCATTTTCTGTGTGATTGCTGCTGTGCTGCACTTCATCTTCCCGCGCGTGCTTTTCTTGTAAAAACGCAGAGCGCACATGTCTAAAAATCAAATCGACATGACGACGGGGGCGATTTTTCCCAAGCTGGTAAAATTCGCCGTTCCGCTCATTTTGAGTTCCGTTCTCCAGCTTCTCTTCAACGCGGCGGATATTATCGTGGTCGGTCGCTACGCGGGCGACAATTCGCTTGCGGCGGTCGGCTCTACTTCTTCAATGGTGAATCTTCTCGTCAATTTTTTTATCGGGCTTGGTGTGGGCTGTAATGTCGTGGCGGCGAATTTTCTGGGCGCGGGCAAAAAGGAAGAGCTTAACCGCACGGTGCACACTACGATGGTTTTGAGCGTGATTGGCGGCATTCTCCTTACGCTTGTCGGTGTTGCGTTTTCCCGTCAGATTCTTATTCTCATGGCTTCTCCCGAAGATGTTTTGCCGCTTTCGACGCTTTATCTCAAAGTCTTTTTTGGCGGAATTACGGCGACGGTCGTGTACAATTTTGGGGCGGCGTTGCTCAGGGCGAAGGGCGACACGAAGCGACCGCTCTACATTCTTTTGATTGCGGGTGTCATCAATGTTGTGCTGAATTTGATTTTCGTGATTTGCTTTCATATGGACGTGGCGGGCGTTGCTTTTGCGACGGTGCTGAGCCAGGTGTTCAGTGCGGCGTGCGTGATTTACATTCTTTGCCATGAAGACGAGGAATTCCGCCTTGACTTCAAAAAACTGCGCATTGACGGCGAAATTTTGCCGCGAATCATAAAAATCGGGCTTCCGGCGGGCTTTCAGGGAATGCTATTCAGCTTCTCGAACATGATTATCCAGTCGAGCGTGAATTCCTTTGGCGCTGTCATGGTGGCAGGGAACAGCGCGGCACAGAGCATTGAGGGCTTCGTTTACATTTCGATGAACAGTTTTGCGCAGGGAACGCTCACGTTCGCGGGGCAGAACATGGGCGCGCACAAATTCGACCGAATCAAGCGGCTTGTCGTGATTGCGGAACTCGTGGTGACGTGCGTGGGGCTTGTCCTCGGATTTACCGCGCTCTTTTTCGGGCGCACTCTGCTCGGCTTCTATTCTGCAAGCCCCGATGTGGTTGAGGCGGGAATGCTCCGTCTGAGCGTCATTTTGATTACGTATTTCACCTGTGGCATGATGGACTGCATGGCGAGCGCGATTCGCGGGGTGGGGCACTCCGTAATGCCGATGATTGTCACGCTTGTGGGGGCGTGCGGTCTTCGTATGGTCTACATTTTCACGTTCTTTCAGATTCCGCGCTTCCACAGCTTCCAGAGCATTTTCTATTCGTATCCGATGAGCTGGGTGGTCACGTTTGTGTTCCTCACGGTGAGTTTTGTGTGGATTATGAAGAAGATTGAAAAATAACGCGCTTTTTTGACTCCTCACAGAGCGGAAGAGAACACAGAGAGATTTCTTTTTATGAAAGACTCTCTGTGAACTCCGTACTCTCTATGAGGTCTTATTTAAGTTTTTTATATCCGTACACAGCCGTGTCGCCAAGCTCTTCTTCAATTCGGATGAGCTGGTTGTACTTCGCCATGCGGTCGGTGCGGCTCATTGAGCCAGTCTTAATCTGCCCGCTGTTTGTGGCAACTGCGATGTCGGCAATCGTGGTGTCCTCAGTTTCGCCTGAGCGGTGAGAAGTGACTGTGGTGTAGCCGTGGCGGTGTGCCATTTCGATTGCTTCCAAAGTTTCTGTAAGCGAGCCAATCTGGTTCACTTTGATGAGAATTGCGTTTCCCGCGCCCTCTTTGATTCCCTTCTCCAAGAATTTGACATTCGTAACGAAGAGGTCGTCGCCAACGAGCTGGCAGCGGTCGCCGATTTTTGCGGTGAGTTTTTTCCAGCCTTCCCAGTCGTTTTCGTCAAGACCGTCTTCGATTGAATCAATCGGATATTTCGTAATCAGCTCTTCGAGGTAGGCAATCTGCTCGTCATCGCTCAAACACTTGCCATTTGGGTCTTTCGGAGTGCCGTTTGAAAGCTCTTTGTAGTTGTAGAAGAATTTTCCGTCTTTTTCTACGCTGAATTCACTAGCCGCACAGTCCATTGCGATTTTAACATCATCGCCCGGTTTGTAGCCCGCGTCTTTGATTGCCTGAACGATTGAGTCAAGCGCGTCGTTGATTCCGTCGAATTTGGGAGCGAAACCGCCCTCGTCACCGACAGCCGTTGAAAGCCCGCGTTTTTTGAGCAATTTTGCGAGCGCGTGGAACACTTCTGCTCCCATGCGGATTGCTTCTTTTTCGGTTTTTGCGCCGACAGGACGAATCATGAATTCCTGAAACGCAATCGGAGCGTCTGAGTGTGCGCCGCCGTTGATAATGTTCATCATCGGAACAGGAAGCACATGCGCGTTCGCGCCGCCGATGTAGCGGTAGAGCGGAATATTGAGAGCCTTTGCCGCTGCCTGAGCCGTTGCCAAAGAAACACCCAAAATTGCATTTGCGCCGAGTTTTGATTTTGTTGGTGTGCCGTCAAGCGCGAGCATTTTAAGGTCAATCGCGCGCTGTTCAAACACATTGTCGCCTTTGAGCGCGGGCGCGATGATTTTGTTTACATTTTCGACCGCTTTGAGAACGCCCTTTCCGCCGTAGCGATTTTTGTCGCCGTCACGAAGTTCAAGTGCCTCGTTTTCGCCCGTTGACGCTCCAGACGGAACTGCCGCGCGACCGAGCACGCCGTTTTCAAGAATGACATCAACTTCGACGGTAGGATTTCCGCGTGAGTCGATGATTTCACGACCAATGACATTTTCGATTTTGATTGAGTTAAGCATATTGCCTCCAAAAAATAGAGAAGACGGTGCGCGGGTGGCTGTAAAGGAGGATTCGTCCGTCAAGCCCGCGCGCTGTCTTCAAGGAAATGACTGATTGTGGCTAATGAGTCATGTTAGAATATTCTAACAGAAGTTAGTGTACTGGTTTGTTTTTCGGCTGTCAATGAAAAAAAACTTAAAACAATGTTGAAAAAGTATAGTTCTGGTTGTATCATGGAGTGTATAGGAGCGTAAATTATGAAAAAAATCTTCTTTGTGTGTGCGCTTGTCGCTTCCTGCTTTTTCTTTATGGCTTGTCCGGACAGCTCTGATTCAGGCTCTCAGCCGACATCCGACGAAAAAAAGGACGAATCGAAAGAAAAAAAAGACTCTGAAACTATCACAAAAAACGAAAGTGATTGGCTTTTCTTGTTTTATTTCGATGCCGACAACAATCTGAATGATGACATCTACACGAACATGCGTCAGGCTGAGTATTCACTCTCGCTTTTGCGAAACGAGGATGGGAGCGCGAAAGATGGCTGCCCTACGGTGAATATGGTCGCGCTTTGGGACGGCGAGAGTAGAAGCGATGCGCGTGAATACGAAAATCGCTATGTGCATTCTTTAGCCGCCTTGTACGAGCTTGGCGCTGATTTCAACCTGGACTATGAAATCATTGACGAGACCTTTGGAATAGGCTACGTATATGATAAAACAAAGTTCGACCCGAACGATGCGGGCTCTATCGAATCCTGGGAGGCTTTTCCTGCGTTTTTCGGGGAGAGCTTTACCGTCGGTGCGAATACAAAGGAGCTGAGTCTCAAAGATGCTAGCATCCAAAACGAGCCGGACATGGGCAGTGTCACAACGCTCACAAAATTTCTCTCGTGGGCAAAAAAACACTATGTGGCAAAAAATGTCGTTCTCTGTCTGTGTGACCACGGCGCGGGAACGGGAAAAGAACAATACACGGACACGACTTCTTCTTCTCGCACGCTCTGTGCGGACGACAGCGCAGCTAATTCTGAGCGCATGCTTTCTACGAAGAATATAAAAGATGCGCTTGAAAGTGCCGGCTACACGGGAAGCGACGCGCTGAGTCTCTTGTGGATGGATGTGTGCTTGCAGTCTAGCGTTGAGATTGCCTATGATTTGCGGGGGGTGGCTTCATATCTGGTTGCTTCCCCGAATTTGAGCGTGAGCCATGAATATTCACATGCATTTCAAAATCTCACGGCTGAGTCGAGCGCAGAGGATTTCGGAAAAATGCTCGTGAGCGAGTATTACCATCTGAATTACAATGAGCCGATGGCGTATGACTCTGACTCGCCGCTTTCTTCGGGCTGCTCTATGTACACGATGTCGCTCCTCTCGTTGAGTGAATCGAACCTTGATTCGCTCAAAACGGCTATCGATGACCTTGCGGACGCGTTGCTTTCGCTCACTGAAAAAGATGACGAGGCGTTCTGCCGCGTGTACACGACTTTGCTCGCCCAGTCTCAGACTGATTTTTCTCAATGCGCGGGGCTCACGTATGCCGGTTCGTATGTCATGCTGAGTGACATCGGCTATTTCACAGACGGAATTCTTTCGCAGTTCTCCGACTACACGGATTTGTGCACGGCGGCTCAGACTGTGCAGGCTGCTCTCGAGTCTGTCATTGTGTACGCATACGGCGGAATGCGCGGCGAGAGCATTGAGACCGTTCTTGAAGATGGCGATGATGAAGATGATGAATGGGGCTGGTCTTCGTTCTCGACTCCAGAATGGACGAGTGTGAGCGATACGATGTACCTGACGGCGAAAAACGACTATTTGACGGACGACTCTGTTTCAACGGTGCTCACCGCCCCTCATTACGGTCTTACGATTGAAACGCAGAACGTTCAGAGCGAAGCGTCTCTCATTCTGATGATGACGATGTACATTTATCAGTTCACGGGCGAAGAGCCAAAATCTACGACCTACGAGGAATTGTGCGAAGAGTTGCGAAATGCCTTGCTTGCATCTCACGAATTCTCAGCACTTGATGCGGCGTATATGGTGGCGTATTTCAAGCAGCAATTAGAGGAAGCTGATTATGTCACGCACTACCTTGACTACACGGGATTCTCTGAGAAGTGGGCTGAGGTCATCACGTTGTGGTATTCGTATTCGTCTTGATTTTTCTTTCTTTCGATTGAAAAATCTCTAAAAACGCATTATTCTTACTACAAAGACAGAAACGGTGTCTTTACGGAAATGACTAATTGTGGCTAATGAGTCGGGGCGTTTCGCCTGTTTTCCTTCAGATGTCCGTTCCTTTCAAATTATTTCTCTTTAAAGGAGCATTTCATGACTTACACTGCTGAAGTGGAACACATGTGTCCTTTGGCTAAGGGCGCGTATCATGGTCCGGCCCCAATCCCTGAAGAAGGCGAGTGGGTTCAGGTTAAAAAAATTGAAGATGTATCGGGATTTACCCACGGTATCGGTTGGTGTGCACCACAACAGGGCGCATGCAAACTTTCATTGAATGTCAAGAACGGCATCATCGAAGAGGCTTTGGTCGAAACAATCGGCTGCTCTGGCATGACTCACTCTGCCGCTATGGCTTCTGAAATCCTCATCGGAAAAACTTTGCTCGAAGCATTGAACACTGACCTCGTATGCGACGCTATCAACACGGCTATGCGCGAACTTTTCATGCAGATTGTCTACGGTCGCACTCAGTCGGCGTACTCAAAAGACGGTCTCAAAGTCGGCGCTTCTCTTGAAGATTTGGGAAAGAATCTCCGCTCACAGGTCGGAACGATGTTCGCAACCCGCAAAACAGGTCCTCGCTACCTCGAAATGACAGAAGGCTATGTCGAGCAGATTGCGCTTGACAAAGACAACCAGATTGTCGGCTACAAATGTATCAACTTCGGTAAGCTCATGGACGCTCTCAAGGCGGGAGTTGACCCGAAAGAAGCAATCGAGAAGGCTCGTACACACTACGGTCGTATCACAGAAGATCAGGGCGTTGTAAAATTCATCGACCCGCGCAAAGAGTAGGATAGGAGGAATACACAATGGCAACATTATTTGAAGATTACGAAGGCCGCATTCCTCAGGTGAATAAGGCTCTGAAAGAATATGGATTCAAAGAGGGCGAGGCCGGTTTGAACGAGGCTCGTGAACTCTGCAAGGCTCGTGGCTTTGACCCGTACGAAATCTGTCAGTCAACACAGCAGATTTGTTTTGAAGACGCAAAATGGGCGTATGTCTTGGGTAGCGCAATCGCTATCAAAGAGGCGGAAAAAACGGGCGACAAAACTGGCTCAACGGCTGCCGCTAACATCGGTAAGGGCTTGCAGGCATTCTGCTTGCCGGGTTCTGTCGCTGATGACCGCAAAGTCGGTCTCGGTCACGGAAACTTGGGCGCACGCTTGCTTTCTGAGGAAACACAGTGCTTCGCATTCTTGGCAGGTCACGAGTCATTCGCGGCTGCTGAGGGCGCAATCAAAATCGCGGCGAACGCAAACAAAGTCCGCAAGAACAAGCTCCGCGTTATCTTGAACGGTCTCGGAAAAGACGCGGCTCAGATTATTTCTCGAATCAACGGTTTCACCTATGTTCAGACTAAGTTCGACTACTTCAACGGACAGGGAACTGACAAGGCACTCACCGTCGTCAAAGAAATCCCGTATGGCTCGAACCCTGACCGCCTCATCGTAAAATGCTACGGTGCGGACGACGTTCGCGAAGGCGTTGCAATCATGTGGCACGAGGATGTCGATGTTTCTATCACAGGAAACTCTACGAACCCGACTCGCTTCCAGCACCCGGTCGCTGGCACTTACAAGAAAGAGCGATTGCTTCAGGGCAAAAAATACTTCTCTGTCGCTTCTGGCGGCGGTACAGGTCGCACTTTGCACCCGGACAACATGGCGGCAGGTCCGGCTTCATACGGCTTCACTGATACTTTGGGTCGTATGCACTCAGACGCTCAGTTTGCAGGCTCAAGCTCTGTTCCGGCACATGTCGAGATGATGGGCTTCATGGGCATGGGTAACAACCCGATGGTCGGCTGTACGGTAGCATGTGCAGTCGCTGTTGCAGGCTCATTCTAAGTTTGTATCCACAGATTAGCACCGATAAACACAGATTATAGTTTTTGATAAACGAAAGTCTTTGGTGAAAATACGCTGGACTTTCGTACTACGAAATGTGAATCTGTGGAAATCTGTGTAATCTGTGGATTATTTTTTATCTGCGTGCAACCGCGTCTTAATTTTCAACTTTCCGTTTTCAGTTTTCAATTCGTTCGTAAATAATCCAGCGCATACTGGGCGTAAATCGCGGCGGCGTAGGGGAGCGAGCTTTCTGCGAGGTCAAAATGCTCATTGTGGTGGTCGAATCGTGTGCGCTCGCCGTCTGATGATCCGACATGAATATAACAGCCGGGGGCTTTTCGGTAAAAATCGGCGAAATTGTCTGCCATGAAGCGTTTTTCTATGGAAGTGATGACATTTTTGCTCCCGAAGATTTTTTCTGATGAGGCGACGGCTTCTTTTGTGCTTTCTTCGTCGTTGAAGAGCGGGTCGCACAAGTCATCAATAAAAATTTCTGTGCTTCCGCCGTATTCTTGGGCGGCGTTTTCTGCGATTTCTGTGACGGCTTTCTGTAGTTTTTCCCTTGTTTCTTTCGTGAATGTGCGGATTGTGCCTTCAAGCTCGGCATTTCCCGCGATGATGTTGTAGCTTGTGCCCGACTGAATGCGCCCGACTCCAATCAGTGCGCCTTCTGCGGGATTTACGAGGCGCGAAACGACGGTCTGGAGCTTTGTCGCGACAGCTGAGGCAATAAAAAGCGCGTCGATTCCTTCATCGGGGCGGGTGATGTGGGCTGATTTTCCGTGAACGGTGATTTTGAATCGGTCGCAGCTTGCCATGTCCGCGCCGCTTCTGATTCCGACCGTGCCGACGGGGAGCGATGACTGAAAGTGAACTGCAAAACAACGGTCAACGCGGTCGAGAACGCCCGCTTGTATGATGTCGCGCGCGCCTTTTCCGATTTCTTCGGCGGCTTGAAAGGCGAGAAGCAGTTTTCCTGAAAAGTCATTTTTGTGCGCGAGCAAGATTTTTGCGGCTCCGAGCAGGGAAGCGGTGTGTCCGTCGTGGCCGCAGGCATGCATGACTCCCGCATTCTGGCTTTTGTAGGGAACTTCGTTCGCTTCTTGAATGGGGAGCGCGTCGATGTCGGCTCGGAGCAGGAGTGTTTTTCCGTTTTTGGGCGAATCAATTTCCGCGATGACAGTTGTTTTTCCCACGCGGAAGTGCTTTATGCCGATTGTGCTGAGTTCTTCTTCGATTTTTGCGCAAGTGTTGAATTCTTGTAAGCCAAGCTCCGGGTGCGCGTGAAAATAATTCCGCAGGTCTACCATATATGACTGCAATTCCTGTGCTTCTTCCAAAGTCGCCATGAAAACTCCTTGAAAAATCTAAATGCCCATTGACAGAGTAGGCTAAAGACTCTATAACTACTATATCACAAAACAACCTAGTATGCTACTAGGTAAGGACGAAAAATGAGCGCGATTATTGAGCTTGAGCATATTACGAAAACATTCGTTCAGGACGGAAAGCAGTTCAACGCGGTTGAGGACGCTTCGGTCGCGGTGGAGAAGGGCGACATTTTCGGCATCATCGGGTTTTCGGGCGCAGGAAAGTCTACGCTCGTGCGAACGATTAACCTCTTAGGTCGCCCCACGAGCGGAAGCGTTTTGGTAAAAGGAAAGGATTTTCTCTCGCTTTCGGAAAAAGAGCTTCGCGAGGAGCGAAAAAAAATCGGCATGATTTTCCAGCATTTTAACCTCATGCCGAGCCGGAATGTCTTTGACAATGTGGCGTTTCCCTTGAAGCGGAGCGGGCTGACGAAGAGCGAAATTTCTGAGAAAGTGCATTCACTTTTGAATCTCGTTGAAATCGACGAAAAGGCGGCGAATTTTCCGAGCCAGCTTTCTGGCGGGCAGAAACAGCGCGTGGCGATTGCTCGTGCGCTTGCGAACGACCCCGACATTCTTTTGTGCGACGAGGCGACGAGTGCGCTTGACCCGACGACCACGAAGTCGATTTTAAAGCTTCTGAAAAAACTGAAAGAGCAGCTTTCGCTTACGATTGTGATTATCACGCACCAAATGGAAGTGATTAAAGAAATCTGCGACAAAGTGAGCGTCATGGAAAAGGGAAAAATCGTGGAGACGGGCGATGTGTTCTCGATTTTCGCGAATCCGCAGAACGAAGTGACAAAGCGATTTATCCGTTCGACTTCAAATCTTTCAAAGGTCGAGGAGCTGATTGCCGAAGATTCACCAGTCGTGCATCTTGAAAAGGACGAAAAACTCGTGCGCTTCACTTACATTCAGAAAAATGTGTCCGAGCCGTTGATTTCGGCGATTTCACGGCTTTACGAGGTGACGATAAACATCATTTTCGCGGAAATTGAAATCGTGCAGGATGCGCCGATTGGCGGCACGGTGGCGATTGTGAGCGGCGAAGGAAAAGTCGTGGATCGTGCGCTACAGCACATCGCGGCACTGAATGTCGGCGTGGAAGTGTTGAAGGAGGGGAAATGACATGGAAGAAATTATTGAGACGATTTTGCCGAATGTGGCGAGCCATCCTGAGCGTTTTTTGAACGGCTTGCTGGAGACTTTTATCATGACGATTTGGTCGGGTGCGATTAGTTTTGTGCTCGGACTGCTGATTGGCATTACGATTACGGTGACGAAAAAGGGCGGCGTGCTTGAAAACCGTGTGGTGTATCAGATTTTTGACAAGCTGATTAACCTGTTCCGCTCGATTCCGTTCATCATTCTGCTTACGGGCGTTATGCCGCTTTCGCGCTTGATTATGGGAACGGCGATTGGAATCCGTGGCGCGATTGTGCCGCTCATTTTTGGGACGGTGCCGTTTTTTAGCCGACAGATTGAGAGTGCGCTTGCCGAAGTGGACTCAGGTCTTGTCGAGGCGGCGGAGAGCATGGGGCTTTCCCCGGTGGACATTATTTTCCGTGTGTATTTGAAGGAAAGTATTGCGCCGATTGTGCGCGGAACGACGATTACCACGGTGAGTCTTATCGGTCTTACGGCGATGGCGGGTGCTGTTGGTGCGGGCGGACTCGGAAACTATGCGATTATGTACGGTCATGACCGAAATCAGCTTGATGTGACGTGGGTGACGATTATCGTGCTTGTGATTATCGTGAACCTGATTCAGCTCGGCGGAAACAAGATTATTAAGAATAATAAACACTAGGGGAGGATTGTATGGCACTTACACGACGGAAAATTGGAATTATTGGGGCGGGGCATGTCGGAAGCCACGGCGGATATGCTTTGATTTCGCAGGGCTTGGCGGAAGAAATCGTGTATATCGACATTGACCGAGAAAAGGCAGTGGCACAGGCGTTGGATTTGTTTGACTCTTCGACTTACCTTGACCGGCATGTGACGGTGTATGCGGGCGACTATTCTGACATTTCTGACGCGGACATTCTCATTGTGGCGGCTGGCCCGCTTCCTGACATGAAGGCGGGGCAGAACGACCGGCAGCAGACTTTGGGCGCGACCGTTGAAATCTTGAAGGACATTATCCCCAAAATCAAGTCGAGCGGATTTAGCGGAATTATCATCAATATCTCGAATCCTGCTGATGTGGTGGCGCATTATTTACAGGAAAAATTGAGTTGGAATCCCAAGCGAATCCTTTCGACGAGCACAACGCTTGACTCAGCCCGCGTGCGCCGTGCAATCGCTGAGGCGACTGGCTACGACCAAAAATCAATCAATGCCTATGCGTTGAGCGAACACGGGGAAACGCAGTTCGTTCCGTGGAGCTTGGTGACGGTGGCGGGAAAGCCTTTGCTTGAACTTATCAAAGAACAGCCTGAACGATTCGGAAAGCTCGACTTGGAAGAAATCGCGCTTCGGGCAAAGAAAGCAGGCTGGATTATTCTCGGCGGAAAGGGAAGCACGGAATTCGGAATCGGCGCGAGCATTGCGAATGTGGTAAAAGCGATTTACGGCGATGAAAACAGAATTCTTCCCGTCTCAACGCTGCTCAATGGCGAATACGGCTACCGCGATGTCTTTGCGAGCGTTCCCTGCCGTTTGAACAACGAGGGCGTGGCAGAAGTGATTGAGCTGAAGCTGACCGCCGAAGAGAAAGCGAAATTTGATGCGAGTGTGGCGAGCATGCGAGAGAATTTTTCACGAGCAAAAAAGATGTAAATTTTTATATACCCATTGACATACTAGGTAAAAGAGAATATAACAATACGCATAAAAATCAACCTAGTGACTAACTAGGAAATAAAAACAAGGAGTTCAATATGAAAAAAATTATCGCAGCGGTTTTAATCGGCGCAATCGCGCTCACATCAACTTTTGCGGCTAAAAAGAAGAACACGGTCGTCAAACTCGGCGTGGTCGGCTCAATCTATGAGGATTTGTGGGCACCGGCTCAGAAAGCACTCAAAAAGCAGGGCATTGACCTCAAATTCGTGCAGTTCTCTGACTATGTTACGCCGAACAACGCGCTCTCAAACGGCGAAATCGACTTGAACGCGTTCCAGCATCGCATTTTCTTGAAGAACGAAATCGAAAATCACGGCTACGATGTCAAACTCATCGGAAATACCTTCATCATTCCGCTCAACTTGTACTCAGTCAAAGTAAAATCAGTTTCTGAGCTTAAAGCAGGCTCGGTCGTCGCAATTCCGAACGATGTCACAAACGGCGGTCGCGCAATCAAAGTCTTGGCGGCGGCAGGGCTTATCACCCTTAAAGACGGAGCTGGCTTCAACCCGACGGTAAACGACATCGCGGAGAACAAGAGCGGCATCGTAATCAAAGAGCTTGCGGCAAACACCATTCCGTCAGCTCTTCAAGATGTTGACGCGGCAATCGTAAACGGAAACTATGCGCTCGACTTCGGTATCAAAACAGAGTCTGCAATCTTCAAAGACGCCTCGGTTGACGAAAAAGAGTACTGGAACCTCGTCGCAGCCCGCGGAAAAGACCTCGCTGACCCTGAAAAACTCGAAGTCTTCAAAAAAGTCGTCAAAGCCTTCCAGACCAAAGACACCGAAGATGTCTTCAACAAAAAATTCGGCGGCTACTTCATCAAAGAAGGCTGGGACATCAACGAATTCTAATCAGTGAGAAGTTAGAAGTGAGCAGTTAGGAGTTTGTAGGGGGAAAGCCTTCCCCCTGCGTCGCACTTCGTTGCGCCGACACCCCCATCTACAGGGGCAAGCCCCCGTACCCCCACTATTTGTCACACGGATTTGATTTTGCTAACGCAAAATATTTGTTATTCTTTATGGAAAATCGTTAGATTTTCCGAATCCGTGTGACAATTTTTTAGGACAGCATCATGGCAGACATCACCGAACTTTCGTACATTATTTCTGATAAAAATCGCATTGTTTTTGCTCCTGCAATCGAAGAAAAGTTTCTTTCCGATACGCTTGGTCGCAAAAAGGGAAATGCTTCCGCGCTCGTCTTCCCCGTTTCAACCGACGAGGTGAGCGCGATTGCCCGATTCGCATACAAGAACGGCATTCCGCTCACGCCGCGTGGGGCTGGCACGAACCTTGTCGGCTCTACCGTTCCGCATGACGGCTCAGTTATCGTGGATTTTTCGCTCATGAACCATATCCTTGAAATCGACAAGGAGAATTTCACCGCATGGGTTGAGCCGGGCGTGATTCTCGAAGATTTTCAAAAGCATGTCGAAAGTCTCGGGCTTTTCTATCCGCCTGACCCGGGCGAAAAACGAGCCTCAATCGGCGGAAATATCTCCACGAACGCGGGCGGAATGCGTGCGGTCAAATACGGCGTTACGCGCGACTATGTGATGGCACTTGAAGCCGTGCTTTCAGACGGTCGCGTGATTCAAGTCGGCACAAAAAACCGCAAGGACACCACGGGGCTTGATTTAAAAGATGTGCTTATCGGCTCGGAAGGAACGCTCGCGCTCATCACAAAGTGCCTTCTTCGCCTTGTGGGAAAGCCCGAAAAATCTTTGAGCCTTTTGGTCGGATTCAGCTCGCTCAAAGCGGGCATTGAGGCTGTTCCCCAGATTCTAAAAGCGAACCTCAATCCCACCGCGCTTGAATTCATAGAAAGAAAAGTGATAAAACTCGGTGAGGATTTCTTAAAATTGCGTTTCCCTGCCGATTACGAAGCCTATCTTCTTCTGACCTTTGACGGAAGCACAGAAGAAATAAATTCCTCCGTAAAAAAACTCAAAACGCTTCTTTCAGAAACGGCAGAAGAAATCATCACGCTTGAAGACACGGAGCTTTCGCAGAATGTGTGGCGCATTCGCGGCTGCTTGGTGAAAGCGGTTGAGGCGGTGAGCGAGCAAGAGCCGCTTGACATAGTAGTTCCGATTGCCCGAGTTGCGGATTTCGTTGCGTTCGTGAACAAATTGGAACAGAAAAGCGGCATGCAGATGATTAGCTTCGGACACGCGGGCGACGGCAATGTGCATTTGTGCGTGGTGCGCGGAACGAGAAGCGAAGAAGCGTGGGAAAAAGAGCTTCACGATAATCTTTCCGAACTTTACGCCGAAGCGCGTGCTTTAGGCGGCTTGATTTCGGGCGAACACGGGCTTGGCACAAGCAAACGCGATTTCTTCTTCGCCGAAACCCCCGCCGTGAATGTGGAGCTGATGAATTCCGTAAAACTCGCCTTTGACCCGAAAAGGCTCTTGAATTCAAATATATCTTATGTAAAATGAATTCCTCACAGAGCGAAGGAGAACACAGAGAAAATCCTCTGTGAACTCTGTGTGCTCTGTGAGAAATTTAAAACTCTTTGGGAGAACTGTATGCCAGCATTATCAAATCGAACAAGTGTTTTTACCGACAGCGTAATCCGCCGCATGACGCGCATCTCAAATCAGTACGGCGCGGTGAATCTCTCGCAGGGCTTTCCTGATTTTGAGCCGCCCAAAGAAATCCTTGCCCGCCTTGCCGAAGTCACGCGCGAAGATTTCCATCAATATTCAACGACTTGGGGGGCGCAGAATTTCCGCGAGGCTCTTGCCGCAAAAATCACGCACTTTTCGGGAGTGGAAGTTGACCCGAACGCAGAGCTTGTCGTAACTTGCGGCTCAACCGAAGCGATGATGGCGGCAATGATGAGCGTGACGAATCCCGGCGACAAGGTGATTGTCTTTTCCCCGTTCTACGAAAATTACGGCGCGGACACGATTCTTTCGGGGGCAGAGCCGATTTATGTGCCGCTCATTCCGCCGACCTTCCGATTTGACACAACCGTGCTTGAAGACGCGTTCAAGCAAAAGCCAAAGGCGATTATCGTCTGTAACCCGTCGAACCCGTGCGGCAAAGTCTTTACGCGCGAAGAACTTGCGGTTATCGCTAGCCTTGCCAAAAAATACGACGCTTTCGTCATTACCGATGAAGTCTACGAGCATATTCTCTACAAACCGCACGAGCATGTGTATATGGCAAGTTTGCCCAGCATGAAAGACCGCACGATTACCTGTAATTCGCTTTCAAAGACTTATTCAATCACGGGCTGGCGGCTCGGCTACACGCAGGCAAATCCCGAAATCACCGACCGAATCAAAAAAGTGCATGATTTTTTGACTGTGGGAGCCGCCGCACCCTTGCAGGAAGCCGCCGTCACGGGCTTAAAGTTCGGCGATGAGTATTACCGCGACTTGCAGGAAAAATACACGCACAAGCGCGACTTGTTCTTGCGTGGCTTGGAATCAATCGGCTTACAGCACACCGTTCCCGAAGGCGCATACTACATTCTGATTGACATTTCAGAATTCGGCTTTGAAAGTGATTTAGAATTCGCCGAAGTCCTTGCGCAAAAAGTGGGGGTAGGGGCGGTTCCTGGCTCTAGCTTCTTTAAAGAAAAAGAAAATCGCTTCGTCCGTCTCCACTTCGCCAAAAAAGACGAAACGCTTAACGAAGCGTTGAACAGATTGAACGATATAAGAATAAAAATTCCTCACAGAGCCTAAGAGCGCACAGAGGATGTGTTATAGCTGAACGATTTCCTTGTACTTGAAATCTCTCTGTGAACTCTGTGTCCTCTGTGAGAAATTTAAATCTCGTATTTTTTCGTGATGAGCCGCTTTTCAAATTCGTCGTGGTCGAGGGCTTTGTCGAATAAAAAGCCTTGCGCCATGTAGCATTCGTTTGCGAGCAAAAATTCAGCCTGTGCTTTTGTTTCTACGCCCTCAGCGATTACTTTTATGCCGAGTTCATGCGCCATGTTGATGATTGAACGGCTGATGATTCGGTCCGTCTGTGATTTTTTGTCATCACCCGCCGCTACGTTGTCAATCAGCGATTTGTCGAGCTTGATGACATCAGGATTCAAATTCCGAATAAGGCTCATTGACGAAAAGCCTGTGCCGAAGTCGTCGATTGAGATTTTGAACCCCGCTTTTTGCATGGTGGTTACAAAACGCACGAGTCTATCGAAGTATTGGTAATCAGAAAGCTCGGTAAGCTCAAGCTCAAGGTATTTTGACGGCACGTTGTATTTTTTGAGCGTGTCGATGATGTGCTCTTCGAAATGCTCGTCTGAAAGGTGCAGTTTTGAGAAGTTTGTTGAGATTAAAACCGGCTCAATGCCTTTGTCGAGCCATTCACGAATGTTTTTGCACACGACATCCAGCACGTAGAAATCGAGGTTCTTGATTGTGCCCTCGTGCTCCAGAACAGGAATAAACTCTGACGGCATGATGAAGCGTTGCGCGTACCAGCGGGAAAGTGCCTCGCATCCGCAGAGCGTGTTTGTGCGCAAATCGACTTTTGGCTGATAGTAGACTTTGAATTCGTTTTTTGCGAGCGAATCCATGAACATGTTTGAGATGCCCTTGTCGTGAATGACTTTTTCAAGCATCTCCTGCCGGAAAAAGATGATGTCATGCTGCTTTGAGCGCCGTGCGACTCCAAGCGCGACGGCAGAATTCGACATGATGTCACCGAATGTGGTTTCTTCGTTTGCTTCGTATACGCCTGCGCGCACACTGATTTTGACGGATTGGACGATGCCCTTGTTGTTGACGGAAATTGAAATGCTGTCCAAAAATTCAAGGAATCTGGAAAGCTGCTGTTTTGTGACGAGCACGAGAAAGTTGTCGCCGCCGAGCCGGGTGATGTAGCCGTCATTTTCAAGGAAGCCGCGGACGAGCATGCTGTATTTGCGCAGGATAATGTCGCCGTTGTCGGGCGTGACCTGCTGATTGATGTATTTGAAATTCTTGAAGTTGAGGAATACGACCGCATAATTGTGAATCTCGTGCATGGAGAGAATTTCGCCGAGAATTTCTTGAAAACCGTGCAGATTGTAGCAGCCAGTGAGCGCGTCCGTCTTTTTGACCGTGGACATGAGTTTTAAGAGACGTGCTCGGCTGCAAAGCAGGTAGGAGAGGTCGATGAAACAATTGATTGCTTTTATGTCGCTCTCTGACCACACGACGTCAAATTTAGGGTATGCGGAAAGTGTTACGATGCCGTTTTCTTCGGTGACGTATGTTTTGTTGTAGGGTGTGGGGTTGAATCCTGCCGGGCTCTGATAGCTTACGATTTCGCGGTTGATGCCGAGTGGTTCGTAGACGCTCTGCGGGCTTGCAATCGTTACTTGCATTTTGCCGATGTTCAGTTCATCGGCAAACGCTGGCGTAGTGTCATTGATTTTTGTAATCATGTCTTCCAGCGAGAATACGGTGTCTTGAATTGATGATATGAAGTCGCAAAGTTTTTCGTTGGCAAATCGTGAGTCCAAATTTATCCCCTTACGTATATTTTAAATACTAGTTGATTTTTTTTCAAGTTTTTAAGAGAATTGTAAGCAATAAAAAAAGGAAGATATGGAAAATAACGTTTTATCACTTGCCCATCTTGAAACCTTGTCGTCAGCCGATCTTATTGCGCTCGCTGATGATTATGGCATCGATATTCCTGATAATTTAAACAGGCGTTTTATTATCGGTGAATTGCTTGAGGTTGCCGAAGAATCTGCGCAGAGCGTGCATCCTGTGCAAGAAATCCAACTTGAGGACGGTGAAGCTCCCGAATCGGACACGGAATTGCCGGCATCTTTCAACGAAACGCAAATTTCCATCATCTTGCGCAACCCCGTCTGGGCGTTCGTCTATTGGGACATCAGCGCGGAAGGACTCAAAAAGATTTCTGAGTCGTCACGCTTTAAGACTCTTCTGTTACGCATTTCTTATTTTGAGCATGAAGACGATGTGAGTCCGCTCGTCTATTATGATATTCAAATCCGCACCGAAGACCGTGAGCAGTATGTGCTTCTTGAGCCAGGCAGAAAATATTTCCGCGTCGATTTGGTCGCTTCTTTTGCGGACGGGCTCACGGACAGTCTCACCATATCAAAGAAAATCCTTTTGCCGAAGACACCAGCGATTTTTGCGAAGGCATTTCCCGGTCAGGAAGTTGACGTTCCGAAAATCCTTGAAGTGTCGGGCATGAAAAAACTTCTAAAATCTCACTACGAAAAATATAGACAGTCTTTTGAAGAGTAGGCGGGGAGTATATGTCAAAGAATCTGATTTTAACAATTGTCGGTCATCAGGGCTATATCCGCCATGAAAACGAAAAAGACTACGCGTTGCAGAATGATATTTTGTTCGGCGCGATTTCGGAGACCTATCTTCCGTTGCTTGATTTGTTCCACCGTCTTGAGGACGAGAACGTTCCCTTTAAGCTTGCGATGGTCTTCTCGCCTTCGTTGTGCTCGCTTTTGAGCGATGACCTTATCAAAGAGCAGTACGTGCGCTGGCTTGAAAAGCGCATTGCCTTCGGTGAAAAAGAAGTCGCGCGTCTCTCTGGCGACAAGGCGTTATGCGCGAACGCAAAAAGCTGCCTCGCAAAGGCAAAAAAGGACTTGCTCGACTTCACACAGACGTACAATCTGAATCTGCTCAAAGAATTTTCGTATTTTGCTGACAAAGGTTCGCTTGAGTTGCTTGCTACCTGCGGTACATACGCGTTTTTACCACATTACGGCGACATGACCGAAATCTTGAATGCGCAGGTTGAGGTCGGCTTGTATTCGCACCGTCACTATTTCGGCTCGAATCCAGACGGCTTTTATCTTCCGTTCATGGGCTACACGCCGGGAATCGAAACCGTGCTGCGCTCATACGGCTTTCGCTATACCATCGTCGATATCCGCTCGCTCTTGTTCAGCGACACGCTTCCTGAGCACGGCATCTTCGCGCCCGTCCGCTGTGACGTCGAGAGCCACAATTCGCTCAAGCAGGCGACGCTTGCCCTGTTTGCGCAGGACGCAGACACGCCCGATGACATGTGCGGTGAGGACGGATTTTCATCAAACGAAGTGTATAAAAATCAGGCGAAGGACATCGCCTTTGAGCTTCCGATGCAGACATTGCTTGATTCTGCCTTCCTTGAAGAGGGCATGGCGCGCATTCCGTCTCACTTTTGCTATTGGAAAAACGATGGCGATGAGCCGTCCGTATACGACGAAAAAGCGGCGTATGCTCAGGCAGAGCGGGATGCGGAGGCGTTCTGCGTGTCTAAAAAAGCAAAATTGGACGAAGCTGCGTCTCTCATGGATAAAAACGCTCCGGTTCTGCTCTGTGTCATCGACGCAAAATCGCTTGGTCAGGATTGGAGCGAGGGAGTTGTGTGGCTTGAGTCTGTTATCCGCAAGACGGCGGCTTCTGATGTCACGCTCGCTGTTCCTGCTCCGCTCGTCGGCAATCAGTTCTCACTGCAAGAGATTCTTCCGTATCCGGGGGCTGCGCAGGGGAACAGCTATGGCGAAGATTTGCTTGACAGCACGAACGGCTGGATGATTCGCTACACACGCAAGATGTGCGAACGCATGATTGATTTGTCCGATCGATTCCCGAATGAGACGGGCTTAAAAGTGCGTCTTTTGGACTTGGGGGCAAAGGAGCTCATGCTTGCGCAGAGCGGTGAGTGGGCGAAGATGATTCACGACGGCGTGTTCCCTGAATATGCGACAAAACGGTTCAAAGAGTCGATAAAGGCCTTCATGATTGTGTTCGATGCGCTCGGCTCGAATACGGTCAGTACGGAATGGCTCACGCGCCTTGAGCGTGCGCATACTATCTTCCCGTGGATGAATTTCCGCATGTTCTCGCCAAAAAAATAATCGGTTCGCTTTTTTGCTATTCTTCGTCGAATGAAACGCTGTACATGCTCTCGAGGTCGAATTTGTTTCGGTTGAAGTTGACGGCTGCTCGCTTTGCCTGTTCCGCCGGCTCGAAGCGCATGTTGAGCGGGTCTGACGCGGCGGTGACAATCGCTTCGTTCCATTTGAGGATTGCTTCGTCGTAGTATCCTTCCGCATAGAATTTGAGTCCGTCGAGGTAGCATTGATCTACTTTTTCGATGAGGGCTTTGCGTCCGCGGTCACCGAGAAGCATTTTTGCGCTCAGGCTGATGTGGTTCACGGGATTTGCAGACGAGGTTAGATCAAACGTGTAGGTAACGTCCATTTTTATCTTCTTGAACTCGAATTCACTTCCCATGCTGATGCGAGGGTTTGCGCCTTGCAGCAAAAAGCCCAGTTGGAACGCGAAGAATCGCGTAATCTGCGTCTCGATGCCACTCGCGAACGAGAATGCGCCGCTTTTTGAGAAATCGGTGAGGTTGAGCGGTTTTCTGACTTCGGTGGTGAAGATAATACGTGAAAACGGGCGGTATGAAAGACCTGCGGCGATGCGCGTGGGGAGCGGGTCGTCCGTCGTGACGCTGTTTCCGAAGCCGGTGAGCGCGGTGCCTACGTTGGTGAGTGCAAGTCCCACCGTGAGGTTCGCCTTTCGGTCGTGATAGAATTTGAGCGCGTTGAACTGCATGAGCATGCCGACATCTGCCATGAGACCGAGCGCCGATTGCTCAAGACCAGAGCCTGAAATAATCGCGTCGGTCTGATTGTCCGTGTAGTCGGGAATGTTTCGCCATGCCGCGCGTGCGTTTGCGCCGACGGCAAGCCCCTTAAAATTGTATCCTGCAAGAAAATTGTAGGCGACGTTGAACGTTGCCGCCGTCTCGCTGTAGTAGCTTCCAGTGACGCGTTCTCCGTAGAGATTGTATTCGGTGAACGGAACGTAAAAACATTTGAGCTGGAAGCCGTATCCGAAGTTTCCTGTGCGCTGCGTTGCGCTCAGCGTTTCGAGCGCAGAGTCTGAAATCCACGCGTTGTGGAAGACGGCAATCTGCGTTTCTTCGAGAATTGCGCTTGCTGCCGGGTTATAATCAAAGAAGGTGATGTCGTCACTCAGCCCGGTGAATGCAGTGCCGAGTGCTTCGGTGCGTCCGCCCGACGGAATGTTCAGCGAGCGGAATGAGGTGAGTCCTTCGTTATCGTCGATGGTGCTTGAAAATACGTCGCCGAGGGAGCCTTGAATGTCGGTCAGCTCCAGCGCGGCAATTGGTGCGAGAAAAATGAAAAATAACGGCGTAACGAAGATTTTTTTCATTCACTTATAGTATAATGGATTTTCGGATAATTATCTCGAAAGAATTAAAAATGTTACCGAGATTGTGATAGATGCGGTCAAAAAAACGCTGTTCGCTCATGCTGCTTTTTCTCGTTTGCGTTCTGCCTCTCTTTCCGCAGGCAGAGGGTACTGATGATGAAGTGTTGTCTTTAAAGCAGATTGATATTCTCATCGAGGCGACTGCATACAATGACGCGCTCAAAGAACTCAGCAAATACATCGCCGCGCATCCGAATGACTTCGACCGTGCGCAAAAACGAATCCAACACGTGCTCGATGCCCGCGAATTGTACAACAAGGGCGCGCAATCCCTCGTCGATTTGATACAGACTGCTGATGACGACGCAAAGAGCGAAAAACTCCAGCGTATCACCGAACTTGAAAGCTCCGAGCTCGACTCTACGGAAACGGTCATTGAGTTTACGAACCTCGCGCGCCGCACTGTCACGCTCGGTGAAGTCCTCATCCTGTATAATCGGATTATGCGTGAGGGAGCCCAGCTCGTCAAAAAAGAACTCTATCCAGAGGCGGCTGTCAAATTTGAAGAGGGCTTTTCTATCAAAAACGAGACGAGCGATGTCGTCTTTGACCCGGAGAATCCCGACGAATCGGGGCTTGGCGTGCTTGTCTCCTACGAGAGCGATATTACGTCTCCGGTGCGAAAATCCGTGAACAATATTCGCTCGCTTATCGCGGGAAGCCTCACGTCGGCGAGTTTTGCTGCGCGGGAGCTTGAGTGTGAAAAAGCCTACACCGAGTATATGCAGGCAATATCGGCGAAAAACGCGAATCTCGATGCCTGTCAGAAAGCGTTCTCAAAGGTGAAAGACGCGTTCTCAAAATACGCCGCGCTGCATAACCGCATTATCGAAGAAACCCGCACACTTGCAACGGCGGAAGCAGTCGCAGAGGAGCGAAATCCGCTCCTCATGGGCACTTCGTATATCTCTTTTTACGAAAAATTTATCCTCGGCGATGAGTCGAATCCTGACACGGGCGTTATCGGCGCAATGGAAGCCTACTACAACACGCGCATTGAGGCGATGAAAGACAAAACGAATGCGGTCGTTTTTTCGATTCTGAACGCAACGCTCAAGGCTTTGCCCGAAAATCGAATCTATACGCTCTATCAGAACATCGACGGGGAGCAAAAAAACGTCGCGCTCTCAAAGCAGTTCGCTGAGCTTGGTATTTCGCTCCATTCGCTGTATGCACTCGAGAGCACGGTGGACGGCTCAACAATCGGAAAAAAGCACAGCGAATATGAACACTCGATGGGATTCGTGCATGAATACATTGAGGATTTGGCTCTTGCCTACACGAGCGCAAAGCAGCTTGCCGCTGAAAAGCAGCACCCAGAAAAAATCGACATGACGAGCCGCTCAAAATCAGTCATTGCGCAAAATCTCTCAAAACTCATGCGTTATGAACAGATAAAAGCCGATTCCCGCTCATACCTTTCGCTCGTGTCCGATGAACTTGCACGGGAAAGCGCGTATTTCAATTCACTGTCGAAACACGAGAAAGAGATTGCCGAGCTTGTCGAATTGAGCGGCGGTCGCTTGAAAATCTCAACGCTTTCAAAGCGAACGACTCCCGGGGTGCGCATTACCGATGCGCCGCTTGATTTCCGCGCGCAGATTGACTATTTCACTTCACTGAACAACCAGAATCTTACCGAGGCGCTTGCCCATGCCGATACGCTTTGGGGATACATCGCGAACGCGTATTCGGTGCTCGCAAAAGAGGATTATGACCGCTATGCGCGTCTGTGCGATGAGGTGGCATTCCTCTTGTACGGTACGGCGGACGGTGAACAGAATACGGAAGACGATTCGTTTGTCGCGGAATTCCTCAAAAAATATCCATCGGTCGCAAAGGAGCGAGCCGAACTCATCAATACGCAGATTTCCGAAAAACGGCAGGAGCTTGCAAAGGAGCGGGAGACGCTTGCGGGGGGCGCAGAGTATACCGACACGAACGAGACGTATCGCATGGGAACGCTCCGTCTCGAGCGAATCATCCGCAATTTTGACGGCTTGTACGCGCGGAATTACAGCGTCATCACCACCGCGACGACGCAAATCAAGCAATACGAGAACGTGCTTCGAGAGGCGTATGCGCAATACGACAAGGCACTTGCCGCATACAAAAAAGAAGATTTTGACAACGCGAACCGTGCGGTCGATGCCGCGTCAGAGGGCTTTGCGCAGGCACTCGACATCGAATTCTCTACCCAGATTCAGACGATGCGCGAAGAGACTTTGAGCGCGCTCGCTCACAAGATTCAGAGTGCAGAATACGAAAAAGTGCTCCGCGAAGTGTTTGCTTTAAAAGACCGTGCCGCGACGCTCTACTATTCGAGCAATTTCGACGCTGCGGAAACGACGCTCTCAACGGCACAGGCGCGATGGAGCAAGGTGAGCGCGGAGCCTGACAACGAAATCGAAGATTTGCTTAACATCGTGCGCACAATCCGCAACATCGAGAGCGGGCGTGTGCTGCTTCTTTCAGACCCGCATTATCCGGAATTGTCGTATAGTATCGATATGGCGAAGCAGAGCTTTGAGCGCGGTATCACACTGAAAAATCAGGGCAAGTTCTCTGAGGCGGAAGAAGCGTTCAACGTCTCGCTCAGGAATATCCGAAATGTGCAGAATGTCTATCCGCTCAACAAAGAAGCGCGGCTTTTGACGCTCCGTATTCAGCAAGAAATCGATGCCGAGGGCTTCCCGCGCCAGTTTGAGAATCAGTACAACGCGGCGAAGATGAACCAGAATCTGAGCGAACGGCTTGCCGACCTCGAAGATTTGTATGCAATCAATCCGAATTATCCGGGGCTGTCGCAGGAAATCTACAATCTCAAGGACGCGCTCGGCATGTTCCCCAAAAAGGTCGTCAAAAACGATACGAAAAAGGCGTTCAACGACAAGCTTGCCCGCGCAAAAGCCGCGTTTACGGCTGCTGGCTCTGACGAAACGAAACTCTCGAATGCGCTCCAGCTCGCGAACGAGGCGATTGCCCTCGATAGAACGAACAAAGAAGCCACGCGACTCAAGCTCGATATTCAGCTGAAAATCGGTGCGACGGCGACTCCGATTCTTTCACAGAGTGACGAAAAAATGTATTCTGAAGCAGGCCGTCTGTTTAACCAGCGGCGATTTGCCGAAGCAAAAACGCTTATGGATCGGTTGATGACTGGCGTTGCCGCGCAGAAAAGCCGCAAGGTTGTCGACCTCTATAACCGTATTTTGAAACGTCTGTAGGATGCCTATGAAGTGCGCTCTTTTCGCAAAAAGAAGACCGTTTTCTCTCTCCGCGCTCTGTGCGCTCGTGCTCTTTGCTGTGATGCCGCACGTACTTTCGGCACAGCAAAAAGAGCAATTCTTCTGGGATTCGCTTGAGGTCATCTCCGACAAGAATTCGTATTTCCCGATTTCAGTAAGTGACGGCGCGGCATCGTACGTGTTCTTTGAGAAAGTCGACAAGGTGCGCCAAGAGATTTCTGTCTCATGGATTTCAAAGGCGGGAACTCGCTCCTGGTCGCCCGTGCGCAGGCTTCCAGATTCGTTCCGCTATTCGGGGACGGATGTGCCCGACATGTATTCGGTCGCGGTGTCGAAAAACGGCGTGCTTGCCGTCTCCGTGCTTGATTCGACGGATTCAAACGGCATTGTAAAAATCTACTCGTCGGCTGACCATGCCGCCGCGTTCCAGTCTTTTGCCTTCCCCGTTCAGCAGAAGCAGGTCACCTCGACGCGCATTTTTGCATCGACGGCGGGAGGATTCGTGCTTTTCGTCTCGCTCGGTGAAGGAAAACAGAGTCCGACTGAATCCTCATTCTCGATTTTATACGCGGAATCGGCTGACGGCAAGAAATGGAGCGATTTAAGCTCGTTCAAGCCCGCTGAGATGATTTCAAATGCCTTCTCCCCGTTCCTTGCAGAGGTCAATGGAACGGACATGGTGGTGTTTGAGGGCTGGTACGGAAAGGATTCCACGACTTCGCAGGTGTATTCGACAACGCGAAAAGGCTCTTCATGGACGACTCCGACGGTCGTGACGAACGATGACTCGGTGATTACACTCGGCTCGGAAACAGACGATGATTTCGCCGACTCGCCGGGAATGCCCGAATTCCTGCGATACAAGAATTTCCGTCCGATGGTGCTTTCCTACGGCGGCGACACAAAAATCACCTGGGAGCGCACGACGCGCACAGGGGCAACGGCGACGGTTATGGTTGCGCCGCTCTCGAGCGACGGAAAAATACTCGACAAGAGCGATGTTGAGTTGCTCAATCAGTTCGGCAACGGCAGGCGACCGTCGCTGTTTATCTATCACAATTCGTTTTTTATTCTCTGGTTTGACAACCGCAACGGCATGAACATGGTGCACCTTGCCGAATATTTGGGCGTTCAGTGGGTTGAAATCGACTCGGTGACGCTCCGGCAGAGCCGTTCTGTAGATTCGGGCTTTGCATGCGCCGTCATTTCGTCATCGCCGCGCGGCTCTGAGACGCTTTCTCTCGTGTGGCATCAGCAAAAATCTGGTCAGCAGCAGATTGCGCTCCTCAATGAGGATTTTACGGCTTTTCCTCCCGTGTTTCAGCCGAAGAATTTTAAGGCGGGATGGCATAGTGCGCTCAAAAATCCATCTGTGCGAGTCGTTATGCCGGATGACGTGTCTGAAATCGCGGGCTTTAGCGCGCTTTGGACATTTTATGAAGATGAAGAGCCGGTGCGCGACGAACTGAGCGCGCAATTCCGCTCGGTGCGCGACAATACGCTCACTGCGGAGATTCCGGCGGACACGGAGGGCGACAAACGCTTGTTTTTCAAGGCGGCGGTGCTTGACCGTGCGGGAAACTGGTCTGATGTCGCCGTGCTTGAGTATTATTTTGACCAGACGCCACCTGCGCGCGTAAGCAGTATTTTCTTTGACAAAGACGATTTTGGCTTTGCACTCTCAAACGATGTCGCTTTTTCATGGAAGCCGAACGGTGCAGACGAAGACATTGCGGGCTATTCTTGGACTTTGAGCCGCATTGCGCCGATTGCAAAAAATCTTGAGGTCTCAAAAACAAAAAAAATCGCCTTTACGCGCGATGAGACTCAGACGATGCTTTCCGATGCGCTCGAAAAAAACGCCGACGCGCTTTCTCGTGCGAAACGACCATCATCTCGCGTGCAGAGCGCAAAGCCTCGCGTCTCGTTCCGTAATCGCGACAATGGTCTGTATGTGTTTTCGGTTTGCGTCATCGACAGCGTTGGCAACGTGAGCGAGCCCTTTTCCGTACCGCTCTTCCTCAACAAATACAAGGCGGCAACGGTCATTAAAAACGTTACGGCGCAGGCTGACGATTTCGGCGCTATCTCGCTTGCGATTACCGGCCAGGAATTCTCATATGACGGCACAATCACCGAAGTCATCCTAAAAAACACCGAGACAGGAGAGTCCTACTGCTTTTCTGACGGAAACGGCTACTCGCTCAAAAAAACATCGGCTGATACCGATGTGATTTCGGGGCTTACGATTGATGCGATGAAATCCGGAACATACACGGTGCAGGTGCGCCATTCGGAGCGGGGCACGACCACGTGGAAAAACACGCTTGTCATCGGCGAGCGGGGAACAGTCAAATACGAAAAGCGCTATAACTTCGAGCCGTATTGGAAAATCGTTCCGTTTGCCACGAATCACTACGTGGTCGGCTCTGACATCGTATTTTGGTGCATGATTGCGCTCGTCCTGCTCGGCATGGTTGCCTGTACGCGCGGAATTGTATCGAGCGCAAAAGATGCCGTCGCGATTCGGCATGAAATCAAGCATATTCTGCAAGGAGATTATATGGCTGAGGAAAACATAAAAGGGCTGCATGCGGCGGTCAGGGTGAAGGTCTCGCTCAAACTCAAATTCGCGCTCTCAATCACGTCGCTTTTGCTGCTCATCGTAATCGGCATTTCCGGCACGATTGGCTCTCGCATGATGCGCGTTCAGGAGCAGATTCTTATCTCCAGCCTGAAAGACCGCGTAAAAGTCGTCATGGGCGATATGGCTTCCGACTTGCAGACCTATCTCGATGACGGGCGCGACCGAATCGTTGAAATCGGCGGCATCATCAACAAGGCCGACAACTTCGCGGAATCAAAATATGCGACCATCTTGAGCTACCAGATTGACGGACTTCCCGCGCCCGACTGGACGCACCCGATGGATTACGTTTGGGCGACGAACGACGAAGACATTCTCTCCAAGATTGACGCCTCATCGTTTGACGCAGGAACGGTCCGCATGGTCTCGCCCATGAACGAGCATTTCCGTGAAGAAAGCCTCGCGCTTAACAAAGAGGCGCTTGAAATCGTCAAAGACTTGTCGTATTCCGGCGGCGACTCAAGCAGCGTGATTTTTAGCCGACTCAACGAGCTTTCCACTCAAAAATACGGTTCGTTTCCCCCGATGAGTGACGAAGCGCTTGATATGAGCACGAGCGACTACTTCTTTTATTGGCCGGTGTTCTATCAGAAAGCGCGTGACAGCCGAAACGTCATTCAGGCACTCATTCTGATGAAAGTCGACACGAGCACGCTCATTTCTCAGGTCAACCGCTCGCGGAATCTCATCGTGTTTGTGTTGGGTACAGCGTCTGGAATTGCGGCGTTGTTCGGTATTCTGAGTGCGTTCATGCTCGCTTCGATTATTACCTCGCCGATTCAGCGCATCGTCTCTCACGTCAAAAAAATCACGGAGACGGAAAACAAACTCTTGCTTGAGAATGTTGAAATCAAGATTACTTCGCACGACGAAATCCGCACGCTCGGCGATTCAGTCAATGACATGACGCGGGGATTGGTGCAGGGCGCGAAGAACGAAGAGCGGGCGAAACTGGCGTATCAGCGCGCGGCAAAAGACCGGGAAGCGGCGGCCCGAGCGCGTGCCGAGACTGCTGAGTTGAACATCATGAACCTCGACGGACAAGCCGTGCAAAAAGCATTCATTCCGCTGCTCACATCAGGCACAGAAAAAGAGACAACCGCATCTTACAAAGACAAGACGCTCGAAATTTTCGGCTACTACGAGGGCACGGACGCGGTTTCTGGCGATTACTTCGACTACAAAAAACTCGACGAGCGCTGGTATGCGTTCATCAAGTGCGACGCATCGGGACACGGTGTTCCTGCCGCACTGATTATGACGATTGTCGCGACGATTTTCCGCCGTTATTTCACTGGCTGGAAGTATGAAAAGAACGGCATCAAACTCGACGTACTCGCTTCCGACATCAATGACTTCATTGAATCGCTCGGCTTGCGGGGCAAATTCGCCGCGATGATGATTTGTCTGCTTGATACAAAGACGGGAGATGTGTTTGTTTGCAACGCGGGCGACAATATTCTCCACTATTTTGATTCCGTTGAGCGCAAAATGAAAGTGCTCATGCTCCATGAAACGCCGGCTGCCGGTCCGCTTCCCTCGTTTATGGTCGACATGAAGGGCGGCTATAAAGTCGAGAAATTGCATTTAAAGCGCTCTGACGTGCTTTTTCTCTACACTGACGGCATCGAGGAATCGACGCGCTTTTTCCGAAACGGAGAATTTGAGGTCGCCGCCTGTGCCGAGGACGGTCTGAACGAGGGTGACGTGCATGAGACACACAAAAAAGGCGATACATCAGAGCAATTGGAGTCGCATCGTGTGCAGGGTGTGATTGAGGCAGTGCTGAACCGAAAAAAATACACGCTCGTGCGCTATCATGCACCCGATGCCGACGAGACGCTTGAATTCGACTTTACAAAATGTGCGGGCACTATCGAAGAGACGATTATTGCGCTTACCGCCGTCGAAAAGGTATTCCGCATGTACAAAAAGCCCGGCTCAACAGGCTCAGTCGACAAAACGACGATGACACTTGAGGGCAAGTCAAAGACCGTGATTCAGATTACGGGCGAGGGGGTAAAAATCGACCGAAAAATCGATGCTTTCCTCGAAAAACACTTCAACCGTTACCGTTACTATTGCGAGAACAAGGTTGACGCAGGCGAGGTGAACTATCTGTATTACACAGGTGTGAGCGAAGATGTACAGGCGGACGATTTAACTTTGCTTGCAATAAAAAAATTATGAGTTACAATAAAGACAGAGCATAATTCATACTGAAAGAACGTGCAGAGGAGAACGATATGACAAAAGAAGACTTAAAAGGATATTTTGACAAGGGCGTCGAAGGACTAAAGAATGCGCTCGACAAATCTGGAAAAGCGGTCTCAAAATTCGGCGACGAGAGCGTTTTGAAGATTGAGATTCAGCAGTTCAAGGCGCAAATCAAAAAAGACAAAGCCGCGCTCGGTGAACGTGCATACAAAGCATTTATCGAAGAGGGAGCGGAGTCCTTGCTTGCGAGCGATGAAGCCGTCGTCGCGCTCGTTGAGAGCATCAAAAAAGCTCAAGAAGAGATTCAGACACGCGAAAGCAAGTTGAAAATTGAAAGTTGAAAAATCGGAAAACTTGAACATCGTTTTCAGTTTTCAGTTTTCCGTTTTCAATTGATACAGTTTGCTTCTTCCTCGTGTTTCTGCGAGCGTGAGAATCTCCATCTTTACGAGAATCCAAATCAAAAGACTTGCCCAGCGTGCGTTTTTTGCGCCCTGGGCTTTTTTTATTTCGCGAGCGAGGTCGACCGTGCGGAAGAGCGGGGGAGTGCCGTCTTCGTTTGCGCGAAGTGACTCTGGAATGAGCGATTCCCAGTCGGCTCTGGTGCGGAACACTTCTTTGCGCGTGATTTTTTCGAGCCGTTTTCCCATTGAGAGCCAGTTTTTTAAGTGGCGGCGGGCATTGTTCTGCGTCTGCGCAGGGGCTTCGGTCTCGCGCCGCAGTTCGGTGATTTCGCAGTAAAGCACTTCGAGCGTGCAGTTCTTGTGCAAAAAGAGCGGGCAAATCTGCGTCATGCCGCGCAGGGAATCGAACAGAGTCGCTTTTTTGGGGCTTTTCTTTTTGTGAAGGAGTGTGCCGTCGCGCGCGTAAAGCTCAATCCACTTCGTTTCGGCAATCGGGTGCACGATTTTTACCTTCCGACCCGTTTCAAGAATGTACGAGACTTTTTCGGTGAGCGCAGAAAGATTTGCGGTCTGAATCTCAATCACGTCGCCCGTTTCGGTGAGAATGTCACAAATCCACGGCGTGTCGTCGAGCTGAACTTCCATCATGCCGTTTGATTCAAGCGCGTAGAGTTTTTTGAGCGTCGCATGCAGATTCGATTCGTTGTAGGTGTTAATCATCGCGTGCAAAAGAGTATCACAAAAAGGAAATTCTTACAAAAACATCGCCATGTAAGTCATAAGGAGAACAACATGATTTTTCTGAATGTGGTGATTCTGGCACTTGGCTTTGTCGCGCTCGGAACGAGTATGCCGGAATTTGCCGTAAGCACTTCGGCGGCTCTTGCGGGGGCAAACGAAATCGCGCTCAGCAATGTGGTTGGCTCAAACATAAAATGGGCGACAGCTGCTTCGCGATAGCACGGCAGCTCGGCGGCAGGGGGTAGGCGGTGCTTTCTGATTTTTTACTTCACCCCGACCTATTTCAGCCCCTCGATATACTTCTTCACATCGTCGCCGCTTCCGCGCGTGAAGTCCTTGCCGCCTTTGAACGCCGCGCCTTTCGCGTATTTGGCGAGGTCGGAGCCGCTCCGTCCGAGACCGCTTCCGCCTGATGTGCAGAGTGTGATGAGGTTCTTTCCGCTCCAGTTCTGGCTTTCGGTGAAGGTGTACATGATTTTCGGCGCGTATGCCCACCAGATTGGGTAGCAGAGAATCACCGTGTCATAGGCGGAAATGTCGATGGGGTGAGCAATCGCGGGGCGGGATTTGGGGTCGTTGCACTCGATTGAAGTGAGCGATTTTCTGTCGTTCCAGTTTAAGTCCGCGCTCGTGTACTTGTGAATCGGCTCAATCTCAAAGATGTCCGCGCCCATCGCGCTTGCCGCGTTCTTCGCCATGCGCTCCGTCGTTCCCGTCGCGCTGAAATACACGACCGCCGTTTTTGCAAAAGTGCTTCCCATAACAAATGCTCCTATCAAAAGTGTCAAGATGAGTTTTTTCATGTTTTCCTCCGTTAATTTAGTTCCGTATGAATTGCTTGTCCGTCTCTGGCACTCCTGCCGTGTCGGAAACAAACCGCTCTATTTTCATGTGCAGGTCGTATTTCTCGCGGAGCCGCGCAATTTCCGCCATCATGGGCGAGGCGTGGTGCGCGTCGATTGCCTCCTGGCTTTCCCACTGGTCAATCAGAAGGACGGTTTCGCTGTCGCCCATCGGGAAAAAGTATTCGTAGCGCAGGTTTCCCTTTTCCGCGCGGATTGCATCCGCCGTTCCGCCCGATTCCATTTCCTCCGCAAAAGCGCGGGCATTGCCGTTCGTGCCTGTGTAGTAGATATTCACGGTGATTTTGCTTCGCCCGTCCGCCTGCTCGCGCCCTGCCGTCTGTTTTATTTTTTCTGCCATAGTGTTTTGCTCCTGTATTATAAGTGTATTCGGTGGGCGCAAAAAGTACAATGCTAGTTTTCTATGCGAGTATACGTAAGAGGCATAGTAGGAATAAGGGCGTTACCCTACGGTCGCTTCGCTCCCTTCGGGTCGGGCTTTTCGGGGTTACGCTGTCGCTCCATTGCTTCACTTCGTTCCGCAACAAGCCTTGCGGCTTGCCCCTACAATCCCTAACGCTTGGATTACAAACACATTCAAGAGAGATTATCTTGCTGAAAATTCCTTATCCAATAATTCTTTCAAACCTTCGGACAAAATATGCTCGATATGTGCTCTTATCTCCTTTTCATTTTTGCTGGAATCACGCACGAAAAGGTCTGCGGGTGTAATTTCCAATGCGTAGGCGATTTTTAGAATCAACTCAAAAGACGGATAATTCTTCCGTGATTCTATGCCGCTTATTGTGCTTTTTGCGCACTCGCAGATTCCCGAAAGTTCCAACTGAGACATATTCTTTTTCGTTCGGTAAAAAATCAAATTGTCTACAAAATCTGATGCATATTTATCCATAAGGACAAAATAGCCGACTTTTTATGTTTACAATTCGGCTAAAATGTACTAATATCGATATAAGTACGGCTAAATCGACTTTTTACTTTATAAAATCCGATTTAGCCGAAATTCCAAAAAAATTGCTTACTATATAGTAGGCAATGAGATTGACTAATCTCATTGCCGCGAAAACCTTGTTTCACTCGGTTTTCGCGGCAATTTTAGAAAAAGTCAAATTCATTTTATGAGGAAAACTAATGGAAGCCCAAACAGGAGAGACTGAAACTGTAATAATTCCAGAAGAAATCTCCAAAAGAATAACAAGCCTTAGGTTCTTATTGATTGTCCTTGTCGTCTTTATTCATGCAAATCTGAAAGTGGACGTTGCATTGAATTATTATCACTATGATTTTATCCAGCCGAAATGGATTGAGGTGTTCAAGAACTTTGTCCGCAACACTCTTGGCTGTGCGGCTGTTCCGTTATTTTTCCTTTTTGCGTCATATTTGCAGTTTTCAAAGGATGACAAATACTCTGTTTTATTAAGGAAGAGAAGCAAATCGTTGCTGCTTCCCTATGTTTTGTGGACTGCAATAACAATTGTTTTGTATTTTGTCGCACAGTCAATTCCTCAGACTGCCCCATTTTTCATGAATCCGATAAATATTGTCCGTAATTGGAACGGTTTGGATTGGATAAAAGTATTTACTTATCATAATTTGGCTGAAGACTTTAAAAATCCATTGGTTTATCAATTTTGGTTTTTACGTGATTTAATGATTTTTATATTGCTGTCGCCATTATTGAAATTTTTATGTGAAAAATTTGCGGGCGGTATGCTTATTGTTATTTCAATCATAGCATTGAAAGAAATCCCCGTGTTTTTCACCGTAAGTTCAGGTGCATTATTCTTTTATATGGCAGGCTTTTATTTTGCAAGATATAAGATTTCATTCTTTGAAATGGCAGATAAAATAAAAATCATCGAATATGTATTGCTTCTGATACTGTCTGTTGTATTTGATTTGCTTTTTGACGGAAAATATTCATTCGGATTTTTAGGAACTATAATTTCGTGCTTATTCTTTTTGAAATTGTCCGTTTATTTTGTAAAGAGCCAAAAAATCTATAACAGGCTGGAATATTTGGCAGGATACTCATTCTTTCTCTATGCCATTCACACGCCGTTTCTTGGAACATCGATTAACAAAATCTCCCAGAAAATAATTCCCTTGCACGGAATTCTCTGCCTTGTACAATTTTTGCTTGCTGGATTTTTAACAATTGTCTTGGGAACAATGACTGGTATTCTTCTAAACAAAATTTGTCCGAAATTATTTAGAGTCTTGAATGGTGGCAGGAAATGAGAATGAAATACGCAAAATGATTGAAGAATGTGAAACCAGATAGATATTTTTACCGTCATGATGTGTAAAAAATATCCCCCGCACAAGGCAGGGGAATAAGGCTTCAGCGGCTTTTGCAAGCGGACAACTGTATGAATACAGTCCACTGAACGGTTTAAATATATCAGATTTTGCCACAAAGTCAAGGGCAGATTGAGAATTTTCCGCCAAAGGTGTATAGTTTTTGAAATGGACGAGTTCAAAAACTGCATTTTACAAGACGAATGGCATGATGGGCATCATCGTAGGCTATGGGTGGAGAGCGGAACAGGGCGCGTAGTGGCGGACGCATACATCGTCTACAAAGTTTCCCGTGCCGAGTACCTTGTGCGAAACGAATGCCGCACAATTTTAGCAAAACAGGTCGAGCCTTTTTTGAACAGAATCATCATGAACAAAAAGCACGGCATAAAGGTGCGTTTTTCAAAAAATTCGCTGGGCAAGGTGGCGAGCGACAAGGCGGTCACAAAGTCGGTGGTGAACGGCTTTTCCGTGCAGGAGCATTTTGAAGCCCTTGCGGATTTGCGCACGATTTTTGAAAATGCGGAGCTGGTTGGCTCGTTCCCCGACCGCAACAATGACCCGAATGTGGTCGCCATGCACCGCTTGCAAAACAAAATCACGCTTTCTAGCGGGAAAAACGCCATTGCGTATATG